>NZ_CAJUCP010000053.1 GCF_910585425.1 uncultured Acetatifactor sp. | reverse complement strand
AAACACTGGGGTTACAGCGATTCATTGTCTACGCAACTGTTAAAGACAGGATTATTACGTCCTTGTATTCTCGATTACTATCTTACCATATTTTCTCATTATATACAAGTGACAAATATTTTTAAATGAAGGAAGTTTTAAAAAGAATTCCAAAATGAGCGATGCAGGAGGGAACCATGAGCGGATTAAATGGCATGAATGCCGCGTCAATGCTGAAACTGATCGGCGCCAGGAACCAATTCAACCATAACCATCCCAAATTCGGAGCCTTTCTGAAATCCGTCTTTTCCAGGCAGATTGAAGAAGGGACTGTAATCGAACTGAGCGTCACCAGGCCCGGCGAGGAGCCTGTCACCACCAACATCAAGGTACAGCAGTCCGACTTAGAGCTGCTGGAGGAGCTGAAAGGACTGATGAAATGATCTATCTGTCACATTTCTCCTTCCCTGACATAGAACGGGAGTACAGCTTCCTGATGGGGATCAAACGGACCTGCTACGACACCTTCTATCCCTTTCAGGTGCTCTCGAAGCACGGGCTGCGGATGCTGGATTTCGAACCGGTCACGATCCTCTACGGCGGGAACGGCTCCGGCAAGACCACGGCCCTGAACATCATCGCCCAGAAGACGGGAATCACCAGGGAATCCCCCTACAACCGCTCCAATTTCTTTGAGGACTATCTGCGGATGTGCGACTTCGAGACCCGGGAGCCGATTCCAGGGGACAGCAGGATCATCACCAGCGACGACGTGTTCGACTTCGTGCTGAACCTGAGATGCCTGAACGACGGCATCACCGGCAAGCGGGAGGAGCTGTTCGAGGAGTACCTGGAGAACAAATACGCCCACTTCCAGATGAAGTCCCTGGAGGACTACGAGCAGCTTAAGAAAGTCCACATGGCCCGCCGCAGGACCCAGTCCAGGTACGTGAGGGAAAATGTCATGGACAATGTGCGGGAGCACTCCAACGGCGAGAGCGCCTTCCTCTATTTCTCGGAGAAAATCCGGGAGAACGGCCTGTACCTTCTGGACGAGCCGGAGAACAGCCTCTCCCCGTCGCGCCAGCAGGAGCTGGCGAAGTTCCTGGAGGACTCGGCCCGGTTCTTCGGGTGCCAGTTCGTCATATCCACCCACTCCCCCTTCCTGCTGGCCATGCGGGGCGCAAAGGTCTACGATATGGACGAGGATGTGGTGGACGTGAAGCGGTGGACGCAGCTCGCCGGAGTGCGGGCCTATTTCGACTTCTTCAAAAAGCATGAGGGCGCGTTCCTGCAATGAGCCCGGCGGGGCCCCGGCGGACGCAGCCCATGTCCGCAAAAGAGAGCCGCTTCCCTTTCCCGCAAGAGCGGGTGTGGGGGTGCGGCTCTTCTGGCGCTCTATTTAGTTGTAGTTGTCGATGCAGGGCTGGAACATGCTCTTGGTCACGCCGCACAGCGGGCAGCACCAGTCATCGGGAAGGGATTCGAAAGAGGTGCCGGGAGCGATGCCGTGCTCGGGGTCGCCTTTCTCAGGATCGTAAGTATATCCGCAGGGATTGCAAAAATATTTCTGCATGGAAGTCATCCTCCTTCTATAATTATGTGAATTATGTCATGAATCTTGATATTCAGCCGGGGCATCCGCCTTAGCCGAATTTAGCCGAAGTATCTCTTCAGAAGTCCTTCGAATGCCAAGGCATTCGCCTTAACCGAAGTATCTCTTCAGAAGACCCTCGAATGCCTTTCCGTGCCTTGCCTCGTCGCGGGCCATCTCATGAACGGTGTCATGGATAGCGTCCAGGCCCAGCTCCTTGGCCCTCTTGGCCAGGTCCGTCTTGCCTGCGGTAGCGCCGTTCTCGGCATCCACTCTCATCTCCAGGTTCTTCTTGGTGGAATCGGTCACCACCTCGCCCAGCATCTCCGCGAACTTGGCGGCATGCTCAGCCTCTTCGTAAGCAGCCTTCTCCCAGTACAGGCCGATCTCCGGATAGCCCTCTCTGTGGGCGACTCTGGCCATGGCAAGGTACATGCCCACCTCAGAGCACTCTCCCTCGAAGTTGGCGCGCAGATCCTTCACGATGTCCTCGCGGACGCCCTGGGCAACGCCTACCACATGCTCTGCAGCCCATGTCTTATCGGCAGCCTGCGCTGTGAACTTCTCAGCGGGAGCATGGCAGATAGGGCACTCTGCGGGCGGATTGTCGCCCTCGTGAACATAACCGCATACTTGACATACATACTTCATACTGTTTATCTCCTTTTCTTTATGAAAAAATATCTGGTAACCCGTGTCATGCGCCCGATCCTTCAGGCAAAGCTGTGTCTTCCGGCAGGCCTGTCCCCCCGGGAAGCCCTGCACCCAATCCCTCAGGCTTTGTGCAGCGGCCGCAGGTGCCGTAGAAATACGTCACATGCCCGGCCACATGCCCGTCGAAATGTGCAGCGGCCTTCTCCAGGACAGAACTGATGTCCTCCATCTCCAGATCCACCACGCCGCCGCACTTCTCGCACAGCAGATGATAGTGGGGCGAAGTGTCCCCATCGAAGCGGTCCACGCCGTCTCCCAGGTTCAGCCGGCTGATCTCCCCGTCTTGGGCCAGGAGGGTGAGATTTCGGTATACCGTGCCAAGGCTGATGCTGGGGCTGCGCTGGCGGACATTCCTGTATATGACATCCGCAGTGGGATGATCCTCTCTGGTCATCAGGAACTCCTTGATGGAATCCCTCTGCCTGCTATGTTTCCTTGCAGCCATCCGACACCTCTCTTAGACACAACAATAGTAGTGATTCCTGTTTTTATTATAATGGAAACAGGACAAATGTCAAGGGATGCTGTCAATTTTTTCCAGATTTTTAATATTTTAATATTTCCGGCCCATAATCTCCTTGCCAACCATGCGGAATAGTGATAGACTGTATATGTTGCTTTCATTTAAACCAATATTGAGGAGGAAATGACATGAAAAAAGTAAGTAAGATGCTGGTCGTCCTGCTGGCCCTTGTCATGGCTATGTCCATAAGCGGGTGCGGCGGCAGCGACAGCGGAAAAGACCTGGTGGGCACATGGTCCCTGGACTATGACCTGGCGGATCTCCTGGCGGGAGAGATGGGCGAAGAGTTCGAGGACTTCAGCGCTCCGCTGATGATGTCCATCTGCTTCGAGTTCAAGGAGGACAATACCTTCAGGATGTACGGCGAGCCCGAGTCCTTCAAGACCAATTACAGCGCCTGGCTGGACGAGTTCCTGGCCTTCGCCACGGAGATGATGTACACCGAGTTCTCCAATCAGGGTCTGGATAAGGACGCCGCCGACGCAGCCTTCCAGGAGACCTATGGCAACGGCATCACGGACTATCTGCGCCAGACCTTCGAGGCCGAGGTGAACGTGGACGACCTGCTGAACGAGATGGCTACAAGCGGCAAGTACGAGGCCAAGGGCAACAAGCTCTACATGGCCGAGGAAGGGACCGAGATCGACAAGAACGCGTATGATGTCTTCACTGTCAGCGGGGACAGCCTGAAGCTGGAGCTTCCCAGCGGGGCCGACCCCAGCCAGGGAGAGATCCTTCCCGGACTGGAGTACCCTCTGCAGTTCAAGAAGGCGAACTGATCATCTGTGAACCTTGCCGCGATTCCATATAGTGGACGGCTGGGCCCTGGGCGTAGGACTGCGGAATAGCAGCCTGCCCAGGGCTTTTTTATTGAAGGGGAACAGGGGCCAGAAATAGCTCATCCCCCCGAAGGTAGGCGTGGTGGCGGCGGACAGCAGGGTGAGCCCCAGGCAGGCCAGGAAGCCGCCCAGGCCCAGGAAGCCCGTGCCCAGGAGCAGCAGGATCCTGTAGAGACGGACGGCGTCGGCGAACTCGGTGTCCGCCATGGACAGGGACGCCAGCAGCGTGGCAGCCGCGTAGAACAGCACGTCCGCGGAGGCCCAGTTCAGGCCCACCGCCACATCCCCGATGATCAGTCCTCCCACGATGGACAGGGAGCCGGAGAATTTCCCGGAGCTTAAGGAGGAGGAATACTTGAACAGGTCCAGCAGGAACTCCACCGCCAGGATATAGAAGAACATGCGTTCTCTCGTAAGGCCGTCCCCGGAGAGCAGCCCCCAGGCCCGGGCAGTGTCCGGGAAGCAGCCCGTGACCAGCAGGAACACGGGCAGGAGCAGCAGGCTCACCGGAATGCACAGGAAGCGCACCAGCCGGAAATACGTGCCTACCGCGGGGCTCTTGTAATAATCCTCCGGGCTCTGGGTGAACTGGAAGACCGTGCAGGGCAGCACCAGCACCTGGGGCGAATTGTCCACCAATACCAGGATATGCCCCTCCGTCAGATAGCTGCAGGCCACATCCGGCCGCTCCGTCATCCGGACGCTGGGCAGCGGGTTCCACCAGCGCCTGGGCACCAGCAGTTCCTCCAGGCTTTTCGCCCCCATGGTCAGCGAAGTGACCTGCAGGGCGCCTATCCGTTCCCGGAGCATCTCCAGCAGCCCCTCGTTCACGGAGCCCCGTATATACGCAATGGCCACGTCCGTCCTGCTCTCCTCCCCCACGCAGTGCATGGAGAACACCAGCTCCGTGGAGCGCACCCGCCTGCGGATCAGGTTGGCGTTGAACAGCAATGTCTCCACGAAGCCGTCCCGGGAGCCCTTGGTCACCCGCTCCAGGTCCGGCTCCGCGATGCCCCTGGCGGGATAGCTGCGGGCGTCTATCAGGATGGCCTGGGAAAAGCCGTCGATGAACAGGGCCGCCGGGCCGCTGAGCACATTCCGGAAGATGTCCTCCCAGGAACCGCACAGGGAGGTCTGGGCGTATCCCATCTTCCCGTCCATATACCGGAGGATGTCCTCCACCCTTTCGTCCTTCATATAGGAAGCGTCCTGCAGGTCCGAGAAGATCTGCTGCAGAAGCTCCGTCCTGCAGAAGCCGTTCACCCCCAGGAAGAAGGCCCTGGTCTCTCCCAGGTACAGATGCCTGGTCATCAGGTCGAAGCTCTCCTTCACCGGCAGGTTATCTTCGATATACCGTATATTTTCATCCAGATAAACAGATAAAGCCATGGCGCTCTTCCCCTTTCGAAGACGGCACAGTCCGTCCTCTCTCAGTCTTCCCAACCGCTTCCGGCTTATTCTTGTCACAGCGAAATTCCGCAATATATATGCAGCCGATTAAATCTTGCCCAAAAACCGGATAGACGGCATGGCTGGCCGTGCTATGCGGCTGGCAGGAATTAAATGCCGTTTATATATGTCCATTAATGATATCTGGGAAAATAGTGGAAATTCTATGTAGAGCGAAACAGGAAGAATTCCCATTTCGCGAAAAAGCTTGGGCTCTGGTTCCGAATCCGCCGATGTCACCAGAAGAGCTGCACCAGCCCCAGCCCGATCAGCAGGGCGCCGGAAACCGGCTCTGCCACGCAGCCTGCCAGTTGGAGCCCATGGCACCCGCCAAGCCTGTTGCCGGAGGCCAAAAACAGCACGGAGCAGACAAGGGTGGCCGCTGCCGCAGGCGCCAGCGCCAGGCCCGCCATGCTGGCGCTCAGGCCCGCGCTCAGGTTATTCAGGGAGAGCGTCAGGCTTAAGCCGAACACCTGGGCCAGCCTCAGACAGGGCCCGGGCCCTCCCCTGCCGCCGCAGACGCCCGCCCCGTCCATGTCCTCCCGCTCCCCGCCGTCCGCAAGGATCCGCGGCGGGGCCGCCCGGCTGCTCCGAAACAGGGCCACCGCCCACTTGGCGATATAGTACAGCCCCAGGAGAATCAGGATCAGGCTTCCCGCATACGCGCCCACCGCCTCCGGCAGAAGGGCCGCCAGCCGATGCCCCAGCCCCACGGAGAGGCAGGTGCCCAGGAGGGTGACCAGGCTGATCGTCAGATTCTGCCAGAGCCTGATCCGCACCCCGCGCAGTCCGAAGCTGATCCCCACCAGCAGCGCGTCCAGGCTCGCCGAAATCCCAAACAGGAGAGAAGCCATAAGCATAGGGAATCTCCTGTGTCATCAAAGTCTCTATTTACTATACTCACCAGCGATGAAATTTGCCACAATGTGCCGGGTCACCCTTTTTCGCAGGCGCACTCCTCTATCAGACGCAGGATCGTCCTGATGGAGTCCATCTGCCCGCTGTCGTTCATGGCGTCCCGGAAGGTCTGCCTGGAGAAGTAGAGCTCGTGCACCTTATCCACCAGCAGCTCCGTGGTAAGGTCGTCCTCGCCGATAACGATGGAAAAGCCCTGGGCCTCGAAGGATCTGGCGTTGAGCAGTTGGTCCCCCCGGCTGCTGGAGGCGGGAAGCGGGATGAGGATGTTCGGCTTCTTCAGCGCCAGCAGCTCGCAGATGGCATTGGCCCCGGCCCTGGAGATCACCACGTCCGCCATGGCGAAGAGGTCCTTCAGCTCCGCCTTCACATATTCGAACTGCCTGTAGCCCGGCGTGTTCAGGAGCAGATTGTCTACCTTGTCCTTGCCGCACAGATGCACCACCTGGAAATCCCCCAGGAGGCTGGGAAGCGCGGCCCGCACCGCCTTGTTCACATTGGCGGCCCCAAGGCTCCCGCCAATCACCATGACCACCGGGGTATTGGCGTTGAACCCGCACATGTCCAGCCCGGCCAGCTTGTTGCCCTGGGCCAGCTCCGCCCGGATCGGGGAGCCTGTCAGCACCGCCTTGTCCCCGGGCAGGAGCTTCAGTGTCTCCGGGAAATTGCAGCATACCTTCCTGGCCACGGGGATGCATATCTTATTGGCCAGCCCCGGCGTCATGTCGGACTCGTGGATGATGCAGGGGATGCCCAGGGACGCCGCGGCCCGCACCACAGGGACGGCCACGAAGCCCCCCTTGGAGAAGACTACGTCCGGATGATACTTTTTCAGGAATCTCCTGGCCTCCCCGAAGCCCTTGACCACGCGGAAGGGATCCGTCAGGTTCTGGAGGTCCAGATACCGCCTGAACTTCCCCGTGGCGATACCCACGTAAGGCAGGCCGAAATCCTCCACCAGCCTCTTCTCGATGCCGTCGTAGGATCCCATATAGGTGATCTCGTACCCCGCCTCCCTCAGCGACGGAAGCAATGCAATATTGGGGGTAACGTGCCCTGCGCTGCCCCCGCCTGTCAAAACGATTTTTTTCATAAACAATGCCTTTCAACTATAGATTAAAGCATCTCCTCAAGGGCCAGCGCAAGCTGGTCAGGGCAGGAGGTGGCCTTCGCCCCGCAGCGGATGCCCTTCAGCCGGTCAATGGCCTCCTGGGGCTTCATCCCCTTTACCAGAGCGCTTACGCCCTGCAGGTTGCCGTGGCAGCCGCCGGTGAACTTTACGGAATCGATCAGGCCGTCCTTCAGTTCGATGTCAATCTCCTGCGAGCAGGTTCCGTGTGTCTTGTATTTCAGTGTATCCATCCTTTTCCTCTCCTTTGCGATTCATTATTAAGGTACATTCTAACAGATTTTTCCCTGTTCTGCAACGGATTTTTGCGCCTGGGCCGCCCCAGATGCCGCCCGGGCTCTTTTCTTGTCAGAAAAACGGATAAAAGCAGGGAAAAATGCGATGGAAAAATCTGTAAAGTTGGACAGGCCTGCGTTATACTGAAAGCATGGCAGGATCGTCTGCCAGTGGTTCCAGAGCAGAAAGGAGGCGCATTATGTTTCGCGTATTTCAGGAAGAAAAGCTGATAACAATCGCAATGTTCACCTGTCTGGGAATCAGCATCATCCTTCGGATATTTCTAGGACTGCTGTACCGGAATATGATAAAGGAGGCCGACAACATGGCCATCACGAAGAACCGGCTGCTGAGGCAGTGCAAGACAAAATTCGCCAGCTGCTACGAGCTGAGCGGCGGAGTGGCAAATATCTCCGTCTTTGTGGACAAGTTCCTGGGCAGGATGGCCCTGGGGCATCTCTCCTTCGATACCCTCTACCACCTGTCCGGCCAGATGATGCTCCTGTCCGTGGTCTGCTCCGGCATAGGCGTGTGCAAGAGCATCCTGGCGGGGCGGACGCTGGGGGACGTGCTGCCCTTCTACATAGCCAGCTTCTTCGGGCTATACGCCTATTTCAGCATCTCCACCGTGGTGGACGTGAGCGGGAAGAAACGGGTGCTGAAGGTGAACCTGGTGGACTATCTGGAGAACCACCTGTCCCCCCGCATCGACGTCACCAGGCAGGATATCGAGATGCTCTACGGGGAGTCCGTCTTCGAGGAAAAGCAGGGCAGCCGCACCCCGGCCAGGGGAAGGCGGCGCAAGAATGCCCGCGGCGCCGGCCGCAGGCCGGAGCAGCGCACCCTGGAGCTGATGCCCATCGGCAACAGGCTGGCCGCAGGCGGGGAGGAGCTGGCGGAGATGGAAGCCCCCCAGCCGCCCTTCCAGCAGATGCCCCCTGTGCCGCCCCAGCCTGAGGGCGCCGCCGTGCCGGATTTCGCCGCGCCGGATCCTTCCGCCGTGTCGGACGACTCCGCCATGGTCACGGAGGAGGAGCTGGAGGCGCTGCTGAAGGAATTCCTGACCTCCTAGACCGGCTTCCCGGGCGGAAAAATTTAACTTGAAATTACTTTTACACTTTGCTACACTGGAATGGACCTGTTTCTGCCGGGACTTCCGGTGCGGCATCCTGTGGCGGCCGGTCATCGGCCGCCTTTTTGTGCGGCGGGCAGGGGGACGATTCCCTCTGCCTTGCAGAGGAAAGACATTCTATAGAAAGGATATACGTATAAGATGAAAATCGTGATATTGGAGCGGAACAGCGTGGGCACGGACGTGTCCGTGGACTGCATGGGCCAGCTTGGCCAGGTCGCCGTTTATGACAACACTGTCACTTTGGAGGAGGTCCGGGAGCGGGTGAAGGACGCGGACATCGTCATCGCCAACAAATCCCCCCTGAACCGGGAGACCCTGGCGGACGCGCCGAACGTGAAGCTAATCTGCGAATTCGCCACGGGCTTCGACAACTGCGACCTGGACTACTGCAGCGGACGGGGCATCAAGGTGGCGAATGTGCGGGACTACTGCACGGCCATGGTGGCCCAGCACACCTTCACCCTGGCCCTTGCCTTGAGCCAGAAGCTGTTCCATTATGACCATTACGTGAAATCCGGGGCCTACAGCGCCCAGGCGCGGTTCTCCAATTTCGACCTGCCCTTCTGCGAGCTGGAGGGCAAGACCTGGGGCATCGCAGGTATGGGCAATATCGGCAGGCGGGTGGCGAAGACCGCGGAGGCCTTCGGCTGCAGGGTGGTCTTCCATTCCGTCACGGGAAAAAGCGATTGCACGGAATATCCCCGGCTGGATAAGGACACACTGCTTGCAGAGAGCGATTTCCTCTCCCTGCATTGTCCCTTAAGCGACCTGTCCCGGAACTTCATCGACGGGGAAGCGCTGCGGAAGATGAAGCGCACCGCGGTGCTGATAAACGTGGCCAGAGGGCCGGTGGTGGACAATGCCGCCCTGTACCGGGCGCTGGAGGCGGGCGAGATAGCCGCCGCGGGCCTGGACGTGGTGGAGAAGGAGCCCCTGTCACCCGACAATCCCCTGAGCCGCTTCCGGGACAGCAGCCGCCTGATCATCACCCCTCACCTGGCCTGGGCCAGCGTGGAGGCCCGCAGGCGCTGCGTGGAGGAGGCTTACCGGAACATCGCCGCTTTCCTGCAGGGAGAAGACAGGAATATCGTCAATCCCTGACGATTACCCGCGGCCATGTCAGCGGCAAGCTTCCATATGCGGCCTGTGCAATCGGGCAGGAGAACGCCCTTCCCCACTGCCCGCCGCGCGGCCCGCAGCCGTGCAAACGGCAGCTTTCCATATGCGGGCCTGCGCATAAAGAATGCCGGAGCACTGAAATCCGGCAGTAGGAGGAACCAATGATAGAGAAATGCAAGGCACTGTACAAACAATACGAGGAGATCATCGTCTACCTGATCGTAGGCTTCCTGACCACCGTGGTATCCTGGGCCGCGAAGTTCATCGCCAACGCCCTGCTGTTCCACAACACCATGTACCCCACCCCCTTCGAGAACACGGTGCTCAGCACCGTCAACTGGGTGACGGGGGTCATATTCGCCTTCTTCACCAACCGCAGGTTCGTGTTCAAGAGCAAGGAGCCCATGCGGAAGGAAGCGCCGAAATTCGTGCTCTCCAGGGTGGCTACATGGATCCTGGACATCGTGGTGATGCAGCTCCTCACCGCCGCGGGCATCAACCTGGTGGCGGCCAGCGTGATTTCCGCCGTGCTGGTGGTCATCGCCAACTATGTCTTCAGCAAGCTGTTCGTCTTCCGCAAAAAAAGGCCGGACTGAATCCGGCCCGGCATGCTTTTTCCTGTCCGCAAAGGACTTCCGCTCAGGGCAGAAGTCCTTTTATCATTTCCTTCACCAATGCCGCGGAATGCTTCGCTGCCGCCGCCTCAAAGGTGGGATAGTCCATCTCGGCGCTGTCGTCCGCCTTGTCCGAGATGGCCCGGATGATGACGAAGGGAAGGCCGTTCAGGTATGCGCCGTGAGCGATGGAGGCCCCCTCCATCTCCGCGCAGTCCCCCTGGAACAGGGCGATCAACCGCTCCTTCACCTCTTTGCTGGAGATGAACTGGTCTCCGCTGACCACCCGGCCGAACATGACACGGATGTCAGGATTGACCTTCTCGCAGGCCTCCCTGGCCAGCTCCATCATGCGCTCATCCGCCCTGAACTCCCGGAAGCCCATCTGGGGCACCTCCCCGGGCTGATAGCCGAAAATCGTGGTGTCCATGTCGTGGTGCAGGGCGTCCCGGGATATGAGGATGTCGCCGATGTCCAGCTTCGCGTTCAGGGAGCCTGCCACGCCGGTATTGATCACATGGGACACCTGGAACACATCCGCCAGGATCTGTACGCACAGCGCCGCGTTCACCTTGCCGATGCCGCTGCGGACGACGACTACGGGCACATCGCCCAAAGTGCCCTCGAAGAAGTCCATCCCTGCCTTCTTCACCACCGATTTCACGGCCATTTCCTTCTTAAGCTGTTCTACTTCCAGCTCCATCGCTCCTATGATGCCAATCTTCGTCATGATAAGTCCTCCTCTTTTCCGCGCAGTCCCCTTCCGTTCCTTCTGCGCCCTCTGTCCCGATTCCCCTGGCAGGAAGCACGCGGCACTGCGCCTCCGCATCCTCCCTCTGCCGCTTTGGCCGCCGCCAAATCCGCAGGGCCGTCATTCAGTCCGGATACACCAGCCTGCTGTCGTCTATTCCGCGGAGCACCTCCTCCAGGTATCTCCCGGCCAGGAAGTTCGCGGCACTGCGCCTCCGCATCCTCCCTCTGCCGCTTTGGCCGCCGCCAGATCCGCAGGGCCGTCACTCAGTCCGGATACACCAGCCTGCTGTCGTCTATTCCGCGGAGCACCTCCTCCAGGTATCTCCCGGCCAGGAAGTTCGCGGCACTGCGCCTCCGCATCCTCCCTCTGCCGCTTTGGCCGCCGCCAGATCCGCAGGGCCGTCACTCAGTCCGGATACACCAGCCTGCTGGTGTCTATTCCGCGGAGCACCTCCTCCAGGTATCTCCCGGCCAGGAAGTTCGCCATGGGCAGATTCATGTCCAGGTAGTTGCCGCAGTCCTTCGCGGAGGCCCCGGGCACCTCGCCCCGGAAATCCCGGATGAACTCGTACATCTCTGTGATCAGGGGCAGGATGTCCCGGGAGCTGTAGTCCCCGGCCAGCAGCAGATAGAAGCCTGTGCGGCATCCCATAGGGCCGAAGTAGATGGTCTTCGGGCCGTATTCCGGGTGGTTGCGCAGGAATGTGGCCCCCAGGTGCTCGATGGTGTGCACCTCCGCCGTGTTCATCACAGGCTCCTCATTGGGGCTGGTCATGCGCAGGTCGAAAGTGGTAATCGTCTCCGTGCCTACGCTGTCCTTGCGGGACACATAGACGCCGGGTTCCAGCTTGATGTGGTCGATGGTGAAGCTCGCTATTTTTTCCATGTCAGGTGTTTCCTCTCTTTTATTATATTTATCCGCTGATGCTCTGTTTCCTTCACTTGCCCTCGCTATGCAAAAAGTCCTCCACCTTACGGCGAAGGACTAAAAGTATTCAGTTGCAGGACGGTCATTCCTTGATTTCATCGATGTCAGTAAGATTCACGCCAGAAACATTCAACAATGCTTTTATTGTCAAATATTCTTTCTTAAGCTTTGCATATGTCTCAGTTGCGTTTTCTTTTCTCGCTGATAACATATACTCTTGAATCTTCTTGAAATCATCAAGGGCCTGTTTTGTTACTTCAATACCTGGCGGCACATAACCACCTCCCATTTGACACATTGCTTCCTGTGCTTATCTGATGCTTCCATTATAACAGCCCTTGTGCAAAGTGTAAAGCTACTTTATAGGGATGACGGCAGAATCTCTCGCATGATGACAACCAAAAAGCAGGTGATGGGAATCGAACCCACATATCCAGCTTGGAAGGCTGGTGTTCTACCACTGAACTACACCTGCATAAAAACGACCTGTTCAATTCATTTCAGCCGGAATGGAACTATCCCTCCGCCACAACAATGATTATTTTACACGGAAAAGGGCTCTTTGTCAATACCTTTGGATGATTTTTTATATTTTTATATTTTCTGCTTTTGAACAGCTTTCCTTCAAATATCCCCAAGCCCATGGTATCGGTAATACTGCAGCAACAGCTTCACCACGCGGCTGTAGCTCACCGCGCCGTCGGAGATGCCATGTATCTTCAGGTTGGTATCGATGAACACATCCGCGGCCTTGTCCACCACCTCCGTGTCGATCAGAGCCTTCCCGTCAATCCGGTCCCACTCCTCCTGCACCACGAACACATTGTCCTCCCAGACCCGGGCCTCCACCTCCACTGGGGCGATCCGCTCTATGGCCTCCTCGTAGGCGGCGCGGTCCTCCCTCCTCGCCTTGTAGATGTCATTGCGCAGGTACACCAATACACTGAGATATCCCGCGTACTGGAAAAAGGCGTCCTCCGATTCCACGCAGGCCAGATAGCCGATGAAATTTGCCTCGTCCTCATAGATATATCCCCGCAGATGGGCCAGCTCATGGCACATGGTGGAGGGGAAATTCAGGATGTGCATCACATCGTTGTAATTGGCCTCCATGGAGAAGGGGAAATAGTACCCCTGCATATGCTGCTGGCACATGAAATCCGAGGCCGCCAACGCCTTGGGCCGGGGATAGTAGCCCTTGAGCCGGGGATATTCCTCCCCAAGCCGCGCCATCAGCTCCCTGGCCATGTCCTCCATGTCCAGCAGCTCCCCGTCCCTCCCCAGGCTCCCCGGGTACAGCGCCATGCCGTCCTCGTCCCGCAGCATCTCCCCGCTTAAGCGGTTGCACTGCTCCGCCACCATGTTATAGACCCCAATCAGCTCCTCCAGCGCGTACACATTGTCGTCCTCGCCGAAATACTGCTCCGAAAAGGTGGAGGCGTGGTACAGGATGAAGCAGTTCAGCGTCATGACCAGGCAGACGATCAGCAATGTCCATACGAAAAACCGATAATACGCAACGCTGACCTTCCGATAGATTCCAAGCCCCGCGCCGGCAGCATGAGCAGCCTCCCTGGGTCTTCTGCACCACAGACGCCTCACTGCCAGAACACTGCCAATCCCCGCCCAACCGATGCCCAACAGCACCGCCAGCCCCAGCACCACCAGCCCGGCACCAATCATCCATTCCCCCACCGAGAAGGGGAACAGCCCGGTCAGGCGGCCATAGGTGCCCACCCAGACAGGGAAGACATGGGCGATATACCAGTCGGAAAAGGCAGCGCTGTTCCATGCCGCCACGTTCAGCAGGACCACTAGGATCCCAATCCCCAGAAATATCATCCTGCCCCTGCGAAGCCGCTTCCTTCTGTCCATTCCCTTCCCCCTGTCCTCTGATGCCGTCTACACGCCGCGTCCCCTGGCCTCTGCAGTCTGCGGTTCCGCCCTGCCGCCCCTGCGGGTCCGCTGCCCCCTGTGGTTCCGTCCCTCTGCCCCTGTGGCTGCGCTCTGCTGCACTCCGCGGTTCCGTCCCGCCGCCCTCTGCGGGTCCGCCGAAAGAAAAAGATGAACACAGTCTCATGTTCATCTTTTCCGGGCATGGCTATTAAGCTGTTACTTTATGACGATGTCGTCCCACCCGTCGGAGGGCACGATGGAGATGTAGGTCTTCCCCGTGTTCAACTGAATCTCCTCGCTTGTCCCCTTCTTGTAGAAGGTCGTGGGAGCGGTGTCCGAACCCTTATACCAGTTCACCTCAATGGCTTTTCCGTTGGTTATGTAGTATCCGCTGCGCCCCGAAGTGTCCAGGACATTATAGACCAGATATCCGTCTCCCAGGTCGGAGAAGGTGCAGTCCTGGATCAGAAGGTTCTTGAAGGAGAGCTGGGCATTGTCATGCTGCGGGTCCAGATGGGCCTGGCCGTACTCATAATAATCGTATGTCCCGGTCTCCTCGTTGTATTTCAGCGTAGAGCCATTGTGCTTGAAGGGAAGCTGGATTTCGGTACAGTCGATCGCCCCCGCCTCGCCGGACAGGTCGATTTCCTCATTGGAGAACTGGAAGTGCTCCCCCTCATAATGCTCATTGTATTCCTTGCTGTAGTTCTTGCTGCTGAAGTTCTTCTCCAGATCCCCCGCCAGGATATACTCCGTAAACTCAGTGGGCTTCCCGTTCTGCACGCGGGAAAAGGTGCCTGAGAAATTATCGCAGTAGGCCTTCTCGGCAATCAGATCCATAGCGAAGTAAGGGCCGCCGTCATGGCAGAGCACGGCGTTCCACTCGCCCACCAGGTAGATGTTGGTGGAGCGGGTGCTGCGGATGCTGCCCATCTGCTGAATCTTCTCCCAGTCCTTCACAAGCACCATGAACCGTGTGATCCTGTCGTTCAGCGTGCTGTTCATGATCTCGTAGACCACATCGGCCTCCGTCAGCCCGTAATGGGGCAGCGCTATCTTCTCGTTGTCCACCATGACCGCTATGGGCCTCTGGTTCTTCAGCCCCTCGTCTATCCACTCATTCGTCAGCTCGCTCCGGTACATCCCCTCCCGGGTCTCTTCCTCCACCTCAGGTTCCGCCTCCGGCTCCTCAGTGGCCTCCGGCGAAGGCTCCGGTGTATCCTCTACGATGACGGGCGACATTGTCTCCACCGGAGCCTCGGACGTCCCCCCATCGTTTCCTCCGCAGCCAGCCAGGATGACAGCGGCCGCCATAATTGCTGCCAGTACTTTCTTTTTCATCGAAATTTCCTTTCTTTTATGTTTTTTTATGTTTTTTTCTATTTTATCCCCAAATACTGCTCTTTGTCCATTTATTCTTAAGGATTCTAAACGATTATTATGAATTTCACTCTTTATCGTCCATAAATGCACGGGAACCCGTAGCCCCTGTCTGTCCCTGATACTTTCCCCGGTAAGGATGCAGGGCCGCGGCGTCCATCTCCGCGAACACAAGCTGCCCCACCCTGCGTCCGGCCTTCAGCTCGATGGCGCAGCGGTTGGCGTTGAACAGCTCCAGCGTGATCTCTCCTTTGAACCCCGGATCCACCCAGCCCGCGTTCTGGATGAACAGCCCCATGCGCCCCAGGGAGCTGCGCCCCTCCACGAAGGCCGTCAGGTTGTCGGGCAGCTCTATGTATTCCATGGTGGTGGCCAGGACGAACTGGCCGGGCAGGAGCACATAGGTATCCGTCTCCATGGTGCGGTATTGGATCTCGTTCTCCAGGTCGATGACGCCCCTGGGCAGATCCTCGATGATGCTGAACATGTTCCCCAGCCTTATGTCCACGCTGGCGGGCTGTATCTGGCCCTCCTCCAGAGGCGAGACGGACAGCGTCCCCTCCCGGAGCATCCTCATGATTGTCTTATCCGATAGTACCATCCTGTCCTCTCCTCTTCCCTCTCAGCGCGCGCCAGCCTTCAGCCCGTGCTTTCCCGCCAGAGCAGCGGCCTCTCAGCGATACCCGGCGGCGGCCAGGTTGTCATAGCTTTGCTTTAGGCAGTCGAAGGGGCTCCCCTGGCAGATGTCCTGCTCCACCAGCAGATATTCGCAGCTCGTCCCCTCCAGCGCCTTCAGGATGGCCCCGAAGTTCAGGTTCCCCTCCATCACGGGCGCCATCATGGCCCCCTCCGCGCCTACGGCCATGTCTTTCAGATGCACGCAGGGAATCCTGTCCGCCAGCAGGCCGATCCACTGGCACACGTCCGCCCCCGCCGCCTGCACCCAGTAGGTGTCCAGCGTAAAGCCCAGCTCCCGGGGCCCGAACCAGTCGCACAGGTACTCAATGATGCGCTTCTCCTGCGCCTCCCCTTCCGCCTGGATCCTGCGGAACTCGAAGTTGTGGTTGTGGTACATCAGAAGCTTCCCCGCATCCGCGATCTTCCTGGCCGGTTCCCTGAAATCCTCGGCAAAATGCGCCAGCCATTCCGGCGCGCGGTATCTGTCCGGCATGGCCCCTATGCCTATGTATCTGCATCCCATGACATCATGCTCCGCAATGAGCCTGTCCGTATCGTACAGGATGCGGTTCACGTCGCTGTGGGTCAGCACGATCTCCAGCCCGTTCTCGTCGCAGATCTCACGGATGCGCTCCGGGCGGATGTCCTTGCCCACCGCGGATATCTGCACCGTCCTGTAGCCTGTCTGCGCGATGCGCTTCATGCTCCGTGCGAAATCCTTTTCATTCTGCGTGTATGCACGTATGGTGTAGAGCTGTGCCCCTGTCTTCATATCCTGCCGACCTCCCGTTTTCCTGTTTGCCTTTCTTTTTTGCAGAACCGCGCCTGGCCATTCTGTCATGTCCACTGTCCTTATTGTAATCTGTCCGGCCTGTGAAATCAATAGAATTTTTTGGTTTTTATCGGTTTTATGAATTTTATCTCTTGACTTTTCAAAAGAAACATGATATCCTACTCGAAATTTCAGATTACTGAACTCAAAACAGACGAAAGCAGGAGAATTCATCATGTTGGCATACAATTGTGCATCTTTTGTACTGATTACGCTGGTCCAGCAGATTTTTCACTTTACGGTCACGACCTGATTCCGGTGGACATCCGGAAAAACGCATGGCCGAAGAGATGGAAAGTCTTATTTGGCTATGCGGCAATCAGCACAGGAGCCGCTAGCATATACCGAAAGCGTATATGGCAGAGCGGTTCTTTTTTTATACAGGTTTTACAGTTTTCACAGTTTTTACAGGAAAAATTCACAGGAGGGTTGGAAGACATGAATGTAATCGAATCAGAGAATCTGACCAAGGCCTTTCGGGTCAGGCAGAAGGAAAAGGGCATGAGGGGCAGCCTCCGGGCGATCCTGCGCCCCAGGATCAAAGAGGTGCAGGCGGTGGACGGCATCTCCTTCTCTGTGGAGGCCGGCGAAATGCTTGCCTTCATCGGCCCCAACGGCGCGGGGAAGAGCACCACCATCAAGATGCTCACGGGCATCCTCTATCCCGACGGCGGCCGTGCCAGAGTGCTGGACATCGATCCCACGAAGCAGCGCAGGCGCCTGGCCTATGAAATCGGCACGGTGTTCGGCCAGAAGGAGCAGCTCTGGACCCACCTGACGCCCTACGACAATTTCCGCTTCTTCGGGGCGATCTACGATTCTCCCGACAGGGAGACGGAGAGCCGCATAAGGGAGCTTGCGGACACCTTTGAGCTGGGCCCCTTCCTGAACACCCCGGTGAGGAGCCTGTCCCTGGGCCAGCGTATCCGCTGCGAGATCGTGGCCTCCCTGATCCACAGGCCCAGGGTGCTGTTCCTGGACGAGCCCACCATCGGCCTGGATCCCGTGGTGAAGGAGAACATCCGGGCCCTGATCCGGCAGATGAACCGGGAGCTTGGCACCACCATCTTCCTCACCAGCCATGACGTGGGGGACATCGAGAAGCTCTGCAGGCGCATCATCATCGTGAACAGCGGCCGGATCGTGCTGGACGACTCCATGGAGCATCTGAAGAACCATTACCTGGACCGGAAGATCGTGGAGGCCAAGCTCCGGGAGGAGGCCCCCCTGCCCGCCGCGGAGGGCATCACCCTCCTGAAGCAGAAGGGCGGCCGGGTGAAGTTCCAGGTGGACACCGGGAAGCTGCGCATCAACGACGCCCTGCACATGATCGACGCGGAGAACCTGGAGGACATCAATATCTCCAATGTCCCGCTGGAAAGCATCATCACGGAAATCTATAAAGCAGAGGGGAGGGTGGATGGAATCTCATGAGAAAGAGCCTTCGCTTACGAAAATACAGGGTCATCTACCAGTCCGTGCTCATGGAGAACCTCCAGTACGCGGCCAATATCGCCATGGGCTTCATCAGCTTCGCCATTATCATCTTTGTGTTCATCCAGCTCTGGAATTACATATATTCCTCGCCGGGAGAGCTGATTGCCGGGTACGATAAGGCGCAGATGATCTGGTACGTGATGATCACGGAGACCATCTGGTTCGGCGCTCCGTCCCACGTAGTGACCAGGCAGGTGGCCACGGACATCCGGGGCGGCAATATCGCTTACCTGATAGGCAAGCCCTATCACTACTGCCTCTACTGCCTGGCCAGGTATACGGGAGGCTGGAGCATCCAGCTGCCCATGTTCGCCCTGCTGGCTGCGGGGCTGGGAATGGTTCTGGTGGGGCCGCTGCCCCGTTTCCGCCCCCTGGCCCTGCTGGCGGCGATACCTGTGGTCATAGCGGGCATCACCATCGACGCCGTCCTGCGGCTGTGCATCAGCATGATCTCCTTCTGGATCGAGGACTCCGCTCCCTTCCAGTGGCTCTACAGCAAGCTCCTGCTGGTGGTGGGCACCCTGTTTCCGGTGGAGATATTCCCGGAGGCCCTTCAGCCCCTGGTGAAGCTCACGCCTGTCTACACGGTCTGTTACGGCCCGGCCAAGCTGATCGTGGATTTCTCCACGGAAAAGTACCTGGAAATCCTCCTGGCCCAGGCCCTGTACCTGGGGGCGGCCTGGGGGCTCATGCTCTTCCTCTACGGAAAGGGGGCGAAAAAGCTGTATGTCAACGGCGGTTAAGAATCAGCTGCGGGTATGCCTGCTGGCTGTAAAATACAATATCATGCGGGAGATGCTGAACAAAGCCACCTTCCTCACCAACATCGGCTTCATGGTCCTGAACAATGCCGCCTTCATCCTGCAATGGATGATTCTCTTCCATATAAAAGAGGACATCGGCGGCTACACCATGCGGGAGGTCATGCTGCTGTGGGGCCTGGCCGCCAGCACCTTCGGCCTGTCCAGGATCCTCTTTGCCAGAGCCTTCTCCCTGCCCGACCTGATCGTCAGCGGGAAGCTGGACTCCTACCTGGTACAGCCCAAGAACGTGCTGCTTAGCGTGATCACCTCCGCCACCAACACCTCGGCCATCGGCGACCTGCTCTACGGACTGATCCTGCTGTGCGTCTTCTGCTTCAGCCTGAAGCGGCTGTTCCTGTTCCTGCTGTTCACGGTGACAGGGGCTGTAATCCTGGCGGCCTTCGCCCTGCTGCTGGGGAGCCTGTCCTTCTGGTTCCTGCGGGCCGACGCCTTCGCCCAGCATCTGATGAACAGCTCCATCAGCTTCTCCACCTACCCGGACGGCATCTTCCACGGCGCGGCCAGGTTCCTGCTCTACCAGGTCCTCCCCGTGGGCATGGTCATCTACCGGCCCGTGCATGTAATGGTGGATTTCGATATGGGAAGCCTGGCCCGGATCCTGGCCTACACCGTCCTGATCTGCGCCCTGGCGGCAGCAGTGTTCTACCGAGGGCTTCGGCGGTATGCCTCCAGCAATCTTATGGAGGCAAGGATGTAAAGGCAGACAGCCGCGCATCCACATGCCATAAATTTTGCTGTAAATTTCCATGCAAATTTGTTGCAGGCGATGGCAGACAACTGGTATAATACTATCAGAAAGGTGTGTAGAGAACCGACTGGAAGTTTGGAAGAATTGGAGGATGCAAAATGCCGAATATAAAACCCATATCAGACTTGAGAAATTACACAGCGGTGGTAAATGAGGTTTCCTATGGGAACCGAGTCTATCTTACCCGCAACGGACATGGCTCCTGCGCCATTATCGACATGCAGGAATTAGATGAGCTGGATAAGCAGAAGTCCTTAAATCAGTTGCTGCTAAAGCTTCAGGAAGCCGAAAAATCAGTGATTGCTGAAGGAACCATATCCGCAGATGAATTAGAAAAAGAGCTGGGGGTGTCATGATTTGGCTAAATTGGAATATTCACAGATCGTCAGAAGAAAGCTAAAAAAGCTCCGCAGCGAATTAACGCAAGCCTACGGAGAAAGCGGCTCACAAAAGATTATGGGCAAGATAACGAAAGGAATCCGACGACTTGAGGCATTCCCCCAATCAGGCACAAGAATCTCATCGCAATATGATGTCGAATCCGATTACAGCTATATTTTTGTGGAACATAACTATTTCTTTTACCGCTTAACAGCCAATGAAACCATCCTTATTCTGGAAATGTTCCATGAAAAGGAAGATTTTATGCGAAAACTATTTGGAATCGTCACCACCTCGCAGGAAACGATAGACTATTGGAAAGAGTGACGATTCGCAGAAGCAAAAAACAGGCTCCCTCCCGAAAGACAGCGGAATTCCGCCCTTTCGGAAAGGAGCCTCATTTGATTAATTCACGTTCTTATATTACACCTTCATCATACGCCGCCCACAGGGTTCATGGCGGCAATCCTGTCCCAGAACGGGCAGCCGATGTCCAGGGCCGCCCCTTCCTGCCTGGGCCGCATGGAGCCGTAGTGCAGAAGCTCCAGTTCCAGCTCCTCTATCTTTGCCCCTTCATGGTAGAAGGCATCCAGGCATTCCAGCGCGTATTTCAACTGGGCCTCCAGCGCTCCCAGGCGGATGGTTATCACCTCGAAGCCCACAGCCTTGCTGGTGCTCCTCCAGAGCTTCCGCCAGGTGTCCGCCAGCGCGGGCAGCTGCTCCAGGAGCCCTGCGCATCTGTCCATGCACTCCTCTGTCAGGTCGTCCCTGCCCGCGTCATAGGCGAAGCGGATGGCGCAGCCCAGCTCTGCCTTGTCCGCCAGGAACTGTGCCAGGTTCGCGTAGTGGGCGAACATCAGGGCATTCCCCTCGGATTTCCGCATATAGCCCCGCAGCTTTCCGGCCAAATCCATATAGTAATCGTACAGGCCGTGGAGCTCCTCGTCCTCCCCGAAGAGGATGGCCTCCATCTGGGCCGGATCCTCCGGGTCGCGCCCTGCCGTCTTCAGCGCATCCTTCAGGAAGTCCTCCACATGCCTGTCGAAGAGGCCGTAGAGCGGATTCTGGTACAACAGGAACTTGGAGGGATTGGCGCTGTGGAGGTTCTCCTCCGGCACAGAGGGGATTTCATCCAGCAGCCGCAGGTCGTAGAACGCCTGGCCATCCTCCCGGCAGCACGCCCGGAAGCTGCGGAAGACCTCCTCGTTGGTGGGATCCTCATTGTAGGCATACTCGCCGAACAGCTGCATCCCGATCAGGGCGCAGAGGCTGGAGGTCTCGCCGCCATTGTCCCCCCACATGGTGGTGCAGACATTGCGGATGCCCCGCTCCCTGCAGGCCCCCAGGCCTTCCCTGGTGACGCGGAAGGCCTTCCCCTGGTTGGGGGAGATGCCGTTCCAGGTCCAGATGCCCCCTGCGAAGACGATGCGGTCCGTGAGCTGCTGATGCTTCTCCAGCAGCCTGGAGTACACCTCCTTCTCCGCGTGGTAATAGTCCCAGTATACCAGCGACAGCCCCTCCGGGATGGAGGCCCTGATCTGCTCCAGGGTCTTCTCCTCGATGGGGGACTGGTCGTAATAATCGCCGCTCTCGTTCAGGGGACGGAAGAACATGTCGCTCCAGATCATGGGCTCCAGGTCCAGCTCCCTGCACACGTCCATCACCATCTCCAGATGGTCCCTCAATATCTCCAGAGAGGGCTTGTAGCCGTTCTTCGCCAGGTACATGCCGCTTCCCAGCCCCCAGGCCTCGTCCATGCCCAGATGGATCCTGGAAGAACCAAAGGGTGCGGTGGCAGCCTTCAGGATGCTCCGCAGGAATTCCTTCGTCTCCGGCGCGCCTACCAGCAGCACGTTCTCCGTATCCCTTATGGGGAATGCTACCGGCCAGCGCAGATACTTCTCCAGATGCCCCAGCGTCTGGATACAGGGAATCAGCTCGATTCCGTAATCCGCCGCGTAGGCGTCCATCCGGGACAGCTCCTCCTGGGTATACCTGCCCCTCATGTACCCGAAGTAGGGCAGCTCCTCCACCTCATAAGTATCTTCCATATATAAGAAGATATAGGTGTAGCCCATCAGCGCCAGCTTCCTCATGAAGCCCTGGAAGCCCTCCACGGATATCACATTGTTCCGGGAAAGGTCGAACATAGCCCCCAGCTCATCGAAATATTTGACCGTCTTCTCCTCAAAGGCTTCCGGCAGCCGCCCCAGCAGCCGCCCCAACTGGCGGAAGAACAGCGTCCTGGATTCGAAGCGGATGCAGGCGCTCTGCCCGTCGCAGCTCACCATGTTCTCCGCCCCGCTTTCCGCCTTTACCGGAAAGCCGCCCTCGTCCTTGCCGCACAGCCTGAAATATCCGTCCCCCTCCAGCCCTTTCAGAGCCGGGACCAGGCCCTCGATGTCACCGTAAAAATAAAGCTTTGGAATTCCCATATCTGACAACCTCCTTATCTCAGCGCTGCGCATTGCAGGCCGTCTGCAGCTGCCCGTTGCGGCAGTCCGCTGCCTTTATATATACTTTCGGCTCCCCTGCCCCTTTTCATAAGGGGACAAGGGAGCCGTCCGTGCTTACTTCATTTCTGTCATATCATTGCTGTGTTTCGCTATTTCAATGCTTTCTGTGCTCTTTCCCGCGCACCGCGCTCTTCTCAATAGCCGAAATGCTCGTTCAGCTCGTTCAGCAGGGGTTCCCACATGCCTCTGTTCTCCTCAAAGAAGGCATCCCATGTGGAAGCGATGTCATCGGTGCCGGTAACCAGCTCGTTGATCTTATCCCCATAAGCCACGGAGTACATATCCTTCGTAGGGCTGCTGAAGATGGTGTAGTTCTTCTCGTAAGGAATGACAGTACCCTGCTTCTTGACCTCAAAGACAGCCAGCGCCTGGTCGATCGCGCGCTTGTCCATATCTGCCCTTGCTCCGGAATATCCGATTTCGTCCTGGCAGTGGCTGAATGCCATTCCCAGAATCTCGGTGGAAGGATACACGGTGATATCGATGTTGTTGATGGGCTCGATGCTGCCGTCATCCGCATACTTCCAGTCCACCTCGGGGATACCGATCTGTACGGAAGCCTCGCCCTCAGCCGTGCAGGCCCAATCCATGACTTCCATGATCTTTGCCATCGTAGCTTCATCCGTATCAGGATTGAAGACCTGCACGGTCCAGTAGTTGCCTACCTCCAGGATGGAGCCGGCGCTTACGCCTTCATCCGGAACGATGTGGGCTCCGCCGATGATATCGTAGGGATCCTGATCCGGGAAGTTCCCCTGGTAACCTGTCATATAGGTATTGGTATTTCCGCAGTCGCCGCTGTCGTACATGGCAGCCAGCGTACCTGCCATCAGAGCGGCACGGGCATCATAGATATCGTTGATGACCACATAGTCGGGATCGATCAGGCCTGCCTGATACCACTCCCTCATGATCTCAATCATGTTGATCCATTTGTCCCTGTCATCCACGAAAGTATACTTAAAGCCGTCCGGGGTCTCGATGAAGGTACGGCCATAAGGGGTGCCTGTGGCATATCCGAACATCTGGTCGATGTTTCCGGGGCTGTCACTCACGAAGGAATCGTTGGTCAGGCCCGCCTCTTTTACCTTCTCCAGATACTCCTTCAGTTCAGAGATGGTGACGTAATAGTCCTTGCCCATGTCAGGCATGCCTACCTCTGCCGCCCAGTCCTTTCTGAAGAACAGGGACGCATGGTTGATGGGGGGATCCATCTCCAGGAAGTTGTTGAACACAACGTGGGGAACGCCATAGGTCTTGCCGTCCACCTTCAGATACTCCGCGTAGCCGGAGGCCTCTACCATCTTGGCGATGTTGGGATACTTCTCCTCCCAGCCGTCAGGCAGCGCGCCAAGCAGGCCCTGATCGATGTAGGAATAATACTCGGCAAACGTGAATCCTTCCCAGTTTGCACAGTCGGGAAGCGTGCCGCCCATGACCCATGTACGGAACCTCTCGTCAGCGCCGCTGGGCTCATTGGCCATGACTTCCATGTCCACGCCGAATTTCTCGTTGATCCAGAGGAACAGGGGATCCTTGTAGTCCTTACCGGCGATACAGTTGTAAGCCGTAAAGGTGAAGTGGACCGCGTCTCCGCTTGCAGCTTCTCCGCCTGCGTCCTCGCCACCGGCATCCTCAGCCTCGCCGCCGGCGTCCTCAGCCTTGCTCTCCTCCGCCTTGGATTCTGCCGGAGCAGAGCTGCTCTCCTTGGAAGAGCCTCCGTCATTGCCGCAGCCCGCCAGAGCGGAAAGCGTCAGCGCGCCGCACAGCAACAGTGCAGCAAACTTTTTTACCTTTCTCATAATACTCTCCTTTCATGGAAATGAATTTATATTTGTATTACTTCCGGCGCGGTTCCCCGGCGCCGGGTTCATAATACTTTCACAGATATCCGGAACTACATCTTCACCGCGCCTACCAGCATGCCTTTTACGAAATACTTCTGCAGGAACGGGTATACCACCATGATGGGAAGCATGACCGCGAACACTGCCGCCATCTTCACGCCCTGGGAGAAGGTGTTCTGGAACGCCTGGCCGGAGGCAGCCATATTCTTGGTGCCCTCCTGGGATGTCAGGGCGTTCACGATGGAGCGCAGGAACAGCTGCAGCACGGTCTTGTCGCCGCTGCTCAAAAGGAGCATGGGCCAGTACCAGCTGTTCCAGTATCCCACTGCGGTGAACAGGGAGAACGTGGCGATCAGGGGCTTCTGCAGGGGAAGCATGATCTTGGCGAATACCGTCAGGTCGTTGGCCCCGTCTATCATGGCCGCCTCTTGGAGATCCATGGGCGTGCTCTCGAAGCCGTTCTTCATGATGATGATATTGTAGGTGGAGATCATGCCCAGCAGCACCAATATGGTATAAGTGTCCAGCAGCCCCATGCCCTTGATCAGCAGGTAGGTGGGAATCAGGCCGCCGCCGAAGAACATGGTGAACAGCATGGCCATGAAGAAGAACTTCTTCCCCGGGAACTTTCTGGAGAAGGCATATGCCCCCATGACCGACACCAGCATTCCGAAGAATGTGCCTACCACCGTAATCCCTATGGTGGCCTTATATGCCGTGATCATGGCACCGCTGTTCTGGAACAGCAGGTAGTCGTAGTTGGCTAAGGTGAATTCCCCGGGCAGCCAGGAGAAGGGCTTGCGGCTGAAAGCGGCCGATGTCTCCAGGGAAATCACCACCGCGTTCCAGAAAGGAACGACTATCAATATGGCTATGATCGTCAGGACGATTACGGAGAAGATCTCCGTGCCCTGCCATTTATGTCTCTTCTTGATTTTCGGGTTCTTCATACTCTCTGTCTCCTTTCCTGTCTTCGCTTAGGCGAACATCCCCTGTCCACTGATCTTCTTCGTCACCGTGTTCGCCAGGAACAGCAGGAAGAAGTTGATTACGGACTTGAACAATCCGACCGCCGTGGAAAAGCCGTAATTCGGCGTGCTCAGGAAAGTGATGTCATAGACATAAGTGTCCAGGATCTGGGAGATATCCTTTACCGCGCTGTTTCGCAGGTTGAAGACCTGGTCGAAACCGGCGTTCATCATGCCGCCTACCTGGAGGATGAACATGATGACGATGGTGCTCAGGATGCCGGGCAGGGTCACATGCCATATCTGCTTCAGCCGGGTGGCGCCGTCCACCTTGGCCGCTTCATAGAGCGTGGTGTCGATGCCCGCTATGGCCGCCATGTAGATGATTGCGGACCATCCCATCTCCTTCCAGTTGGAGGTGATGTAGAGCAGAGGCCTGAACAGAGGCTTCGTGGTCAGGAAATTGATTTTCTCCATCCCCAGGTTATCCAAAAGGATATTGATCGCGCCGCCCTGTGCCATGAAGTTGGTCACGATGTTCGCCACCACGACCCAGGAGAGGAAATGGGGGAACGTAAAAATGGTCTGGTATATCTTTTTCGTGCGGTTACCGGGCATCTCGGTAATCATGATAGCCATGATGATAGGCATGGGGAACTCAAAAAGCAGCCTGCTGGCGCTGATTACGATGGTATTGTTGATCGACCTCATAGCGTCCGGCGTAATGAAGATTCGTTTGAAATGCTGCAGCCCCACCCACGGACTCCCTAAAACCCCCAGCTTTGCGCTGTAGTTCTTGAATGCCATGAGCACGCCGTACATGGGGGCATAGCAGAACACTGCCAGCCAGACCAGCAGGGGCAAGAGAAGTATGTACAGATACCTCGCTTTCCAGATTTCAAGTAATTTGCTTTTCTTCTTGGTCGTTTCCATATACAGTCCCCCTTGGAGTTGTTTTCGCCTTCCATCTTTCTCCTAAAAAAACACCCCAAAAGGTATACCTTTCGATACTGTTGAAAATATGCCGAATTTCTTGTCCCCCTCTTCCGCCCTCCCCCTTCGAGCCATCTTTCCTTTTGTGTTTTTTATCTGAAATACCCTGTTTTCCTGGCGTTTCAGGCCCATTTGGACAAGTTTCCTTATTATTTCGCCCGGCTTCCTGTCCGCAAACGCATGTTGACAGCGGCCCCCAATGCATCTACAATGTAGCTTAACACAAAACAGGCCGGTTCCACCCCGGGCCGGCAGTCAGGAGGTATGATGGACAATTATCTGGCAAGCTTATTGACCGAGCAGGTCAATAGCAGGACAAAAGAAATCGACCGTTGCGATACGGCCGGGATTCTGGAGCTGATCAACGCGGAGGACCGGATTGTTCCGGAGGCGGTAGGAAAGGAAATCCCTCAGATCGCCCGGGCCGTGGACCTGATCGTAAGCGCCATCCGGGACGGCGGGCGGCTCTTCTACTTCGGCGCGGGCACCTCCGGGCGGCTGGGGGTCCTGGACGCCTCCGAGTGCACCCCCACCTTCGGGGTCAGCCACGACCTGATACAGGGGCATATCGCAGGCGGGGACACGGCCCTGCGCAATGCGGTGGAGGACAGCGAGGACAGCGAAGACCTGGGCAGGGATGAAATCGCAAGGCTGGGCATCACGGCCGCCGATGTTGTCACCGGCATCGCCGCCAGCGGCAGGACGCCCTATGTGCTGGGCGTGGTCAGGCAGGCCGCGGCCGTGGGCGCGAAGACCATCGGCATCACCACCAATCCGGCCAGCATCCTGCAGAGGGAAGTTGACATCTGCATCGCGCCCGTGACAGGCCCGGAGGCCCTCACAGGCTCCACCCGGATGAAGTCCGGCACGGCCCAGAAGCTGGTGCTGAACATGCTCACCACCGCCACCATGATCAAGCTGGGCAAGGCATACGGGAACCGCATGGTAGACCTGAACGCCACCAACGGCAAGCTGGTGGACCGGGCCAGGCGGATTTTCCGGGACATTACCGGCGGGTCGGAGGAGGACGCGCAGAAGTATCTGGCGGCGGCCAATATGAGGACGAAGCTGGCCATACTGATGTACCTCTCCGGGCTGGAGGCCGCCGATGCCCAGGCCGCGCTGGACGAAAACGCAGACAATCTGCGGCAGGCCCTCTCCCGGCTGGGAATCGAGGCTCCTGCGGCAGCATCTTCTGTGCAATAACTTCTAACAGAAGCCTCCTCTGCAGGAGCATCTTCCACGGGAGCGTCTTCTGTGGAAGAGATTAATTTTGATAAAACCGGGAATAGATACCGTACAAGGAGTTTCACATGGAAAAATGTTCTGGGAAATATTACATCGGAATGGACGCCGGAGGGACGGGGACTTCCGTCCTGATTTCCGACGGCGAAAATGACCTTTTTCAGATGAAGACAGAAGGCCTCAACTGCAACAGCTTCCCCCGGGAGCGGATCGCCAGGTCCCTGCAGGACGTTGCGGAGGGGCTTAAGGAAAACGGCTATGCCCTGGCGGACTGCGGGGCCATCGCCATCGGCGCGGCGGGGAACAACAATCCTGCCGCCGACGCCCTCCTGCGGAACCTCTTGGAAAGCTGCGGCTTCCGCTGCCCGGTCACTGTCTGCAGCGATGCGGACGCGGCGCTGTACGGCGCTCTTGGGGAGGAGGACGGCCTCCTGCTGATCTCCGGCACAGGCTCCATCTGCCTGGGGCAGACCCAGGGCGGAAGGGAAAGATACCGGGCCGGAGGCTTCGGGCATCTCATCGACGACGAGGGCAGCGCCTATGCCATCGGCAGGGACATCGCTGCCGCGGTGGTGAAGGCAGAGGACGGCAGGGGGCCTGAGACCACCCTGCGCGGCGCCCTGTTCAGGCATCTGGGGATATCCGGTTCCCCGGAGCTGGTGGGGTATATCTACGACATGAGCCATACCAAGAAGGACATCGCCAGGCTGGCCCGCCTGATCTCCCTGCCGGAAAATGAAGGGGACAGGGCCTCGGCACAGATTATCGAAAAAGCGGTAGCCGGTCTTCTGGAAATGGTCACGGCCGTCTACGGTAGGATGGAGGCCCGCTGCGGCAGCCCAGAGCTCCCTCTCGTGCTGCACGGCAGCGTCCTGCTGGGCAACCCGCGGATCGCGGGGGAATTGACGGAAGCCATTTCCCACAGGCTTCCCGGAATCCGCATCGCCCAGGCCCGGGCGGACGCCGCCCATGGGGCAGTTGGTCTGGCGCGGAAGCATGCGGAGATACTCTAAGCTGTCAAAGGACAACCGCAAAAAGAATCCATATGTAAGACCGCCAGCCATATCTGTCCATGGCGAGCAGATATGTCTGGCGGTCTTTCGCTGTAGTTTCTGCAGTTTTCATTGACGTGCAGCATAAGCCGCACACAGAAGAATGCCTAAGGCGCAGCCATTCTTCCATGACTTGTACCGATTATTCTTGACGGCAGAAAGATGCTTTATACTGCTTAACGATTTCACTCGCCGTGAAACCAGACTGCCTAACGCCGACTGGTTCAATCGCATGATTACATTAGGCCGCATTCAGCGTAATGCAGTATATTTACAACGCCATATCTATGGTGCCGCCCGCCGCCGGGGGCGCGCCCGCGGAAGCCACCTCCGCCGCCGACCTTGTATCCACCTGGACAGGTATCTCCACCCCTGCCAGCTGCAGGGCCACGCCGTTGTCGCTCCCCAGCGAGGCGGCATCCTGCCTCTCCCTTTCCAACTGGTTGAAGAGGGCCCGCAGATACTTCATGTCGGCTTCCACGATCTCCCGCATCTCGTCCGCCCTGTGCTTCTTCTTCAGCCGCTCCAGCTCTGCGGGATCCATGTCCGTCCGGGCTGTCTGCATCAGCTCCAGCATCTCCAGCTCCTGCTCCTGGGCCAACTGCTCCATCTCCTCCTGGAGCTCCTCCATGAGCTGTTCCATCTCCTCGGCGCTTATCTCCGCAAATTCCGATGCCTCCAGCTCCTGGCCGCGCTCTTCCCTGCCCTCTTCGTCCAGGAAGTTCTGCCATGTGCCGCCGCCATGCTTCTCTATATACTCCTCCTGCTGGAGGTGCTTCATGCGCTTCTTTGCCACACGCTCCATCCGCTCCGCGTGGCGGATCGCGGCCCTGACCTCACGGTCATTGTACTTGCCGCTGGCCAGCTTCCTGCGCAGGTTCACAGTCTCGGTCTTGGCGCTGGCCAGGACCTGCCTGGCATTGCCGGAGGTAGTGGCCTGGGTGATCATGGAAGAAATCCGCCTCTGTTTGTAGCCCAGTTTCTTCAGCTTCTTCAGACTCTGGCTGTGGATCGTGATGGTGCCTACCTTGGAGCCGTCCTGCCTCTTTATGGTGACCTGCCTTACGCCTGTATTCCTGTTGGTGTTGACCTCTATGCTCATATCGTGACCCCCTTGTCCCTCTGTCGCGTCCTTGCGTTTACGAGCTTTTTCATTATATCGGCTTATTCTCTGAAAATATAAGCGGAACAGGAAAGATATGGCGGAAATCATATATCTGTTTCAACGAAATGCTCATCATATAAGTTCCAGTATTTTTGATATACCCTGTCCTTCTGCCCGTCAAAGTTTAGCTGATACATCCGGAATATCACCGGAAAGTTTTTGGGCTGCCACTGCTCTTTATAAGAATAACAATATTCCATGCCGATCCGTTTCATCACGGCCCCGCTTCTGGGATTATTCCTGTCATGCGTCGCCGTGATATAAGGAAGCCCTTCCTCTCTGAGCAGCTCGATGACAGCGCTGCTCGCCTCGCTGACGATCCCCTGATGCCAGTATTCTTTGCGGAGCGCATAGCCGAAGTCATGGCTGTCATCTTCCTCCGCGTGTATATAGCCGACAGGGAAGTCATCTTCTTTTCGGCAGATCGCGAAGCAATACTTCCCGCCTTTTAAACGTTTTTCGAAAAAATCCCTGGCCTCATTCCTATCCTTCACAGGATACCATGGCAAAAAGGCGTTTACCTCGTTATCCGAAAAAAGAAGATAAATCGCTTCCATATCGTCTTCTTCAAATCTTCTCAGTATGAGCCTGTCTGTCTCAATCCGTATGTTATCCAAGCTTATCTCCCCCCCGCCTCCGGTCTGTCGGTCAATTCATGAATCCAAGTATAGCACATCTTCCTGCCGAACACAATGCGCCAGTCGGCCCGGGCAAAGCAAATTACAAGAAGAGCCTTGTATTTATCCGGCTTACCGCATATAATTATAGCTGAAAAGGTTTTCCCGAAAGGGCGGACGGCAAACCGCGGAAAATGAGGCGTGCGCAGGGCCGCAAATCAGAGCTTAAGGAGATATGGAATATGAGCAGGCTAAACAAAACTTATCTGGGCTTTACCTTCCTGATCATGGCGATTGGTTGGGGGATATGTCTATTGTGCAGTTTTAACGGAATTTCGTTAAATGACGGCAAATGGCTGTATGCGCCGTTCCTGTTAGGCGGGTGGTCGCCTACAATCGCGTCCTATCTGTCATTAAGGGGCGACAGCCAAGTTGCGGGCATGAAAGAATGGTTGAAAAATATCTTTGATTTGAAGCATAATGTCCTTTCCTACCTTATGGTAGCGGTTATGGCGATCATATTCATCTTGCCCCAATGCCTTATTTCCGGGTATGAAAGCGGCGCGCCTGTCTTTGCGATCATTGTCATGATTCCCATGATGCTTGTGGGGGGCGGGTTAGAGGAAGCAGGCTGGCGCTATATTCTTCAGCCGGAATTAGAGAAAAAATACCCATTCACTGTATCAACTATCCTGGTCAGCGTCATCTGGTGGCTGTGGCATCTGCCCTTGTTTTACATACAGGGAACGGGCCAGTTTGGGCAGAATTATTTCGCATTCGGAATAAACGTATTGGGATTAAGCTTTGCTCTGGCAAGCATCAGAAAGAATACGGGCAGCGTGTGGCTATGTGTATTATTTCACTGCATCGTAAACTCTTTCTCGGGGATTTTTATCATCCATGACAATATATGGGGAAATATAGCCGCAACCATGATTTTGATTTTATGCTCCTATGCTTTGGTGGCGGTCAATGGCAGGTTAAAAGTATTTAAGCGGTAGCATACTTATTTCTGTGCGGATGTGCCTGGGGACGCGGAATTCAAAAAATTAAAGATAGTTGCCCCGCAAAGAACCCCGCAGTTAGACGAAATTGATTCCAACATCATAAAAATAATTGAGTCAAAACCGTTACTTTTCATTGGCGCTTTCATTGTAATAGGATTTATATTTTCAGGAGGCTATATGGTTACGGCGGACACTGAAGTTTCTATGTCAGGCCTTCTTGGTTTCGTAGCTGTCAGCGTCCTTTTGCTTCTGGCAGGAGCCAGCTTAGCCATTTTGAATATAAAACATATTCTGCGACAATCAGACCCAATGGAAAATATTTACGGGAAGCCAGGGGAATAGGAGGTGATTCTGTTGGAGCAAATTATTGAATATATAAAGCAAACATATAGCCCTCTTTCTATTATACTTTATGGCTCATATGCCAATGGAACGAATAATCTGAACAGTGATTTTGACGCTCTTGTTATTTCTCATCATCATGAGGAATTCCATGATACTTCGTTTGTCAATGGAATCCAATTAGATGTATTTGTATATCCGGAGACTTACTTTAACGAAGATTATGACTGCAGTAACTTTGTCCAGATTTTTGATGGAAAAGTTGTTATGGATACTTCAGGCAAAGGAAAGGCCATTCAGGATAACGTTTTGTTGTATCTGAAAAATCGTCCGAGCAAAGCAAAGGAAGCAATTCAGGCAGATGTGGACTGGTGCATAAAGATGCTCAACCGGGCAAAAAGAGGCGATTTTGAAGGGATGTTCCGATGGCATTGGGTACTGATCGATAGCTTGGAAATTTTTTGTGAAATAGTGAACCATCCCTATTTGGGCCCTAAAAAAACATTAAAATGGATGGAGGAAAACCACCCCTTATCGTTTACCTGTTATGGAAAGGCGCTAAATGATTTTAGTATGGAGAGCTTATCAAGTTGGATTTCATGTTTGGAGGAGGAAGCTCATGAAAGCTTATGAGGCCGGTCGGTTCCCCGGCTGGTCTTTCCGATTTTCCTTGCGCTTCCATACCGAATCATGAAAAGGCTGTTGCTGGCGCATATTTCACGTGGGTGCGATATGATGATTTTTCCCTACTGCCCCTCTTCTCCTGCCGCCCCGCCGTCCGCTTCTGAAGTGAAAATGCTGACCGCGCAGTGCAGGGAGGCGCTTCGGGATGTGGGCGGCATGCCGATTTTTTTCGACCTTTCCTCCGGGGATAGAATGATCTCACAGACGGAAAGCGCCTGCCTGTCCGCCCTGGGCAGCGGCGGGCAGGCGCTTCGCCCTTTGTTCCACTGGATGGAAACGCGGATCCCCAGCCTGTATGCCGGTCAGCCGATCGGAATCATCCATGGGGATCTCAATGTCTCGAACCTGATAACGGAAGGCGGGGATTTGCGCTACATCCCGGACTGGCAGCGGCCCATGCTGGCGCCGCTGGCGCTGGAGCAGACTCTGGCACTGCGTCTGGCGGGCTATGAATCCGAGGATGGGGGCTGGGGGAAGTTTGCGACGGTCTGCCATATATTGTGGTACGCCTGGGCGTATACGCATGTCCTCCCCATAGAGGGCGTGCGGCAGACGGCGCTGAAATTGGCTGATGGCTTCGCCTCCCCGCTGGCTGAATGACAGGGCAGCGGGGATTTTGTCCGCATGCATTTCCCGCCTTCCTCCTGTCACTCAATCATGATTTCCTTGATAGAAATCTTCTTGATTTTTTCGGAATACACATACATGAGAATTTCGTAAATCGCTATAAACGCGGTGAGTGAAACAAGCATAACGGGAACATCAAATTCATATGCCGGTACGCTCCCCATATCCTTAAATACGATGTCCACCATAAGCCGCAGCAATCCGTATTGATACCCTGTTCCCAGCATAAAACCAAGATAAGACAGCGGCCTGTATCCGCCCAGAATCGCCCTGCAGCATTCTTTCTGCGAATAGCCGAATACTCTCATCATGGCAATGGTTTTTGTGTTCCCGTTGATGACGGTAGTGATGGCGAGGAACAGCGTTGTAAAGGCCAATATAAGTCCGATGGCCAGCATCATCACGCCCATCATTTCACTTGCGAAATCCTTCATACTGAACGACATCTGTGTCATAGATGAAAAACAAAATGAAGCAAAAACAATGAAGAATACAAGGGCCTTTTTCGATTTCAGGGTATTCCTTTTCAAGTCCTCCACGAAGGGCAATTCTCTGTTTTTTTCGGTTCTGTGGTTCGGCGTTTTGGAAGCAGTCTGCAGGTTGTCTTTCAAAAGCAGCAGCACAGGCTTTTTTAATTTGTGCCAGGCGTAATAAACCGAAAGCGCCGAAAAACACACCGTGGGCAATGCCACGAAACAGAATAAAATGCCCGGATGAAAATGGACGGTCAGCTCAGGGAGCAATTTATCTTCATTCTGCAGGGCGTAAAACCGTGGCATGATGAGAAACGCGCCTGCGTATCCGATTGCGGTTCCGATGAAAGCGCTGGTTCCGAATACCCAGAAGCTTTTTGCAATTTTGAGATTTGAATATCCCAATGCCTTCAATATCCCAAGCTCCTTCTTGTGGGTGTCGATATAGTGTTTGATATAAAACAGCAGCATGATAACGGCAGTCAAAAGCAGGCATCCGCCGCTTACCAGGCAGACGACTTTTGCGGTAGAAACCTGGGCATTATAAAAAATCATTGCTGGTTCGGATGTTATCTCGCTCTCGATCAGGCGGACATCACAATAAAAATTCACGAACATGGTACATACAAGCACGGCGCAGCAGGCGATAATGGAAAGGCCGATGAGTTTTGAAGCGTTTTTTATTCCAATGAGCATATCGTCACCATCCAATCTCGTAAGCGGTCTTTTTCGTTTCATTTGTATAGATTTCAGAGATTTTTCCGCTGTTCATTTTTATGACTGTGTCAGCCATTTCCGCGATATTCAGGTTGTGCGTCACCATTATGATCGTGAAATCATATTCCTTTTGAAGTTTGCAGATATAATCGAGAATCTGCCGCCCGGTCTGTTCGTCCAATGCGCCTGTGGGTTCGTCAAGAAATAGGACTTTCGGTCTCTTTGCCAAGGCTCTTGCAATGGATACTCTCTGCTGTTCGCCGCCTGAAAGTTCGCTGGGATATTTCTGCCTTTTTTCTCCCAGTCCCACTGCCTCAATGACGGTTTTATAGTCTTTGTTGTCTGCTAAGTCGGCGCCCATTTTCACGTTTTTATCTACGTTCATATTGGGCAGCAGATAATATTGCTGGAAAATAAATCCCACATTTTCCTTGCGAAATGCAGTTACTTCCTTGTCAGAAAGGGCTGTAATCTCCTTCCCGTCATAGGACACTTTCCCGCTGTCGGGGCGTTCAAGACCTGAGACTACATTCAGAAAAGTGGACTTGCCAGAACCCGACGCGCCGAGGATGACTACAAAGTCGTTATCCTCAATATCAAGGCTGATGCCCTTTAACACTTGAAACCGGCTTTCTCCGTTTCCGTAGGATTTTATGATGTCTTTCGCTTTAATCATTCTTTTCATCCTCCTTTATTTTTTTCAAGATGCTCATTGCTACCTCCGTCATCATGGTGCTGATTTCCTGGCCTGTGAAGCGGCACATTTTCGTGGCGCAGAGGGATGCGATTCCGTGGGTATATAGCCATAGATGATGATACAGTTTTTGCGCGGAGGGCCTGCTGATTTTGTAATCATCCTGGATGGACAACAGAATCTGCTCATAGCTTTCATCAATCAGCGGAAGCACACCGGATAAGTCGGGAATCTGTTTCTGCTCTGTCATAAAGAGGAGCTGGAAAAGTTTGGGCTCCTTGACAGAGAAAAGAATGTATTGGGTGCCTACGCCTTTGAACGGGTGCTCCTCTGCCAAGCCTTTCTCCACGTATTCTTTATACAAAGCTTTGGCAGCCTGGGTCATAGCCTGCTGGACTTCTTCCATATTTTTGAATACGGTAAAAATCGGCCTTGCCGAGCTGGTCAGGTATGTTCCCAAGGCTCTGGAGGTCAGGGCTTCATATCCGTCTGTCCTGACAATATTTAAGGCTGCTTCGATAATCTCTGCTTTAGTGAATTTTGCTTTGGGCGGCATGGTCTGTTTTCCCTTTCTAAATCAACTGTTTTAAATCACTTGATTTAAGTATAAGCGAAGCGGCGGGAAAAGTCAATATGGCAAAAGAGATTACTCTCCGCTGCCTGCCGGAGCGGCGGGAAGCTATCCTTTGAATACGGACAGGCGCAGAAATCAATGGGCTGTATTATATGTCAAGGCGGCTACTGTATTCCGGTGTTCCATCAGAAAAGTGATCGTGGTATAATGGAGCCATGGGCAAATCGGGATTTGTGCGGAAATCCTTCTTTTGATTGAGAGGAAAATATGACGGGACAACATCAAAAAATAATAAATGCGGCAGCTAAGAAAATACTGGCTCCCGAAGGACTTTTTAGAGTGGGGTCTTCCAGAAGATGGCTTGATGATAACGGATATTTTGTGATACAGGTAGAATTTCAGCCGAGTTCCTATGACAGAGGTTCTTATCTGAATGTCGGAATCAGCTTCTTATGGGAAACCAGCGCAGGCTTAAACGAAACATTGGCCTTTTATATAGGATATCGAGTAAATGAAGCGGGATATGTATCCTATAAAGGTGATGATGCTGTCTTTACAAAAGAGCTGGAACACCTTGCGGAAGCTGCCATGGCAAAAGTGAGGGAGTATCGTCTGTTTCGCAATATGGATTATGCAAAAGTACAAATGGAAAGTCAGCTAAATAGCATGCCGGAAAACAGGGTGTTTTGGGAAAGCTACAACCTGGCAATGCTATGTTTTCTGAAAAGAGAGCTTAACGAGGGAAAAGAATACTTTGACCGTTTTCTCAAAATACTCAAAAACCCGCTTTATGGAGAAGCGCCCTGCGACTGGCACGAAGAATTATATAATCATTGCATCCAATATCTTTGTCCTAAACTGGAATCCGAAGACACAGCCCATAAAATGGTATCGGATATGATCGAACGCAGAAGGATTTTCTTTTCCGGTAAACCTTCCTATAAGAAATTAAAGAAAGAATTTACCTTGTGAGATAACATATGAAAACATTACAAATAAGAGGGGATAGCATATGCAGAAACTATTTTTAGCTGATATTTCTACGGCTACTCATTTAAATATAAAAAACAAATTAGAGAATAATGATTACATTTATGTAACCGGAGGGAACACTTTCTTTTTGCTTCAGGAAATGAACGGCAAGGCACTTACTACACCGTTTTTGAAAGAGCCTTGATGTATCAGGAAAAGAAAGTTAAAATAAATTCATTATGAAAAATCGAGGTGACATGATGGAAAATCATTTGACGCCATACCAATCAGTTATTACAGAAATTAAAAGTATTATTTCTTCTGGACAAGAAGCAGCCTATAGCGCCTCTAGTAAGGCAATGCTGCTTACTTATTGGAATATCGGAAAACGAATTGTAGAGCAGAAAATGGGCGGCAGTAAACGTGCAGAGTATGGTAAAGGTTTAATTTCTGCATTGGCAGAAGATTTGACAAAGGAGTTTGGCAAAAATTATTCCATAAGAAATCTGCATTATTATATTAAATTTTATCAGTGTTTTCCTGATGAGCAGATTGTGAACGCATGCGTTCACAATCTTAACTGGACGCATATTAGGAGCCTTCTTCGTGTTGCGGATGAAAATGCACGCTATTGGTATATGAAAGAGGCCATTGACGAGAATTGGAGTTCGAGAACCTTAGACCGTAATATCAGTACACAATATTATCATAGGCTGCTTCAGGCACCAAAAAAGAGGCTTTAGTTGAAGAAATGAAGCAGAAAACTGCGAAATTTCAAAAGAATCAATTTGAGCTTATCAAAAGTCCGGTAATTGCAGAATTTCTTGGTTTTAAAAATGAGGATACCTATTTGGAAGGAGATTTAGAATCTGCCATTCTTTCACATATCAGAGATTATTTGATGGAACTGGGTAGAGGATTTGCGTTCGTGGCTCGTCAGCAGCATATTGTAACGGAAACTTCGGACTACTATTTAGATCTCGTTTTTTATAATATCGAACTTAAGTGTTACGTACTAATCGATTTGAAGATGGGCAGAATTACTCATCAGGATGTGGGACAGATTGATATGTATGTGCGCATGTATGATGACTTAAAGCGAGGGCAGGGAGATAACCCCACCATTGGGATTCTGCTGTAATACATGGTAGAACACTACCATTTAGATGTTATTATTTCTATCGGTTATTGAGTGAAATCAAAATGGGGCATTGAATTTAGCCGTTGGGCAAATGGTGTTTTAAAAGAATACAACATGGCGAGGAAAGACCGGTGATTTACGGCGGACACGCTCTCGGACTGTGCAATATCAATACAACCTATCTCCGGCAAAAACTTTATAAAATCCTTCTGGGCAGCAAGTTTGCACAGCAGACGGTTGTTAATCCGGCCACTTTTCAGAAGAGCAACCATTTCATCACTCAAATGTAATTCTGTTAAAGGCGTGTTGACCTGCTCCCTGTTTTTTGTCCGGCATAACAGATAATCAATAGACACTCCATAGAAATCCGCCAGCGTGATAAGGTTGCCATGATTGATTTCTTTATTATCCTTAGATTCATAGCGGGCAAGGGCAGGTTTTCCGAGATACAGCCATACTTCTCCAAGGCCATAACGTATAATGGAACCAGTGACAAATCGGATTCTTCACCTGACAACTTTTCGCAAGCCAGGAAATGTGATCCTTTCAAATTGCTTCTATAATAGACTTCAACAGGAGGAAAAAGTATGGAGTGGATAGCAGCAATACAACAGGCCATTACTTATATGGAAGAGCATATTATGGAGGAAATCAACTATGAAGATGCAGCGAAGCAGGTGCACACTTCAAGCTATGAGTTCCATAGGGCATTTAGTTTTCTTACAGGGATGACTGCCAATGCCTATATCCGCAAGCGCAGGCTGTCATTAGCCGGGAGAGAAATCGTAGAAACAAATGCAAAAATAACAGATATTGCTCTAAAATATGGCTATGAAACGCCAGAAAGTTTTACCAAGGCATTTACAAGGTTTCATGGAATCGCGCCTAAATTTGCGAGAGAAGAATCCGCGAAGCTCTTACTTTTCAATCCACTTGTCATTAAAATAATTGTGGAAGGTGGTAAAAGTATGGATTACAGAATCGTACAAACAAAAGAGCTGAAATTTATTGCATTAGCGAGAAGTTTTAGAAATGAGATTATTAATGATGAGGAAAATCATGATATTCCTGACTTTTGGGAAGAGTGCCATGACAAAAATTTAGTAGAAGCGATTCGCAATCTGAGGCCGGAAGGAAAGCGCGACTTGTATGGGTTATGTTCTCCTACAAAACAAGGAGAGGGTACATTTGAATATGGTATTGGCGTCTTGATCGATGGAGCTACATCAGAGTTTGATATCGTTGAAATGGAAAAAGCAGGTTATAGCATCTGGGACGTGAAACCGGGAACTTATGTTGTATTTGATTGCATTGGTGAAGATGGTGATTGCATCGGTGATACTTGGTCAAGGTTCTATAAGGAATTTTTGCCGCAAATGGGGTATGAATCGGAAGCAGAAACCGACTATGAAATATATTTTGAAAAAGGAAGAAGCGGTCTATTCTGTGAACTATGGATTCCGGTAAGAAAGAAATAGAAAAATCTGCCGCCCGCCAGCGGCACACCCAGGCAGGAAATCTGAGAAGATTACCATCGTCCAGCGGAGCGGGAACAAATACGCCGTTTCTTCCGCCGGGCGATGGAGCAAAAAGGCAAATGGCTCCCCAGCCACAAAGAGAACACCGCGGACTGGAACGACCAGAAGTACGCTGAAATCTGGCGGCAGGGATGGGCGGACACGGCCAACCGCTATCTGGAAGCCCAATGACCGCTCGGAACGGCTTGACCTGCGCTCCTATGCCCCACAAGGGATTTAAACCATCCGTACAGGAGAGCCTGAAAAGGCGGCAGGAACGCATCCAGCAGGTACAGGCAGAAAACAGAAGCCGCCCAAGACACAGAAACAACAGAACATGGATAAAATCAATCGTAAAAAAATACGATTGATTTTTTGCGTATTCCTAACTGATTTTAGAAGGAAAAAATATCAGGTTTGAAGAATTGCCGTGTAAAGACCAGGAGCTGACTTTTGATACGCTATGTCAAAACCCACGAAAATCCCAGCGTTGGCATTATTCTTTGCAAAAGTAAGGACGAGGACGTTGTTGAATATGCCCTGAGCCGGAACATGAGTCCAACCATGATTTCCGAATATAGGACGAAACTAATCAGCAAGGAAATCTTACAAAAGAAACTTGAGGAATTAACGGAAATGGTGGATGAGGATAAAAACTCTCAATGACGTTGAGAGTTTTTCAAAAAATCAATTTATTATGTTAGTACAAAAATAGCAACTGTGGCTACAGTCGCCCTGCTTGCCGTTTGTGCGCTCCCTATAAATTCGCTTTTGACATGGATTGTAAAATAGGGCAACAGCGAGTTGCTTGTGTATCTTTGTATCCAGTGGTAAAATTATAGGAAAGCAAGGAGGGATGTATCAATGGAAACAAGAGACTCGATTTTAGAATTGCGAAAAAGTCTAAGTCTTTCGCAAGATGAATTTGCAGAAAAATTATTGATTACAAGACAAGCTGTTTCCCGTTGGGAAAATGGAGAAACTATACCAAATACTGATACATTGAAACTTATCGCTGAAACTTTTAATGTATCGGTAGATTATTTGTTAGGTCATCCCGCTGGACAGTGCCAAAGTTGCGGAATGGTTTTGATAAAAGATAGCGATAAAGGAACCGAGAGTGATGGACGCAAATCAGAGGAATATTGTGCATTTTGTTACCAACAAGGAAGATTTGTTCAAGACTTTACAATAGAGGAATTGATTGAATATAATTTGCAGGATTTAGATAACTGGAACCGAGAGAATGGCTTACAGTTGACAGAGCAAGAGGCAAGAACAGAGTTGCTTAAATTCTTGCCAACATTAAAGCGTTGGCGAAAAAAAGAAACTTCTAAAAATTGATATAAATAATTTAGGTGTTAGTCAGCAAATGGGTCGGTAAGGTTATATGGCCAGTAAACCAGATTCT
>NZ_CAJUCP010000052.1 GCF_910585425.1 uncultured Acetatifactor sp. | reverse complement strand
AATTCAAGGCCTCTGGGACTTTTTTGCTGTTTCAGGTGTCAAACTCAGGATTATATCAATTCGACCGCCGATATGCAAGGGTTCCATAAAAAGTATCAAAAAAAGACTTCCAGGAATCCGGCATACGCCCTGGATTCCCGGAAGTCTATAGTTTTCCGTCTATGTGTTTCTTCTTTTACGGCAATCAGTTCTTGCTGGCCAGCTCCGCGCGAAGCTTCTCGGTGAGGGCGGGCACGATCTTGTTCAAATCGCCTACCAGGCCGTAATCAGCCACATCGAAGATGGGGGCTGTGTCGTCCTTGTTGATGGCGATGATGATGTCGGATTCCTCCATGCCTGCCAGGTGCTGGATGGCGCCGGAGATGCCAATTGCAAAGTACACATTGGGGCGCACGGTCTTGCCGGTCTGTCCTACCTGGAGATCCTTGGGCTTCCAGCCAGCGTCCACCACGGCACGGGAGCAGCTCACGGTGCCGCCGATTACCTCTGCCAGATCCTCCAGGATCTTGAAGTTCTCCGCATTGCCCATTCCGCGGCCGCCAGACACCAGAATCTTGGCATCCATGATGTCAACGGTCTCGGACACGGCCTTCACAACCTCCAGAATCTCCACATAATTGTGGTTGGGGGTGAATCCGGGATTGAACTCCTCGATATTGGCCTTCACGCCGGCCTGCCTCTCCTTCTTCTGCATGACGCCCGGACGCACGGTAGCCATCTGGGGGCGGAAATCAGGGCATGCGATGGTGGCGATGGTGTTGCCGCCGAAAGCGGGACGGGTCATCAGGAGCTGGTTGTGCTTCTGCTCCTTGCCAGGCACGGGGTTCAGCGGGAAATCGCCGATGTCAAGCTGTGTGCAGTCTGCGGTGAGTCCGGTGTGGATTCTCGCGGATACACGGGGGCCCAGGTCACGGCCGATGGCGGTAGCGCCCACCAGGAAGATTTCCGGCTTATACTTCTCGATGACGGAAGAAAGCGCATGGGCATAAGGCTCTGTCCTGTACTCCTTCAGCTCGGGATCGTCCACCACGATTACCCTGTCAGCGCCGTACTCGGCCAGCTCGTCCGCCAGCCCCTTCACGCCGCTTCCCACCAGCACAGCAGTCACTTCGGTTCCCAGATCCGCAGCCAGATCCTTGCCCTTGCCGATCAGCTCGAAAGCAATGCTATTGACGATATTGTCCACCTGCTGCGCGAAGACATATACGCCCTTATATTCTTCTAAATTCATTTTGTCCTCCTATTGATTGCGTAATATATTCACATTTCCTAACAGCCTTAGCCGGATTAGATCACATGTTTCTCCTTCAGCTTGCCCACGATGTAGTCCACGGCCTCAGCGGGATCCAAAGCCACCTTCTCGCCGGCGCCCTTCCTCACCTTATCGGAAGCCTTTGCAATCTGGGTGGGAGATCCCTTCAGGCCCAGGTTGGAGTCCTCCACATCCTTAAGGTCTGCTCTGCCCCACACGGTGAGCTCAGCCTTGCAGGCATCGAAGATTCCGCCGGGAGTCATGTATCTGGGCTCGTTGAGCTCTGCCAGGGCAGTGATCAGGCAGGGCATCTTGGCCTTCAGCACATGATATCTGTCGTCATACTGACGCTCCACGATGACGCTGTCGCCCTCGATCTTCAGGTTCTGGGCATAGGAGATGACAGGGATGTTCAGGTGCTCGGAAATCTGGGGGCCTACCTGTGCGGTATCTCCGTCGATAGCCTGGCGGCCCGTGATGATCAGGTCGTACTCCATGTTCCGCAGAGCTCCTGCCAGGGTCTGGGATGTAGCCCAGGTATCTGCGCCGCCCAGCACTCTGTCTGTGACCAGAACGCCCTTGTCCGCGCCCATGGCCATAGCCTCGCGCAGCACGTCCTCAGCCTTGGGAAGACCCATGGTCACCACGGTGACCTCAGCGCCATACTGGTCTTTCAGGCGAAGGGCAGCTTCCACGCCCGCCTTGTCGTCAGGGTTCATAATGGTCATCATGGCAGCTCTGTCCAGAGTACCGTCGGGATTGAACTTCACGCCGCCCTTGGTATCGGGAACCTGCTTGATACAAACAACAACTTTCATTGTATTTTCACTCCTTATATTCTTTTTTCTATGACTTGGTTTTTCGCTCTCACTTATTTCAGAAGCGCGGCGCTGATGACCATCCTCTGGACTTCGCTGGTGCCCTCGTAGATCTCAGTGATCTTGGCATCGCGCATCATGCGCTCCACATCGTACTCTCTGGTGTAGCCGTAGCCGCCGTGGAGCTGTACAGCCTTTGTGGTGACTTCCATGGCTACCTCTGCGGCGTAGAGCTTGGCCTGTGCGGCCTCGAAGCCGTACTCCTTCTTGGTGGCCTTGGCCATGGCTGCCTTGTACACCAGAAGCTGAGCGGCCTCTACCTTGGTGGCCATGTCAGCCAACTGGAACTGGGTGTTCTGCAGGGCGGCGATGGGCTTGCCGAACTGCTTCCTCTCCTTGGTGTAGGCGATGGTCCTCTCCAGAGCGCCCTCCGCGATGCCCAGAGCCTGTGCAGCGATACCGATACGTCCGCCGTCCAGGGTATGCATGGCAATCTTGAAGCCCTGGCCCAGCTTGCCCAGCATGTTCTCCTTGGGAACGCGGCAGTCCGTGAAGATCAGCTCGTATGTAGAGGATCCGCGGATACCCATCTTCTTCTCCTTGGTGCCGAAAGTGAAGCCCGGGGTTCCCTTCTCCACGATGAAGGAGGTGATCTCCTTAATCTTCCTGCCCCTCTTCTCGATGGTGCCGGTCACTGCGAAAATGACATATACGTCAGCTTCCTTGCCGTTGGTGATGAAGATCTTGGAGCCGTTGATGATGTAGTCGTCTCCGTCCGCCACGGCCTTGGTCTGCTGGCCCTGAGCGTCCGTGCCTGCGCCGGGCTCGGTGAGGCCGAATGCGCCCAGCTTCTCACCCTTTGCAAGGGGAACCAGATATTTCTGCTTCTGCTCCTCTGTGCCGAATGTCTGTATGGGATCGCAGCACAGGGAGGTGTGTGCGGATACGATGACGCCTGTGGTGCCGCATACCTTGGAGAGCTCCTCCACGCACATCACATAGGTCAGGGGGTCGCAGCCCTGTCCGCCGTACTCCTTGGGAACGGGGATGCCCAGGAAGCCGTTCTTCGCCATCTTGCGGGCAGTCTCTCTGGGGAATTCCTCGGTCTCATCCACCTCCTGAGCCAGGGGCTTCACTTCCTTTTCGGCAAACTCCCTGAACAGAGAGCGCGCCATTTCATGTTCTTTGCGCAACGTAAAATCCATGATTCACATTCCTCCATCTATTCTCTTAAAATCATTGCTAGCCAATGTACACACAACGGGCGAAATCGCCCTCCCGAAGCCGGGAGAAGCAATTCCGCCTGATTCATATCTTACTTCTTGCTGTAGTCGTAGAAGCCTACCCCGGTCTTCTTGCCAAGCTTCCCTGCACGGACCATCTTGCGCAGAAGCGGATGAGGACGATACTTGGAATCGCCGGTCTCGTTCTGCAGCACTTCCATGATGGCCAGCACGATGTCCAGACCTACCAGGTCGCCCAGAGCCAGAGGCCCCATGGGATGGGATGCGCCCAGCTTCATGGCGGTGTCGATGTCCTCCACGCTGGCGATGCCCTCGGCGTAGATGCCGATGGCCTCGTTGATCATGGGAATCAGGATCCTGTTCACCACGAATCCGGGAGCTTCCTTCACCTCTACGGGAGTCTTGCCGATCTCCACGGAGATGTTCTTGATCTTCTCCACCAGCTCATCGGGGGTGTTGGCGCCTGCGATGACCTCCACCAGCTTCATCCTGTCGGCAGGGTTGAAGAAATGCATGCCGATCATAGGACGATCCAGTCCGGCACCGATCTCGGTGATGGAGAGGGAAGAGGTGTTGGTGGCGAAGATGCACTCGGGCTTCACGATCTCCTGAAGCTCCTTGAAGGTGGTCTTCTTGATCTGCATGTTCTCAGGGGCAACCTCGATGACCAGGTCACAGTCTGTGCAGATGTCCTTTAAGCCGGTGGCAATCTTGGCGGAGATGGCGTCAGCCTTCTCCTGGGTAATCTTCTCCTTGCTTACCAGGAAGTTCAGGTTCTTTAAGATCCTGGCCTTGCCGCCGTCCGCGAACTCCTGCTTGATGTCGCAAAGGCATACCTCATAGCCGTCCGTCATGGCAAATGCCTGCGCGATTCCGGCACCCATGGTGCCCGCACCGATAATACCTACTTTCATTCGTCAGTCCTCCTTATTCTATACAAATTCCATATCCCTGTTATTTGTCTGTTTTGTCCGTTTTGTCCGTTTTCTTTAAGCCCGCCGCGAGCATAACCAATCCGCCTACGATTACGCATCCGATGCAGATTTTAATCGAATTGTCCATAATTCCCGTCTCCGTTGCGATGTTGTACACCACCGCGGCTCCCACAAAACAGAGAATGCCTACTATCAGACAGTATAGCCTTTTCTTCTTGTCCATAGGCTCCCCCTGCTTAGCAGTTCTTGAAAGGCTCCTTCACCTTCTCCTTGTTCTTGTCAAGGAAGAAAGCCATGCCGTATTTCTGATCCTCTGTCTCGAAGCAGGCTCCGAAGAGCTTCTCCTCCAAGACAATCGCCTCGTCCATGTCCATGTCCAGGCCCTCGTTGATGGCTTTCTTGCAGTTGCGGACAGCGATGGGGGCATTCTTCGCAATGCCTGCCGCCATCTTCTCCGCCGCGGGAAGCAGCTCCTCCTGGGTGTAGACCGCGTTCACCAGGCCGATCCGCAGAGCCTCGTCCGCCTTGATGTTGCGGGCGGTGTAGATCATCTGCTTCGCCATGCCGGCTCCTACCAGGCGGGCCAGCCTCTGTGTGCCGCCGAAGCCGGGGGTGATGCCCAGTCCCACTTCGGGCTGTCCGAACACCGCGTTGTCGGAGCAGATCCTGATGTCGCAGCTCATGGAAATCTCACAGCCGCCGCCCAAAGCGAAGCCGTTCACTGCGGCAATCACCGGGATAGGCAGGGTCTCCAGCTTGCGGAACACATCGTTGCCCTTCTTGCCGAATGCTTCTCCCTCTGCCTTGGTGAGATTGCTCATCTCCCCGATGTCGGCTCCGGCCACGAAGGACTTCTGTCCCGCGCCGGTGACGATCAGGCAGCGCACGGTCTGCAGGTCGATGCCGTCGATGGTCTTGTCCAGCTCCTCCAGCACGGCGGAGTTCAGGGCGTTCAGGGCCTTCTCACGGTTGATGGTGAGGATGGCGTATGTACCCTTCTGCTCATACAATACAAATTCCATGTCTAATCTCCTTATTCCAGTTCCGCATCAGCCCATCCAGTACCAGCTTGGCAGAAAACTTCCGGCCGCTTAATGATGCGTCCGTAACTTTTCTGGGCACTGGACGGGCTTCTGCTGTTTTCCAGTTCCGCATTAGCCCGGCCAGTACCAGCTTGGCAGAAAACTTCCGGCCGCTTAATGATGCGTTCGTAAGTTTTCTGGGCACTGGACGGGCTTCTGCTGTTTTCCAGTTCCGCATCAGCCCATCCAGTACCAGCTTGGCAGAAAACTTCCGGCCGCTTAATGATGCGTCCCTAAGTTTTCTGGGCATTGGACGGGCTTCTGCTGTTTTCCAGTTCCGCATTAGCCCGGCCAGTACCAAGCCGATGCAGTTTTAACAGGTTCCAGCAAAGGAAGAATGCCTCAAACCCAGAGCCATTCTCCCTTTTGCATATCCATGTATCAGTCCTTAGTCCTCAATCTTCACGATGGTGGAGCAGCCCATGCCGCCGCCGATGCACAGGGTAGCCAGGCCGGTCTTCGCGCCCTTGGCCTGCATCTCATGGAGCAGGGTCACCAGGATGCGGCATCCGGAAGCGCCCACGGGATGTCCCAGAGCGATAGCGCCGCCGTTGGGGTTCAGCTGCTTGTCTACATCTATCCCTAAATCCTTGCCCACTGCCACGGACTGAGCGGCAAATGCCTCGTTGGCCTCGATGATGTCGAAGTCCTCAATCTTCATGCCGGTCTTGGCCATTACTTTCTTCGTGGCGGCTACAGGGCCGATGCCCATGACCTCGGGACGCACGCCCGCCAGAGCGCCTGCAACGAAAGTAGCCATAGGCTTCACGCCCAGCTCCTTGGCCTTCTCCTCGCTCATGACAACGATGGCAGCGGCGCCGTCATTGATGCCGGAAGCGTTGCCTGCGGTGACGAAGCCGTCCTTGTTGATAGGACGAAGCTTCTGCAGGCCTTCGATAGTGGATCCGGCGCGAGGCCCTTCGTCTACCTTGAACTCGATTGTCTCTTTCTTTTTCTTCACGGGAACGGGAACGATTTCGGCATCAAATGCGCCCGACTTCTGAGCCGCCTCGGCCTTCTGCTGGCTCTTTAACGCGAACTCGTCCAACTCCTCACGGGTCAGGCCCCACTCGCGGCAGATATTGTCAGCGGTGGTAATCATATGGTAATCATTGAAAGCGTCCCACAGGGCATCCTTGATCATGGTGTCCACCAGGGTGCCGTTGTTCATCCTGTAGCCGTAACGGGCCTGAGGAACCGCGTAGGGAGCCATGGACATGTTCTCCATGCCGCCTGCCACAACCACATCGGCATCTCCTGCCATAATCATCTGAGCCGCCTGGTTCACGCAGTTCAGGCCGGAGCCGCATACCACGTTCATGGTGACAGCCGGTACTTCGATGGGCAGTCCCGCCTTGATGGATGCCTGACGGGCCACGTTCTGTCCCTGGGCCGCCTGGATGACACATCCCATGTACACCTGATCCACAGCCTCGGGCTTCACGCCTGCCCTGTTCAGGGCTTCCTTGATTACAATCGCGCCCAGCTCTGCGGCGGGGGTGGTGCTCAGTGTGCCGCCCATGGTGCCGATAGCGGTACGGCAGGCACCGGCTAATACTACTTTCTTTGCCATTTGTTTTCCCTCCAACTAGTGTTTTGAATATGATTGTTATTTTTTTATCATAGCCACTGTTTTCAGTTTATCATAGACAGCGCCTATTTGCAACGTCTTTTCCTTAAATTTTGATAAAACCATTTTGATAAAACCTTTCTGAAAAACAGCGGCTGGTAAAACTTTCTATTGCCCCAACTGGTAAAAATATTTCGTATCTCCCCTGGTCACAACGAACAGTTCCCCTATCGTGCTGACAGAGTCCGCTTCTCCCAGTTCCTGCAGCTTCTCAAACGTCTCGTCGATCAGGTAGGCAGTCCCCTCTTCCCTGACTAGCGCGTACCCGTGATAAAAAGCGGCTGCGTCCTCGAACATGGCCGCTTCCTGCCCATCGTGGTCTATGTAGCCCCAGGCTTCCCCATCCTGCACGAGCCAGTAATTCTCATCGCTCATATGGATTGTGTCATACACGGCCTTCACGATGCGGTTGTCCGCCGTTTCAAAGGTCATGCCCGGATGCAGGGCAAAGTCCACTAATACGTCCCGCTCTCCTACAGTCCACACCATGTTGGAGCCGTAGTTATAGAAATAGGCTCCGTCGTGATAGAAGCTGCGGAAGCTGTTCTGTTCGTCAAAATAATCCTCCGAGTACACGAATCCCTTTTCCGCGTCCGGCTCCGCATGATAAAAATCGCATTCACCCAAAATTTCATAGGTATCCGTGCACATAGATATCCACCCGGCATCATATTCAAAGGTCCCCGCGACATAATAGCCGTGGTTCGCAGTGCTCAAGGGCAATCTTGTATAATAGCTGTCCATGCCTGCCATGTTGGCAAAGTCGTCCCCTCCGCTGGCTGCCTCTTCCACAGCGCTCTGGTATTGTTCTTCAGCCCTCTCCAAATACCTGACGTACAGGGGGTCCTCATGCCAGTCAACATTGCCTGTCGTATCCAGCTCCCCTATCTGGTATGACCCGGTATAATAGCTGTACCCCGCTCCCTCTCCCACAGGGGCATCGTCAGCCTCGGCGCGATAGACCATGGATACTCCGTCATAGAAACCATTTATGAAAGCCCACGGATGCGCCGACAATGCCTGCACCAGCGTCCCTTCCGTCCTGTAATATGCAATCTCTCGCTGTCCTTCTCCCAGCAGGTCTCCCTCCCTCAGGACGATGTACATCCCGCCGGAGGCCCGCACCTGCTGATTCCCCTCGTACAGGATATTCCCCTGAGGGTCGAACAGGGTATAGAATCTGCCTTCCTCCGTGGTGTCAACCATCACGAAATTCCCGCTGTCGTCCGGTGCCTGGAAATTGCTATACTCAAAGGGCACGATCACCTCATTGCGGTAATTGACCGCCCCCCACAAGCCGTCTTTCTTGACAGGCATCACGCCGCCCCTTGCGGAACCGAAGCTTTCATATTCCGATAAGGCAAGAATCTCCTCCACCGTTTCGCCCGCAGCCTCCTCTTCCGGCGCCTCCGCGGTCTCCTGCGGCTCTTCTGCCGTCTCCTCGCCGGTCTCCTCCGGCTCCTCGGCCAGCTCCGTCCCCAGAGCCTCCAGATTCACTTCCTCCAGCACAAAATCAGGTATGTCGGCCCTGGAAATCTTGCTCTTCACGATCTCACAGGCTGCGTCTTCCCCTTCCTCCGACCGGATATACAGATCGGCCCTCTCGCCTGCGGACACTTCGGCTTCCGCGCTCTGGCCGGACACAGAATCCGTCACTTCACAGTGGACTTTCCCCTCCAGAACGCAGACCTGCATATGGCCCTCCTCCAATACGCTGACCCACCCGCAGGTTCCGCGGATGCCCACTGTCATGGTGGATGTGCGGATATCCAGCGTCTCGTCCTCCTCAAGGGGTTCCGTGATGTTGAAGAAAAGCTGCCCGGAATTCACGAAGATTTCCAGGTTCCGGTTCTCCTTCCGAAGCTCGATAGCGCTTTCCTCGTCCATTTTGACCAGCTTCACATCGTCCAGGCTGATCCAGGCATGGCTTTTTGCCTCAGTCCCCACCTGGTAGCCGCTGTACAGGCTCCTGTCCTCTGACACAGGGACGCTCTTGCCGTCCCCGTCCGCAATGCCCACAGTCCCCGCCGTCTTTGCCAGGGACATGGCCGCTGCCGATGCCGAAGACCCACAGGCTGTAAGGAGCAGAGCTACCGCCACCAGCAGCGCCACTATCTGTCTGTTTCTCATCATTCTCTGCATTGGTACGATACCTCTCCCTATTTTTCGGAACATTTTTCCGCGTCTATGGCCAGCACCAGCATAAGCGCCGCCAGGGCGTCACTGGGATCGCCCACCTCGATCGTATAGGTGTCCGTCCAGTTAAACAGCTCTTTGGACACTGTGGCCACGCAGCGCCCCGCCCTGTCCGTCACCCGGTAGTCCCACTCCATGAAATCCCCCTCCACCTGCCAGCCCATGCAGTCGATTTCATACCTGGGCTTCAGGAAGGAAAGCTCCTTGCTGATACAGCCTATGTAACGGTCTCCCATGTACAGCTCGAATTTGGGCAGGAATGTCAGCACCCGCTCCTTCACCGTGCCGATCTCATTGCCCTGGGGATCGAAAATCTTCAGGCAATGCCCCCAGGAGAGCTGCCCCTGCACCGTGTAGGCCGTGCCGCCGTCCTCCCTGTAGATGTCGTAGCTGTCGAACCAGGAAAACAGCCGCTGTTTGAATAATAGTTTCATCTCCCTCTCCTATCTGTCCTTTTTAGAACATCTGTTCTTGCTTTTTGTCGGCAAATGTGATACCTTAAATACAGGAAGCGCTTTTGCCGGCCTACATAATAGATACCAGATACCGCGGACGATGTCAAGCCAGCGGCTCTACAGCCTGAACGGAAGCAATAGCGCATAGGAGGATCCATGGAACAGCTTTCTTTTTTTGATATGACAGGGGAGGCATCTCCCCCGCCCGGCGCAGCGGCCTACGCGCCCTTGGCGGACAGGATGCGCCCCCGGGATCTGGAGGATTATATCGGCCAGGAGCATCTGCTGGGAAAGGGGAAGATCCTGCGGCAGATGCTGGAGAAGGACATCGTACCCTCCATGATATTCTGGGGGCCTCCCGGCGTGGGCAAGACCACTCTGGCCCGGATCATCGCGGGCCGCACCAGGTCGGGCTTCGTGAATTTCAGCGCCGTCACCAGCGGCATCAAGGAAATCAAAGAGATCATGAAGCAGGCGGAGGAGAACCGTTCCTACGGCACCCGCACCCTCTGCTTCGTGGACGAGATACACCGGTTCAATAAAGCCCAGCAGGACGCCTTCCTCCCCTATGTGGAGAAGGGCAGCATCACTCTGATCGGGGCCACCACAGAGAACCCCTCCTTTGAGATCAATGCCGCCCTGCTGTCCCGGTGCAAGGTGTTCGTATTGAAGGCGCTGACAACGGCAGACCTGACAGCCATGCTCGCCCATGCGCTTTCCGATGAACGGGGATTCGGCAACAGCACTGTCCGCATGGAGGAGGAGCTCCTCCCCTCCATTGCTGCCTTTGCCAACGGGGACGCCCGCACGGCGCTGAACACGCTGGAGATGGCCGTGCTGAACGGCGAGATCTCCCCGGACGGCTCCCTCACTGTCACAAAGGAGACCCTGGAGCAGTGCCTGGGGAAGAAGACATTGCTGTATGACAAGAACGGCGAGGAGCATTACAACCTGATATCCGCCCTCCACAAGTCCATGCGCAATTCCGACCCGGACGCGGCAGTGTACTGGCTGGCCAGGATGCTGGAGGCCGGGGAGGATCCCCTGTTCATCGCCCGCAGGCTCATCCGCTTCGCCAGCGAGGACATCGGGCTGGCGGACAATCAGGCTCTGCAGATCGCGGTGGCGGCGTACCAGGCCTGCCATTTCAACGGCATGCCCGAGTGCAACCTGAACCTGGCCCAGGCCGTGGTGTACCTGTCCCTGGCACCCCGCTCCAATGCCCTGTACCGCGCCTATGAGACGGCGAAGATCGACGCCAGGAACCAGTTGGCCGAGCCTGTGCCCCTGAACATCCGCAATGCGCCCACATCGCTGATGGAGGAGCTGCATTACGGGGAAGGGTACACTTATGCACATGATACCGAAGAGAAAATCGCCCGGATGACCTGCCTGCCGGAGAGTTTGGAGGGTAGGCGGTACTACCTGCCCACGGAGGAGGGGACGGAGAAGGTATGGAAGGAGCGGCTGGAGCGCAGCAGGGCGTTCCGGCTGGGGGAGCCGTAAGCATAGCCAAAGCACGGCGGAGGTTGCGCCAATTGGCCTTTTTTTGCGCAGCCCCGCGCCTGTTCTTTTGCTCCACACGACTGAATAGCGGTTTACATATCCTCCTCTAATTTGGCATATACATATGTATCCTTCCAAATCGGTTTCCCGTCTTCATCTTTCCAGAAATACACATTTCTCCTCAGATGGGCTTCCCGCCGAAACCCTAATGCTTCCAGCAATTTCCAGGAGTCCTTATTGTCCGGATCACATTCCGCATATATCCTGTGACAGCCATCCGCGAATGCCCGTTGAATCAATGCCCTGCAGCTTTCGGCGGCATAACCCTGCCCCCAAAATCTGCGGTTGAATACATAGCCTATTTCCAGTGCCTCAAAGTCACGTTTTCCCATATATACATTGCCGATCATCTCCTGGGAAGCTTTCAACTCAACGGCAATCATTTCTTCCGTCTCAATGCGCCATTTCAGATTCTCTTTCACGTCATCTATGGTCAGAGGCTTATACGGTTCGTATTTCACGACTTCCGTGTCCGACAGGTATTCAAATAAGTCCTGCAGATCCTCCGTCATGTATCTCCTTAGAATCAGCCTTTCCGTCTCTGCTATGATTATTTTGCCCTCTGTTTCCTCTGTTTCATTTAGAATATCCATTGCGTCAGCTAATCCTTTCCGGCCTGTCTCTTAAGCATGTTATTCCGAATACCTTATTTCATGCGGGGTATCCATGCATGCAGCTATGAGGAATTTCAATATGCCATGTCGGTGGGCGTGACCTGCGGTACTCTGTCCGGAAATTCCAGCGTATCCCGGAAGCACAGCATCCCGTTCTCCGTTTTACAGCGGTTTATTATTACGGTCTCACCACTCCCTGCAGTCCGGATACTTCAGCCGCGTATCCGAAGACGCCGTGGCTCTGGTAAGCTGAAGCACCACCTCGCTGAAATACCGGGGATCCACCTCCGCCAGCTTCTTCCGCACAGGCCTATACTGCCATCCCGCTTTTTCCGTCTCGCCGGGTCGATAGAAATAGGCGTCATATACCACAACCGTTTCATTCTCACCGCCCACATAGCTTCCGGAAAACGCAAGTTCCACTCCCTTGTCCTGGTCATCGCGAAAAAAGGTGCAATAGACGCCGCCATCGCCTACCTCCCCCTTGTACCATCCCATGTCCTGGAGCTTCCCGGACAGGGAAAGCCCGTTCAGGGACATGCCGCCGAACCGGACAAGCTCCGTGTTTTCCTTCTCCTCCTCCGTCACGCGGTAGCCAGGGCGCTCCAGCTGTTCTATGGGCTGGACGATCTCGTAGTCTGCCAGCTGCTCTTTCCACGCGCCAAGCTCCTCCTCCGTAAGCTCGATAGGATGCACCAGGCCGATGCTGCCTGTCTGGGGCAGCTCATACTCCTCTTCCTGCGCTGTGTTGAAAGTGCCGTCCTCCATGTACCGGAAAGTCTCCCGCAAAGCCCCCTCCTCATACAGGCCCCACACCAGTCCTATGGCAAACTGGTGCATAATGGGATTCTCCACGAACAGCGCACGCCACTTCCCGGCCTCCCACTGCCGCTCCACGCGCAGGGCCTGTTCCAGGCGTATCTTCTGATTCGCCACCACTGTCTTAAGCTGCTTTTTCAAGAGCTTCCAGTTTTCGTGTGCCTCCCTGGCCTTCTCCGGGTCGTCGGTTTTGCCGGGGGAGGGCATACTTTTGCACAGCTTCCCGTTTCCATCGTAAACCTCCAGGGACAGGTCAGATGCCAGGAGCACTTTGAACTGACGTTTCCCATAGTCAAAGATGCGCTCCATCCTGGCGTCAAAGCCCAGGCTGGGCACAATCCGGTCTTCCAGCTCCTCCCTGGAAATGCCAAGCTGCTCCGCAGCATAGTCCAGAGCTTCCGCCGCCGCGGCTTTCACCTGGCGGAACTTGAATTTCCTCGCCGTCTGATCCACCAAAAGAAGCGCCGTGGAGGTGCCGTTCAGGGCCAGCGCCTTCACCGCCTCCGCAGCCATGGCTCCCCTGGCATGCTGGGGCCATTCCTGGATCTGATGGTACAGCACGGGCACGATGGCCTCCCCGCCGTGAATGGACGCGGCATAGAGAACCCATTTTCTCTTGGCCTGCGCCCCGTCCTCCATCCAGCGGCCAAACACCAGACCCATATACGCCGCCAGCTCCTCGGGCTTCAGCCCGTCCGTGAGTCTCCTCACCTCCTGATTCACCCCCGGAACCGACATATCTGCGTAGCACAGAAGAACCGCCGCCATATAGTCTTCGGAAGCCTCCTCGCCGTCCGTCTTGTGAACCGTCCCGATTCCCTCCGGCTCCAGCCATGCCAGCTTCCGCTTCCGGCCGCCCCCGAGGATTTCCTTTATCTTGTCTTCCAGGGTCAGCGCAGAGCCGTCTGCCTGATCCCCTCCCGTCTCTGCTCCGAGGTTCAGGATTCCCTGTATCAGTGTCTTGATCTTCTTGCTCTTCTCCAACCCCAGGGCAGCCTCCAGCTGCTCTTTGTATTTTTCCACACCCCAGTTTTTCAGCACCTCCACCGCCATCTCGCGCATGCCGCCCTTGGGGGATTTGAGCATTTCCAGGATATCTCCCTCCAGCTCCTGATGGGATGTATAAATCCCACGCAGAAACTCCCGCCCCTGCTTGGCGCCCTCGGACGCGGCGGACAATAAGCTCTCCTTATATTCCTCCCACCGCTCTCCCATGACACGGTATGCCAGGATGCGCTCCGGCAGGGACTTGCTCTTTGCCGTCTCCTCCCACTCCGTATGCCAGCCGCCGCGAAGCTCCTTCAAGGCATTGACGCAGATCTGGCTGGCGCTGTCAGCATCGAAGACTTTGGCGCTGTATCCGGCCTCATACATTGCCGCAAAATACGAAATCTGATACTGCGCCGGGACGCCCTCCCCCTCCAGCAGGCGGAGCATCCCCTCGATCTGGCGCCTGTCTTCGTTCTTATGGCTGTTCTGCCAGGAATTTGCCAGCTCCGGCAGACCCTCTTCCACCCAATACTTTTTGAAATAGGCATCCTCCTGCCGCAGGCACTCCAGGACAAGCGCCCGCCGGTATAGCTGCATCTCGCCGTATTCCGGATAGTTGTGGATCCGGGCAGCCCGCCCGCTGTCATAGGAGCGCTTTTCCCTCCACTGCTCCGCATAGGGCAGGATGTCCTCCAGCTCAATGATTCCCAGCAGATAGTCACGGGCCCTGTCCCCTGCGGGTTCAAGCCCTTTTACATCCTGTTCTGCCGATATCCTGCGGTAATCCGCCTCAAGCTCCCGGCCTACCTTTTCATAGAGCGCCGGATTGCCTGTCTTCATCTGATATAACAAATATCCATAGTCCTCCGCCGGAACTTTCCCGATCACCTGGCAGACCGCATCGGGAGCCTGGGCCGTCATCCGCATCAGAATCTCTTTCTCCCTGTGCGCAATGGCCCAGCGGATATATGTCTCCTCCGGAATCCAGAGGTACTTTTCCAACGCCTCAATATGTCCCAGAAACCACGCTTTCCCGGTCTTCTCGCAGGCATCCAAAGGGAGGTTTGGGATGGCGTCCCCGTCCACTGCCACCGCGAAACGGATAAGCGATAGAAACCTGTTGGAATGTTCTATTCCCAGAAAGGCCAGACAGGGGAGAAAGCCCATCCGATAGTCATGCCTCTTCCTCCCGGAGATCATCGCCCTCATCTCATAGGGGAATTCCTCCCTTGGGTCAAAGTCCTGCACAAAGGCCCGCAGCTTTTCATCCTCCTCCCCCTGGGGCTCATCGGCTTTCGCGAAAAGCCCTGAGGCGTTGGCTTTCAGGCGCTTCTCTAAAAGCTCCCGCATCTCCCGGATACGCTCCGGACTATCCTCCGCCCTGTCGTCATTCTCCGCAAATGTCCAGAGCAGGCTCCTGGACTCCTCCGGGGGCTTCACACAGTGAAGATATAGCCCCGCCAGAAACATTTCCGTATTGCGGGCATCCTCATAATAGCACAGATCCATGATCTGAAAGAAAATCCCCGGATCCTTCTTCCCCTCTTCAATCAGAGGTGCCATGGTACTCTCTTTCTGGGCAGACGTATTCCACGCCACCCAGTCCGCGTACAATCCCACATTCTGCACATGGGACAGAATGTCCTTCAGATATTGAAAATCATTATCCCACCCATAATACGCCAAGAGCCTGCGAGCCGTCATCCCCCCGGCCTCCACCACGAAACGGGTGAAACGAACCGCCAGCTCCGGCCTGATCCTCCTGAACATCCCCTGGGCGTTGTACACGGACTTAAGCGTCCCCAGCTCTAAGCGGTAGAAGTCCTGATGCTCCACCTCTTTCAGAAGCTCCGGCTTCTCCGGAGCGGACATATCCATATACGCCTCCGCCAGCTCCCAGTTCTTCGGGGTAAGCTCCAGGAGCTTCAGCATCTCCTCAAATTTCTCCCCCTCTTTGTCATTTGCCCTCTTTTCTTCTCTCCACAGCATTCTGATACCCCCATCGTCCTTTCCTGTCTTGTCCGGGAATGCCCACAATTCCACACGCAATTCCCTAGCGTTCAATGCTCTCAAGCGCATTCACGGTCAAAAGGCTTGTTTCCACATTCAGCTTCCGCAGCTTGTGCACCATTTCTTTGGACTCATCCGACCTGTTGCGAACCTCTTCAGCCACCTTAGACGTATGGGATGCCGTTTCTGCAAAGAAACGTCCGGTCGTCCGGATCTGTTCATTGACTTGCTGCAATTTGCCGATCATCTCGCCGCTGTGCTTAAGAACCGTATGACACTGTACCTGAATATTCTGAATATTCTGTACAATTTCACCAAACAGCCGGTTGGCGTCAATCACCTGCTGCCGCCCGGTTTCTACCTGCTTCAAACTGACTTCAGACCGCTCAATCATATCAGAGGTATCCGCTTTCATCCCCTGTAACACCCCTTCTATATCGGAAACGGTCTTCGCTGTTGCTTCCGACAAATCTTTTATATTGACGGCCGCCACGGAAAACACTTTGCCCTGAACACCGGCGTGCCCCGCCTCAATGCTTTTTAACATTCCCTCAATCTGCTCACAGCGCAGATTAAGCTGGCGGGCCAGTTCATTGACCTTTTGTGCGGAGAAGAAAGTTTCTTCCATCTCCTGCATCGTTTGCTGCATGTTCTGTGCGCCTTCAATGGACAGACCGCTTGTTTTTTCCATATTCTGCAGGACAATTTTTATACTGTTATCTGTGTTGCCCACCGAGGTATCAATGGTCTGCATATATTCGTCGCAGGTATGCATCAATTGCATCTGCTGCTGCATCTGAGCAGAGAGCACATTCAAATCTCTGATGACGCTTTCCAGGACGATTGAAAAATCCGTAATCTCCCCATTCACCTCACCCGTGGAGTTATGGATTTTCTCAATCACTGTATTCAGGGTATTTTTTAACACAGCGGTATTGTCGTCCTTCAGGGCTTCCTTCTGCACTTCCCGCCTGTCCATCAAGCGAATAAACGGCAGATAAATCAGAATGCCTGCAGCAATATTGACGACCTGGAGGATGCTGCCGGACAGGTGCCCGCCGGTTGCCAGATATCCGCTGATCAAAGGCGGCATCGCCCAATGCACCTCCGTTACAACCCGGGCAACCAGACCGAGAGACATCGCACTCCATGAAACCAGCGTTATCGTGAGCGGCGTGAGCAAAAAAGGAATCAGCAAAATGGGGTTCAGGATTACAGGAAAGCCGAACAATATAATTTCATTCATGTTGAAGAGTGCGAATACACCGCCCATTTTGGCGATGCTGCGCATATACCGGCTCCTGGCAATAATCAACACTGCGATGATGATGCACAGCGATGTACCCGCTCCCCCCATAAATACAAAAGTATCCAGAAAGCCCTTGCTGATAATGTCAAGCTGTTCGTTAAAAGCATCGTGATTCAAGGCATATTGGCTGGCATTATGGATGAGATTCTCGCCGAAGGCGCTGACCATGATGCTGTCCATCACATTTCCGCCATGAATACCGAAGAACCAGAAAATATGAATGCCGAATACCAGTAACAAGGTACCGCCCAGTCCGCCTCCATCGGCCGCTGAAAAAAGAAGCGACAGAGCAGTATAAATCCACTCGTCAACCCCTTTGCCGGAGGTCGTCAATACGATGCCGTTTGTGAGGGCAATGCTGAAAATGGACAGCATGACGGGGAAAAGAGCCTCAAACAATTGCCGCACCTCCTCCGCCGTATCCTCCGAAATATTGATTTTAAGCCTGGAAAATGCATGGTACAGCTCGGTGGCCAGAATCGCGATTAAAATAGCTCCGAAAAGCCCGCTGGAACCCAATTGGCTCAGCGAGATGCCGCCATCCGAGGTTGTAACGCAAATGGTCAGATAGGCGGATACACTTGTGAGGGCTGAGAGCGTACCGTTCAGTTTATAGGCATTACCGAGATAATAGCCCAAAGTCCATGCAATCAAAATCGCCATGATGGCTGTGCTGCCCAGCCAAATCGCGCCATTTACCGCCCGGATCATCTGTCCAACCGGGGTGGACAGACCTGCCTGCACTATGTCAATGGGCATATTATTGATCAGCGATGCTATAGAACCCAGGATGATTACCGGCAGCGTGATGGTAAACGCTTTTTTAATAGAGATGATATAACGGTTTTGGAATAGTCTGTCAGCTGCCTGCAAGATGTTTTCCATGGTCATTCCTCCTAATATTAATCCACGCCCCCACGCAGGAGATGACATATTATAGCATAACCAATGGTTGTGTTCAAGTACATTTCCCTGGCCTTCTCCATCTTCCCGGGGAACCAGAACGGGCAGCAGTCCCTTAAGCTATTGGAGAAGACAATCCTCCAGAGATCCGGCCACTCTAAATTTATCTACTGCTGTGATGCAGGGCTGGGCTCGGAAGGCAACCGTGAGTTCAACCACATGGGGGAAAGGTCGTCCATCGTGACACAGTCCATTAAAAAGCTGCCTGCCGAAGACAGGGAATGGGCACTTAACGGCGGAGGCTTTAAACGGCTTTCCGATGACAAGCCGGTAGAGCTGTCTCAAATCGGGGAAGAAAAAGACGGCCTTTTCTATAAAGACTGCCCTTATACCACCAAGAAGCTGCACCAAAGGCTGATCATCACCTACTCCCCCAAATATGCCGCTTATCAGAAGGAAGTCCGCAGGAGACAGGTAGAACGCGCCGAAAGAATGGTGGCATCTGGAAAGAGAAAGTCAGAAAGGAAGAACCCTAATGACCCGGCCCGGTTCGTGGGGAAGATGGCTGCCACAAAGGACGGCGGGGCGAATGGCATCGGCAAATGCATTGCCGAGGAGTTTCAGAAAAACGGCGCGCAGGTGGCCATCATAGACAAAGCGCCGGGAGGGCATTTTGTGGGCGATATTGCCGACAAATGCGTTCTGGAGGATTTTGTGGAACATGTGGTCAGCGAGCATGGCCGCATCGACTATCTTATCAATAATGCGCTGCCGATCATGCGGGGTATCGATGCATGCAGCTATGAGGAATTTCAATATGCCATGTCGGTGGGCGTGGTCGCACCGTTCTATCTTTCAAAGCTGTTCACGCCTTATTTCAATGAGGGCGGCTCCATCATCAATATCTCTTCGTCCCGCGACCGCATGAGCCAGCCGCAGACGGAAAGCTACACAGCGGCCAAAGGGGGCATTGCCGCCCTTACTCATGCGCTGGCTGTCAGTCTCGCGGGTAAAGTGCGGGTAAATTCCATCTCTCCCGGATGGATCGACACTTCCTTCGGAAGCTATGAAGGGCCGGACGCAATCCAGCAGCCTGTCCACCGGGTGGGCAATCCGCTGGACATCGCGAACATGGCGCTCTTCCTCTGCTCCGACAGGGCGGGATTCATCACGGGGGAAAACATCTGCATCGATGGCGGCATGACCCGGCTCATGATCTATCATGGCGACAACGGGTGGGAATTGAAGGGATGATTGCTGTCATCAGCGCTGCGGTACTCTGTCCAGAAATTCCAGAGCATTCTGGAAGCAGCGTGTTCCGTTCTCTGTATCCAGAGTATCGGGGACTTGTGGCGGACTTCGCCGCAGCCTTCTTTTGATAATGTCTTTCCGCTATGAAAATGCTGTCCTTTCTTAAGGCCTTCTCCAAGCTCTCTGGCGTTGGGCTAGAAAGACATTGTGTTGCTGTCTGTAATATGGTCTGATGCCCACTCGTATTATTTATTTCAATCCATGTCTCTACGCGGGGGACGACACTTTGGACAGCGTACCGCTGGCATCCACTTTTTCATTTCAATTCACGTCCCCACGCAGGGGAGAGACGACATGGACATCTGCATCCTTCTGATGTACTTGTCCATATTTCAATCCACGTCCCCACGCGGGGGACGACCTGTTGGTTTGGCCATAGCTATAGCGGGAGTGCTGATTTCAATCCACGTCCCCACGCGGGGGACGACAGCGGACAGTTCCGCTCATACAATCGGCACGAGATTTCAATCCACGTCCCCACGCGGGGGACGACCTCGTCCGGCAGCTGGGAGATGTCTATATTGGTATTTCAATCCACGTCCCCACGCGGGGGACGACTTTTGCGATGATGGAGAGTACCGCATTTTTGAGATATTTCAATCCACGTCCCCACGCGGGGGACGACCAGCTTCAAATATCCCCCAGTCCTTTCCGTTGAGATTTCAATCCACGTCCCCACGCGGGGGACGACCTAAATGCTTTTAATTTGGTGTATCCGTATATTATTTCAATCCACGTCCCCACGCGGGGGACGACGCATCTGGTCCGGCATGATGCCGCTTGTCCGGTTATTTCAATCCACGTCCCCACGCGGGGGACGACAATTCGCCCCTGCCATCGTGATATGTCCGCCAGGATTTCAATCCACGTCCCCACGCGGGGGACGACGCCATGGTAATTGCCTGTTCCTTTGTGTAAGCCTTATTTCAATCCACGTCCCCACGCGGGGGACGACGGGGACTTTTTGCCCAGATTCCGCGCGTATCGCTATTTCAATCCACGTCCCCACGCGGGGGACGACTACCCGGCTGTCGTCCGTGGAGTATACCACCACCAATTTCAATCCACGTCCCCACGCGGGGGACGACCTATCGGGGTACAGAGACATTATAAACCATCTGATATTTCAATCCACGTCCCCACGCGGGGGACGACCGTTCTTCCTAGCATAGTTCACGCTGTCGTACTCATTTCAATCCACGTCCCCACGCGGGGGACGACGCGTTTACTCTGTCTTGCGCCGATTTTAACAACTGATTTCAATCCACGTCCCCACGCGGGGGACGACATTTTCATTTATGATGATTCCCCTGACGCCAACCATTTCAATCCACGTCCCCACGCGGGGGACGACATTTGGTGCCATCTCATAGACTATGTCACTAATCAATTTCAATCCACGTCCCCACGCGGGGGACGACGTACAGGCTGTAGGGTATCAGAGGTGGTGCATCTATTTCAATCCACGTCCCCACGCGGGGGACGACGTCGCCTCCATCCCCTAGATTGATTCCGGAAAAAATTTCAATCCACGTCCCCACGCGGGGGACGACGCGGAAGCTGGGGATATTCCTCCGCTCCGTACAGATTTCAATCCACGTCCCCACGCGGGGGACGACTCCATCCACCCTTATGATGAAGCTTGGCGGCTACATTTCAATCCACGTCCCCACGCGGGGGACGACCTTTCAAGATACGGATTTATGCGCTGATATATCGATTTCAATCCACGTCCCCACGCGGGGGACGACGGTATATAATATGCTTAGCAAGACAGCCGATAAGATTTCAATCCACGTCCCCACGCGGGGGACGACCCTTGCAGGACATACACACGGTATCACACATATCCCATTTCAATCCACGTCCCCACGCGGGGGACGACCTAGTGCACTGGTGCATGATTCCCGAGTGATCAGTATTTCAATCCACGTCCCCACGCGGGGGACGACCGCAAAAACAGCCAAAATATATTCTATCTACCATAATATATTCAGCCATTCATACAACAAAACAAAATCAATACCACAACAATCATATCCCAAAACCCAAACACCCCATAAAGCACCTCAAAATTCCGGTGCGGATCCCCTCGGCTTTCTATGTTCGCTACCGATTCGCACTACATAATCAAAGGCCCTTTCATATCCAGGCTGTCCTTCACCCCAATATGATCCACCTTATTCCGATAATTGTTCCCCAGATAATAAAAGCGCAGGCTATCCTTCTCCACATCAATGATTTCTTCCAAAATCGCTTTCACTTCCCTGCACTTAGCAGCATCCATCTCACATTCAAAGACAGAATTCTGAACCCTCCTCCCATAATTGACACATTGCTTCGCCACCTGCCGCAGCCTCTTTTTGCCTGCGGCAGTCTCTGTATTCACATCATACGTAATCAGCACAAGCATCCCCAAATCACCTACTTCCACAGAAAAGGCGGATACGCGTCCAAGTCCCCACGGATAAAGCGTGCCAACAGCAGCGCCTGGGAATACGGAACCATCCCCCACTCTACTTTCTCTTCCAGAAAAGGATGCCTGATAGCTTCCTGTTTCCTGGACTGCCATGCGGACAATACAGCTTTCCTGGTATCATCGTCCATCATGACTGCCCCATTCTCTTTCTGATAAAAGCCCGAGGGCGAAACAATCCTTTTATTAATCAGCGACAGCACAAAGCGATCTGCGAACACAGGCCTTAATTCCTCCATGAGATCCAAGGCCAGGGATACCCTCCCGGGCCGGTCTGTGTGCATGAAACCCACATATGGATCCAATCCCACTGTCTCCAGAGCCGATGCTGTCATATTCGTGAGCAGCGTGTATACAAAGGAAAGCAGCGCATTGATTGCATCTAACGGCGGTCTTCGGTTCCTGCCCTGAAAACGAAATGCCTCTTTCTGCTGCAAAATCAATTCATCGAAGACCGAAAAATACAGACTGGCCGCCTCCCCTTCAATTCCACGCAGCGTATCCATAGACGCACATTTCTGTACGCTTTCCAGTGAACATTTCAACTGTCCAGAGACCTTTTTCAGCCTCTCCGTGTCCACTCTCATGGCGTGATCCCTGGTAGCGCGCTCCAACACCCATCTGGCATTGAATATCTTGCCGATGATAAAGCTTTTTGCGATATCCAGGCTGCCTGCTGCATCCTCCGAGATGCCATACTGCCTCTTGCGCAGAAGCACGTTTCCTCTTTCCTCTCCGGAAATCCTCGCCAGAAAGCGTCCAGAGTGGGACAGAAAGGAAAGCGCCACATTCCTCTGGGCACATGCTCCCATCAAAGCCGGACTGGCTCCCGTGAACCCGAATGTCACGATGGCTTCCAGATTATGCAGCGGCACTCTGCCCACCTCCTTCTGCTCGGCCAGGACTACCACATTCTCTCCGTCCAGAGACAGATACCGGTCTGACGAGGTGATGTACAAAGTATTGAGCAGTCTCTTCAATCCGTTTCCTCCTCTCCGATGCACCTGGAAATGTACTGCCTGGCCGATTGTTTCTTTGCTATCTGGGGCAGGCAGATGTTCTTCAGGGAGCAGGCATTGCAGGCTTTTGTCCTTCTTGCCTTGGGCGTATACTTCCGCTCGTAATGCCGATGCATCTCCTCGAAGGCATCCCTTACCTGCTGCCTGATCCCTTCCTCCAGGGACACTTCGATTCTACGCCTTATCTCTCCGTAAAACAGATATCCCTTCTCAATCCTGCATGCCAGCATCTCCTCCAGGCACATGGCCTGTGCGGCCATCTGGAGAATGTCCGTCTCATCCTCCTTGGGCTGCCCTTTTTTGTATTCGACCGGATAGACCAGGTACTTCCCTTCCCTGCCGTACAGGGCGATCCCCTCTGCGTCATTGCGCCGAAATTCCACAATGTCGCAGATGCCGCTCACCCCCAGTTCTCTGGAAAACACCGGCATTCCTCTGGATACGATGATATCCTTACGTTTCTCCGAGGAATAGCCGTCATGGGCCTTTTTGTGGAAAAGATTTCCCTCCACAGTCCTCAGGTTCTCATCCCACTGCTGTTCGATATGAATCAATGCCCACTGCCTTCTGCAGAAGGAAAAGTGCTGGATGCCGGAAAGCATCAGGTAATCCTCTTCCCTATAGCCCATTAATGATCTCCACATCCAGTCCTGGCAGCTCCTCTATTTCAATGCTATAATCCTCATAGGACTGAGCCTCCTCGATACCATCTTTCAGACTGATTTTTACACTGCCATGCACTTTAGCCGCAGAATACTGGCCGATTGCGCAATTGTGCTTCCACCAATATAAATTGTGTACCTGCATGCTTCCGTCCGGCCTTGCAGAAGAAATATCGTTTAAAAACAAAGTCCTAAGCGCCTCTTTCAGTTTTTCCGCGTCTTCTTCTGTGAACCCAGTCTTTTCAGCCAACTGTACATTGATGCTTCCCTTAACCACATAAAGGCCAAACTCCACTCTGTGCTTCATCCCCATGGTATCCGAACTTTTTTTATCCGGATTTTTTTCGTTTGTCTCGCTGTTGACACTTTTCGTAATTTGGATGCTCGCAGTAGAAACCGAATCCACGCTGAATGCCGGATGGACAGAAACCGGCCCGCGCACTCCTACGGATACTCCTTCGGTGTCCTTGTCCTCATCCTTCTTTTTATCCTTAAAAGCAAACACCTGGCCAAAGCTCCTTACATCCAGCCATTTTCCACAGGCTATTTTGGCAAATTCATCCTTCTTCTTTTCCTTTTGTGCCTTTGCCAACTCCGTCTGTTCTTTCACGCGTTCGCTCAGGCTTTTGCAGCCATCTGTCTTTTTATCATCTGACTGCACGAAAACGGGTTCTCCCATATCCATCCAGCGATTCCTGATCTTCCTCTTTATACAGACATCAGAAATCTCACCCAGACCGTCATTTGTCACTCTGGGCATATTTCCACTCAAAGGATCGCCGTTGGGATTCGCATTCTTTACGCTCACAACTGCCAAAAAATCAATTTTGTTCTTCAATTCGCTCATTTGCCTCTCCTCCTGCCGCTGCTTCCTTTTCTTCTTTTTTCTGGAATGTCTCCATCTGCGCTTCGAATCCTAAAATCATCCGTCCGTCCAAATGTCTGGCCGCTACAAGTTTCTCCAGTGGATTTTGGTTGAGCTGCTGAGAAATCCGGTATTTTTCATTTTGCAGCCAATATGCCTTCTGTCCCAGCTTTGTCTCGTACACCTGGATCTTACTTTGAACGATAGCCATATATTTATTGGGATGCTCTGCATACTTTGTGAACAGACGCATTGCATTGGTCTCCCGCTTTTCACTGGCACTCCGCAACGCACGGCGTTCAATCTCATGAGCGCAAGCCAACCACCGTCCATAATTATACGGTATATCGGTTGAATCCTTATTTATCTCCATACTTCCCACCTCCTTATACTTTGTCCTGATCACAGAACAGGTAATCTTCAGCAATTTATTCCAGTTTGCCTCGCTATAGCACAATGGATGACATGCTTTGGCCAACAGCTTTCTGCTGATATCCTCCGGCACCGCCCTCCCCTCCAGCACACAGGGAAGCAAGCGCACTATCGTATTTCCCAGTATCTTTTCATTGGACTCTATTTTCTTCTTTTTTCCATCTCCTTTCACCTTACCGCCTTTCACGTCTCTCTCCACTCCCTCTGCAAACTCCGCAATATCAAAGATAGAGGGAGCCATAATCCTGCTCTTCCAGGCTCCTTTTCGGGCATCATACCAGTCGTATTTCCAGCTATGGGCAAAATGCCATCTCTCCACAGTCTTCATCAGCTGTGCGTATTGTATAAAACCGTATTCCTGATAGTAGGAAACTGAGAGCCGTCCTGTGGTAGCTGCTTCCAGAACCAAAAAGGCGATTTTTTCCTTATGCTGCAAATCCTGCCCTTTCCCGTAAATGGTCTTTTTCAAGCGTTGGGCAAATTCAACCTGGGTATCCGCAACTGCCTCTTTCTCCCCTTCATCCTCGTCTTTCCCCAGAAAGCCATCTGTGCTGCCAAACATATCCTCCTGATTGCTTCCATCCACACCCCACGCGATCAATATCTTGTCGCCAATCGGAATCCCCTGCTTATGAATCAACCATTTCAGTGCATTATGTATTTTCTGCGAAGCTTCATAGCTAATCTGTGCCGCCTGATTTGCCGTCTCGAACCGCCCTGAATAGACGAATCCACGGTTCTCTTTCTCGTTTGCGGAAATCAGTTTCGCATTGGCCTTCAGGTTCCAGATAGATTTAGGATGGTTTTCCGAAATAGTCTCCATCTGCCCGCTAAAATAGCAGAAATCCTTTTCTCCCTGAGACAATGACAAGTAATTTCTGAAGTCTTCCTGGATACTTTTCTCTCTCCACAATTCCAAATCTGTCTGTAGATCCCGCCGAATCCCTAGCCTGACAACCTCTTCCAACCTTTTGTCAAACTCTTTGGATTTAGGTTCCCCCAGGATTCCTGTCCTCTCCAAATCCTGGAGCAAAGTCTTTTTCTCCAGATAGCATAGAACCGTTTTTACATAAGGATTTCCCCACTTTGATCCACACCACATCCGCAGGTTCTGCATATAGGTACAATGGGCTTTCTGATTGTCTATCTTGTAAGCAGTTCCGTCGCCTGCAAGATATGTCAATTTGTCAAACAGGGGATGGGGCACCGGATTCTTTCCCGAGCGTCCGGATGATTTTTCAGTACAAGGAATACTGATTTTCTGCCGGTTCTTATCCGAAATGTAAGAAGCGCCTGCAAATTCCCCATTCTCCGTTATCCATACTTCAATGGGCGCTGTGGCCGATATCTGTGCCATCTGATAATTTTCTATCAGTTCCGCGTCCTTCGCCTCATAGGCATATTCATAGGTATGATACAATAAGTCCATCATCCCCATCTGCTACATCACCTCCTGCGCAAACGAAAAGTTCACTTCCGGAGAAAACTGCTTCATAGAAGCCTTTCTGACAACATGTTCTTTTGGACATGCCTCCGGTCTACAGCACTTAATCCGGCCTTTTTCCATCCGGGGATACCAGAAACGGACTATCATCTGATTCTCTCCCGTCTCGTCCGGATATCCGATAGAATGGTATTGAAGGCCGAAATCCATGTCCATGTCATCATAGGCTCCTTCTCCGCTGTCAAAATCCACAGGCTCCACATAAGCCTGGCATTCTCTCGTTCCGAGGAAAATGTCTCTTCTTCCCCCCGCCTTCAGACTGCGCCGTGCAATGAAATAGTGTTTGTTTTCATTCCAGTCCTGGCTCAAATCCGGGCGGTTTCTGTTAAATTCAAAGTGCGCTCTCACATAGTACTCTACGTCCTTCAGATATGTGTACCGCGCCAGGTCATTACCCCTGTCTCCGATAGGCCTGATTCCCTTTCCCTCCATTAGAATGGGCTTCATGATGCGTATCTCATCCACAATCCACATTATAGAAGGTTTCCAATAAACGCTTTCCGTCACACCTTTGATGCTCTGAGGCGTAGGGATCTGAAGACTGCTTTTTTCACCTCCTATCTTCGTAACAGGATCTGTAAACAGAGCATTCCGTCCCCATACCCGATAAGTTATCTCATTTTTCATGGCTCACCCCCTTAATATGATAGAAATTTCAGTGTCTGCTCTTCTTTGATGCCAGTCACATCATCGTAATATCCATCCCGCAAAATCAGGACGCCCGGTATCGGAGACGACACAACAGCCTCTTGATAAACCTTCAGTTTGTCCGTATAAATATTTACGAAATATGGTCTGGCGGCTTTCATAAAGCTTCTCATTTCATCAAGTCCATACCTCCCCTCTCGCTCTATAAAGTCTGTAATCAATTTCTTTCCTTCTCCATAAGGCACCAAAATCGATACCGTATTTTGGTCAATGACATGGAACTTTTTGCCTGCTGTTTCAAACGGATAGGTCAAGGTGTGCCCGTACTTCCCATTTTTATTGGTATACCGCCTTTTCAGCACTTTGTCCCCGTCATTTGTAAAATACATATACATATTTTTCATCTCCGGGTCATCCTCCAGCGGATACTGCAACTGCTTCTTAATCGCTTCTGCGTCAAAATATTTCCGGTAATAATCCGCCATAGCCTCCGGAGACAGCAGACTATTGTGATATGCTTCGGGTTTACGTCTGTAAGTATCCAAGACCGACTCCGTCTTTTCTTTCCCTGCCACAATCTCAATCATAGAGCCGAGCTTTTCATTCTTTATATTGATGATATAGGCAATCCCCTTATGGGAACTTTCCCCATTACGATTTCCCCTCCCGCTTGACTGGACTATAGAGTCCAGTCCGGCCAGACTCCGGACGACTCCCTCGAAGCTGACATCGACACCAGCTTCTAATAGACTTGTGCTTACGCAAATAACGGGTTTCTTCTGCTCCAGCAATTCCTTTAAATGCAAAATCACTGCTCTTCTGTGAGCCGGACAGAGCTCTGTTGTAATATAAAGAATTTCCGTCCGACTTTCCATATCTTTTTTCAATATCTCGTAAGTCTGTTTTACGATTTTTTTCGTATTCATCACCACAAGAAGGCTTTTTACCGTCTTTTTCACCTCCGCTATCAGAGCTGCCGCTTCCTCCACGGTATATCCTTCTTCTCTGGTCTTGTCCAAAACAGTCATCCTCTCGAACTGTGCAAATTTTCTGGTAATATCCGGCACAATTTCTCTGACCTTGGTCTTTATTCCAATGGGCAGTTCCTCCAGATTCGGTTGGGTTGCAGTACACAGCAATATGGTGGTGTCACAGGCACGGCAGAGAAAATCAATCAATTCTCCAAACAGTTTCATGGTCTTCAACGGAAGCGCCTGCACTTCATCCATGATGATAACAGAATTTGCAAGGTTATGCATTCTCCTGATATTTTGCGTACCTGATGCATACACTGTATCCAAGAACTGCACTGTAGTGGTAAAAATGAACATTGACTCCCACCTCTCTGTCAGGAGCCTGTATCGCTCTTTCGAAAGGTTGCTCTCCATCTCATCCCCTGTTTCCAATACGATATTCGAATGATGCTCCAACAGGTCTTCCTTACATTCCAGGATATTCCTTACGGCATCTGCATTCTGCTCTATGATGGCCGTAAAGGGCAAGACCTGGATGATATGGCCTGTATCTGCTCCTCTCTTTTTTCGGATATGCCGCAGGGCCATCCTCATGCTCGCCAGAGTCTTCCCTCCGCCCGTAGGCACTGTCAGTTTGTATACGCCTGTAGGCCAATCCCCGGCCTGATAACAGGCCTCGGACATCTCTTCCCTTAAATCCCTGATTTTCATCTCCGAATCTGTTTTAAGTCTGCGATTATGTAAATCATCCAAATGAGCTTCAAGATGGTTTCCGTATTTTTCCCAGTCCGAATTTCTTTCTTTATTTTCGATTCCCTCCATGAAAATTCGGGTATCTTCTCTGTCCGCATCAATCAGGCAGCTGTATAAAAACTTAACAACCAGATGCAGATGAAAGTTTGACAGATTGGACAAGGCCTCCTTCAGGTTCTTCAGCTCCCGCACAGCAGCAGAAAACAGATTTCTGATTTCATCGGCAGGGTATATCTTCTCATATGCCGTCTTGATAAGGCAAAACTCTTCACCATTCTCCTGTTGATAGTTCCTTATCCTGTCCCAAAGGGGAGTCGATGTGTCCAGGCCGAGGTAATCCCGCAGTCCTCCATGGTGATAAGCGATAGCCATCGCCAGGATTTCAGCCATCACCTGCGAAAACGCATCCCTTTCATTTTCCGTTAATTCCATGATATAGACGGCGCCAAAAACACCATGATCCACACTTCCTTTTACCGGAGGCGCTTTCCTGTTGCCAAGTTCATATTGTATGCATTCCTGAAGATATTGCTGGTACGCGCCAAATTTCCCGCTGTCATGTAATAATCCCAGCAGTCTGCCTGCCTTAGGCATATTGATTTTAGAGGCAAAGCCTTCGGCCAGATTGGCTGTTCCATTCAAGTGAGCTTCAACGCTTTGGTATATTATTTTCTTCCCTTTTTCTATTCTAAAGTGCGCTATATCCATCTGGACACATCTCCTCACTGGATTATGGCAAAAGTTTCCCGGAGCTTCTCGAAAATCCTGTCAATCCGGACATGCTCTTTTATCCTGCTCCTACACCATTGCCTCCATATCCATTCGCCGCAGTCCCGTCATGTTACAGAATCATCTTTATCTCTGCATCAGCAGTAGGACAATTGTTTTATCCCCTCCTGCTTTTCTATCATCAGGAATAAGCTGTCCAGCCTTTTGGCGCTGCGTTTCTCCTCCCGCTTCTTCGCCGTTCTGTAATACCGCTTCTGCCGTTCTGTACTCTGTGGCAGTTTTCGGTAATCCTTCGGTGCATTCTGTTTGAATCGATCATGCTCTTTTATGTATTTCAGATACTTCATGATGCTTCCAGCCTCTGGAATATCGCCTTGGCGGTGGAATGGTGCCTTTTCAGCATCTTCCAGACATACTCTCCCGTTCACATAGTTTCTGTGAAGAAGAATAAACCTCTGTTCCCTAATTTTATATATAATCTTCCAGCATCCAACATCCGTCCGCACATAGACCTTCTTATCCTTTAAATCCACATTCATGCCAGACTGTTCTGCATACCTTGCAATGCTGTCCTTTTCCAGCTTATAAAGAAAATCTATGCCGTCGCAACACTTACATGGACGATAGCCCTTCCATTCCGCGTCCTCCCAATCCATCTTAATCCGATTCTTCTTCTTGATTTTTCCCGCATACCGGCATTCCGGCCTGTGGTACACCATATCACATGAACTTCTACTCATAATCCTCATACACCTTTGCTCCTTTCCTCAGGTTGGTTTTCTTTAATAGATAAGGATATCGGAATATGTGTCCCAAAAAACGGACTCAATGTCATAGACTATCAAAAGCACCCCCTGCACACTCAACATAAATATGTTCCTCATTCTTAATAAATTGTCTCAGACGTTTGCGAAACGCCTGAACCTGCACAAAAACATGATTCTATTTCATTCAGCTTCTCTATCTGCTGTGCTCGATTTTTATATTCAATTGTTCTTTAAATAGTATGCTTAATTATTGTAGCATGATATATATTTGGATGTCAAGCACCTACTTCCTCTTGTTCCTTGCAATACAAACTCCTTTGCGAAATACTTTTTCTATTTTCCCCATTATCTTATGAGAGCTTATTACTGACAAGGAATTAATGCAATCTTTTCCCTTCAAAGCTGAAATTTAACGCATTTACTTTACCTTTAAGCTTAAGCATGATATACTACTAAGGGTTTCGGCTTACAAAAGCCAATCTATGTCATATAGCTTTCTTTTTGAAAATTATATGTGGATTTAAATAATTGTTCTGTTAATAGAGCGCTCTCAAATCAAACTACTTATAAAACTTTAGTTCGATTAACGGCGCTCTAATGCATTGAAAGATGTTATTTAGTTTTGCCACCACCTTTTAAGATGCGGCAGCAAACTTCTGCCGCATCTACTTTTCACCAATCAAATTTTTAATCGGCATATAAATACAGTTAACTTCGTATGACCCGGCTTATGATTTATCATAGCGACAGCGGATGGGAATGAATGGCTTAATGTAATTTATGGACACACCCGTCCTTTCCGTGGTACAATATGTACACCAAAAACAGAAAGGAACATACCAGAGATGAAATACGATTTTACATCTATCCTAAACCGCAAAAACATGGATGCCATCGCCGTGGACGCCCTGGGCCACGGCACCGCCCCAGGCGCCCCCAAGGAGGGCTTCGACCCCATACCCATGTGGGTGGCGGACATGAATTTCCCCACCGTCCCCACAGTGCAGGAAGCGATCATCGCCCGCGCAAAGGAGCCTCATTTCGGCTACTTCTCCCCCAGGGAGGAATACCTGGACGCAATCGTCCGGTGGCAGGAGACCCGCAACGGCGCCACAGGCCTCACCAGGGAATGCATCGGCTATGAGAACGGCGTGCTGGGCGGCGTGGTCAGCGCCCTGAACCTGTTCTGTTCCAGAGGGGACAATGTGCTCCTCCACTCCCCCACCTATGTGGGCTTTACCGGGTCCCTGGGCAACAATGGCTACAGAATCGTCCACAGCCCGCTGGTTCTGGACGAGAACGGTACATACCGCATGGACTTTGCGGACATGGAGAAGAAAATTACGGAAAACAGCATTCATGCCGCCGTGTTCTGCTCCCCCCACAATCCCTGCGGCCGTGTCTGGGAGAGATGGGAAGTGGAGCAGTTCATGGAGCTGTGCCGGAAGCACGACGTGATGGTGGTCTCCGATGAGATCTGGTCGGACATCATCCTGGAAGGGTATGAGCATGTGCCCACCCAGAGCGTCAGCGAGGATGCCAGGAACCGCACCATAGCAATCTACGCGCCCTCCAAGACCTTCAACCTGGCAGGGCTGGTGGGCAGCTACCATATCATCTACAACAAGGCCCTCAGGGACCGGATGGACAAGGAGTCCTCCCTCTCCCATTACAACAGCATGAACGTCCTTTCCATGTATGCCCTGATTGGCGCTTATAAGCCTGAGGGCTACGAGTGGGTGGCCGAGCTGCGCCAGGTGATCACCGGCAATGTGGACTTTGCCTGCGCCTACATCGCGGAGCATTTCCACGGCGTGAAGGTCTCCAGGCCCCAGGGCACTTACATGCTGTTCCTGGACTGCACGGAGTGGTGCGAAGCCCATGGAAAGACCATCGACGAGCTGGAGCAGGCCGGATGGGACGTGGGCGTGGCCTGGCAGGACGGAAGGGCGTTCCACGGCCCCTGCCATATCCGCATGAACCTGGCCCTGCCCCTCTCCCGGGTGCAGGAGGCCTTCCACAGGCTGGACAGATATGTGTTCAATGCCTGAACCTTTTCCCAACGGGAGCGGCAGGGAGGGGAATGCCATGGCCTGATTACCCGGATTCCCGGCCGAACTGAACAGCGCCAGACAAGGACCAGGCTTTTTGAAAGCCTGGTTTTTGTGACAATCTTTAAGAAAAATTAAGATGGACCTCCGCATTATTTTTAGAAAAAAATGGTATGCTGTCACATAAGACAGAAGAAGGGCATTCCTTGGATATAAAGGTATTGGCAGAATGAAAAGCATGGACGAAACAATCGGCACAGATAGGATGGATGAAATGAAATTCGAAAACCAGGGCACAAGCCAGGCTCCCGGAGGCGGCCTGGTCTGCAGGGGCGAGGAATCCCTGTCCGGCCTCACGGCCAAAGAGGTGGAGGAGCGCATGGCCGGAGGGCTCGCGAATGTCACCCACATCACCACCGACAAGACCACGGGACAGATCGTAGCTTCCAACCTCTTTACCTATTTCAACCTGATCTTCCTGATCCTGGCAGTGCTGCTGTGCCTGGTGGGCTCCTACCGGAACCTGACCTTCCTGCCGGTGGTCATCGGCAACACGGTCATCGGCATCCTGCAGGAGCTGCGGGCGAAGCGGGTCCTGGACAAGATGAACATGCTCAATGCCCCCCATGCGGTGGCAGTGCGGGACGGCAGGCAGATCCGGCTTCCCTCCGAGGAGCTGGTGCAGGACGATGTGGTGCTGCTCTCAGCCGGGGACCAGATCTGCGCGGACGCAAAGGTGCTGAGCGGGAACCTGTCCGTGAACGAATCCCTTCTCACCGGGGAGGCGGATGAAATCCGGAAAGAGGCCGGCTGCGACCTCCTCTCCGGCAGCTTCGTGGTGGCAGGGCAGTGTCTGGCCAGGCTGGAGCGGGTGGGGGACGCATCCTATATCTCCAGGCTCACCGCACAGGCCAAGGCCCTGGGCAGCGGGGAGCAGTCGGAGATGGTGCGCTCCATCAACCAACTGGTGAAATGGGTTGGCATCCTGATCATTCCGGTGGGCGCCATACTGTTCTCCCAGGCCTACTTCATGAACCGGGAGACCCTCCGCACCAGCATCGTGTCCATGATAGCGGCCGTCATCGGCATGATTCCGGAAGGCTTATATCTGCTGACTACGGCTGCCCTGGCCCTGAGCACCATCCGCCTGGCGGGGCGCAGCGTCCTGCTCCATGACATGAAGAGCATCGAGGCCCTGGCCCGTGTGGACGTGCTGTGCGTGGATAAGACCGGAACCATCACGGAGCCTGGGATGCAGGTGGCGGAAGTCCTGTGCCGGGACAGCGTGGAAGATCCGCCCAGGGCACAGGCCCTGTCCGGGGCCGGGGGGAATCTGCGGGAACTGGACCTGCTGCTTGCGGATTACGCCGCTGCCATAGAGGACAACAATGCCACCATGCAGGCCATCAGGGAATATGTAACCGGGCTTTCCCAGCGGGAGGATCTCGGGGAAGGCATCGGGGAGAATGCCTGTCCCGCCGCGGACCAGGCAGCTCCCGCACCCCGGATCCCTCTGGCCACCCTGCCCTTTTCCTCCTCCCGGAAATACAGCGCCGTCCGGTTCTCCGACGGGGAATATGTGCTGGGCGCTCCGGAGTCCGTTATGGGGGAAGACTATCCCTCCATAGCCGGGGAGATCGGGCCTTATCTGAAAAAGGGCTACCGGGTGCTGGTGATGGGAAAATGCAGGGACGCTGTGACAGGCATGTCAATGATCCCGGAGCCGGAAGACGATGAATGCCGGCAGGCTCCGAACCAGGCGGCCGAAAAAACGACACACATGTCAGATGCAATGTCGCAGCAAAGCCCGCAGGCCCACAGCCTTCCGGAGAGAGTCTGCCCACTCGGCTATGTCATCCTCTCCAACCCCATCCGGGAAAATGCCAGGGAGACCTTCGCCTACTTTAAGGAACAGGGCGTCCATGTGAAAGTGGTTTCCGGGGACAATCCGGAGACAGTCTCGGAAGTGGCCAGGCGCGCAGGCATAGAGGGCGCGGAGCGCTTCGTGGACGCAGGGACCCTGCAGTCCGAGGAGGAGCTGGCCGCGGCAGCCAACCAATATACGGTCTTCGGGCGGGTGACGCCCGGGCAGAAGCAGCTCCTGGTGCAGGCCCTGCAGAAATCAGGCCATACCGTGGCCATGACCGGGGACGGCGTCAATGACATCCTGGCCATGAAGGACGCGGACTGCAGCGTGGCCATGGCCTCGGGCAGCGAGGCGGCGGCCCAGGCAGCCCAGGTGGTCCTGCTGGATTCCGATTTCGCCCACATGCCCAATGTGGTGTGGGAGGGGCGGCGGGTGGTGAACAATATCCAGCGGTCGGCCAGCTTATTTCTGGTGAAGAACATCTTCTCTCTCCTGCTGGCCCTGTTCTCCGCCGTGCTTGCCATCACCTATCCCCTGGAGCCCTCCCAGATATCGCTGATCGGCATGTTCACCATCGGGCTCCCCGGGTTCCTGCTGGCCCTGGAGCCCAACAGGGAGCGGATAGAAGGGCATTTCATCCGCAATGTCCTGCTCAAGGCCCTGCCTGCGGGGCTCACGGACGTGCTGGCGGTAGGCGCTCTGGTGGTCTGCGGCCAGGCCCTGTCCCTGCCGAAGGAGGGCATCGCCACGGCCTCCACCATGCTGCTGGCCGTGGTGGGCTTCATGATCCTGGGCAAGATCAGCTACCCCTTCAACCGCATGAAATGGGGCATCCTTGCGCTGAACCTGTTCTGCCTGGCCTTCTCCGGCCTCTTCCTGGGCAAGCTGTTCGCCATCAGCGCCATGTCGGAAATCTGCATCCTGCTGATGGTGGTGTTCGGCTTTGCCGCCGAGTCCCTGTTCCGCTATCTGTCCATGGCGGTGGAGTGGGCAGCCGGACAGGGCCTGGGCAAAAGGTTCAGGAGGGCCCTGTCGGCGCTGCTGCTGAAGTCTTGACCGCACCGGTCATTCTTCGCCACACGCCTTGTCAGCCATTCCGCGGCCATGTCCCTCCCAAGCCCGCTTCCCTTATGCATACGGCTCCCCGGCTTCCGGAAGCGCTGCGGCCCATGGGAAGCAAAATCCCGCCCTCGGCTGTCCCCTCCGGCAGGGACTGGTCGTGGCTGATTGCAATGACCAGCGCATTCCGGGCGATTCTGTCAAGCTCCTTCCAGATCAGCAGGCTGTGCTGCCTGTCCACCCCCGCAAAGGGCTCGTCCAGCAGATAGACGGCGGAATCCTCCAGAAGGGCCCTGGCCAGAAGCAGGCATTTGCGCTGGCCGCCGGAGAATTCAGCCCCTCCGTTGACCACATGGGTCTCCAGCCCCTTTTCCAGCCCCAGAATCCATCTGTCCAGTCCCAGCCTCCCCAGCAGCGCCAGAATCCTTTCGTCGTCCGCCCTGGTCCGCCACAGAATGTTGTCCCGGACAGTCCCCTGGAACAGCGCGTCTTCCTGGGTCATATAGACGATCTGGCTCCGGAGGCTCTTCAGGGAATATTCCCTCAGGCTTCTCCCGAACAGGCAGAGCGTTCCAGACTCATAGGGGTATATCCCCGTCAGCAGCCGGAAAAAGGTGGTCTTCCCCTTTCCGCTTTCTCCGCTCATGACATAGAGGCCCCTGCTCCCCAGCTCCAGGTCCAGATCCTCATACACGCTGTGTCCCCCCGGACGGCACGCCACTCCCCGGGCCAGAATTCCCGATTCCGCCCGGAGCTCGAAGCCCATATCCCTCCCGTCTAACGGCTCCTCTTCCAGATCCAGGATATCGTGCAGCCTGCGAAAGCTCACGAGCCAGCGCTGGAAAGCCCCATAGCCGAAGGAGATCCCTGAAATCATGGCAGTGATCAGCGCCGCCATCTGATACAGGACCACCATGTCCCCCAGCCCGATTTCCCCTCTCTGGTACAGGATACAGCCCGCAAAAAGCATCCCCACGCTCTGGAGATACTGCAGCAATGTCCCTCCCAGCCCCTCCGCCGTCTTCTGGACCGCCAGCCTGCGGGAAAGCCGCCTGAAATCGGCAAGATTCCCCAGCATCTTCTCCTCAAAGGCATCCACGAGCCCGCAGAGCCTCACTGTCAGGCCGTTTAGGAAGCCCTCGCCGCAGAGGCCCACGGCGGCCGCCTGATTCTCCTGAAGCCCTGCGATGGTGGCGCGCTCCTTCCGGATGACCAGCACCTGGGCGGTCCAGCACAGGATGCCCACGCCATAGACCAGGACGCACAGCCTCCAGTGGACGGCCGCCACGGTGACGGTAGCGCCGATTCCGGAAATCAGCAGCATCAGCGGCATCAGTATAACGGAGGCCACCGTCTCCACATCCGAATTCATCCGGGACAGCAGCTCCCCCTTCTGGCCCATGCCGGACACCCCGTCGTACCAGGCCTTCAATATGCTGTCATACAAAATGGCTCGCAGCCGGTTCTCCACCCTATGTACGGTCACAGACTGCCAGAATATCCCCAGGGTGTCAAACGCCAGAAAGGCCAGGACGCACAGCGCCAGGAAAGCCAGCTGCCCTGTCAGGTCCCCCGCCCTGCCCCCGCCCGCCAAATCCAGCACGCTGCTGCCGATGAAGGCCGTAAGCCAGGTAATCAGGAAATTGCGGCACGCCACCATGGTGGTGCTCACGGCGTAAGGAACCGCCCATCTGCCCATTTTCCGCAGTAAAATCCGGTTATTCATCTCTTCGCCCTCTTATCCCCTCTCCATGTGTCCTTTTTGTTCCCCATAGCCCTTCCGCGGACTATCCCGGAGCCCCTATCTCCACTGTGCAGGGGGCCGCATCCAAAAGCTCTCTTTCATGGGTGATCACTATCACGATCCTCTCCTCCGACAGTTCTCCCAGAAAGGCCGCGAATCGGTCTCTGTTGGCCCTGTCCAGCGCGCTGGTGGGCTCGTCGAAGACATAGACATCCCCCCGGCGCAGCAGCGCCCTGGCCAGGCACAGCCGCTGCCTCTGCCCCCCGGAGAGCGGGCCGCCGCCTTCCGTCAGCATGGTCCCATATCCCTCCGGCATGCCCAGAATCTCCTCATGGATGCCTGTCCTTCTGCAGGCCTCCTCCACCTCTGCGGCGCTCAGATCAAGCCCCCAGGTCAGGTTCTCCAGGACGCTTCCCCGGAACAGGACGTTCTCCTGGGCCGCCACCACGATTCTCTCCCGCAGGCTTGCCAGGCTGTATTCCTCAATCGGTACGCCGTTTATCAGGATACGTCCCGCCGTTACATCGTAAACGCCTGTCAGCAGCTTGATCAGCGTGGTCTTGCCCGCTCCGTTCCCGCCCTTTATGAAACAGGGCCTGCCGCGCTGCCAGCGCCGGGAGAAGCCCCGGAAGACCTTCTCCGGGCTGTCCGGATAGGCGAAATGTATCCCCTCAAAGACAATATCCCTGATTTCATCCGCCTCCCGTCCCCCTTCCCGCTCTTCCTCCTGGTCCAGAAAGCCCTTCAGCCTCCCCATGCTGACCTGCGCCCTCCGGAACCGCAGGATCGTACCGTCCAGTCCCATGCCGAAGGAAAGGATATTTTCCGTCAGCGCTATCACGGTCAGCAGCTCGCCGGAGGTGATACGCCCCGCCAGAACCAGCCACCCTCCCAGGCCCGTCAGGAGGACGATCGTCACAAAGGCACCCGCCAGCATGGGAAGCCCCAGAACCGCCTCCCAGAGGGCCACGTTCCGCTTCTTTTTCTGAAGCGCCTCCAGCTTTTCCCCATACTCTCCCAGAAAGGCCTCCTCCCTGCCGGAAGCCTTTATCGCCTCCAGGTTGTGCAGCCCTGTGGCCACGCTCTGATTCGCCCGTTCCAGAGCCTCCCGGTATTCTTCCGTCCCCCTTGCCACGGGCCTGCTCATCCCGCGCAGAAGCAGCACGGGAAGGGCCGTCACAAGGATGGCGGCAATCCCCAAAAGCAGGTCCAGCCAGAACAGCAGCCCTACGGCGATCAGCCATCCCGCCAGATCCGGAAGCGCCTTTCCCAGCAGCCGGTCCACAAAGCCGTCAATCTGGCCCACATCCGTTATATAGCGGGCGGAGATTCCGCCCAAATCGTTTTTTCCCAAAGCCTCCATGGAGCTGTGCAGGATCTTGCGCTGGATCCTGCGGTAGATATCTTCCCGCATCTCGGCGGACAGCATCTGCCTGGTATAGAGCAGCAGCTGAGACACCCCCAGAAGCAGAGCTGCCACAGCCGGGAGATACGCCCCCGGTTTCCCGCTGTCCAGCGCCTCTCCTATGCTCCATCGAAGCAGCACGTTTCCCGCCGCCAGCGCCGTGGTCGCGGCCAGCACAATGTACAGTCTCCCCCGGGGGATCCGAAATACCGTCCTGTATGCGAAATATGCCTTTTTGCCCAAATCGCCCTCCCCCTCTCATCCCCTCTTTTCATCCCGTGGCTCATCCCGGCTCCTTTCCTGCACGGGCCCGGCGCTGTCCTCTTCCCCATGGCCCAGCAGGAGCCTGCGGATTTCTCGCGCTTTCTCCAGATAAGCAGGTTCTCCCAGGGCCTCTGCCAGAATCGACAGATGGAGCTCCGCGGACCAGGCCAGGGGCTCCAGAGCCGCTTTTGCGGTTTCATGCCTCTCCTCGCCCTCCAGGAAGAACACCAGCGCGTTCTCCCGGGCCTTGTACAGATTCGGCAGCTTCCCCGCCTGTTCCAGGGCCTTTTTCTGCTCCCCGTTCTTCCAATAGGAGAAGCAGATGTTGTACTGGGTGGCGCTGCGCACCTGCGAATCCTCTCCGTAGCGGAGGATCTGCTCCTGAAGGGCTATGGATTCCCTCAGGTATTTCGCCTTCTCCTCCTTCGTCCCGTCCAGCTTTTCAAGGGATGTGGAGAGCTGTACCAGCAGCAGGCCGTCATTCGGAAATGTCCTCAGGGAATCCCGCATGAGGACGACGTTCTCCTGATGCCGTCCCCTCCTGTTGTTCTCCTTCCAGAGGCGGTTGACTTCATCGTATTTCTCCGCCTTTGCCATCTGGTCCATGCCGATCAGGACGTCCACGCTTACGCCGAAATAATGGGCCAGCGCAGGCAGCATGGTGATGTCCGGATACCCGTCGCACCGCTCCCATTTGCTGACGGACTGGAAGGAAATCCCAAGGTGGGCCGCCACCTCCTCCTGGGTCAGATTCCTTTCGCGGCGCAGCCGCCTGATGTTTTCGCCTATCCGCAGATTCATGCTGTTTCCTCCCTGTTCTGTGCTTCTCTTCTGCTCTTTGCTTCTTTCCTGCTCTTTGCTTCCCTTCTGCTCTTTGCTTCTTTCCTGCTCTGTGCTTCCCTTCTGCTCTTTGCTTCTTTCCTGCTCCTTGCTTCCCTTCTGCTCTTTGCTTCTTTCCTGCTCTTTGCTTCTTTCCTGCTCCTTGCTTCTTTCCTGCTCCTTGCTTCTTTCCTGCTCCTTGCTTCTTTCCTGCTCCTTGCTTCTCTTCTTTCTGCTCTTTGCTTCTTTCCTGCTCTGTGCTCCCCTTCTTCCCCTGCCGCCTTGCAGCAGGCTCCGCGCGACCGTCTCCTCCAGGATACATGCCGGACGCCTCCCGTGCAATAACCGCATCGGCGATTTCATTCTACGTTTCATAGAATTATTCTATCCACAGGCGTTTTCTGTCCTATAGCTATTTCGGAGCGTTGCCCATGAAAGGCCAGACTGCGATTTCTTTTCCCTGAAAACGCTTGACAGGGCCATGGGAAATGATTATAATGACCATAAATACATTTTCAGTCAAACCGGAGGGATTGGGGTGCCGAAAAGCTATTCAGTGCAGGAGCGGGCGTATATCAGGGAGAGGTTGAAGGAAGAAGCGGCGGACTGCCTGGCCAGATATGGCGTCCGCCGCACCACAGTAGATGAAATCGTGAGACGGGTCAATATTCCCAAGGGGACTTTCTACCTCTTTTATCAGTCAAAGGAACTGCTTTTGTTTGATGTAATCCAGGAGCAGCAACAAATCATCAACCACAGGCTGTTCCAGGCGATTTCCGAGATTGCCGGTACAAAGGTTTCAGCGGAGGAGTTGACCGACGCGATTTTCTCGTTCTATCAGATGGCAGAGGAAATGCCGATTTTGAAGCTGATTGGCACAGGCGAAGTGGAACTGCTTGCGCGGAAGCTCCCGCCGGAGGTGGTACAGGCCCATCTGCAGGACGATACGGATACCATCGGGGAAATGCTTGCGATGCTCCCTGTGAAGAAAGACGTGGACATAAATGTCGTCAGCGCCGCGTTCCACGCAGTCTATTACGCGACCCTGCACAAAGCGGAAATCGGGGAGGCTTATGACCAGGCGCTGCGCACCCTGATTTATGGCATAGTGGCGCAGCTTATCTGAATCCACATTTGTATACTGTTTTCTATCTGTTGTCCAGAAAGTCCGGCAGGCGGCCGGACTTAAAACAGGGCTTTAATTGACTATTCCGTTTGTTTTAGTCATATAGTATAAGGAGGGCATTTCCATGATTCAGGTCAACCATCTTTCGTTCAGCTACACAAAACAGCCTTTTATTTCCGATATGACCTTTTCGGTCTCACCGGGCGAGATTTTTGGATTTTTAGGCCCCTCGGGAGCCGGGAAGAGCACCCTGCAGAAAGTGCTGACGGGGATGCTGGCCAGTTACCAGGGCTCTGCCATGGTGAACGGCGTGGAATGCAGGGAGCGCACAAAGGATTTTTACGAGGACATCGGGGTGGACTTTGAATTCTCCGCCCTGTATGAGAAATTGACGGCCAGGGAAAATCTGCGCTTCTTCGCATCCCTGTATGAGAAAAAGCCCTGTCCGATCGATGAGCTTCTGGAGACGGTGGGCCTGGAGCGGGATGGGGACAAGCGGGTATCCCAGTATTCCAAGGGCATGAAGGCCCGGCTGAATTTCGTCAGGGCATTGCTGCACGATCCGTCCCTGCTCTGCCTGGACGAGCCCACAAACGGCCTTGACCCTGCCAACAGCCGCATGATGAAGGATATGATCCTGGCCCAGAAGGCAAAGGGGAAGACCATCCTCCTGACTACCCACAATATGCAGGACGCAGCCGAGCTCTGCGACAGGGTGGCGTTCATCGTAGGCGGCAGGATATGCGCCCTTGACAGCCCCCACAACCTGATTATGTCTCAAGGCGCGGCCACCGTGACCTATACCTGGCTGGAAAACGGGGAGCACAGCGCCGCCTGCCCTCTTCACCGCCTGTCCGCCGACGGACAGCTTAAGCGGCTCATCTCAGAGAACCGCCTGCAGTCCATCCACAGCAGCGAGCCCACGTTGAACGACATTTTCATGGACATTACGGGGAGGACGCTGATATGAGACTGCGCAGCCTGATTTTATGGGACATACGGTTCCAGGCAAGATATGGTTTCTACTTTTTGTATGCTGTCCTGACGGCGATTTATGTGGCCGTTCTGTCTGCCGTTCCGGAGGGCGGGCGGGAAAAGGCCACGGCCATTTTGATTTTTTCCGACCCGGCCTCAATGGGCCTGTTCTTCATGGGCGCGATCGTGCTTCTGGAAAAGAGCCAGCGCACGCCTGCGGCACTGGCCCTCTCCCCTGTCCGGGCAGAGGAATACATAGCCGCGAAGGTGGTGTCCCTGTCCGCCATTTCCCTTGCAGTGGCCGCTGTACTGGCCGCAGCGGCAGGTGTGGGCGCGGGGGAGCACGGCATTGTCAAGCTCCATATCGTCCTGCCCGGCACTGTGATGTCCAGCGCGGTCTTCACGCTTTTGGGCATTATCATCGCGACGCGGATCGGCAGCCTGAACCAGTTTGTCCTGTGGACCGTGCCGGTAGAGCTTGTGTGCTTTGTCCCTGCCATCCTGCATCTATTCCGGGCCGCTCCGGCCTGGCTGCGGCACTGCCCTGCCGCTGTCTGCATGGATATGGTTTCGGGCCATGCGCCCTCCCCCACAGGGGTAATGACGGTCATGGCGCTGACAGCGGTCCTGTTCGCTGCCGCAAAACATTGTGTCCTGAACATGTGGGCCCAAATGGGAGGTGCGAAGCTATGAGAGCGATCCGTTCAGGTTTTTTGCAAATGCTGGTGTTCATGCGGCGGGACATGATGCTGTCTGCCGCCTGTCTCGCGCCGGTTCTGGCGGGGCTTGGGATCCGGTTCGGCATCCCTTTCCTGGAAGCCGTTTTGACGGAGCGGTTCTCCAAATCGGCAGTCCTCTCCCCCTACTATGCGCTGATCGACATATTCTTCTCCATGCTCTCCCCCGCCATGTTCTGCTTTATCTCGGCCATGGTCTCCCTGGAGGAAGCCGATGAAAAGACGGCGGCGTATCTGTTCGTCACCCCTTTGGGGAGGAAGGGCTATCTGGCTGCAAGGTTCTGCCTCCCCGGCGCAGCCTCTTTTCTGGTGACCGCAGCTCTGCTGCCTGTGTTCGGGCTGAGCACCCGCTCCCTGGAAGACATTTTATCGCTGTCGGCAGGAGGCACATTGCAGGGCGTCATCGTGGCCCTGTTGATCGTAACGTTCTCCTCCAATAAGCTGGAGGGCATGGCGGCGGCAAAGCTGTCCTCGCTCCTGATCTTCGGCGCGGCTGTGCCGTTTTTCCTCCGGCAGGGCACGCAGTATATCATGTCCCCGCTGCCCTCCTTTTGGATCGGGAAAGCGGTTTTTGAAGATACTCTCGTCTTCATGTTGCCCGCATTTGCGTCATCGGCTGTGTGGATCCGCTTTTTGCTGAGGCGGTATCTGCGGAAGATATAGGGCATGGATGTTTTCTCCAAATTCTACTGGATTTTTGCCATGTTTATGCTACAATATGTACAGGACTGAACGAACGATAAGGCCATGTACAGACTGGCCCCATCATGAAGCAATTTGGTGAAATGTCAAGAGGAAAATAAAAAAGATTTTCTGGAAAAAGGG
>NZ_CAJUCP010000051.1:37036-45924 GCF_910585425.1 uncultured Acetatifactor sp. | reverse complement strand
ACAGGGGCAGTCTGCGCTTTTTTGGCTACCCGGCAGGTTGTGTTTCATAGTAAATGAAGATGACCGAAACTATGTCGAACCCGACATTTCAGTGATATGCGATAAAGACAAGCTGAATGACAAAGGATGCAACGGAGCTCCCGATTGGATTATTGAAATCGTATCGCCCTCAACCCAGCAGATGGATTACGGCATCAAACTCTTTAAATATCGCACTGTGGGCGTTCGGGAATACTGGATCATAAACCCAACCACACGCATCGTCAATGTATATGACTTTGAGAATGAAAAAGGCACTTGTCAGTACCGTTTTGATGATGAAATTCCCGTTTGCATTTATGGGAATCTCAGCATCCATATTTCCAGCCTCTTATAAAAAAGCAAGCCGCCCTGCTCCTTGGCCGGAAGGGCGGCTTTCCTCGTCTCCTGCGGATAACAGGACTTGAACCCGGGATTTTAGGTGCCATAAATTTGATAACTACGGCATTTCACGATTTTCAGGACAAAATCCGGGACAAATTAGGCATTAACGATAATTGCATCGAATCCGGCTGCCTTAAGCTTAGCCAGGGTGGCATCCGCATTGCCTTTGACAGCATAAGCCCCTACCTGCACCCGGTACAGCTGCCTTTTGTCGCCGATTGCGGTCTCTTCTCTGGGAGCTATCGGCTCCTGGTCAGCATCCGGCTGCTTTTCCGCCGCATGTACCCGCTGGCTAGTGATGCCATACACAATCGCCTCCGCCATCTTCTGGCAGTCGTATAGCTGTACATCGTCCCGGTCGTCCACAAAGCAGCACTCCACCAGCATGGCCGGTGCTTTTGTGTGCTTCAGCACATACAGTCCGGTGCTGTACTTCACGCCGCGCTTCTGGAAGCCCAGCTGCGCAATGGCCCTGCAGACTATCTCTGCATCGGTTCGTGCAGCACTGGAGGGGCTGTACACAAAGACTTCCGTGCCGGTGGTCCTTCCATTTCCGGATGCGTCCCTGGCACCGGAATTGAAATGGATGGAGACATCCAGATCCACCTCATGTGCATTGCACTTTGCGATAATCTGCCTGAGGTTGTCAGACACCCCTGCTGCATCGTCCACCGTACAGTCATATACCGTATGGCCGAGCTGCCGGAGCATGCCAATCGCTGTATCTTTCACCCGCCTGGCCTCTGTAGATTCCCTGATGAAGCCTATAGCCCCACAGGCTGTCCGCCCATCCGCATTATGTCCGGCGTGAATGTTAATCCTCATAATCTCCATCCTCCTCTTCGTCTGCAATCTTCGCTTTAGCCTCTACCTGCTTCCGGATATACTTTATGACAGGAAGCAGAAAAGGTGGCATCCGGACACCGATGTCCAGCATATTCTCCAGGATGCTGATGATCTCATTTACCACGAGCCACACCGCTACTATAGTAGCGACCACAAACGGCAGCGCAAACTCGATGCCCGCACACTCAATGGCATAATTAACCAGGATATCTATCCATGCTCCCACCAGAACCAGCAGCCACTGGCACACCTTCTTTATGATTCCCCTGATGCCCTTATAGCTGCTGACCGTCTCCGTCCTGTACGGCACGGCCAGCAGGCCCGTGACATAGTCAATCACATTGCAGCCCACCATCAGGAATACCGGCACGGCCAGGATGCCCAGCCAGCTCATCAGTGTGGATATCACCGCAATCACAGTTACTTTTACCTTATACATATATCTCTCCTCTCTTTCCTCGTTGTTTGTGGCTGCGCCCCTTCTTCCCCAAGGGCTTGCCCGGATTTCAATCCCCTGGTTTCTCATTCCCCTGTCTTTCCCAAAGCCTCAAGGGCTGCAATCCTTTCCTCCAGCTCTGCATACCTGGCATCTGCATAGGCTTTGGCATCCGCCAGCGCCTTCTTTGCGGACATGGTCTGCACCGCTATTCCGGCTTCATTGCCTGTCTCTGTGCTGGATTCCAATATAAGTCCCTGGTTCCCGAAGACATACAGCCTTCCGAACGCCTTCGATATGCAGTTCATCTGCATCTCCGGCGCTATTTCCAGCATGTCTTCAACCGTCTTTTCTGCGATGCTTTCCCCTTTCCTCACCACCAATGCCTCATGGTAATTGATGAAGATCTCACAGCCATCGAAATATACCCCATCTATGAATCCGAAATCCTTTCCTGTAGACATCGCCAGCACTTCCCCGGAATCAGTATACCTGCCGAGCCTATAGTCTCCTCCCGCTGTTCTGTTCATGAAGTATAGCCTGTCTTTGCATTCGAACACGGCAGTCGTATCGGATGAGTCGTTAGAACTGCCAGATACGACCCTGTCATAATATATCCTGCTGAAAGCGCCACGGCCGCTGGCAAACCTTCCTGTAGCACAGACCATTGCCAGCATCCATCCAGAGTTCTTGGCCGTGATACAGCATTTCACACCAGTAGCCTCAGTTGTTCCATTTTCCAAATAACTGGAATCCTTTACACCTACCAAATCCGTGAAGAGGGCATACACCAGACGGTCGTTCCGCGCCAAAACGACATACTCGCCATTCTGAGGCATCACTGCATAATATTCCATATAATACTTGCCTTGGGAGACCTGTAGCGGCCCAAGCTTCTCCAATGTCCTGAAATCAGAAGTGGCCACCATCAGCGCGGAGCTCTCGGCATCGCTGATTGCCGCGTCCATATATCTGCCCACTATCAGGAACCTCTCGCCGTCCCAGTCGATATCGTTCAGGTGGCATCCTTCATATTCCAGCGTCAGTGCCCCCCATACCTCCCCGTCTTCCGTGTATGCCACGCTCCCATCCTCAGTAATGGCCACGAGATGGCCCCCTTTACAGATGCATTTCACGAAATTCCCTCGGATGCCTCCTGCCTCCTTCTGCATCCATCTGTACTCTTCGATTTCCGTGGCAGTACCCGCCTCCTTCAGAGCCGTTATGTTCGTCCTTCCCAGCATCCTCATCCCCTCCTCACAAGTATGTTCGCATTCAGCTCCTCGCCTATGTCTAAGGAACTGGTCACTTCTATGTATCCGCCATGGGATACTGGCAGAATCAGGGCCCTTGCCGCAATCTCATAGGAGTATTCATCAAAAAACACCTCGCATAAGGAGCCGTCTGTAATCCTATCGTCCTCCACCCTACAGGTCCTTTCGATGAACCTGATTGGAACATCCCGTATTATGAAATCCCTTTCCATGATTTCCTTCGCCACATTCACATAAGAAATCATCCTGTCCTCAATCAAATCCAGACGCTGCATGACCTCCGTCACATCGAAAGCGTTCAGCGTTCCCAGGATTCCGTTCTGCTCCTCCATCCTGTCATTGAATGCTGCTGCCGTCTCCTCATACTGGCGCATCAGCTCTATGATACGCTGGTACTGCGCGATGATAGCCAGGAACACGTCATCGCTGGGCTCCGTGCTGACCGTATCGCCTGATATGGCCCCCTGCCGGATATATATCCTCTCCACTGTGGATGTCACCACCTTGGAGCCGCTGACCCCGAACACGCCGATATACATGTTCCCCTCCCTTGCCATGGCCCGTGCCGGTATCATACAGCTCCCATCGGCCTCCAGCACCGCATACTGGACATCCTTCCTGTCCTGGTAGAAGACCCCTGTCTTAGTGAACCCGTCCCATGTATCGTCAAAGAAGAACCTGCATGTGTCATAGCTTATATCTCCACTGGAAATAATCTCCTGATTCCCCACTGACAGCAGCTGCCCTTCTAACAAAACCTCAATCTGTGCCATAGCCTCCCCCTCTCTGCGATTTCATAAATCAAAATTATCCTCCACATAACTGGAAGACGTCGTGCGCTCAACTGTCCGGCTCGAACTGCTATTCATCGTACTTAAAGCGGAAGTCACAAAGCTGGCCGTTGACTCACCGATGCTTTGCGATGTCGTGTTGACCTGGACTGAGCTCAACTTTGTAGACAGTTTTGACGTCTGTCTTTCGATAGTATATGAGTATCTCATTGAAATGGACTGATTTCCTTTTGAAAAACACTCCATACTGTGCGATGACGTCCATCCCCATGTCCTGCTCAATGTTTGAGCCAATGTCCTCTGTGTGGAGCCAGCCCTGCGTATCGTCTCCTTGTGCGTCGTATAATAACTATATGTGTATCTGGACAGCGTACTGAAGGTATTTGTCCCAGCCAATCTCGTAGACGTCACCTTGCCCACCAAGCCGCTTATCCCACTTCCGGCCTCCATTCCTGAAGAAGAGGCGTATCCGCCTGTCTTTGATGCTGTCCATAACGAAGACATGGTACTTGTCCGTATCGTGGAATAAGAGCTCGATCCATTGGAAACGGTAAAAGTATGCGAGCTTGTACTGACTGTCGCAAGTTTCGATTGCGACGTCGTATACCTGCCAGTCGTCTTACTCAGACTGGAAGATGATGTCGAGGATGTCCTTAAAGATGTAGTAACATACGTTTCCGTCAGCGTTTCCCGCACAGTCTCACTTGCCACATAATTGCTTTGTTTAGTTGTGCTGTAAGCATGTGTGACCGAATACTTAGAAGAACTCGTGGATGAAACGGATGTCGATATGGTCATCGATGTGGATTCCGTCCTGACCTCCACTCCTGAGGCGCTTCTCGTTTCCCTCCTCCCTATATAAGCGACTCCTCCTTCAATGCGCATCCTGAGCCCGCAATAAGCAGATGCGCTGGACCTCGTGGTCAGGCCGTATCTGATGACATCATTCGGCCCCGTCCCAGTCCTGACGCACAGCTTCTTCGTGCCGCCAGGTGGATTTACATACTGCGTCCCAGAATATTCAACCCTTCCGTTCCTTCCATTGGAGACTAGATATCCCATACCCTCACACCATCGACAAATTTCATTGTCCTTTTGCTTTCAAGGAGCCGGGAGAAATCCCATCCCAGTTCATCACATCCATCTTTGACATAGCTGTCGAACTCGACCCATGGCTCCGTGAACATCACGTCCGTGTTGTTCTTCACCAGATAATACTGCTCGATTTTTTGCGTATAGCTATACTTATCGAATTGTCTCTTCAACCATTTCCGGAGCTTGTTACAGGAATTCCGCAGAATGTACCAGTCCAATTCCAGTTTCGGCACATAGTCTGTCTCCGCTACATGCCGAATGAACGACAGGAACGTGAAGTATGAGTACATCGTCATATTCAGGAGCATGTCACCATACCCCTTTTCGCGCTCCTGGGTCCATGTTATCCCATTGGCTGACGTGTCCCTCATATACTTCAATATGTTCACCGATCCTCCCATCGTATATCCTGAAAGCATGTACCCATAATGCGGATCCGACCTGGACTGCGACCTCTCGTTCGGATACCAGAGATAGTATATCCCGCTGTTGTCCAGCAGGATGCTCTGGAAATCCAGGTCATTGTCCAGCGCATAGAAGAAGCAGGACATCCAGAAATAATCCTCTGCATGGCGCGACTGCTCCTCATTGAACCTCACGTTGTGCTTCTCGATGAAAGCCCTGCTATATAGCTTCGAGTTCACCCAGACCCTGTTCGTGTTGTCTATCGTATAGCTGCTGTTATTGTCAAAAGCGAATAATGGGCCGGATACCAGCGCTACAGGCCTCGCCCCCTCTTTCTGAACCGGATTCCCGCAGCCATCGCACACTATGCCTCCATTGTCCGTAAACACGAAGTTCGCGCATTCCGCAGCTCCAACAAACTGCGATACAGCGACCCCGTTCCCTATCTGGTCATCCTCGTCCATGAACATGAAGTATCTGTGGCCCGTGTTATCTATCCCGAACTGCCTCGCAAGGCCCTGCCCGCCGTTCCTCGGCGTGCGTATGCATCGTATGTCTATGAAATTGCTGTACTTATCCACCAAATCCTGATAGTCGCAGTCGGTATTCGGGCTGCAGTCGTTCACAAGCGTGACATGTATGAACTCCTTGTGCCATTGCACCGCTATCGAGGCTATCCCTTTCTCGATGACCTCAGGGCTCCCATAGCAAGGTATGATCAAATCTATGTCGAACATCCAAGCCTCCTTTCATTCAATCCATATCCCTCCCACCACCTCGGACGGAGAATCCGAAATGACCGCGCTTACCATGAGCGGATCCCCGTCAGCGCACCAGAGCGACCTTTCCTCCTCCCGCTCCACAGATGAGACAATCGATACCTCGTTGATTCCATCCGCCGTCCCACCGTCATCCGCTGCAATCCAGATAGCCCCATCCAACCCTGACCGAAGCACACCTATCAAGAACTGCCTGGCGCACTCGGATCCGCCAGTCCTAAAAGGGACCACTGCATCGGCACCTGGCGGGACATATCCCCACTTCCCTTCGCTATCCTGTCCGAAAGAGAGCCCGCCCAGAGAAGGCGCCAGCGCCACCGCATCCTTTACGATTTCCTCTACCCTGTCCTCCTTCGGGTACTCCGCCAGCATCTCCCCGGCCTTCTCCTCCGATATGTAGCCCGCATCGTTCTCCAAGGCGCTGACCTTCTGCGGCATGGCCTCCTGCTGCCCTCCGCCGCCAGCCCCCATGCCGCTGAGCACCCTCCTGCTGGCACCCAGATAGTAGACTGAATCCTGCGGGGACGCAATGGAGATGTCCGCCTTAGTAAGCAGATACCTCCCGTCAATACCGTGCGGCTTGCTCACCACTTGGACATATTCGCAGATGTCCAGAGCCTCCACCTCCGGATCCGTCAGGTGCAGATCCACCGCCTTCACCTCATAGCTTTCGCTCAGAGCTGCCATGGAGCCGTACAGCCGCTCCTGCGCCTTCTTCAGCAGATTCTCCGGCAGCGTCACGTCCTCCCACAGGGACTCTTCCGCAGGGGCGAAGATGATGCCGCATTCCGCCGCCCTCTCCCCGTTCACCAGGTATGCCCTCCCGCCGTTCACGGAAGAGATGTCCACTTTCTTCCCGTCCACCTCCGCCCCCACAGGCCGGATAGCCGTATAGGTCTCGGACGCATCCGACTCCTGGTACAGACTGATGATGTTTTTGGCGAATGCTATCCCCTGGGAGGAGACTTTCCCATAGTCCTCCAGCCAGTCCACGTAGTCGCCGTCCTCCTCATAGCGTATCCGGATATGCCCGCCCAGGCTGGAGCGGAAGCACTTCTCCTTCAGCGCCGTCCAGGTGTCCAGCATCCCTTCGCTGCTCCGGACGATATAATCGTTGCTGTCCCGGACCGTGACCTCCCCTACCTTGAACCGCTGCCATGGCATCACCTGATTGTTATGGTTCTCCACAATCATCCGGAACAGCTCCTCCGGGCTGCCCTGGAAGGAGAAGGGCTCGAGGTAGGAATCGTTGAAGAGCGCCAGGTGCCCCTCCACCTCCACCGAACGTCCATTGCGGAAATCCTTTGCATCCTTGATGGCCCGCCCCTTGAATATAGCGGTGCCGTCCCGGTACACGGTTATCAGGGGGAAGAGTTTGCGTATGCTCCCCTGGTTCATATTGTCCCTATATACCTTGAACGCCAGGCTCCCGGCCGCGCTGTCCTCCAGAATCAGCTTCGGGGCCACCAGTTTCAGCTGCGGATGCAGCGGATGGTAGATTGTGTCCTCCCCGCTCTTGATGATAATCATGCCAGCCTCCCCTTCCTATAAGAGAACCTGATTCTACCGTTTCCGGACAGGCGGAGCCGGTTCAGCCCCTCCTGCAGGGTCACCTCCGGCATCTGGTACGTGCCGGGCCCCATCCTGTAGCGGATGCCCTCATAGACCAGAAGGACGTTCCCCTCCACCTCTATCCTCGGCATGACCGGCATCCTGTCGTTCTCCAGCAGCACCTCCCTTTCCGCCCCGGAAATGTTCTCCTCGTGTACGCTCTCCCTCCTCTCATATTTATAGGGATGCACCCTGGCCGTGAAGCAGGCCTCGTACAGCCTTCCGTCCTGCTCCACCTTGGTGCAGGAGACCCTGCCCTGATAAGAATATTCCGGCTCACGCTCCAGCACAATCTCCATCCGTCTGCCATGGAGGTCATTCCTCATCCGCTCCGCCTTTTCATCGGAGAACAAAGTGAACTTGAACTCTATCTTCGCGTCCTCATAGGCCACTCCTCCTACCGCTTCCGTCAGGTCGATGGCTGAGTCTCCCCCATCGATGTCCACGTATACCTCCTTGACCGCAGACGGCACCACCCTTGCATAGTTCATGACGGCGCCGTAGTCTTCCCTGGAATACCTGTCGCCGAACACCGCACCGTACATCATCTCCACCTCCCGTCCATATGGCGCTTCCAGCCAAGCTTCTCATCCATAGGCCCGGCCAGCTCCCCCACCAGGGCTCCTGTGTCCAGCACCAGCTGCTTGCTGGAGCATCCCGGCAGGTATGTGGCCAGGAGCTCGCTGATCCGCCTCAGGAGCTCATAGACCTGGGCATTCTCTTCGGCGACCGCTGCCGATATCATCCGCATCAGCGTCTCCGTGCCGCCCACCACCTCGCTTCCGGCCTCGCCGCCCGCCATGACCTGGCCGGAACGGTTGATGCCGAATGCAGTGGGCTTTTCCATAATCATCGGCGTATCCATGGCCTTCTTGTACCATTCCACGCCGATATGCGGTATCGAGGGCGGATTCAGCGAAAACTCTCCGGTGATGCTGAAATGAGGAAGCTTTATCTTCGGCAGCTTCCAGTCGAAGTTGAAGAAATCCTTCAGCTTCTGCACCGTATTTGACACAAATCCTTTCACCTTCTCCAGCTTGTCGGATATTCCTGACCTAAGATGCTCGAACCTATCCAGCCCTTTTGCTTTCAGCTCCTCGAACCCGCTGACCGCCTTCTCCTTCAGGGATGCCACCTTCTCCGAAGCCTTCTCTTTCAGCTCCTCGAACTTGTTGACCGCCCTCTCCTTCAGGGATGCCACCTTCTCCGAAGCCTTCTCTTTCAGCTC
>NZ_CAJUCP010000051.1:0-36936 GCF_910585425.1 uncultured Acetatifactor sp. | reverse complement strand
TCAGGGATGCCACCTTCTCCGAAGCCTTCTCTTTCAGCTCCTCGAACTTGTTGACTGCCTTCTCCTTCAGCGACTCCACTTTCTCCGAAGCCTTGTCGCGCAGCTCCTCGAATTTGCTGACCGCCCTCTCCTTCAGGGATGCCACCTTCTCCGAAGCCTTCTCTTTCAGCTCCTCGAACTTGTTGACTGCCTTCTCCTTCAGGGATGCCACCTTCTCCGAAGCCTTGTCGCGCAGCTCCTCGAATTTGCTGACTGCCTTCTCCTTCAGCTCCTCTGCCTTACTGCTGACCTTCTCTGCCATTTCATGGAACTTCTCCGAAGCTTTCTCCTTCAAATCGGAAAGGAATCCTATGACACCATCAATCGCACCGCCTATCGTGTCCTTAATTGCGCCCCATGCCTTGCCGGCCCATGCGCATATCTCATCCCAGTTCTTGTACAATGCGACACCAGCGGCCACTAAGGCAGTAATCACGCCTATTACAGCCAATACCGGAGCCCCAATCGAAGCTATGGCCGGAATCAGCGTCGTCCCGATGAAGGAAGCCGCTGTGCTGAACAGCCCAAACAATTTCGTGGCACCCGTGACCAGGCCGCCCCCTATCTTGATGATACTGCTGATTCCGCCGGAAAGCTTGCTGCCTATCTTTAGGATGCTGCCCACCCCGCTGACAAGCTTGCCTCCGACAGAGACGATGCTCCCGATTACGGAAATACCCTTTCCGAAAATCGTAAGCAATGGCCCAGCTGCCGCCGCCAAAAGGCCGATTCTGATAATCAGCCCTTTCGTCCCATCGTCCAGCCCGGCAATCCAGTCGCATACCGCAGAGAGCCATTCGACCCCCTGCTTCAGGTACGGCATGACAAGCTCCACAAATTGGATGAACAGCGCCTCCACCTGGGACTTCAGTAAAGTAATCTGGCCGTTCAGGTTATCGTTCATGGTATCTGCCATTTCCTTGGCCGCGCCATCCGAAGAATCTATAGCCGCAGCAAGGCTGTTGAAGTCCTCTTCACTTGCATTGATGACGGCGAGCATCCCGGACATGGCCTCTTTCCCGAACAGAGTGGCTGCCGCCTGAGCCTGTTCCTCCTGGGACAAATCCGAAAAGGCATCCCGCAGCGCCAGCATCACCTCCCGCAGGGACTTCGTGTTCCCCTCGCTGTCCACCAGCAGATGGTTCTGTATCCCTGTGGTCTCTATCTCACCTTCCTGTGCCGCGTTCAGATCATTGATGGCGGCTTCCAGGTTGTTCTGAGCCTTCTCAAGGTTCAGGGCTGCCGTCTGAGCCTGGGAAGAGCTGGCGCCATACTTCCCCACTGCCTCATTGTACTTAATCTGAGCCTTCTGCATGTCGATGGTCTTGTTCTCGACTTTTGTCTGAGCCTTCTGCAGCTTCCCCTCATCAATGACGGTGGCAGTCTCCTCCGTAGCCAGACCCAAGGAGACCATCATCCCCACCATCTCATCAGTGGGTTTTGCCAGGTTCGTCAACGAGGCCCTGAGGGATGTACCTGCCTGGGAAGCCTTTATGCCGCTATTGGCCATCAGGCCCACCGCCAGTGCCGTATCTTCAGCCGAGAAGCCCAGTGCACCGGCCACGGGCGCGACATATTTGAACGTCTCGCCCATCATCTTCACATTCGTGTTGGCATTGCTGGAAGCCTGCGCCAAAAGATCCGCGAAATGCTCGCTGTCCGAAGCGGATAGCCCGAAAGCCGTCAACGAGTCCGTCACGATATCCGAGGTGATACCCAAATCTTCCCCGGAAGCCGCAGCAAGGTTCATGATTCCTTCCAGGCCATCCAGCATATCGTTGGTGTCCCATCCAGCCATGGCCATGTACTTCAGCGCCTCCGCAGATTCGCCTGCGGAGAATTTCGTGGTCTTTCCCATTTCCTCCGCCTTGTCCCGCAGCGCGGCAAGATCGTCTCCTGTCGCTCCAGAAATAGCACCTACCTCCGACATCGCCGCTTCGAAATCCGCTGCAGTGCTTATCGCTTTTGTCCCGAGAGCCACAAGAGGCGTCGTGACGCCCAATGTCATCTTCTTACCTGTAGAGGACATCTTGTCGCCGAACTTCTCAATCCTTTCGCCGGCCTTTTCAATTCCGCTGCCGAATTTAGTCATGAAGTCTTCCGCAGCCTGCTCCACCTTCTGCATGCTCTTCTCCGCGGCATCCGTATCTATGAATATCGACCCGAACAGTTTGAACAGCTCCATCTATGTCACCCGATTATCCCTTTCACATCCTTCAGGATCTCCGCCGCAGACCTTCCGTCCCCATCTCCATGCGCCCCATGCTCCGGGAGCAGCTCTGCCTTGAACTCCTCGAACCCCATGCTGGCCTGGTACATGATGGCCCACCGCAGAAAGAGCCTGTCCTCCTCCTCTGCATCCGAAGCATGGCATACAAGCTCGCACCCATCCGCAAACGGCATGGCCAGGACGCTGGCCGCTCCGCCGCCATACCGCCGGTAGACCAGATCCTCCAGCCTTACAGCTTCTCGGCAAAATCTGAGGCTGAACGCAAAAAATTTGCCACGTTGTTCTCCTCGCATATCCGCCTGATGTCCTCTATGAGGCCGTCCAGAGGGCGGTTCCTGATGTCCTCCGGTTTGTTCTCATAGATACCGGCCATCAGGTCATAGAACTGTTCCTCCGCCTGCTGGCTGGTACAGGAGGCCAGCACCTTCATGGCCGCGTCCACCCATATGCCCCCTTTTTCTGCTTCCCCCTTATGGACACCCTCGGCCACGTCCTCCCTTTTGGACGCCTTATAGGCATCCTTGACCGCATCCATCACGCTTGCATTCTTTAACAGGCGTGCCATCTTGAACACGTCCCCGGTATTTATCTTCCTCAAGCTCCGGCACCTCCTTCCACGGCCTCCCCGCCATCTTCACCAGCCTGTCCCCCCTGGGGCTTCTTCGGGTACAGCACCTTGAACGGCGGACTGTCCAGGTCATCGTCCGTGTAATGGCCATAGAACGTCATCGGTATGGTGGCCTCTCCCTTGTCCTGCACGGTGAGCTTCAGCCCCTCCGTGTTCAGCCCATTGTAGACCTGGATGATGACTGGCTCGTTGCTGCCGCTCAAAGTGCCCACCCAGGTCACATTGTCCAGGTAGTCCTCCAGGTCTATGGCCGCATTCCCCGTGATTACATCATATTTCTCATCGGATTCCGTGTCCACGGTAGCTGCTCCAAGCGCCGCCTTGATGGATTCCGCCGTGGTCTCCAGCACTGTGGCCTTCAGGTACACGTCCCAGGAGTCGATGGTCTCCAAGCCTTTCGCGCGGCCTTTCACGCCGTCCACCTCAATCTGCCGGATTGCCGCCACGGCAGAGAACTCGCCTCCACCCTTAGTGGCCCCGATCAGCTTCCCCGCCTGCACGGCGGAATCGAACGTGTCGTTGGAAGTCCCGCCCTCCTCATATGTAAAATCCTTGAAGAACGCCCCTGCATCCAGCAGCAGGTGCTCCGCTGTCTTCTTCGTATAGCCGGAATATGACCTCTTCTTTCCTTTTCCCATCTCAATCCTCCATCTCATAGACACGCATCTCGAACTGCTCCCGCACCCGCTTGATTGTCTTGTCCGAATCCGGAATGTTCTGGCGCGCCCCCTTGAATATCCTTATCAGATGCCCCTCTGTCATATAGTTGCACCGGTGCAACTTCCCCTCCAGGCCCTCCATCATGCCCTCCGCCCGGGAATAATATGGATGCTGGTCCCAGGCATTGACCTCCAGCGTATAGACCTGCTGCCCAGCATCCTCCGTCAGCCTCCGGGCAGAAAAGACCATGTACGGATACGCCACATCCTCCGGAGCCTCCTCGCAGTATGCCCCGGTCAGTGCCTCCAGCACCTTCTCCAGACCCCCCATCAGTCCTCACCGCCTCCCCGATACTCCGCATCGCTAATCAGCGCCAGGGCCCTGGCCTCATCCTCCAGGGCCGACAGGTATTGGCTCTCTATCCTGATGATGTCAGGGATATTGTCCTGTACGGCGCTTGTCAGGATTCCATGCTTCTTCATCCTGCTGGAGCCCAGCTCCTGCTCCGTGCCGTACCATGTCCCATGCTTTATGCCAACCAGCAGGTCGCCTTCGTTCCTCCTGGCCCAGTACTGGAAAGCCCCTTTTGAGCCCCTGACGCGCCTGGACTTCTTCATGCTGTTGTGGTAGAGCTTCTGCGCAGCCTTGTTGGACGTGATGCAGACATACTTGCCCACGTCCCTGAGGGCCGCCCGGGTCAGCTCCCGTATGGTATAGGCGCACCTGTCCACATTCGACACAATCTTCAGCCCATCCTTAGTCACCCTTGTCACTGACGGCGGCAGCGGCATCCCTCACACCTCCATAACACGTAATCTCCAGCTCGTTGCTCGCGGTACGGTACGTCCTCAGGACAGTATACCTGACCCCCTCATGAATCAGGTACTTCTGTCCCTGGTAGTCCAAATAGTCCGTCACCTTGAACTTGATCTCTGGTTTCTTTCCGGCCGTCTGCGCCTGATAGAACTCGCTCTGGCCGATAGACTTCAGCTCCGCGAATACCGCATCCGACAGCTTCAGCTCCATGGCCGGATCTCCATAGGGATCCCTTCCCCCAGACGTATCCGGCACCATGTCCGCGAAATATATCATCTCGTCCCGCATCTGTATCCCTCCGCCATGCTCATGGAGTCCCGCAGCCCCTCATAGTTCTTCAGGAACTGCTCTCCCTTCCCCAGATAGTCGAACTGGGCCTTGCAGTACAGCTCCACCGCCTTGTCCACCAGGGCGTCATCCGCTTCAGGGTCGATGCCCACCCGGCCCATGTCCAGCCGGGCGGCCTCGATGTTGCTGGCGATGTCATCATCCATGCGGGAGTGGCTGATGCGCATCTTCTTCCTCACCTGTTCGGCCGTTATCATGGCATGCACCTCCATCCCTGGGCGGCAGCCGCTCAGGCTCCCGCGGCAGCGGCCTCCTTCAACAGCGCATGCGCCTTGTTGGTCACCACGTTCCCGTCCATGATCGCATATCCCACATAGTCCGTGGTGCGCTCCTTCACATGGTCCTCCGTCATCATGCTGACCTCCTTGTTGACATTGAGGTGGTACCCGTCAGCCGTGTTGGAGAACAGGATCTCCCCGTCCTTCATGGAATCGTCCTCCTTCACGGGCATGCCAAGGATGCGGAACTGACCCTGGTTCGTCACGTCCGGGACGAACAGAGGACGCTTGTTCTGATCCTGAATCATCGCAATCTTGTTCCAGATGGTATACGAGTTCGCGTAGATTGCCAGCCCCGCGCCATACCCCGACTTCACCTTTGCCCTGGCCTTCACGATGTCATCGTATTTGGGCACGGCGCCATGGGCATATTCCGCCACCTGCGGGGCACCCTCTTCCGCCTCCAGCGCTGTGACCGTCCCCATGGGCTCCGGCTTGCCGGATGCCGCCTTCTCCCCGGCGCCATGGGTGACCCCATATCCTGCGGCCGCGCCCATCTTCTTGGCCATCTTGCGCTGGATGTAAGGGATGAAGTCCTCAATCGCCATCTCCCGCAGCTTCCAGGATACCGTGATTGCCCTGGACAGCTCGCAGCCGCCAAGGGTGTACTCCTTGAACGCCTCCTTCCCGTCCTCGGTCTTCGTCCCCTCCTCATACCATGATGCCTCTGAAGAGGAATCCTCCTGAATCATGGTGAGCAGCCCATTGACATACGTCTTCGTCACATCCGCAAAGTAAGGGTAATATTCCCCTGCCATCTCCCAGATTCCCTTGCTGACGGTCTCCGGGATTACGATGCTGGTATTCTTCGTGGTATGGGTGTAGGCCTCGTTGACCAGCAGGAAGCTGCCCTTCTCGCTGTCGCTCATAGGCTTCCCCATGAGGTGCTTGGCCCATGCGCACTTATACTCCTCGGATTTCCAGGCCTTTATCTTCGGGTCATCATCACTGGAACCGTCCTCCCCTCCAAAGGCTTCGTCCATGTCCCCCATCGGGTTCTTCGCCGTCTGGGTGCCGTTGAGCGCCGCAAAGTCCGCCGCTGCCTGGGCGATGGCATCCCACTTCCCGTCCAGCGCCTTCACCTCCTCCATCTTGGCATTGGCCTCGTCCACCTTCCCCGCGTCCAGAAGCCCCTGGGCCTCGTCCATCAGCTTCCTGCGCATGGCTTCATACTGCTTCCTGTTCATGCTCCTTCTCCTTTCGCTTTCAGCTTTAAAAAATCCAACCTTGCATGGGCCATCCGGGATGTGTCCTGCTCCCCAGCTCCCTCCTTCATGGCTCTGCCCGCCTTCTCCATCTGCTCCTTCGTGGGAAGGGAGAACAGCGGCCCTGCCATCAGCGGCGTTGCCTCCTTTCCGTCCCGGAACATCACCGCGTCCACCAGCCCCCGCTCCAAGGCCTGCTCCGCGGTGAGCCAGGTGGTGCGCTCCATCATCTCCAGGGCTTCCTCTTCCGTCATGCCGCTCTTGTCCATGTATGCGCTGCACAGGGCCCTGTCCGCCGTCCGCAGCACCTCGGCCGTATGCTCCAGGTCGCTGTGGTTCCCCTCTGTATAAGTGGACACACAATGAACCATCATCAAGGCCGTGGGCGACATCTCGCAGTAGGCCGCCATGGCCGCCACGCTGGCAGCGCTGCAGGCCTCCCCGGTGATGTAGATCCTCACATTGTCCTTCCTGCCCTTCAGGAGCGTGTAGATCTCCGACCCTACGTCTATGACGCCGCCCGGGGAGTTGATGTACACCTCAATCTCATCCCCGTCCTGGAAAGCGTCCATCACCTGCTGCACGTCCTTCGGGCAGGTGCAGTCCTCCCCGAAGAAGTCATAGTACCATTTGTAGTCGTTCGGGACCATCACGCCCCGGATGTTTATCCTGTGCTTCATCCTTCCCCCCTTTCCGCAGTTTCCAGGAGCCCCTCCTCCCGCCCGTCAAGGGCAGCCCGCCCTCCTGCTGCCCCTGCTCCTGTAAGGACAGCCTCCCGGAAGGACATCCCAGGGCCCGCCCTGACCGCTTCCAGCAGCTTCACCATCACGCCCGCCATGGCCTCCATCTTCCCTGTGTCCAGCGCCTCCGCCATCCCCAGCAGCCGCTCCGCCATGGCCACCACCTGGGTGTCCAGCCTCCTGATGGGCTGGTCGCCGCCCTCCACCGGAGCCATGTTCATCACCGCCCTCCACTCGTTGGGCGTCATGGCCCCGCGATCCACCATGGCCTGCATGGCCAGCTTGGACTGGAGGCTGGCGCACTGCAGGTTGCTGGCCTCGAAGACGATGCGGTTCCCGCAACCCCTCTCCCTCCGTGAGAAGAGCCTGACGGAATATGTCTCCCCCATCTGCACGGCCAGCGGCTCCACCTCCGCCTCGTAATAGGCGTTCCAGTCGTCCTCCGTCCACCTGGACTGGACAATCTTCTCATTGGTGTTGAAGAACGAGTAGATCCGGTTTATGGTCTCCTTGGTCTGCAGGGCATTGGGCACGTAGTCCTTGGGCTCTATCCGGGTGGCCGTGGCCTTGGAGTCCACACCCGCGGCCCCGAAGGTGTCGCTCTCCACGCTCAGGTAGTTGTCCACGAACTCCTTCACGTTCTTCTTGATGTCCTCCGGGCGCATGGCGCTGGTGAACGTCAGGAGCCAGCGGACAATCCCACTGTTCCGGATGGCCTTGACGATGCCCTGGTCGATGGTGCCTATGACCTCCATCATGGACGACAGCGCAGGCGCCGGGCTCTCCCCGAAGATGTCATGCTCATTAAAGTCCTGCCGCAGGTGGATAATCTGGTCATACAGGAAAGTCCCCGTCTTCCCGTTCCGGTACTGGAACTTCAGGCACAGCTCGTCATTCACGTACTTCGTCTCGCACATCACGCAGGGAATCGGGTACAGCTGCATGGGCTTGCCATTGATGTCCCGTACAATCAGGATAAAGGCATTGTTGTTCAGGCACAGCTGCGTGGCCACCTTCTCCTGGAACTGCTGCCCCGTCATGAAAGGGTTAGGCTCAGACAGCAGGAACCGTATGTTCGCGTCCGGGTTCACCTTCAGCCCTCCGGCATCTGTCCGGATATGCTTCCCTATCAGCTTACCAGCCGCCTTCACCTTCGGGCGGATGCATGCCCTGACGATGTCGCTGTCATACAGCTTCCCGTTCCAGGAATAATAATGCTCCCCGTATGTGGTGACCATCTGCATCACGCTTTTGTCCGCCTTTTCGGCCTTCATGGCCTTCCGTCTCTTGAACAGCCCCAACTCTGTCACCTCCTATGCCACCATGCTCAGGTATTCCTCCAGGTGGTTCTCCAGCTCCACATATGCGTCCAGCAGGCTGGCCATTCCGTCGATGCGGCGCGTGGCCCCCTGCTTCCCTTTGGCGGGCTGGATATTGTCGTTCCTGTCCACATCCACCGTGGTGTTGCAGAGGCACCACTTCAGGATAGGATTGTTGTTGTACACCACCCGTTTCTTCGCCAGGTCTGCCCCCAGGCTCTTCATGGGCCCGGACAATGTCTTCTTGCCCTGGAACACCAGGTCTATCACGGAAGTGCCGAAGACGTTCCGCATCTCCTCCACGAAATAGGTGGCGCTCCATCCATCCACGCCACACTTGAACAGGTAGATGTCCTTCTGCTCCTGCATCTCCCTGTACCAATCCACCACGTACTTGTAATGCATCCGGTTCCCAGGGCAGGTACGCAGGAACCCCCGCTCCTTCCAGATGTCGTAAGGTATCTTGTCCTCCCTCACCCTGGCCTCCAGAAGGTCTTCCGGAATCCAGTACATCTGCTCCACATATATCCTGTCATCCTCTGGAACCATGAAGATGACGGTGGCGCATGTCAGGTCGGTGGTGCTGGACAGGTCACACCCGCCGATGCCGTACCTGGGCTTCAGCTGGGCGACATCGAAGAGCTCCTGGTTGTCTATCTGTTCAAAGGTGAGCCATGCTTCCGTGGACGTCTCCCTGATGTTGAACTCCTTGCACACCAGGTTCCTGACCAGGCTGGGATTCTCCATGGCCTTGCGCACCTTCTCCGCCAGGGCCTCCCTATTCTTGATTGTCCCCAGCCCAGGGTTGGCCTTCTTCCAACACTCGGAATCCGTCCACTCCTTGCGCTCGTCCAGCTCGTATATGAACGGGAAGAAATGGATGTCCTTGTAGCCGTCATCATCGAACAGTCCGTTGATGACCCTCTCCGACTCCTCGTACTTCTGGTCGTAGATGTCCTCCCGGATGGTCCCGGCAGTGGAGGTGATATAAATCAGCGGCTGCTCCCTGGCGGTGACGCCGTCCGCGATGATGTCGTACAGCCTCCGCCCGTCCTTCCACTGATGGATCTCGTCCATGAGCCCGCAGTGGATGTTCAGGCCGTCCAAGGTGTCGCTGTCGGATGCCAGCGGCTTGAACGTCCCATCGTTGTACAGCTCGCTGGAGAGCTCCGACACCAATGGCTTGACCCGTTTGAGCAGCGACTGGGACTTCCTGACCATGCGCTTCGATTCCGTCCAGATGATCTTCGCCTGGTCCTTCTTGGTGGCCACCGCGTACACTTCCGGCCCAGGCTCCCCATCCCCCAGGAGCATGTACAGCCCCACGATGGATGCCAGCAGGGACTTGCCGTTCTTCTTTCCTACGATGAGCACGGCCTCCCGGCACATCCGGTTGCCCTCGATGTCGATGAATCCGAAGATGGCCGCAAGGTGGGCCTTCTCCCAGAGCTCCAGCCGCACCGGCCTGCCTGCTCCCGCGCCCTTGGACAGCCTACAGTAGTTCTCCGCGAACTCTATCACATGGTTGGCCCGCTTCGCGGAATAGAAGTATTCGCCCGGCTGCCTGACCAGGGATGCCAGGTACCTGTACCAGCGGCGAATCTTGTCCCCCACCGTCTCCTTCCCGCTTTCAATCGCCTCCCAGTATTCCAGGATCGGATTATAGTCCAGCGGGTACTCCATCCTCTTCATACGTCCTCCCTGCCGTCAACGAAGTCCTCGAAGCCGTCCCCGGGCGGCTCCGGCCTCTGCTGCTTTGGCATGCAGTCCACCAGGATCTTCATGGCCTGGGTCAGCTTCTGGGACAGCTGCAGGTATGTCTGGGACTCCGGGCTCTGCTTGGTGCCGTACTGGTTCTCGCCGTTCTTGTATACGGCTGTCGTGCCCTCCCTGTTGATGGTCTCCCGGAGATCCTGCATGGTGACGGTCATGAACGCCACATCCGCGATGGTAGACAGCACCAGCTTCTTCCTGTCCTCGTCAATCTTCCCGAAAAGCTTCTTGATCCTCGCTTCCTCTTTCTTTATCCGCTTGACCCTGTCCAGATATTCGGAGTCGTCAGGGCTGATGATTCGCCCTTCAATCTCCTCTTTGTGCGCGCCCATATACCACACCCCCTTTACGCGCGGCCTGTGTGTTAAAGGAAAGCCACCCCTACGGTCTCCTGGGAGCGCCCCCCGGATGCTTTTCAGGGGGGAGTGTCAGGATCTCGCCGAACCTTGCGTCAAGCAGGATGACCTTCCGCCCGAACTTTTCAGCCAGCTCCTTCTCCATCTCCTCTGTCTCCTCTTTCCTGCAACACCGATTGAACCTGATGACGATAGTCCCTTCTCCAATGACCGTCGCAGTTTCTCCTCCGATGAGAATCCCTTCGCAGCTCTTAATGCCTTCTTCCATCTCTGTCCACCTCCCTCATTGATATTGGCTGGCCGTCTGCCGTGAATCTGCAGAGAGGCCTGCTGCCCCCGCCTATTCCGTGCCCCTCGAACCTGTCATGGCAGTCCTTGCAGACATACTCCAGGTTCCGATGGTTCAGGGATATCTCAGGATTCGATATGGTCTCCCGGGTCAGCGGCTTCTTGTGGTGCACGATGTACCCCGGCCTGTCATGGCATTCCTCACACAGCCCGCCGTCCACCAGGATTCTGTCCTTTATGTATGCATCCCTGCATTTCAGCCATCGGCTTGACCTATAGAATGCTTTCGCCCACTCCTGTGCCATCCCAGTCTTCCTCCATCCCTGCTGCCGCAGGTTTCTTCCCACGCAAAAGGACACGGCTGCTGCCGTGCCCCATATAGCGGAAGGAGCAGGCCGTTCGTGCCTACCCCTTCAAGTATTATTATAACTGTGCTTTTTGTGTTTTGTGTGCGTTTTTCAAAAAATCATCGATTTTTCTGCTCACCCGACTCCTATCCATATGTATCGCCGTCCCCACGGCTTTCTGGCTCATACCATCAAAGAAATACATGCGGAATATCCTTCTAATCATACTGTCGCTTATGTCTTCGATAAATTCCTCAATCTCCGCACATTCTTTTTCCAACTCAAGGATTCTGCGTTCATATCTGGTTTTTAGTCTGTCAATCCTAGCCCAGTCTACGCCGACAACAGCCTGTGGTACCGGATACCCACTCCGGTAGTCATTAACCACGGAACTGCCAATCATTGAGTCTCCCTCTCCGAGATGGCGCAGCCTATTCTTCATTTCTGTTATTTCTTCCTTCATGCTTCTGTAGGCTTCCAACTTTTCCCTTGTCACCTGCCACACTCCTCACACACCTGCTGCCATAGGCTATCCCATAATAACCGGGATAAACTGAAACCTCCATGTCTCATCCATGATAGATACAATATTGCCGTCTTCATTGATTGCCAGCACCTCAATAAATTTGGGCTTTACCACCGTTGCCCTATCCTTGTAATCCATATCATCTGGCATCCACACTCTCATTAGTGCCACGGCATTTAACACCTTTTCGCCATGTATTACCTTGAATCTGCTTAAATCAATTTCCATTCCTTTTCTCCCATCCACCAATGATTCAGTTTAGTTCCTCAAATTCTTTCTCTAATTCCTCCAGTTTGCCCGAAATCCTTTTTATATCGTTATCCAAAGCGGCTTTCGCTGCAGTAGCTGATATAAAACATCCTGTTTTGCTACCGTCCGCCTCAGTGACTTCAACGTAAAAGCATCGCGACCATACTTCTGATGCATTCCCCCAGCATTTTCCTCTTATTTTTTCAAGTTCCTCTTTTTCTCTGCTTACCTTTTCTATCTTCTCATTTAGTTCAACTGCTCTTTTTAATACACTCGTTGTCATTTTCCCTCGCTTTCTGGCTCTGCCCTCCATGCCTTTCAAAGTAAAACTGTATCGGCTTATTATGTTCTTCCACCAGCCCGAACCTTACTGCAATATTGTATGTGCTCACGTCCCTTGCAAGTCTCTTGGGTATTCCAGAGAGCATTTTCCGGAAAGTTTCAAGGTCATAAGTCGATTTGTACTGATTGCAGCTTCTGCAGGACGGAAACATGTTCGCAATTGTATCAATGCTTTCATCCATGTATTCGAAATTCCTCAAACAGAGCACATGGTCTACATTAAATCCCTTAAATGGAATCTCACATCCGCAGTATGCGCAGCGGCCTCCGCACTTCTCATACACCTGCTGCCGCTCTACCTTACTCAGCTTTCTCCTCATTCTTCCACCTCTGGCTTCCCGCCTGAACAGCCTCCCACTTTTCCGCCCTCATGGACTGTGCGCCCTCATCAAACATTATGTGCATGAAGCCTTTACACTCCAGGCATACCCCATGACCAAGGTTTGCAAGCCCCTCTTCCTGTGCGATAGATTTGCACGCATACTGTACCATGCCACAATACGGGCAGATAATCTCATATCTTTTCCTGACATCCTTCATGCCTGTCCCTCCGGTTTTACATATTTCCGCTACACGATGTGCACCCCTTGCACATCTCACAAGGTTCATCCGCCCATGCATCCCCATAACCGATACATGGGCGTTTATCCTCCGCTGACTCAATTCCTCTCAGGATACAAGGCTCCGGCTTCCCGCACCGCTCGAACTCTATCACCCATACCCAGGGATCGGCCTGCCAGCCATAAAGCTCGCGTTCGGCGGGCTTGATAGTACTGTCCCATAAATCAATAAATACATGTTGATAGCACATATTATTATAGGCATCCCGGTTACTGCATGGACAGTCTCCGCATCCATCGTTTTTCCATGCACAGTCGCAGCCGGAGCCTTTTAGACCTTCTGGCCTAACTGGCAAAATCCCTTCCGCCTTGTAATCGCCTATCTCCATTTTGTGCAGCCGCTCTACCCTCACATCCGTGACTTTGAGCCAGATGCGGGCTATATCTTTCGGCATGTGGATAGACGGATGCCATGTGTCCACGGACGGTTCCTCCCCGGCATCGCAGGACGCCTTGTAGCACCAGCATCCCCATTCCGCACGTTTGGCATTATAGACTTTGTCATAGACTTCGCTCTCTGTGCATGATAGAGAAGACCCATCCTCCGTACTCAGCACGCAGTCCCAGCACGGGCACCAGCAGAACGTCTCCCGGACATATAGGACGTCTCCCGGCTGATACCTGCAAATTTCTTTCGGGTCGTAGCTGTCCCCTGTTTCCTGGTTGATATAGGCTACAACAGACTTTCCTCCATGCTCCACATCAAATTGATTTGCGGTATCGATATCAATCTTTCGCCGTGTGACCGTCTTCCTGCCATCCAGGATAGCCCGTACCATGTCACCATTGAAAAGAATCGGCAGTATCCTACCCATCTGTTTCGTCTCCTTTCGCCTCTATTGACTCCTGCACATCATGTTCATAGTTCATCCAGACCACTTCCTGCCGCCGTCTTCCGCCATCTGCGCAACTAGTGAAACATGCCTTGCTCCATCCCTGCAGGTAATCGTTGTACATCTCCGACTCATATCCGGATATCATGACCTGCGCCTGGCTCCGCAGGACGGTCTTAAGCAGCTCCTCATGGTCGGCATCCTCCATCTCGTGCTGGTACTGCTTCCGGCTCCTGGTGCCCAACAGGTACGGCGGATCCAGATAGATAAAAACATCTCGGTTGTCGAACCTCTTTATCACCTCCAGGGCTGGCCTGCACTCAATCTGGACCTTCCGCAGTCTTTCTCCCACCTCGACTATCCATTCCGGCAGACGGTACCAGTCCCAGAGGGCATACATCCTTTCCCGGCCGATGGCATCGTATTTCCATCCGCTCTTATATCCGTCATTCCTGGAGCCGTATGCCTGCCAGCACCGAATCAGGAAGCGGCATGCCTTACGGAACCCATCATCCCCCAACGTTATCCCCGTAGTCGATGTCGCCTTGAAAGATGCATCATATGCCTCCCTGCTGTACGGGGTCGTCATCACCAGCCTGGCCAGATACACGGAATCTTCTTGGATGCACCTGAAAAGGTTTATCACCTCGCCGTCCAGGTCGTTGATTGTCTCGATGCAGGAGGGCCGTTTATTGAAGAGAACCGCCCCACTGCCGAAATAGGGTTCTATGTAGCTGTGGTGCGGTGGTATCAGCTTCACAAGCTGGCTGGCTATGTTCCATTTGCTGCCCGAATATTTCAATACCCTGCGCATAATCCCCTCTCCACGATTTCCATCGCATACCTTAATCCTGTAGCTATTCCTCTACAATATTGCTGTCGGATTTCAAAATTTCGATTAGCGGGCACCACTCCTGCACCTTGTCAGCAGGGTATGGATAATCTATACCCTTTCCGTTCCCTTTGCATGTCATGTCCGTATATGCGCTTGAAAATAATGGGCCCTTATCACAACATTCCGGCGTATCAATCACTAAAATAGATTTACCAATTCTTACTTTTCTCCTTCCACAATCCGTCACCTGCTTCGCTTCTGCATTTGAAAAAACAGAAAAATTTCATGTTGCACCAGTGCAACTCAGTTGACAACCAGCTCTTTTTCCAGAGCGCCAAAGTCATAATCATGCTGAGCAAATTGATTGAACCTGTTCTTCCCTCCGCCTGCTGCCATCCGCTCCCTTTCCGGCCTCACGTACTGCCCCGGAAGATAGGCGGCGAAGAAATTGTCCGTCAGGAAAGAAGCCGCGCTCCGGACATACTCCTCCTTCCGTCCCAGCGCCTTCATGGCCTCCGCATAGTTGACGGCGGCTGCCACCAGATCCTGCTCCATGATGTGGCAGTCCTCCCGCAGCACCCTACAGTAGGCCCTCTCTGCCGCCGGACGGTCGTTCCTGTGTTTCGGGTACGCTTCCCAGAACGCGTCAAAGTGTTCCACCGCAGGCGCGCGCATCCTCTCTCCCTCTTTGTCTATGTCTATGTCTTTTAATGTGCCACTGTTTCGCGCACCATCTCGATTGCCATCTTGCGCACCTTTTTGCCTACCATCTTGCGTACTATCTTGCTTACTATATGCCATAGTGATTCTGTACAGGGTCGCCTTCGTCCCACGTTCCCGGAACTCCAGGAGCCCCCTTTGCTTCAATTCGTTCCGCGCTTTCAGTATCCCTGACCTTGACAGTCCGGTCAGTACGGAGAGCACCTGATTCGGCGCCTGGAACCACTCTGTCCAGTTGCTCCTGTTGCATACATGCAGCAGAGCCATGTATAGCGACACCTGCCCTGTAGACAATGGGTTCGTCGTGGCCGCATCCCAGAACGCATTGATGATCGATATATAGTTCACGTTTCCATCAATCCCTCCTCCCGCTCAGATGCCACCTTTCCCTTATCTGCAGGTACTGGTGCAATTTTCCCGTATTTCCTTATGTATTCCAGATGGTACGGCATCCTCCGCCCGACGGCTGCTGCCATAGGGCGAATCTCCGTTATGTACTCTTCATACATCTTCTGCCTCTCCCGACTGTCCATGGCACCTCCTAATGCTTCCTCGTCCCATCCAAGGCCATGGACAGGACGATCTTTCTAATGTCGTAGCCGGAGCCGCGCACCCTTTCCACCACGTCCTCCCACCGCCTGTCGAAATCATCCTGGTATCGCGGCGTGAACCCCTTCACGTCCCTGATGCCCCTCTTCTGCTCCAACGTCAGCATCCATCCCTCCTTTCCGGGGGCCGGAGCCCCCAGAATCCTTGCCGACAGTTTCCGTGATGTATCAAATCCTCCAGAAAGGCTAGATAAAGTTGCGCCCGAAGGCCTCCATCCATTCCTCATGAGAATGCTTCCGTTCGAAAGCCATCTGCGCGTTCGCCTGCAGGAGCCGCCGGAGCCTTATGTTGTTGTGCACCGCATCCGGCCCTACCAGATGATGCCCGATGCACAGGTACACCTTCAGGCCATAGCGCTCGGAGAGCCTCCTGTTCGCGGTGCCCGGCATGGCGTGGTGCTCCTGCAGGTCTTCCCTGGCGTTGTAATCGTCCCGCAGGAGCATGCATAGGTAGCATGTCCTGTCCTCTTTTCTGTGCATGATGCTCTTAGCCATCCGTCCCCTCCTTCTCCTTCATGTCCAGCAGCCTCTCCAGGTCTGCTGCCAGGTCTATGGCATTCTGATACGCTTTCTCCAGGTACTCTATGGGCATCGGCCTGCCATCCCATATAGTGAAATATTTCTGCAGACGGTCCATGTGCTTCCTTATCCCCATCCGGAGCTCCTCCCTGCGAAGGGCGGCATCAACGGCGGCTTCTTCATCTTCCCCGTGCTCAGAGGCATCCCTGTACGTGGCAGCATCCACAGCGCCTGCTGCCCTCCCGGCAATCGCCATGGCAGCCTCGTCCACATCACTCGCATCAAGCCTTTCCACCTCTCCGTCCAGCTCTACTGCTGCCTCCGCAGGAGGAGCCTCTACGATTTCCTCGAAACGGGCATCCGGTATCGCCTCCGGATAGTCTGCTACCTTCATCTGGCCCGGCAGCTGCTCCTCCGGCTCCGGATGCGCCTCATCTGCCGTGACCTTTGTAGGCCTTCCGGCACCGTGTCCCTTTTCTGTAGCCTTAGGCGGTACCGCCTTCACTACCTTGGACTCCTTCCTCTTCTGGGGCAGGGCCTCTCCCGTACCCCGCCCATCCGTAGCCAGTCCCGGGCCGGCCTCCGCCAACGGCTCCATCGGCTCCCCATACTCCTGCTGCCAGGATCCCTTCACGGGGCCGGGGTGCATGATGCTGGCGACTGCTGCCTGGACATCCTCTGCGGAGCATCTTTCCTTCTCGCAGCTGCGGACGTTCGTCACGCTGGCCGCATCTCCGGAAAGGGAGAGCATCAGCCGCCCTGTGCCAGGCACCCTCACCATGTAGACGGCATCTCCCTGCGGGGCCAGCACGTCCATCACCATGTTCCCAGCGGCAATGCCGCCTATCGTATAGACATCATGCAGCTTATGGTACAGGGCCGGCTGCTCCCTGCCCAGCTGCCGGACGGCTCGCTCCAGGAGGCTCCCTTCCCTCTCCGGCTCCGGGGCCTGTGCAGCCTCTATGGCCACCTCGATGTCGCTGACCGCATGCTCAGCATCAATCTCCTCCTTTATCGCCTGCACCTCCTGCTTGCTGTAACTCTCGGTTATCTCCTCCGCTATCGCGTCCGGCATGTGCAGCATCAGGGACAGCTTGGCGAAGCCTATGTTCCTATACCCATCCTGCAGCACATGGCTGTTCCCGCCTACGGAGAACCGCTCCACTATCCGTATATATCGGGATACGGTTCCCTTGTCCAGGCCATACCTCTTCTCCGCGAACTCCTCATGGCCAGCATATCCGGAGCCATCCAGGATGTCCGTGTCCCTGGCAACCTTCAGGATGTACCCCATCTCCATGAAGCCCTCTTTTATCTTTACCGCCGTGCGGTCTGCCGCCCTTTCCAGATCCTGATACCTTGCAAAGGCAAGGACTTCCGTGCCCTTTGCCTCCTCCAATCCATACGTCTCCTGAAACATCTTAATAGCATCCTCCTTATCGTTGCACATATAGGTGCCGGCCCCGCATATGTGGCATATGACATAAGCGCCGACACCGCTGGCCACCACGCGGGCCTCGTTCCCGCAGACGCACCGTATCATGCCCGCTACGCCATATCCTCCTACAGGCATCCCCATCACACCACCTCCATCAAATCCTCCATCAGGGCCTCCAGAACCCTCGTGTTGTTCTTCCGCCTCAGCTCCTCCAGGTTCTGCTCCCTCTTCACGGCGCTCAGCCTGGCATGCTCATGGTCCTCCTCCCGCATCCGCTTCCGGATCTCCTTCTGCCACTCCCGCAGGAACGGCTTCACCTCCTCTATGTCAGGCTCCTCGTCGTACATGCCGCGGTGCTGCCTTATGGTGCCGCCGGGCTCCACCTCGATGGTGTAGAACGGCTTCTCCGGCTCCTCCGCCCGGCGCAGGAAGCAGATGTACGTCTCGTGCTGCAGGATGCGGTCGAAGTACCGCTCCGTGTGCCCCACGCAATGGTGCAGCGCCATCCCCTCTGAGACGATGTCGATGAAGCTATGCGGCACCGTGATGCGGAAGCGTCCATTCCCGTACTCGTACTTTGGCTTTATTGCTGCAAGGATGGCTTCAGAGCCAGGGTATTTCTCCTCCATGCGCTCCGCATCCTTCCTGGCCTGTTCCCTGTCCATCCTGGCCCTCTCGGCTTCAATGCGCCTGTTGTTCTCCTCCACGGCTTCGCCATGCCGCCGCTTCAGCTCCCTAGGGCGGTACACCATCGCGTCCGACATGTCCTTCCCCAGCCTCTCTGACATGGAAAGGTAGTCCTCGTATGTCTCGAACACGGCCTTCGCCTTCCGCTTCCCGCCATACGACTCCGTCACCTGCCGGTTCAGGTAGTTCATCAGCTGCTCCGGGGACAGGCGCCTGGATGCCCGGCTGGAGCGGTACTTGGCATTCGTGATCCCGCTCCTCCCATACCAGGAGAGCACGTCGCTCCCTATCCGCTTCCCTGCCTTGTCCGCCCATTGCATCCATTCCAGCATGTCGTTGCCGCCGTCCTCCTGGCGCAGACGGTTTATCTTCTGCATGTCCCGGATGCGCATCACGGCACAGATGTCCCTCCCACTGATGTCCAGGGCGTTCCAACTGCCATACCCATGCGTATAGTTCACTTCATTGGACGTCTCCTCCAGCAGCCGGCGGAAGCGCCCCTTGGCCAGGTATTCCACCGTCCCGATGAAGCCTTTCCTCGTGTCCGCTATGATCCTGTCATAGTTCGCCTTCATCCCTTGGGCGGCGATATGCTGGAGGACGTCTGCCCAGGCATGGTATGCCGTCCCTTCAAGCCCCTCCCTGACGCCCTCTGGATACAGGTATCCCGTCTTCCATCTGAGGGAGAATGGATTCCCTTTGTTGTCCCACCCGCCATGCTGGGCATAGTAGTACTCGCACGGCTGCATGCTCCAGGCCCCCTTGTGCAGCATGCAGCGGATGGTCTCATGCAGCTTAACCACGCGGAATATCTCCCAGTCCACCGTCACGTCAAAATGTCGCTGTATCCCACGCTTCTCGTCCAGCCTATGGATCAGCGTCAGGCTGGCCTTCCTCTGCAGGGAGCTCCTCCTCTTCTCCACAGTGAGGGCCTGTCCGCATAGCGGGCATATGGCATCTCCTCTATGCTTCATCTTCGCTCCTGCTGACGATGCCGCAAAGTTCTGGCCGCAGGCTGTGCACTGGTAGGTGTCGTCCGTCTTGTCCCAGATGGCATAGTGCAGGGAGCCAGCCACCTGCCCACTGATCCATTCCATCACGGGCTTGCAGACATCAGGGACGCTGTCCATCAGGTCGTTCACCCTCTGGACGCGCCTGTCCTCTTTCCTGTCCCTGCGCTCACGGGAATATTCCCGCTCCAGGGAGCCTATCCTCTCGTATACATCAGCATCTGGCCAGTTGACTTTCAGGGCATCTAGAGCCAACTCCCTTTCTTTTTTGGACAATGGGAAACTCTCCTCATCAATGAAAATCCAGTATTCGCCGCGCGCAAAGGCGTTATTCAGGTTCTCCTGCGTCCATAGGCCGGTCATGTCGCAAGAGGCATACTCCCCAGTCTGCAAGTCCACGGCATGCCTGTAAATCCATGTCCCATCGCTCCACAAATCCAGGATCAGGTATCCTCCAGAGAGCTGGGCCGCCACGCGCTTGCCTTTCTTCCAGCCCTTCCCTTCCGGCCGCTTCACTGCGACCTTCTCAATCTGCTTCCTTTTCATCCCCTGCCTCCTTTAGGACGCCGTCCTCCACGGTGTACCAGATGCCCGGCCTGATGCCGTTCCTCCCCACCATGACGAGCCTTGCGTCCACAATCTCTCCGTCCGCCTCCCGAATCAGCCCCAGATGGGCCCCTTCCGCTCCTCTCACCATAGGGCTCTCCCCTCTGGCTATGGCTATCGCGTCCGGAAGCATGGCCTCCGCCCTGTCCGCTGCCACTTCCAGGCTTGCCCGCTTTGCCTCCCATCCTGCCCTTTTGGGGTGCTCCACCATGTAGACCATCGCCTGTGCGGCCATCTCCCGCCTGGTCAGCTCCTGCACCAGCGTCAGCTCCGTGCATGCTATCCTGGTGTCCGTGCCGTCCTCGGCTATGTCCCCTCCCGCCTCCGCAAGGAAGAACCGGTTCCTGCACGCCAAATCGTAGTACCGGGTGCAGTCCATCACATACTCGCAGGCATGCAGCCCAGTCCTTCCGCACTTGGAGCCGTCCGCCACTGCCTGGACGCCCAGCTGATAGCGGAATATACCGTTACCCATACGGCATGTCATGTCGGAGCGTGTCGCCTTGAACACCTTCATCAGACCACCACCCTCTTTACATAATAATCCCTGGCAATCCGCCGCAGCTCATCCCGCCCCGTCATCCCGATGTAGCTTGCCTGCGGGATGCCAGCCTTCTTGGCAATCCCGTCCGGGACGCGCACCCTGTTCCGCGATGCATGCTTGAGCCCTGCTGCCAGGAAGTCTCCCAGATGCCTGTCCTCCCGGAACACGCCCCCGCACATCTCCGGTTCCTCCACGCACATGTACGAGAGATACTCCTTCCAGTCCTTCAGCTGGCTCTGCAGCCCCAGCTCGGCCGCCTCCATGTCCAGTTTGCCGACTGCCGCCATCAGCGGCGTGGCCAGCTCCTCCACCTCGCCGTCCAGGTAGTCCTGCACGTCCTCCTGGCCAATCCCGTTCTCCGCAGCCAGGGCGAAAAGGGCCTCCTCGTCCCCTTCTGCCTTCTGGGCGGCTGCTGCCCGGTTGAGCTCCTCCACAGTATCGAATATCCCGAATTTACGAATCATCCTTTTCTCCTTTCCAGGGTTGCACCGGTGCAACCTCCTCAGCCCTCTCCGTGCCGGCACATCTCAGGATGCCCTCCAATCCTGTCGCCTACAAGATTCAGCGCCTCCCCGGCCACCTCGCCGAAGATGTCCCTGGGGGCATACAGCCTGGGCAGGTTCGCCCTCATCCAGAAGCTGAACTCATGCTTCCCAGCCACCGCCTGGAGCGTGTGGCCAGTATCCTCCAGGTGCCAGAGTATGTCCCTCCACAGCCCGGAATCCTTCACCTTAGAGCGCCGTCCGGTCGTCCATCCATTCTCCCGCCAGGCTTCCGGCCACCTGCTGTTGATGGCAGCGGCCACATACGTGCACTCCGTATGTACCCTGACATCACAGGCGTACTGGAACCTGGCCAGGCTGTCCCGCAGGCAGTACAGCGCCAGACGGCTCTCCGTGGCCCCGTCCATCTCCACCGCCGCCATCCTCTCGTGCATCCTGCTATCTGCCAGCCGGGCCCGCATGATATACATCCCCTTCCCGATGCCCTTCGCCGACCCCCGCAGGGTGGTCCCTATATAGATCTCCACCGTCATCGTGCCGCCCTCTCCTCAGATCCTTCCCGCATGGTACGCCGGGTTCCCTTCTGCTGGCATGTAGCTGGTGCCGGGCTCCCTCCTGGCACCATAGAAGCCCACCTCCCCGGGGATCCGGTAGACTACGCACTCGAAGCCCAGCCGGTTCTTTATGACGCACTCCTTCATCACCTGCTCCAGCATCCACTCCGGGAACATGCCCTCTATGACCTGCTCGTGCTGCCTGCTGCCGAAGACCTGCTCGCGGAGGGGCTCCGGCAGCTCCAGGAACAGCCCTATCACGATGGCGCTGTCATAGATGTACTTCGCCCGGAACCAGTCCTTCCTGCTGTAAGCCTCCGCGAACTGGTCTGGCATCTGCAGGAACTTCTCCGTCAGGTAGCCGTGGCGGCCGTCGGCCTTGTGCATGTAGCGCATCGCCATCTCATGCTCCAGCCCCCGGATTCGGCCCGCGTCATCGGTTCCTTCCCATTCCTGCCTCAGCTCCGCGTCCGGCATGTCAGCGTACAATCTTTCCATTGACTTTTTCCCTCCATGTCCCTATAATGGGTACATGGACAACTGTTTTACCACCTTCCCCTGCACTGGTTCACGGCCAGCTGCAGGGGATCTTCCTTTCAGCTCCGCACGGAACCCCAGGAGGCGCCCATTGCTCAGGAGAGCCATGAAGCCCTTCCTGTCGCACATCTCGATGCAGTCCTGCACCGTCACCCTGTCCAGGTTGATTCCCATCTTCACTTGCCCTCCTTTCCCTGGTCGGTGTTCATGACCATCATATGGCTGATTTCCAGGAACCCCTCTCTTGTGATGGCCCCTAGTTCCCGCGCCATCTCCGCCTTTCCATAGACTTCATGCAGCTGCCACTCCGAAGCTTCCCGCTGCGCCTGCAGGGCCTCGCCCCTCAGCTGCTCCATGACCGCCTCTTTTCCGCCCCCGTTTCGGCAGCCCTGCCCTCTGGCGTCTGCTGCCCCTGCCAGCGCTGCGGCATAGCCGCCCTCGTAGGCATTCCTGAACACCCACTTCTCGAATGCGTCCAGGTAGCTCTGGAAGCTACGTTCCATCTTCGCGTGGCTGTCCACGACCTCCCTCCCTGCCTTCTGCAGGCAACCTGCCAGGAAATCCTCATAGGCTTTATCGAACTCTGATTCATTTGCGAATGCTTTCATCTGTACCTCTTTCTCCATCCTTCTCCTCCTTCCATGTTCCTGGTCTACCAGTTTCCGCAGTTCTACAAGCTCCTGGTCAATCGCTTCCATTTCCGGACCATACTCTGGTTTCCACGCCACTCCGGAATGTGCCACGATGAAGAGCTTCCTGTCTAACAGCGTAAGATATCTATTGACATCTTTTCCGTTCATGCACCTCCTCCTTTCCTGTCGCCATATAGCTGCCTGTCACAGCTTCATCAGCTGCAGTATCTTCTCGTCCGTGGCCTCGAGCTCCTTGAAGATCACGTAGAGCTGCACGTTGTTGAAGTTCCCGTTCCTCAGCCGCTTGCCGAATGACTGCTGGCTCATGCTCAGCTTCTCCCCCATGTACGCCTGGTTCTTCCCAAGGGTGTCCATGCGGCCCTTCATCCACTCCCGCAGATCCGTCTGCAGGTATTTCTTCTTGTTGATTGCCACCCTCGGCATACGCTCTCACCTCCTTCCCGATTTGACTTCTGTTCTGTCTTGATTTTCCCTAACCTCTCTTTTATACTAATGGTACAGGCTCCCGCCAGAGCCGAGTACGCAAGAAAGGACTTTACTGTTATGGATGACACAACATTATCTCTGCTCACACTCTTTAAAGAACGACATACCCTTAACCTGACTCAACTGGGCGCAATCTTAAATGCAGATCCCTTTTCGTTATCGGATTCCGTACACTACCTGATGTCCCTGGGATATATCAGGAAAGGCGTGGAGATAGAGCCCCTTGAAGGAGACCTAATCTCCTTTGATACTCCCTTGGAAATCACTTACAAAGGAATTGCGGCCATCTCCCAAGCCCTTAAAGAGCGGAAACATTTCAGGCATACCGAATTCCGTGCATGGGTCACTCTTCTGATTGCCATCGCGGCATTCGTTCTGAGCATCGTCAGCCTCTGCCTACAATACATATGATGCTGATTACGATTGAGGCTATTCCCATCGCTGCTACTGCACTCCAAATCACCTCGTAAGCTATGGGGTGGTTTTTCTGTAGCCATTGCCACATCTTCCTCACCTACTCTCCTTTGCTATACATAACGGTCAGCCTGTCACACTCTTCTTTGCGCCCGGTCGCCAGTTCTGGATTGAATAGCTTCCGATATGGGAAGCCATCTTCCGGGCCAGGAAGGACGACTATGACAGGCGATTCCTTAAGCTCCTCTCCATTGATTCTTAAGGTTCCCTTATCGAAGTCCACTTCCAAGCTTCTAATTTCCATTCTCTTCCTCACCTCTTTTGTTCAATGTTTTTGAACATTTTGAGTAAAAAAATAATCCACTACCCTATCAGAAGAGATTTCAAGAAGCGCTGCGGCTTTAGTAATTTCAGGCTGCTTCCAGAATACCTTACAATTCATCTTGAGGCTTAATGTTCTTTCCGACCATCCCATATCAGATGCAAAGTCTTTTAAAGTCCCATACTTCTCCACAATTCTTCCTCGTAGCTTTCTATAATCGTATGACAATCCCTCACCTCCTATGTTCAATGCTATTGAACATTTTCATATTATCACACCGCATGTCTACTGTCAATATATTTTGTTCAAGATTTTTGTATTTTTTGTTTTTTATTATTGAACTTTTGTTCAAGCTGTGTTATAGTACAGAAAGAAAGGAGGGAATACATTAACTATGAAAGTTGAAAATACTGCCATCCGCTTAAATACTTTAATGGAGGAAAGAAATCTTAGACAGGTAGACATACTAGAAAAATGTAAGCCTTATTGTAAACAATATAATATCAAATTGGGACGCAATGATTTAAGCCAATATGTTAATGGAAAAGTCGAACCAGGGCAAGAAAAACTCTCTGTACTAGGCCTTGCTCTGAATGTCAGTGAAGCATGGTTAATGGGTTATGATGTTCCTAAAGAACGGAATACGTTTATAGTTACCAACCACGAAGAAGTCGGCGACGAGGTTTTACAATCCATCAGCACCCTTGCAAAAGAATGCGGTTTTGAGTTTTCTATTTTTGCCAATCAAGCTCAAATTGTATTTAATGATTGTATAGTGAAGCTTTCTCCGAAAGAGCTTTCAGATCTTATAACGGCTTCAATTGATCAGATACATTTTATTTTTAAAACTATTATAGATAATAAATTACGTAATAATATAATATCTATACGGTCGGATTTAAAAATTGACTCAGAATCAACTGCCAACTATGTCAACGCAGCCCGCGACGAAGACTACGCCGGAGCCACAGAAGAACTGCCAGAGGCGCCTCAGTATGCAAAACAAGAAGTGCCTGATTACCTCACTGTCAAGGCCGCGCACAATGACGCTGAAATCACAGATGAAGAGCTGGAGAAAATGGAAAGGGATTCGATGCTGATAAGAGAAATGGTGAAGAAACAGAAACGCTAGGGGTGATAAGGGGAATGAATCTATACGAACAGTGGTTGCAGAAAGCTGATGATATCGGATTGAGCGTTGCAGAAAACGTCCCATTTGAATCTCAGGCAAAGGGACTTATCTACGACAACTGTATCGGATTGAATCAGAATATAGAAACGACAACTGAAAAGGCCTGCATCCTTGCCGAAGAAGTCATACATAGCCAAATCAATGTCGGGAATATCCGAGACCAAAGAGTGCCCGGAAACACCTGGCAAGAACGCAAGACAAGGAAAATCCTGCATAAGCATTTGGCTAATGTAAGGACCATAGCTTACCTCTTAAAAAGTGGTTATAAAAATTTGAATGAGATTGCTGATGAAATGGGGATAACGGAAGAGCTTCTATTAGAAGCGATTAGCGGATATAAAGAAGAATACGGCATCTTCATTCCATTAGAGGATGATGTGCTATTCTTCGAGCCCACATTATATTTAAAAAGCCAGCTCATAGGATAAACAGTTCTGGTACTTTAAAAACTAAAAAGGAGAAGGGGAGGATTTGCTTATGCTATGTCCAAAATGTAACTGTGAAAACGTCAAAATCCATCGTGAAAAAATAGGAAACGTAAGCGGTAATAAAGGTGTTTATGCCAAGAAAAAGCATGGCATACTGTACTGGATATTTGTAGGTTGGTGGATTTGGATTCTGCATATATATTCTGATATACTTACTTACACTTGGATATACCCGCAGAAAAAGGAAACAAAATTCTATACATCAGGTCGGCTCATATCATCAAACCGATAGCCTTTGGCATACTGTGGCCATCTGCCAAAATTGCGGATATACTTGGGAGACCAGCCGGGACAATCCTTAATAAGGCCCTGAAGGAGAAGGAAGAAGACGTCAAGTTAATAGAAAACCTCTACGGCCCAGCCTGCTTCTTCCGGGCCGCAGAACATAGGCGGATGTACGGTGAGTTGGATTGAGCTACGGCAGCGTTATGATAAGAATCAAATGAAAAGGGGAAATCAAATGACTAATCTGTTATGAAAGGAGAATGCCATGGCCTATTTTTTAATGAAGCCCAAAATCGATTTCGCATTCAAGGAAATCATGGAAGACGGAAAAGCCCGCACAGGCTTCTTGGCAGCAGTGCTCATGATTGATCCGGAAAGCATCATGGAGACCCGGATCCTCAATACGAACCTGCGCCGGGAACACGAAGATGACAAGCAGGGGATTCTGGATGTCCGGCTCCTCATGGACAATGACAGCGAAATCGATATTGAAATCCAACTGTCTGAGCTGAAGGTATGGGCTGACCGTTCCCTGTTCTACCTAGCGAAGATGTTCACGGAACAGATCAATCCCGGGGACAGCTACCATGTCTTCAAAAAGTGCGTCAGCATCAGCATCCTGGACTTTATCCTTTTCCAGGGCGAAACAGAATTTCACTCCTGCTTCCATATCAGGGAAGACAAACGGCACTTCCTTTACACGGACAAGATGGAATTCCATGTCATAGAACTGCCCAAGCTGCCGGAAGCCCTGGGCGAGGACTGCACAGACCTGGAGTTGTGGGCGAAATTCATCAGCGCGGAACGGAAGGAGGAATTTGACATGCTTGCGGAAAAGAACCCTTATATCGAGAGCGCCTACCAGAAGCTACAGGTAATCAGCCAGGACAGTCAGAAGCGCCTGGAATACGAGGCACGCGAAAAGGCTATCCGGGACTATAACGAAGGCATGTATGAAGCGGAGCAGCGCGGCATACAGATCGGCGAACGCAATAAAAGCCTTGAGTATGCGCGCAACATGAAAAAGGAAGGGATCGGCAGGGAAATAATCTTAAAGATAACCGGCCTCTCTCCTGCCGACATTGATTCCCTCTGATTTTTCGGGTTCCTCATTATCGGAAGTTGTTGCGACGTCGCAACTCCTGCACATAGAAAAACCGCCCGGTGTTACCAGCACCGGACGGCCAAAGATATACCCCGGAGGGATACCTCAATCACAAAAACATTGTATCACCTCCGGGGGCAGCCTGCAAGCGTCAAATGCGCTGGCTGTTATTTTTATACCCAAAAAAGGAGGAGATGCAATGAAGATTGAGAAAAGAGGGGCTGACAGCTACCGAGTCCGGAAGATGTACAAAGGAAAGATGTATACCGTATCCTTTGACCACAAGCCGACCCAAAAGGAAGCCATGACGGCCATGACGGACGAGCTGAACAAGGTAAGGACCGCCCACACCCAGATGACCTTCCAGCGGGCCGCTGAAAGCTATGTGGACATGAAGCGGAACGTCCTCTCACCCAGGACGATAAAGGAATATTCCGAGAACGTAAACCGTTTCCCTGAATGGTTCCGGAAGCTGCCGGTATCCGACATCACGCAGATAGAGGTCAACAGGCTCGTAAACGAAATCTCTGTAGGCCGATCCCCGAAGACCGTGCGGAACTACCACGGCTTCCTAACGGCCGTTTTAGGGACTTTTTATCCGAACCTTAAAATCAGTACCACTCTGCCTCAAAAGGTCAAATCTGAGCCGTATACGCCCTCTCAGGAGGATGTCAGGAGAATACTGGAGGCAGTGAAGGGTACTCCTTATGAAGTCCCCATCACCTTAGCCTGCTATGGGATGCGGCGGTCGGAGATATGTGCCCTACAGCCGGAGGATGTGGATGGTGATATCGTGCATATAAATAAGGCGTTGGTATTAGACGAAAACAAACAATGGGTCGTCAAAACCACAAAGACTACAGATAGCACCCGCGACATCATCATCCCAGCCGAAGTGGCCGAAAAGATACGGCTACAGGGTTATGTATACAAGGGGCACCCAAACACGATTGCTAAATGCCTAGAAAAGGCCCAAAAGGATTTAGGCATCCCACACTTCTCTTTGCATAAGCTCCGGCACTATTTTGCGAGCCAGATGTCTGCCCTGGGCATACCGGAAGCCGATATCCTAAAAATGGGTGGGTGGGAAACCGACCACGTAATGAAATCCGTATACAGGCACTCAATGATGGATAAGGAAGAAAAAGCCAAGAGGGATGCGGCAGAGAAGCTGCGGAACGCCCTCTTCAATTAGGGCAAGCCTGGGCAAAAATCTGGACAAAAAATATTAAATATTACCGTTTTGCGCTACATAGCCCAGTTTTAAAACAGGGCGGCAAAAAGCCGCAGGCCCTTGATTTTACGGAAAAATCTTGGATCTGCGGCTTTCCCTGCCTCCTGCGGATAACAGGACTTGAACCTGCACGTCGGGGGACACCAGAACCTAAATCTGGCGCGTCTGCCAATTCCGCCATATCCGCATAGCGCTGCCGCAGGCCGAAATCCTGCAGCAACTATATCGATTATACATACTATCCGGGCCTCTTGTCAAGCCGCCGCCTGCATCTCGTGCGATTTTTTTGCGGCAGTTTTTCCGCCGGATTTTCTGATTGCCCATAAGCCCCGAGAAAGCTGCGCTCTCCCCATGGCCTTTGCTACTTTGATGCCTCTAAAGCGTCCTCCCCGGGATGCCTTTCCGAGATATGCCGGATGATCCGTTTATTGATCCGCACCAGGAAAAAGGTGCTCATGCCTAAGCTCACCAGCTCGGCGATGGGGAAAGCCCACCATATCAGGTTCACGTTGCCGCTTAGGGAGAACAGCCACGCCACCGGCAGCAGCACGCAGAGCTGCCTTGCGATGGAGACGCACATGCTGTACACGCCGTTCCCCAGGGCCTGGAACACGCTGCCCACCACGATACAGTACCCGGCGAAGACAAAGCTCAGGCAGATCGTCCGAAGGGCCGGAATCCCTATCACCAGAAGGTCCGCGGAGGCCGCGTCCGCATCGAACATGCCGATCAGCTGCCCGGGGAACAGCTCCATGGCTGCCAGCCCCGCCACCATGATGCACACGGCATAGATGATGCTGCTCTTCATGGCCTTCACCACGCGCTCCCGCTTCCCGGCGCCGAAATTGTAGGCGATGATGGGCACCAGACCATTGTTCAGGCCGAACACGGGCATGAAGATGAAGCTCTGGAGCTTGAAATAGATGCCGAACACTGTCTGGGCCACGCCGTAGGCCTCCAGGATCAGGTTCATGCCATAGGTCATCACAGAGCCGATGGCCTGCATGACGATGGAGGGGATGCCCACCTTATAGATATTCCCGATCAGGCCCATATCGGGCTTGAATCCGCGAAAGGATATGCGCAGCTCCTTATTGTATCTCAGGTTGAACACGATGGCCAGCGCAGCTGCCACCATCTGCCCGATGACCGTCGCCGCCGCTGCCCCTGCCACGCCCATGGCCGGGAAACCGAGCAGACCGAATATCAGAATCGGATCCAGGATCAGGTTCGTGACGGCTCCCGCCCCCTGGGTGATCATGGCATAGATCGTCTTGCCCGTGGACTGGAGCAGCCGCTCGAAAGCCATCTGCATGAAGATGCCGACGCTGGCCGTGCAGCAGATGGTCAGGTAAACCGTCCCGTAGTCTTGCACCTCCTGAATGGAGGTCTGGCTGGCGAAAAAAGGACGGCTCACAAAGATACCGATCAGGGCGAACACCAGGAAGCCCACGAATTCGATGAAGACGCCATTGACGGCAATCCGGTTGGCTTTCTCGAACTCCCCCTCCCCCAGCGTCCTGGACAGGAAGGAGTTGATGCCCACCGCAGTGCCCACGCCCACGGCGATCATCAGGCTCTGGATGGGAAAGGCCAGCGACACCGCCCGCAGGGCGTATTCGTTGACCCGGGACACGAAGATACTGTCCACGATGTTGTAGAGCGCCTGCACCAGCATGGAGATCATCATGGGCAGGGACATGGACAACAGGAGCCTGTCCACGGGCATGACGCCCATCTTGTTCTCCGGCTGTGCATTCTGTTCTTTCTGCATAGGTATATCCTCTCTTTCCTCTGTAATGATTCCTGGTATGGTAAACGGTTCACAGAATAATCCTATTTGGTTTAATGTGAACCGCAAAATGGGTCTGACAGCTATTATAACTCTCCGCGCCGCGGTTTTCAAGCGCAACTTTTCCTTCCCCGGAACTTTGAGGAAAATCTGCCGAAAAAATTTCGAAAAAAATTTGGCGAGTATGAGATAAAACTGTTGACAAACGAAAGAATATACGTTAAAATATGATTCGTTGGTTTGAGTGTGAGAGCCGACATGTGTCCGTAGCTCAGCTGGATAGAGCAACGGCCTTCTAAGCCGTGGGTCGGGGGTTCGAATCCCTTCGGGCACGTTGTGGGACAGGGACTTCCGACGGATTCCGGTGTGGTTTCATGTCTCTTATATGGTGGGTATAGCGCAGTTGGTTAGCGCGCCAGATTGTGGCTCTGGAGGCCAAGGGTTCGAATCCCTTTATCCACCCTTTTACAGCAGGATATCGTTCACCGCAAGCGGGCTTTGGCTTTTTCGCAGATGTATCGCGGCGGCGCGCTTGGTGTCACATGTAGGGCTATCGCCAAGCGGTAAGGCACAGCACTTTGACTGCTGCAGACGCTGGTTCGAATCCAGCTAGCCCTGTTGGAGGGGGATATCCCCTTTTTTATGAATATGGGACATTAGCTCAGGTGGTAGAGCACTTGACTTTTAATCAAGTTGTCTGGGGTTCGAATCCCCAATGTCTCATTACATGTAGACCTTTTAACGGTCATTCGTTAAAAGGTCTATTTTTTTGCTGTTCTGGGGTATACCATGGGGGAAATGGGAGCTTTGAAAGCGGGGACAGGGAGATAAAATGCCCCTTTAGGCTGTGGCAACTGCCCCCTGCCGCCCTTTGTATGGATAGCTATGATTTGGGCCTCGGCAGGCCAAAGCCTCCGGTCAGCCCTGGGGCGTGACGGAAGCCATTGTCTCCGCCACATCCACCACCGCAGGCCCGTCCCCGGGCACCTGCGCATTCTCCGCGGCCTCTCTGGGGTCGGGGTACTGCTTTTCCTCCTCGTCCCCCCAGAGGGATTTATGCTTCTCGCGCTTCTGGCGGCGCACCATGGCGCCTACGCTCTTGGCCGTCTGGTACATCTCTTCGCTGTATTCCATCAGCTTCTTCTCGTCAGATGCGGGTACAATATCGCCGCGCATGATGCGCCGGGCCACCTCCATGACCTTCGCCATGTCCTCAGTGTACTCCGCCGAGGCGTCCGCCTGCTGGTCAGCCACCGCAGCGTTCCAGTAGGCGCAGTAGGTCTCCGTCAGCCGGCTGAGATACTCCTGGTACTCGTCCTGCTTTTCATCCAGGGCCTCCAGGGTCAGCTCCAGCGTGGCCGCCTCGGTGGCGCACTGCTCCTTTTCCTCCGGCCGGATCTCCATCCGCCTGCGGAGGTTCTGAAGCTGCTTCGATATGTTGCTCTTCTCCTTCTGATATGCCCTAATCTGCTCCCTGTAGATTTCCTGTGCTTCCCCTATCTTCATAACGCCCCCTGCCTTTCCGGATAATTCCGCCGTGCTGTCCGCCCCGGCCGCCTGCCTTTACGCCCATATCGTCCCGCCATCTGCCGAATGCCTTTTATTCTACGGAATTCCCAATATTCCACGGAATGACCTTTATTCCATCGAATGCCCCATATTCCACGGAATGACCTTTATTCCATCGAATGCCCCATATTCCACGGAATGACCTTTATTCCATTATATCGTCCCATTCCCCCGAAAAAGTAAGGCTTCCGCCCGCCGAAGCCCCCGCCTGGTACACCGGTGCTTGAATGCCCGAGTAATCAGCGCTTGATGTCCGCGCCAGGACAAGACAGAGGAAGGAGGCGATGCGGGGGCATCGCCCCCTGGCGACAACGCAGTGCCGGGGCGGACAGCCAGGGCTGATTGCTCAAGGATTCTTGCATCGGGGCACTAAGGCTCCTATGCCTCCAGATATCTCCGCAAAATAGGGACGTCCTCCATCGCAGCTCCCCGGAAGCTTCCGTAAAACCTGTCCGCCTCCTCATTTCTCGCCCGAATCAGATAATACTGATCCATGCCGTTCCGGCCGCAGTCCTTTTCAAGCTCCGCGAAAAGCATCTGCGCAATCCCTCTGTGCCTGTAAGCCTTCAGCACATAGACCCAGTCCACATACGCCATCCGGTAGCCGTCCTGCATACAGCCATAGAAATGGTATTCTATACGTCCGACCACATTCCCGTCTTCCATCGCCAGAATGGATGTGGTCCCTGCGTAAAAAGGATCCGAAACCCTGTTCCTTATCCCCTCTTCATCGACTGTTTCGGCCGTCATCTTTTCAGGCTCTTCCCTCATCGCAGTCCTCAGATACGCGATATACGCTTCCACATTCTCCTGGCCCAAACGTTCAAATGTCATCCTTCCCCTCCTTTTTCCATGCCTGCCGCCGCATGTGCGGACATTTTCCCACCGTTCCCGAAACCGGTCACAGAAAAAGCCCGGCAATCTCCAGCTCCTGCCTGTTCGCCTCGTTGCCGTCCTCCACGCACCAGATGTTCTCCAGAACCGTCTCCATGAAAAAGAGCCTCCCTATATCCGCCTCCGGATAACTTGTCTGCAGGCCCAACAGCCGGATGACCTCCCGGATATGCTCTCCGTCCGGACATGTATGGTCTGTGTCCAGCTCATTGAGTATGAACCTGGGCAGGTCCATGATTGCCGGGCCAATGACCCCCTTGGGATCGATCATGACATAGCTCCCGTCCGTCCTCGACAGCAGATTGTCGTGGTGCAGATCGCCGTGGAGGAGCACCCTGTCCGGATATTTCCCGAACATCTCCGCGCAGACTTCCCGCGCCCGAACCGCCAGGTCCGCAAGCCCCTCCGCCACAGGATTCTGCCTGCAGTACCCGCAGATCCCCTCCAGCCAGTCCAGATAAGTCCCGCCCTCCTCCGCAGGCAGATGTATCCCGTCAAATACCCTGGAAAATATCCGGATCCGCTTCTCCAGGGACGCTTCCCTGCGCAGCACTGTCCCCGGGATAATGCGCTCCTCCAGAAGAAGCCCGGCGCTCTCCTCATAGGCGTATACTTTACAATTATACGCGCCCGACAGCCCTGCCAGCATATGATGTTCGGATTTCAGCTGCCCGATATTCCGGTCGATTTTCAGGATGACAGGGCCGAACTGCCGGGACTGTGCGGAGAAGACCGCCTTTGTGGGATGCCGGTAAATCTCTTCGAAATGGCTCAGCTCCCATTTTTTTGCCGCATGATCTATCCTGCTCTCCATTCTGCTCTCCCCCTCCCCGTCATTCCATCAGCGATTCCAGGTACACCGCGATTCCGTCCTCGTCATTGCTGCCAATCACGAGATCCGCCGCTTCCTTTACCACGTCCAAAGCATTCCCCATGGCGATTCCTCTGCCGCACAGCCGGAGCATCCCCATATCCGCGTAGTCGTCCCCAAAGGCCGTGACTTCCTCCAATCCAATCCCGCAGGCAGCGCATGCTTTCAATATCGCAGCTTCCTTGGTGACTCCTTTTCGGGTGAATTTGTACCAGTATCCATCGGAGAACCGTATGCAGTCACAGTCATCCAGCAGCTCCCGCAGCCTCCGGGCCCGACTGTCATCGAAAATCTCCACGCACATTTTCAGAGAGCTTTCCTCAAAATCCCGGAAATCCGTATAGATGCTGTCGCCCCAGCTACTGTCCTGCTCTTTCGGATCGGTTCTGTAATTCCAATAGTGGGAATCTACCGTGTCTATGGTTATCTCACAGTCCATGCCGCATATGCTTCTGGCCGCCGCGATCATCTGTCTCGTCCGCTCTGCTGAAAACTCGGCCTTGTATATGTATTCGCCCCCGCGCTTTATCAGGGCGCCGCCGCTGGCAATCAGGATGTCAGGGCGCAGCTCGTCTATGAACGACAGAGCGATTTTCTCTCCCCTGGACGTGGACACGCCTATCATCATACCCTTCTCCCTGCATCTGTCCAGGGCCCGCATCGTCCTCTCCGTTATCCTTTTGTCACTGCGAAGCAATGTGCCGTCCAAGTCGAACAAAAGCAGTCTGCACGTCTCCATTCCATGCTCCTTTCCTCTTACCGCCGATCCGAAGCCTTTCCGTCAAGCCGCCGGCCTCGGCTTTTCTCCGGCATTTTCCGTCACTGTCCTCGATATGCGGCTTCAAACCGCCTTGTATACTGCGTCATTCTGGCATCGTATTCCGGATAGGCGTATCCGAGCCGATCGGCCAGGCGGGAAGCGCTCTGCCGGAAGAGCTCCTGGCATAAAAGCAGTGCCTCCCACACGGCTTCACCGGAATCGTTCCGGTATGTGGAAAGCACCCTCTTCCAGGTTGTGTCCGGCAGGTATTTCGCTATGAATTTGTAATTCTTCCCCACGCTGAAATGGAACCCGTAATCCGTCCCCACCTGCCAGGAGAGCATCCGCAGCAGCTCGTCCCGCATGAGCTGCAGATGGTCTATGGCGAAGAGAATCTCATTCCTGCAAAGGCCCTTCACCACATAGGAGGTGAGCATCCAGAACTCATTGCAGCAATCGTCAAAGCTGCGGGCTCCTGGCTTTCTGATCCAGTATTCTTCATCCGTGGGCTCTATGCCCGCAAGGCCTCTTCCGGTCTTGTCCAGCAGCACAGTCCGCAGCTTGTCCTGTTCCAGATATCCGGTAATCTGTTCCTCCTCCAGAATGGTCAGGTCTATCTTGATATCGTCCTCGAAAATCATCAGGTAGGAATAGCCCGGCTCCTCCGGCGGAAACAGCTCCATGTCCTCCGGCTTCTGCATCATGACAATCTTCCCGAACCGCGACAGCCACCCGTCGTCGCCTGTCAACTGTCCGGAATCGGTGACGAAATAGGTGACGTCGAAATCCTGGAACGAGTCCCGGGGTATGTTCCGGTTGACCCGGGAACCCTCCATTCCGACCATGCGGATGTTATCGTTCTCTTCGGCAAAACCCAAAATCGCGTCCATGACTTCCTGTGCTGTGCGCATCGACCTTCCTCCCTGTTTTTCCTTTCTGATGCCGGGCCGCTGTGCCGCCCAAGCCAGACAGGCGGCATGTCCCCATTGTCCGCACCTCAGCCTTCCGTCAGGCCGATAGGTTTATTCTTTATTTCCACCGCTAATCAAAAGAATCCGCCCTACACATGTGACTTTATTTTCCTTAACAAAGATAGCGCTTTCATCCTCCATAGCGCAGACAGGCAGATTTTGTTCCATGGAAATCCGCGACAAGGTTTGCAGCAATTCTTGATTTTCCTGCGTGACATGCGCTTTTATCGTAATATCGGCCAATCCCAGCCCTTCATAAGGTACATGGGATTCCCATATGTCCAGGGCGCGTTTGGCCATGTTGCTGGAGCCTGCGCTCACTCCCAAAATAACAGCGGTGCTTTTGCGGATTTCATCCAGGATGCCTTTATCACGGATTAACTGAAACTGCAAAACCGCATGGCCGCCCATCAGAAATATGCAGGACGCCTCCCGGATAAGCCGCCTGGCATCAACGGCAGCCGTCCTGTCATCAATCACGCCGTACCGCTTGAAGGGCATATCGCATTCCTCAAACATGGCGTGCATTCCAGCCGAGTCGCTGTCGTTCCTTTCATAATCGGAAGGCCATGCACTTACAAAAACCAGACTATCACGAACCGTCAGTTCTTCCCTGAGCCGTTCGACAATGCCCGCCGGAAAATGATGCGTCGGAAACCCGCTGAAAAATCCTAATAATTGAGCGTTCATCACTATTTCCTCCCAGTGCTCTGTCTAATGCCTGTTCGTAAACTCGTCTAATTTCAATTTGACATCCTCTTCCTCCAAAAGAAAACTGTCCATTTTCTGATGATATTTATGCCGTTCCAAACCTAATATGTGTTTTTCCACATTTGCGAAACCATACTGCCATGCAAAAGCTTTTAAGAAAAAGGGATAATCCTCTGCGTTTCCATAAACACCGATGATATATAGCTTTTCAACCATATTTTCATATTGCTCTTCATTTTGCATAAAGTAGTCCTGGCTGCGTTCATTCAGAATGAAATATAACGCTGATGGATTACCGCAATACATTGGAACGATAAAAAATATTTTGTCCGCTATAGCAAAACGCTTAAACAGAGAAAATACTCCATCATTGCGATATTTACATTGGCCGGACATACATTCATAGTCACAATCTGCGCAAGGGGTAGGCTTCAAATCCCTCATATACAGTATCAAATCATTTTCCGAAGAAATATACCTTGCAATCATATCGCAATTTCCATCTCTTCTTCCGCTGAAGCTGACGATAATATTCAATGCAGCACCTCTTTCAGTCTTTCTATGTGAAATCCGGCATCACGGCACCCTATTCATAAGTTCCTCAAAATTGTGAACAACATCCCTTTTAAAAGTCTGCTGAACGCATGGAACAAAATCAACGCCTGTCTGCTTCACTATCACGCCATACATGTCTGATAGAATAGCTTTCATGCAATCTCTTCCATATTTTTATACTGCAGACCGCCAGGATTTACAGTGGCATCTCCGGGAAAGTGCTTGGCTGGCGGTCTGCAGTCAGGGTGCACTGCAACTTTAACCAGTGCGCAGTATAAATTGGTCATATGCCTCTATCCAGTTGTCATGAGGGCATAAAATCATATCGTTTTCAACCATGTATTCCATATATTTGTAACATGCTGCTTCCAACGATATACCAAGTGCAGCATCGACTTCTTCATAAAAAGGCGGTATGCCCTCTCTGTCCCACGCAAGCTTGTCTGCAATAAAGAGAGACATTTCATATTTTGAAGGACATTTTTTTAATGTAGTATGACATTCTATAGCCGATAATATCTCTTTGTCTGATATAT
>NZ_CAJUCP010000050.1 GCF_910585425.1 uncultured Acetatifactor sp. | reverse complement strand
CTCCGCGTCCAGGGCGGAAGTGGCTTCGTCCACCAGGAGCACCGGGGAGTTCCGCAGAAGGCTCCTGGCGATGGCGATGCGCTGCCTCTCCCCGCCGGACAGGCAGGCGCCGCCCTCCCCGCAGACGTACTCCTCCCCCTTCTCATCCATGAGCCCGGACAGGCCCGCTCCGTTTACCGCCCAGTCTACCTGCTCCCTGTCAAATTCCCGGAACATACATATATTCCGTGCAATCGTATCATCGAAAATGAACACGTTCTGCTGAATCACGGAAATCACATCGAATATGCTGTCCGGCTGAAGACGGCTGATTTCCTTTCCGCCCACCGTGACACTCCCCCTGTACCCCGGACAGCTCCCCATAATCAGGTTCAGCAGGGTGGACTTGCCCGAGCCTGAGCCGCCTACGATGGCATAGCTCTTGCCGGACTCGAACCGGACGCTCACGTCCTTCAATGCATCGGCTCCCTCCGCGTAGGCAAAGTCCACATGCTCAAAGCGGATGCCATCCCCTACAGTCTCCAGCTTCTCCAGGTTCGCCCCGGAGGATACGTCCTCCCCGTAGACCGCCATCTTCTCTATCAGCCCTACGGCTGCCTTTCTGTTGGCCAGAAGCCCCGGCAGCTGCTGGATTGGGCTGATGATATAGTTCATCATCTGGACGAAGGCAATCACCACCCCCGGCGTGATCCTTCCCTGGATGCTCAGATAGGCCCCATAGCAGAACACGCCCATCTGCACGGTAAAGCTGCCGATGAACGAAACGATATTCACCGTCTCCGCCGCTTTCCTGCGCCGGCATTTGGTCTGCTCCAGCTTCCCGTTCCTGTCATAATACAGCGCTGCCGCCTCTTCCTGGGCCTGGAAGCTTTTGATGACTCCCAGCCCGCTGAGCAGATCCTTCACCATGGAAAGGAAACCGGCGTTTTTCTCGCTGACTTTCTTCTCCTGTTCCGCGATCCGGTTCCCGAACGGCAAAGAGGCCGCAATGAGCAGAACGCCCAGAGCCATCACTGTCAGAGTCAACGGCCAGCTGTACCACAGCATCAGTCCCACAGAGGCAACAGCCTGCAGCGTAAGTGTAAGGAAAGTGAAATTGGCCGTCAGATAGTTGGCCTCTATGGAGTTCACATCATTAGTCAGGGCAGAGATGTAGCTGCTGGTATTCTCCTTTCCAAAGGACGCGATTCCTTTGGAGGTGATAGCATCGAAGGCCTTGTTCCGGTAGGCCTCCACCGCCTTTCGGATGAAATTGTGCCGGAACCGTCTGTCCAGCAGCCATATCCCCACCGTCAGCAGCAGGAAGGCCACAGCCGTCCTCACAAGCCCTGCCAGCGTCCCCAGGTCTCCGCTCATGGACACATCCGTCAGCTCTTTGAGCAGATATGCGATTCCCACCTGCATCCCGCTGGACAGTGTGGCGGCTATGACAGCCAGCGTGAGGTTCGCCCTGTTGTTCCGGTAGAATTCACGGATATATTCCTTTGCCCTCTGTTTCTGCGTACTTTTGTCCATATGGATGACCACCCTTTCCCGCGGCCTGACGCCGCAATCCGGAGCGCAACCCGGAGATTTATGTACTGCCCTGGGCGGATTGATTCACAGTCCATGCTTCACAACTTGTGCTTCCCACTCCTTCTTGCCCTACCGGCCCTTCTCACCCGGCCTTTCCTTCCGTGCCGTCCCCGGCTGCGCTTTCCGGCTATAGCTACAGTATACAGGGGTTTCTCCTGCTGTAAATATGGTCTGCGCAACAGGTGTTTTTTCGGGTGCAAGAGGTCGTATTTCCTTACGCTTTTTGTCACGCTTGCTGGGACGCTGGGTGAAATAGATGAAAATAGTATTCATCCGCCACGGCGAACCAGACAAAGCGGAAGTAGATAGCAGAGGTTTCATCGGGCAGGGAAGAGATATGGCGCCCCTGGGTATAGACAGTCTGCGACGGAAACTCTTTTCTGATTTGCAGATTATGGTAATTTGTCGTCGGGATTCAGGATTCTTGGCAAAAATACCCATAAAAGGGGCTGCCTTTTTAATCAGGCAGCCCTGTGTTTTGTTTATGGAACTATCCTTTTTTCGGTAATATACGAAACAAATCATCGCCCAAATTCCCGCACACCCGTCAGCTCTCCTGCCTTTCCAGCTCCCAGATATGCCTGTTCCGCCGGAAATAAAGGCACACCCCGATTCCGGCAAAGGCAAGCACGAAGAAGAGGAAAGCCGCCCCGGAGCCTTTCCCGCTGCCGAAGAGCCGCGTCAGCGCGCTCCCCGGTCCCTGGGCCGCCATGATGGGCTCGAACACCCTATCCACCAGGAACCCTCCCAGGAAATAACCGATGGGAATCGTGAAGAACTGCAGGGAATTCCTCACGGAGTACACCCTTCCCTGCATATGCTCCGGCACGTGCAGCCGCATGATGGCATCCAGATTGGCGCTCATCAGCGGTATGGCAATCCAGCCCAGGACCCCGCCGATGCACCACACAAGCGGCGTCCTGCCCAGCGCCAGGAAGAAATTCTCGGAGCTCATGGAGAACAGCAGGCAGTTGCAGATGACCCGCACCCGGCTCCTGGGCGCTTTCACGAAAGAGGCGAAGATGCTCCCCGCGAGCGTGGCCATGCCGATCACCGCGTTCACCAGGCCCAGCGCTCTCTCGCTTCCGCCCTCCCTGGAGAGCATCATGGCCGGAAAGGCCGCTTGGTAGACGGACGCCACCAGGTTGATGGATGCCAGGAACAGAATCAGCCCCAGTATCCCCTTCTGCTGCCGCAGATAAGACAGGCCTTTCTTTGTGGAATGCCACAGCTTCTCCTTCCCCTGCTCCCGCGCCGCCTCCCTGTCCTCAGGAATGCGGATCCAAAGCGCGAGCGTCAGGAAAGCGATGCCGAAAGTGGACAAATCAAAAGCCACCACAGCCTCCATCCCCCAAAGGCCCAGAATGGCCGTGGCGATGATGGGCGTCATGATGGAATTCACAGAACTGGAGAAATACCGCAGGCCTCCCACCCTCTGATAATATTTCTTCGGCAGCACCTTTGTCACCGCCACCTCGGAAGCCGGCTGCTGGACTGTGTTCATGACCCCATTGATCCCATTGATCAGGTACAGATGCCATATCTGCAGCCTGCCTGTCTGTAGCAGAATCAGCATGGCCACCGTAGTAGCCGCAGCCAAAGTGTCGCAAATCAGCATGGTGGCTTTCTTGTTCCACCTGTCGCTGAGAGCGCCCGCGAAAATGCTGAGCAGCACATAGGGCGCGTAAGAGCTCACCATCAAAAGCGCCGTCATCAGGGCGGAGCCTTTCTGGGTGTAAGACCATATTACCAGCGCATAGCTGGTCATGGCGCTCCCCAGGCCGGAGAAGGACTGGGTCAGCCAAAGCAGCAGGAATGTCCGCATCTCCCGGAGGGTGCTCCCGATGCTGCCGCCGTCGTTTTCTTTTATGTTCCTATCGTTATTCATAGACTTTGCTCCTTGTCAGATTTCGTTTTCTTTCTCTCTCAGAATCGAAACAAGCAAAGTCCCAGAGCAGTCATTCTACTCCATGCAATCCTGCCCTAAAAGACTTTGCACGGAGCCGACACAATAGCCAACAACATAATCTCACCTCCTTCAAAATGACAGCTTTCTGCCCTCCCTCAAGCCCGGAATAGGGATTGCGGGCCTGTTACCCTTCAATCCTATCCGCCGGGCAGGATGCTTTCTTTACACTGCCACTCAGGAATTGCTCAACAGCAGCTTCGTGTAATCCTCCCTGGGATGGCTGAAGACTTCCTCCGTCTCCCCGATTTCAATGATCCGGCCCTCCTGCATAATCATGATGCGGTCGCACATTTGATAGACTACATTGATGTCGTGGGAGATGAACAGATAGGCCAGGTGCAGCTCCTGCTGTAGCCTCTGCAGCAGCTCCATGATCTGGGCCTGTATGGTAACATCCAGGGCCGACACAGGCTCGTCCGCCACCAGGAAGCCCGGGCCTGTGATCAGGGCCTGTCCGATGCTCACCCGCTGGCGCTGGCCGCCGGAGAGCTGGGAGGGCCTGCGGTGGAAATAGCTCTCCTCCAGCCCCACCTTGCGGAGCATATCGTAGGCGGCAGCCTCCATATCCCCCTTGGTCATGGCCTTCGTCCTGTCCAGAGCCCCCTCAGCCCTCAGTGGTTCCTGGAGGAGCCATCCGATGGTCTTGGCGGGATTCAGGCTGCTGTAGGGATCCTGGAATATCATCTGGGGCCTGATGCTGTGATGCCTGATCTCCCCCTGGATATGGCAGTTCATACCCAAAATCGCCTTGGAAAGGGAGGTCTTGCCGCAGCCGCTCTCCCCCACCAGCCCCAGGCTTTCCCCGGGATAGATCTGGAAATCGGCCCCTGACACCACCCATTCCTTTTTCGTGCCGGAAAGTCTCTCCCTGAGGGAAAGCTTCCCTCCCTCCCGGTTCTTCCTGTCCCCGGCGGAAAAGCTCACCTTGCCGTCCTGATAATACACGGACAGATTCCTGACCTCCAGGACAGGGCCCACAGGGGATTCCGTCCGGCCACCGGCATCCTGCCCGCATTCACGCCCGGGGAGGGTTCCCTCAGCCCCAGGCCGCATGCCCTCAGAGGCATCCCTGCTGACAGATCCCCCCGGCTCCTGAGCAGAATAACGCTTTGTCCTGGGGCTCCCGGCTGTGTTTTCCATGGCATCCCCGTCTTTCCTGCGCTTCTTCATCCGGGAGGGCACGGCCTCTATCAGCTTTCTGGTATATTCCTCCTTCGGATTCCGGAATATTTCCTCGGCGGGCCCCTGTTCCACCACGCATCCGTCCTTCATCACCGCAATCCTGTGGCAGAGCCGCCTGGCCAGGTTCAGGTCATGGGTGATGAAGAGCATGGCGTTCTTCTGGTTTTGGTTGATCTGGCGCAGCAGCTCGATGATCTGGTTCTGTATAGTCACGTCCAGGGCCGTGGTGGGCTCGTCCGCCACAATCAGCTCCGGCTGCAGAATCACCGCCATGGCGATCATCACCCGCTGGCGCATGCCGCCGGAGAGCTGGTGGGGATAGCTTGCGTACACTTTCTCAGGCTCCTTAAGTCCCACCGCCCGGAACGCCTCCAGCACCTTTTCCCGCCGCTCTCCGGCGGTCATCTTCGTGTGGAGCCGCAGGGTCTCCTCCACCTGCCGCCCTGCCCTCTGGGTAGGGTTCAGGGAAGTCATCGGCTCCTGGAACACCATGGACATGCGGGCCCCCTGGTAGCTGCGGTAGAGGGCCTTGTCCCGGAGCCTGCCCGCCTCCTGCAGCGTCACGCCGTCAAAAAGGATACGGCCTGTGGTCACTCTGGCCGTATCTGCCGAAAGGCCCATGAGGGTCAGGGCCGTGACGGATTTCCCGGAGCCGGATTCCCCCACCACGCCCAGGATCTCTCCCCCCGAAAGCTCCAGGTCCACATGCCTTACCACTTCCGTATCCCCGAAAGCCACGGACAAATCCTCTATCCTAATCAAACCAAAGCGCCTCCTTTCAGGCTTCTCCGCAGCCGGCCCCTGACCGGCTGCGGAAGGTAGCGGACACAAAGCGGGCAAATCCGCTCCATACGGGTGTTCCTCCAGGCGCGATTTTGCGCTTTGCCTGCACCCATTGATTCCCCCCAGACATGCTTGCAACGGGGGGACTGCATCGTTAGAAGCGGCACTGACCGCTGCGTTAGCCTAGGGCTAAGCGTAAGTATCCTTTCACTGTCTGCGAAGGGTGAAGCCGCCCACCAGCTGCTTGAGCACCGCGGCCTGGTTGGAGAGCTCCTCGCTGGTGGCAGCGCTCTCCTGGGCCGTGGCGGAATTGGACTGCACCACCTCGGAAATCTGGCCCACGGCCACGCTGACCTGGTTGATGGAGCCTGTCTGGCGCTCCACGGCCTCCGCCATCACTTCCATCTGTCCTGCCGCCTGGCCCGCCAGCACCACCACGTCGGACACGGATGCCGTCACATTGGCCACGGCTTCGCTGCCGCTGCCCACGGCCTGGATGGAGCGACGTATCATCTCCATGGTGGCCTTGGTGGCCTCGTCGGATTTGTTGGCCAGCTCCCGCACCTCATTGGCCACCACCGCAAATCCCTTGCCTGCCTCTCCTGCCCTGGCGGCCTCCACGGAGGCATTCAGGGCCAGGATGTTGGTCTGGAGGGCAATGTCCTCTATGGTGTCTATGATGCGCTTGATTTCATTGGAGGATGCGGTGATGGACTCCATGGCATCGTTCAGGTCCTGGATGTAATGGCTGCTCTCCTGGAGCTTATCCTCCGCGCCGTTCACTGCCGTCTTCGTCTCTTCCGCCAGCCGGGCCGTCTCTTTGGCATCTCTGTCCATGTCCTCCAGGGTGGCGGAAAGCTCCTCCACGGAACTGGCCTGCTCCGTGGCCCCCTGGGACAGGGCCATGCCGGAGGAGGCCACCTGGGCGGAGCCGCTGGACACCCGGGCCGTGGCCGCCGCTATGCCTCCCAGGGTCTGGTTCAGTTTCTCGGTGATGGTCCGCAGGTCGTCCTGGAGCGCCTTAAAGTCCCCGGGATACTGGGCGCTGCCGCCGTCCCTGGTCAGATCGCCGTTTGCGATGCTGCCCAGCACCGCGCCGATCTCCTCCAGGATGACCCTGAAAGTCTGTACCATGTGGGCAGTGGAATCCGCCAGCACTCTGGTCTCGTCCCTGCCTTTCCCCTGAGGGATGGGGCTCTTTAAATCGCCCTGGGACAGGGCCTGCAGGCGCGCGGCGCATTTCACGATGGGCCCTGCGATGGAGCGGCACACAAAGGCCGATATCACGATTACCACCAGGCACAGCGCTACGCTGACCCCCATCTGGACATTATTGCCCATATAGGTGTAGTGCAGGAATTCATCCTCACTGATGGTCACGGCCACGCTCCAGCCGTCCGTGCCGGGGATGGGGGCATAGCCCTGGATGTAGTCCGTATCGTCCTCGGTATAGGTGTATCTTCCCACGCCGCTTTCCCCTGCCACCATCTTCGCCTCGATGGCTCCCAGTTCCCGGACAAAGCTGTCACCCGGGTTCTCCTCCATCTCCCGGAGGAGGTTCTCCTGGCTCAGCACTTCCTCGATTTCCAGGGCAGCGATGGTAGTGCCCTCCTTATCCAGAATATAAGCGTCGGCGTCCTCTCCGATCTGGATGCCCTCTATGATGGACTGCAGGATATTGGTATCGCAGTGGAAGTACACCACTCCGGTCACGCTGCCCTGGGACATCACGGGCGCGGACACCACCAGGTACATGTCGTCGCCTTCCCTGTAGGGGACGGACATATAGCTCTTCCCCTGGAGAGCCGCCTGGAAAAAGGGTTCCCCGGAGACGTCCGCATCGTGGAACACGTCATAGCCCTCCGTGTCCGCCATGCCGCCGAACCGCATATAATAGGCATCCACTCTGGTCTGGATGAATGCCTGCTTCTCCTCGGGCGTAGCCTCCGGATCCGAAAGGATGGGGGAAGAGGCCAGTTCCGATATGGTCAGGGTATAGGTGGATATTATGTTCTGGGCCGCCAGAGCCGCCAGCCTGGCCGTCTCACCCAAAGTCTTCTCCAGAGCCGCCACAGTGGAGTTGCGGGAGATTGCCGTACCCAGCGCCACATTGATCAGGGAGACTCCCATTGTGGCAATCGCAACCAAAATCATGATCTTCGTCTGAATCTTCTTCATTTTCCTTTTCCGGGCCCCTGCGCGTTCCCCGCCAGGCTGCGGCCCTGCCTCCTGTCCTTGAAATAGTTTCTTCCTTTCGGAAAAGGGCCCCTCACCGCCCCTTGACGTTCTGTAATGGAATGGCACCCAATACAGGACATATGTCACTTTCCCCGTATTTCTTGTAAGGCGGACGGGCAATTCCCCCTCTTTCACTGCATCGAAGTCCTTCTGCCGGTGGGTACGTCTGATATAGTGTACGTCTATGACGCCGACCCAATGCCTCCTGCCCTGTCACTCGGAAACTTTCCCCCTGCGTATTCCCTCGCCGAACAGGGAGAAGCCCAGCACCACCCACACGATGGACATTCCCACAAAGAGGGCGTACCAGGGCGCGGCCTGGAGATATCCCTGGGCGTCCGAGAGCATGTTGCCCAGGCTGGCCTCCGGGGGCTGCACGCCTATGCCCAGATAGCTCATGCCGGATTCTGCCAGGATGGCATTGTTGAAGCCGATCATCACGGAGACCCAGAACACGGAGAAGATATTGGGCAGGATGTGGACGAACAGGATCCGGAAGTCCTTGACGCCCAACAGCCTGGCCCGCCTGATATAGTCCGCATCCCGCAGTTTCAGGTATTGGCTCCGCACCATCCGCACATAGCTTGGCACGAACACGATTCCCAGAGAGATGATCACATTCTGCCTACCGCTGCCCAGAAGGCTTATGATGACCAGTGTCAGGAGGATGCTGGGGAATCCGTTGACGGCATCCGTGATCCGCATGACGATCTCATCCGCAATGCCGCCGAAATACCCTGTCAGCGCCCCCAGGAGGATGCCCACGGAACCGGAAATGAGCACTACCAGGCTGCTGATGCCGATGGTGGTGCCCAGTCCTTTCATGACCCTGGAGAAGATGTCCCGGCCGAAATTGTCCGTGCCGAAGATATGGAGCAGGGACGGCGGATTGAACTTTTCCGATGCCGACATGGCCGTAGTGCTGTAAGGCGTCCAGAAAAATCCCACCACGCCCAGCGCCACGGCAAGGCCTGTCATGATCAGCCCTGCCAGAAAATATTTGTTGTATGGAATGCTCCTCTTCCATGGAATGCCTCTCTTCCATTTTCCGCTGTCCTTCTGTCCCATGGGATTCTCCTTTTCCTGCTTCCGATGCCGCCTTGCTGAAGCCCTTCGCATTCGGGGCATGATGTCCCTTCGCGGACGAGCCGTCAGACACCTCTGGATTTCAGGTATCTGTCCTCGTCCTCCCTTGCCTCCACAAATGCTTTCTCCAAATCTATTTTGTAGAAATCCGCCAGCCTCATCACCTGGGCGATCACATCCGCCAGTTCATTGCCCAGGCATGCGTCCACATCTTCCACATCACCCTCCAATGCGTAATATCTTTCCTTTATCATGACCTGTTTCGCCAGTTCGCCCACCTGCTTGGACAGTTCGATCATGGCCCCTTCCGCATTCCACTTTTTCCCCTCGATTTTGCGGAACCGCTCCGCAATCCCTCGATACATCTCTTCCATATCTTTAAATGTCTTATCCATATCCGCTTCCTCTCCGTTTCCTCCTCACTTCCCGCTGATGCGCGGGTCGATGAGCCGGTAAATCACATCCACGAAATAGTATACAACAATCACTACGAAAGTGATATACAGGATCAGTATCTGCACCACCGGGAAATCCCTGGTGGAGATGGCGCTGATCAGCAGCCTGCCGATGCCGGGCAGGCCGAACACCTGCTCGATCACGATGCTGCCCGCCACGATTTCCGCCACAATCATCCCCAGGAAAGTGACCACGGGCATCATGGCATTGCGGAGCACATGGGCATACATGACCCGCCGCTTGGTGCAGCCCTTGCTGTAGGCCGTGCGCACATAGTCCGTGCCCACCTCCGTCAGCATGGAATTGCGTAGGAACCTTGCCGTCATGGCGATTTTCGGCAGGGCGATGGACAGCGCCGGGAACAGCAGGTATCCCAGGAAGCCCGTGAAGTCCTCCTCATAGCTGATATAGCCGCCGGGCGCGAAAAGCTTCAGGACGATGCCGAACGCGAAAGTCACCAGGATGCCCAGAAAGAAGGAAGGCACCGCCATAGTGGCCTGGGTGATGACGCCCAGGACGGCGTCCAGCAGACGGCTGCCGCTCCTGGCCCAGAGCACCCCCAGCGGGATGGACACCAGTATGATCAATGCCAGCGCCAGCGCCGCCAGCCACAGCGTCACGGGAAGCTTGTCCCCGATCAGCTCCGCCACCGGCATCATCTCGTTCATGTTCCTGGAGTAGCGATAGCTGACTCCCAAATCGCCCTTTGCCACCCCCGACATCCAGTTGAAGTACCGGACTGCCGGCGGGTCGTTGAATCCCAGCTCTTCCCGAAGCTGCTCCTCCCTCTCGGGAGTGGCTTCCGTCCCCAGGATGGACGTGACCACGTCCCCGGGGATGATCTGGAACGCAAGGAAAGCGGCAACGGAAACAAGGAACAATGTCATAATGAGAGTGATGGTTTTCTTACCTAAATATTTCACGCTGCCGCCTCCTTTTTATTCCAGTTCCGCCTCTTCACTTCAGTGCCGAGGCTCTTTTTATTCGGTGATGTACACTGTGCTCATGTCCTGCACATACACAGGGTAGAACTTGTAGCCCGCCAGCTTCTTGCTGATGGCCGTCTGGTTGGACGCCACCTGGATGAACACGCTGCCCGCCTCGTCGCAGAGGATTTTCTGCAGCTCTTTGTAGCACTCTGCCTTCTCCGCGGGATCCAGAGTGGCCTGGGTCCTGGTGTAGACCTCATCATATTCCGCGCTGCTGAAATTGATGAAGTTCTTCTTGGAGTCGGTCTGGAAACGGTTCATCAGGTATCCCGGCGTCATGTCGCAGGTCAGGGAGACGATGGTGGCCTCGTACTGGCGCCCCTTGTAGGTCTCGTCCAGCCAGGTGCTCCACTCCACCGCCTTGATGGTAGCCCGGATGCCCGCTGCCTTCAACTGCTCCACCACCACCTCTCCGGTCTGCATGTGGATCTCATAGTTGGAGGGAACGGTGATCTCCAGGTCGAACCCGTCCGGGTATCCCGCATCCGCCAACAGCTCTTTCGCTTTCTCCACATTGGCCGTGGTGCCATAGGTGTCGTTCAGGTCCACGTAATTCTCCTTCAGCGTGGGCAGCATGGCCGAGCTGATCAGCGTGCCCTTCCCGCCCCCTACGAAGTTGTTGATCTCTTCCTTGTCTATGGCATAGGAAATGGCCTGGCGCACCCGCACGTCATTCAGAGGCTCCACCGCATTGTTCAGATACAGCGCCTGCACCGCATTGGAGGGCGACGAAACCACCTGGTGGCTGCCCTGAAGGGCCTGGGCCTGGGAATTCGTCAGGTAGGCGTAGAAGTCGATGGTGCCGCCCTGGAGCTCCAAAAGGGCCGTGTCGGCGCTGCCTGAAATCTTGAACTCCACCTGATCCAGATAGGGCAGACCCTCCTGCCAGTAGTCCGGATTCTTCGCCAGGACGATCCCTTCCTGGGGCTTGTAGGAAACAAAAGAAAACGGCCCGGTGCCAATGGGATCCACCGCCTCTCCCTCTCCGCTGCCCGCGGGGATGATGGCTGCCACGAAGCTGTAGATCAGCTCTGTGTTGGCGCTCCCTACTGTCACCTGAACCGTCTTTTCGTCTATGATGTCTACGGATTCAATCGCGTTCAGCGTGGAACTTAAGGGCGTGCCATCCAGCAGTCCCGATACCCTCTCCAGAGAGTACTTCACATCCTCAGCTGTCACGACATTGCCATTGTGGAACTTCACGTTTTCCCTCAAGGTGAAGGTGTATACCAGACCATCCTCGGAGATTGTGTAGTCACTGGCTACCGCATTGATCAGATTGCCGTTCTCATCGGGCTTTACCAAGCCCTCGAAAACATTGAATAAAATTTCGCTCGTTCCTGCCGCCGTCGCTTTGTGAGGGTCAAGACTGTCGATATCCTGTTGTACTCCTACAACGATGGAGCCGCCGTACATATCCCCGGCCTGCCCGGAAGCGCTCCCGCCCTCCGAACCGGATTCCTCCCCGCTCTCCTGCGCCTCTGTGCTTTCTTCTGAATCGTTAGATTCTGTGGAAGCATCGGACTGCCCGGAGTCAGGCTGTGTGGATTCTGTTGTGGACTCCTTTGAGGAATTATCCTCCGAAGACTCTCCTGTGCCGTCTGCGCATCCGCCCAGTACAGCCATTGCCAGAAGCGCCGTAACCAGAAGAACACAAAGGCCCTTCTTTCCATGAAAACTTCTTTTCATTACGCTCTTCTCCTCTTCGTCGCAATGGAACGCTTTTTTGTGCGCTTTCCATTGACTTGATGATAAACCTCTCATTATTCGATTGTCACCCTCATTTTACCATAGAATGGGGGAAAAGCAAGTATTTTTGTCGGTACATTCACCGGGAAGAAACAGTTCAGGTTCTCCGCCGCCCGGTAGTCCAGAAAAGCGCGCCTGAAATACCTGATGTCACACATAGCATCCCTCCCTGTCATACACCACGATTCCCTTTTCCTCTATCTCCCTGCGCAGCCGCTCCCCAATCCGGTCGGCATAGAGCACGTCCACCCCTTCCCCTGTCTCCCCGGCGCTGTAGGAAAACGGCTTCTCCACGTCATACCGCTCGATGCACAAATCCAAATCGCTGTAACTGTTGCATCGGAATTCCACGCCGCTTCCGAATACGATTGCCGCCTTTATGTTCCCATCCTCCTGGAAGTCCCGCTGGAAAGCCTGCACCAGCTCCTGTTTTAAGGGGTGCACATACTCCGCATGGAGAAAACCGATTGTCTCATTTTTTCTGTCAAATGTGAAATGCAGGTCAAAATTGTTGTATTTTTTCATTCAGTTTCCTCGCAGTTCCTTTTGAGAGGTTTTTTCGTTTCTTATCACCATTTTATCATAGAATGCAGGGATTGCAACTATTTTGGATCCTGTTAAAGGGGTTCTGTAAAGCCATTGCTTTCCATCCCCGTAAATGCTATAATGCTCAGGAGCATACCAGGATAAACAATGTTTTCCATAGTATTATAAATATGTAGTCACGTATTGATTCCCGAAAGGGCGGTCTGCACGAGGAAATCGCAGAAACATGAAAAAAGGGAGGTTGCAGACAATGGATATCCATATCAGGAAGGAGATGCCGGCGGATTACCGCCAGGTGGAGGAGCTGACCCGGGAGGCCTTCTGGGGCGCGATGGACCATCCCACCTGCGACGGGGAGCATCTGATCGTGCACAAGTTAAGGGGCCTGCCCTGTTTCGTGCCTGAGCTGGACTTCGTGGCAGAGGTGGACGGTAAAATCGTAGGGCATGTCATCTACAGCCTGGCGAAGGTGGGGGCCGCAGAAATAGAAGTCCTGAATTTCGGCCCCTTGAGCGTCCACCCGGACTACAAGAGGATGGGGGTAGGTTCTGCCCTGATGCGCCATTCCATCACACGGGCGGCGGAGCTTGGATACCGCGCAATCGTCTTCTACGGGCATCCCGATTATTATCCCAGATTCGGGTTCCGGAGGGCCAGCCGGTATGGCATCCTGTCCGCGGACGGAAGCAGCCTGGACGCGCTGATGGCCATGGAGCTGTACGAGGGCGCTTTGGAGGGCATCGAGGGACGGTATCTGGAAGACTGCGTCTACGAGGTGGACCCGGCGGAAATGGCGGAATTTGAAAAAGGCTTTCCCTACAAGGCGCCTGTGCAGCTCATACCTTCCCATGTCCTGACAAGCCAGCTTCCCAGAGAGGCAAAACAGGCCTTCGCACAGCATGAAATCAGGTATGTGGCGCAGCTACAGCGGTTCAGCGGCGCGGAGCTCCTTGGCTGGGAGGGCATGGACGAGCATCTGTTGGAGCGAGTCAACGGGATATTGTCACAATTGGGACAGCCCTGTAAGCTTGCGCCCTCATCTTATATTTTACAGCTCGCCGAACTGGGCCTGCGCTGCCCTGTCTGTTCGCTTATCCGGTCAAAGGCCGGCATCTCTCTGTATCGGGTGGAATCGGAGGGGAAAAGATACATCCTGAAGGTCTTTGAGAAGAAAGAGGATACACGGGAAATCCGCAGCTATCTGATGCTGTCAGAGCTGGGGATACCCACCCTGCCTCTGCTGGGCCGCACGGAGAACGCCCTACTGCTGCCCGATGTGGATGCATCCGGCGATTACAGGCTGGGCGAGGAAGGGGATCTGAGCGACCCTCAGGTGGCAAGGTCTGTTGCCAAGTGGTACAGGACACTGCATGACAGGGGCAGGGCTTTTCTTTGCGGCATGGAAGAGGGGCATTCCAGAGAAGAAATGCAGCTTGGAGAAGAAGTGGATTCCATGTACGACGAATCCGACGTAATCACCCTGGAAAACATGAGATTAATCGCGAAAAAGACAGGCACCGGGGACAATGCGCTCTGGCAGGCCATTACAGAGCATTACCCTGAAATCCGCCGCCGAATCGACGCCCTGCCCCGGACATTGACCTACAATGATTTCTACTGGACGAACCTGATCGTGTCCAAAGACAAGGAACATGCCTTTATGTTCGATTACAATCTGCTGGGAAAAGGCATCGCTTACGGCGATGTCCGCAACGTGACCTGCGCCCTCTCCCATGAGGCGGCGGAAGCTTTCCTGGAAGCCTACGGCGGCCACATCCCGGATTTGGAGAAGAAAGCGGACGCCTTTATTGCGCCGCTTGTGACGCTGTTCGGCGCCTGCGAGCGCCATACATTTCCGGCCTGGGCGGAGGCTTCCCTGGAGGAATTGAAAAGCGGCCGTATATTGGAGCATCTGGAAAAATGGCTGAGAGCGCAATAGCTATCGCTCCATTTTCACCAGATGCCACCTCATTCCTTCCAAACGCCTTGCATCCGACACCGAAAAGCCATGCCGCACTGCTCCCTATATCCCCTCCACGCAGTTGGCCATCAGCATGGCGATGGTCATGGGGCCAACGCCGCCGGGCACAGGGGTGATATACGATGTCTTCGGGGCCACGCTTTCAAAGTCCACGTCCCCGCAGAGCTTATTGTCCTCATTCCTGTGGATGCCCACGTCTATGACTACAGCTCCGTCTTTCACATAAGTCTCATCCACCATCCTGGGCTTTCCCACTGCCGCTACCAGGATATCCGCCCGCCTGGTAATCTCCCGCAGATTCTCCGTCCGGGAATGGCACACTGTCACGGTGCCATTCTCCCGCAGCAGCAGCATGGCCATGGGCTTGCCCACGATGTTGCTGCGGCCCAGTACCACGCACTCCTTCCCCTGGATGGAGATGCCTGAGCGTTTCAGCAACTGGATGACCCCGGCGGGAGTGCAGGATACGTAGCCGGGCCTGCCGATGCTCAGGTTCCCCACGTTCACGGGGTGGAAGCCGTCCACATCCTTCTCCGGCGAGATGGCAAGGAGCACCCTCTCCTCGTCGATATGGGAGGGCAGGGGGAGCTGTACCAGGATTCCGTTTACATCCTCACGTTCGTTCAGTTCCCGGATGATGCCCAGCAGTTCTTCCTCCCCGGTCTCCTCCGGCAGCTCGTAGGAAAGGGAGCGGATGCCCACATACTCGCAGGCCTTCTTCTTGTTCCGCACGTACACGGAGGAGGCCGGATCCGCGCCCACCTGAATCACCGCCAGGGTGCGCTCTATGCCCTGTTCCCTCATCCGCGCCGCTTTTTCCCTTAATTCGTCCTTGATCTCCTGGGAAATCTTTTTTCCGTCTATGACCTGATACATCCTGTCCTCCTACTCTGTATTTGAATAGCGTTTTTTAGTTTTTTCAGTATTCTGGATTATCCTAAACCGCATAAATTCGCTGTTTCCGAGATATATTTTTATTTGCGAGATTTTTTTGCACCGTTTTGGCACTGCTTTTTCCTTGATTACCTTTACGACATAGTGTTAGCACCTTTGTATGGTCACTAAGGAAAAATCTACCCGAAAACCGCATCTCCCATACAAACAGGAATTTATTTATGTCGTGGATATTCGGGCATCAAATCAATCAATTTAATTGTCCGTCCTTCTTTATCCAGTAGAATTTCAATATTTTCCACATCTCCGCCTAAATGCATCATAAATTCTCTGCAAATACCGCAAGACGGAATGATATTTCCATCTTTATATACTGAAACCACTTTTTTAATCTCACTTTCGCCATATGTAAGCATTGTTGATAAAGCATTTCTTTCAGCACACATTCCTATAGAGCCATCTGTGTCAATGCATATACCCTTGTAAATATTGCCCTTTTTTGTGAGTACGGCAGATGCCACACTTCCTACCCACATTTTATTTGAAACATCATGGGGGTTCAAAACGCTCATTGCTTCTTCATATAATCTTTCCCATTCTTTATCCATCGTTTTACCCTCCTTAATAATAACGCATCTCACCATGCTTTCCGGAAGGGCAATCCCGGGATGCCGTCATTCTATTCTCATCAATTGCCCCATCCCGGTTGGACGGGCAGAAAAACCGAATCTCTCGTAAAAAGGCTCTTTCCCTTTCACTGCCGTCAGGCCTATGTCTATGACAGTGCCCGGCTCCGCAACGCTTTTGATATGCCCCAACAGTCTGTTCACGATGCTTTTTCCGATTCCCTTTCCCTGATATTGGGGCAGGACGATGATTTCCTGGAGATACCAGTACATGGCCCCGTCGCCCACGAGCCTCCCCATTCCCACCACCTGTCCTCCACAGACCGCGGAAACGTTGAAAAGTCCGTTTCTGAGCGCTTTTTCGACCTGTTCCAGCGGCCTTTCTTTGAATCCGGCAGCCACCTTTAACCGGACAAAATCTTCGGCGCTCAACACATTGTCCACCAATTCATACTGTACTTCCATCGCTCCTGCCCCCTGATTCCGCACCGCTTCCAGTGTATGGCAAATCCTCCTTCCATGGCTGCTGCCTGCCTACAGCCGGGCAGCCTGCTGGGCCCGCTCACTCCACCGGAACATCCACCGCTTTCCCGTCTATGAACACATGCCTCACTTTCGTGGAGACCTCAAAGGGGCAGCCGTCCGTGACGACGATGTCCGCATCCTTCCCGGCCTCCAGCGACCCTACCCTGTCCGCGATCCCCGCGTGCTTGGCGGGATTGATGGTGATGGCCTGGAGGGCCGCAAAGGGATCCATCCCCGCCTGCACCGCCAGCCCTGCGCACAGAGGCAGATATTCCTGGGGGATCACCGGGGAGTCCGTGATGATGGATACCTGGCAGCCCGCGGCAGCCAGCACGCCCGGGGTAGTCCAGCTCTTATTGCGCAGCTCGAACTTGGAGGCGCTGCCCAAAGTAGGACCCACCGCCAGGGGCACATTCTCCTCCACCAGCTCGTCTACGATCAAATGCCCCTCCGTCACATGCTCCAGCGTGATCTTCAGGTCGAATTCCCTGGCGATCCGCAGCGCCGTGAACAGGTCTTCCGTTGCGTGGGCATGGGCTTTCAGAGGGATTTCCCTGCGCATCACGGGCAGCAGGGCCTCCAGCTTCATGTCGAAGGCCGGGCGCTTGGAGACATCGTCCCCTGCGGCCTCCTTCTTCTCCATGTACTCCCTGGCCTTGAACAGGGTCTCCCGCAGCAGGGCCGCAGTGGTCATGCGGCTGGAGTCCTTCTTATCCCTATATACACGCTTGGGGTTCTCGCCGAAGGCGCATTTCATGGCCACGCCGTCCCGGACCACCATGTCGTCCACCCGTCTGCCCACAGTCTTGATCGTGGTAAAAGTGCCGCCCAGCACATTGGCGCTGCCGGGGCCTACGCAGACGCAGGTGACTCCTGCCGCCGCGGCCTTAGGCAAAGCCGGGTCTAAAGGCTTCACACCGTCGATTCCCCGCATCTGGGGGCTGATAATATCGTTGAGCTCATTGTAGTCCATCCCCTCATAGCCGATTCCATAGCCGTCCAGGCCGATGTGCCCGTGGGCCTCCACAAAGCCGGGATACACCTGCAGCCCTGCCGCGTCCACCACTTCCGCGTCTCCCGGGATTTCCAGGTTCTCCCCGATTGCCTTGATTTTGCCGTCCTCCACCAGGATGTCCGCCTGGTATCCCTCCCTGTGCACGCCGTCGTGCACGGTTCCGTTCTTGATACAGAGCATGTCCTTTCCTCCTCCATGGCCATTCCGCACCGTGTGCGTCCCGCCGGCCCGTTTTCCATAAGCTTAGCATCCGCCTCTGTCTTTGTCAATGGGCGGCTCCCCAGGGGCTTCCTCCCAGCATCTGCTCTTCACGAACAGCTCCGTCAGTTCCGGATCCAGCTTCCCCTCCTGTCCGGCCATCTCTCTTAAAATGGCAAGCGCCCGCTCCACGGGCATGGCGCGCTTATACGGCCGGTCGTCCGCCACCAGGGAATCGAAGATGTCCAGTATGGTGATCATGCGCACCTCATAGGGAATCTCATCCCCCTTCCTGTGCTCCGGATAACCGGTTCCGTTCAGGAGCTCATGGTGCGCTGCCGCCCATTCCCGCACATGGGATAGCTTCTCCGGAAAGCAGATCTGGGACAGTAGGCGGTCCGTGACGGACACATGCTCCTCCATGGTCCCCCGCTCCTCCTCCGAAAGCGTTCCCCTCCGGATGGAAAGCATGGCATACTCCTCCGGCTCCAGCCACGGGCGGACGTTTCCCTGTTCATCTCTGTACGTCCTCCCGTACAGGCTCTTTAGCCGCTCCAACTGTTCGTCCCTCACGAAACCCGCAGAGTCGATCTCCTCCACCAGCTTCCACGCCTCCAGCGTCCCGTCTGTCCGCTCCTGCTTTTCCGCCTCCGTGATGCGCCCTGCCAGCCGGTCAATCTCTGCCAGGAGCCGGATCACTTCCATGCGGTGTGCTATGGCTCCGTGCTGTTCGGGAAAAAGCCTCTTTTCCTTGTTCATCACTTCCAGCGGCGTCACCAGCTTGCCGATATCGTGGAGCAGGATGCTCATCAGGAATTCTTCCTTTTCTTCCTGCGAAAAGACCTTCTGCCCCTCACAGGTCTTGAGATACTCCACAAATCTGCCGCCGTATTCCGCCATATGGCGGGCATGGCTGGCATTATAGGGCGTCCTCTCGTCGATGGCGGAGGACATGACCCGCACGAAGGACTGGATAAGCGCCTCGATTTCCTCCATGTACCATACATTCTGGATCGTCACCGCCGCCTGCGAGGCCACCGATTCCAGCACCAGAATCATGTCCCTGTCGAAAGCGCAGACATTTCCGCCCTCGTCCAGCGCATTGATCAGCTGGATGACCCCGATCCGCTCCCCCTGCCTGTTGCGCATGGGCACCACCAGCATGGAGCGCGTGTTATAGCCCGTCATGGCGTCATAGCGGATCGGTCCGGAAAAATCATAGTCCCTGTTGTTCTTCACGTCCTCTATGCAGATGGTCCTGTCTTCCAGCAGGGCCATGGCGCAGACATTTCCCCTGTCCAGCGGCACCGGCGGAAGCTGCGCTTTTTCCCCGCTCCCTCCGGAATAGGTCCCCAGCGTGTCATTGCGCATGACCTCAAAATTCAGGGCGTCCCCCTCTCTGAGATATAAGGTCCCCGCATCGCACCCGGCAAGCTCCATCACGCTTTTGAGAATATACACGAGAAGCTCGTCCAGATTCCGCTCCGAGGACAGCCGCACCCCTATATTCAGGATTTTTTCCATATCGTTCCGCTTCATATACGTATTACCATACCTTCCTTCGCGAAACGGCAGATATTGTCCTCCCGCTCCGCGAGCTCCTGTTGTCCGCGCAGGAAACAATCCGTATATTCCCTGCTGTAATGGGTCATCAGCACCAGCCCCGCCCCGGCGGCCCGCCCCAGCTCCATGCCCTGCCGCCAGGAGGAATGCCCCCAGCCCGCGCAGCGCCCCAGATCCTCATCCGTGAAGTTGGCGTCCCAGATCAGGAGCTTCCCGTCCCGGGCGAACGCCTGCAGCGCGGCGGACATCCTACCGTCCGTCTCGCAGTCCAGGCCGTAGACAATGCTCCGCTCCCCCTCCTCCAGGCGGTACAGAAGGCTCCCCCCGGGATGGTTCCCCGCCAGGGTGCGCACCGCCAGCTCCGCTTTGTCCCCTTCTTTTCCCCTTCTGATGTGAAAAACGCTCTCCGGAAGGATTTCGTGGACTTCCACACGGGCGGAGAACGCGGTGGCATCATAGGGCCAGTATGGCCTGCCCAGCGCAGCCCCCAGGCGCTCCTTCAGCCTTCCCTCCTCCGCTCTTCCGTACAGATGGATCTCTGCCGCCGCATCCAGAAAAAGGGGAAAGCCGTACAGCCCGCAGATATGGTCCATGTGCAGATGGCTCAGCAGGATATGCACCCGCTTTATCCCCTTTTTCCGCAGACGCCTTCCCAGCTCCAAAAGCCCGGTTCCCGCGTCGAAGATCACCGTCTCCCCGCAGCAGTCCACGGATATGCAGGAGGTATTGCCCCCATATTCCAGAAAGTCCCTGTATGCCGCCGGGGCCGCTCCCCGCACGCCCCATATCTCTACGCTCCATGTGTCTTCCATGCCAACGCTCCTGTCCGGCCAGTCTCTCGCCTCTACAGAATCTCCTCCAGACAGAGGACCTCAAAGCCCTCCTTCTTTCCCTTCAGCTTCACCGTATCCCCGAGGGAGGTGGTTCTGATCCGCTCCCCCGCCTCGTCCGCCACGGCGCGGGATATGTAAATCGTCCCGGCCGGCGCGTTGGCCTCCAGCCTAGCCGCCGTGTTCACCGTATCCCCGATGGCAGTGTAGTCCATACGCTTCGCCGAGCCGATATTGCCCACCACAGCCTCGCCCACATGGACGCCGATGCCGAAGGACACCGTCCTTCCGTACCGTTTCAGGAGCTCCTGGCTGAGCGCTCTGGAGCCCTCCGCCATGTCAGCCGCGGCTTTCAGGGCGTGCATCACATAATCCTCCTGGGGCAGCGGCGCTCCCCAGAACGCCATGGCCGCATCCCCCACGAACTTGTCCAGCGTGCCGCCGTTCTTCAGGATGCAGTCCGAAATCAGCGAGAGGTAACAGTTGAGGATCTCCACCACCTGGGTGGGCTTCAGGCGCTCCGACATGGGCGTGAAGCCCCGCACGTCCACAAAGAGCACCGCGATCCTGGTCAGCTTTCCGCCCAGCTCCAGCCCGCCGGTGCCTTCCCTGAGGATCTCCCTCACGATCTCCGGCGCCACATAGCGCTCAAAGGTGTTGGTTATACGGCGCTTCTCCAGAGAGGCCTGCATATAATTGAAAGCGATGCAGCCCACATAGAGCACGGTCACGCCCAGCGGAATCCAGAGCAGATGCAGCACCAGGCCTCTGTCATACATCAACCGGCAAAAGCCTGCCGCGCCGATGCAGAGCAATAGCCACAGCCCCGTGGACAGCCGCACCTTCCTCTTCCAAAAGCCCGCCAGTGCCAGGAGCAGGAGGAAGAAAAGGGCCGTTAGCTGAATCCCGTCCGGCACCTCCCGCCTGTAGTCCTCCCACAGCAGCGCCTGTATGGCGTTTGCCTGGAACTCCATGCCGTACATGGGCGCGGCGTGGTCCGCCGCAGTCAGGTAGCTGTCCTGAAGCCCTGCCGCATAGGGTCCGATCAGCACGATCTTGCCCGCGAAATAATCCGCCGGAACCTTCCCTGAGAGCACATCCGACAGGGATATGGCTTCCATATCCCCCGGCACGCCGCAGAAGGGAAGATACCAGAACCCCCTGGCATCCGCCGGGGGAAGCGCGCCCTGTTCCATGCCGTGGTACTCCCGGTACATCTCTGCGGTCTTCAGCGCCAGCGAAGGAATCCTTCTGCCGTCCTCCAGGCCGATCTCCAGCAGATGATGGCGCAGGATGCCGTCCCTGTCCAGCATGGCATTGATATGTCCCTGCTCCGCGGCTTCCCCCAGGGCTTCATATGGCGCGTCGAATGCGGTCACGGAGAAGTTGTCCAGATAATACTCCCCTGTCTCCGCCTCCGCCAGTGAACTGCCGAACACAGCCGCGCAGGCCGCCACCACATTGCCATAGCGCCCGGCCTCCTCTGCCAGACGGGCGTCCCCCGCCCCATCGGTCTCCCCGGAATAGAGCACGTCCATGGCGATGACCGCGGGCCTGCAGGCCTCCGATTCATTCAATGCCGCCAGCGCCGCAGCCATGACCTCCCGCCCCCACTGGCTGTAAGGGCCGATATCCTCCAGGGCTTTCTGGTCGATCCCCACCAGCACGATCTCGCCGTCCGATGCGCTCCTGCTCTGATAAAAGCGGTCCGATACCGCCAGGTCGGCATGATCCAGGATGCCGGAAGCCAGCAAGGCCGTGACCAGGCCGGCGGCCAGCGCCATGATCAAAAATTTCCTGTATTTTCCCATTCCCATAAGCCCCCTGCGTGATATCCTTTGTCGGTCAGGACTCGAAATGCTCAGTCATCACATATTCGTCCACATACGCGCCATCCGCATAGAGCCGAATGACCACATTTCCGTCTTCTCCCGTGGATACGCCCAGAAGGATTTCCTCCTCCGTATCCGTGATGATTCTGTAGACATTCGTCCTCACGTTTACGATCGGGCCGCTATACGCGCCTTCGGCGACGCCTATCTCCCCTTCGTCCCCTTCATCCGTATATATGCTCAGGGCCAGCGCCGCTCCGCCGGCAGACGGACTGTAGGAACCTGCCAGGGCGGATTCCTCTATGGGGTTCTCGTCCACGGGCATCTCCGGCGGCTCATTCCCCCCGGCTTCCTCCCCTTCCGGCGCTTCCGTGCCCTCCGCCGCGGGTTCTTCCGATTCCGGATTTACGGTTTCCAGCTCCCGGGCCTCCAATGTCCCGTCTTCCGGCCCCTCCTCCAGCGCTGCCTCCACCACAGCATCCTCAGGCAGCTCTTCCTCCTCCACATAGGCGGGGATGTCCTCTTCTTCCAGAGGCTCCACCGTAATCTCCCCCATCCCGTCCCGGACGGTGAGCTCCGCCTTCTCACCAGCCGTCACAAGGCCCAGCGGCTCCCTGGCCTCTCCCGACGCCAGAAAGCATTCCACCGTCCCCTCCAGGATGCATACCCGCATACGGTCCTCTCCCACGACTTCGATGAAGCCGCAGGTCCCCCGGATGCCCACCACCATGGTGGAGGTGCGAATCTCCAGCGATTCCTCCTCTGTCAGGGGCTCCTTTATGTGGAAAAACAGGCCGCCGCGGTGGACGAGGATCTCCAGCCTCCCTTCCTTTTTCAGAATCTCCACTTCCGTCCCTTCATCCATCTTCGTCAGCTTCACGCTGTCCAGGTCGATCCATGCGTAGCTGTCCTCCCGGGTGTCCACCCGATATCCGGAGTACAGGCCCAACTGCTCCCTCACTTCCACGGCCCTGCCCCCGGCATCGGCGACTCCCACCTCTCCCCGGGCCTTCGCCAGGTGCATGGTGGCCGCCGTGGTCCCCTGTCCGCAGGCAGTTAGCAGCAACGCCGCCGCAATGGCAATGGCCCTACCGCAGCTTCTCTTCTTCATCCTCTCTTCCCCTTCGCCCTGTTTCCGTCTGTTTTGTCTTCATCCGGCACCCCAGCACCTTAATCCCCGGGCAATCGACACCCGGGAATTGATGCTGCCGCACTAATACACATAGGGCATCCGGCCCGTAATCTCCTCGTAGCACTCCAGTATGCCGTCCAAAGGGATGCACCAGAACCGCACAGGGTCCACGGAATAGGCGAACGCCATGCCCACCAGGTTCCCGTACCCGTCCAGCACCGCGGAGCCGGAATCCCCGTGCACCAGCTCGATGGTCACCTCCGTGTGTTCCCTCTGGTCATACCAGTCGAAGTCCTGCTTTATCTTGATCAGGTTCCCTGTGGTCTTATGTATCAGGCCGCCCTCTTTGTCGATCCGCTCCAGCGCCAGCTCGATGTCCTGGTCGTCCAGGCCCTCCCAGTAGGTCCTGTCGATGTGCACCGTCATCAGCCGCTCCAGCAGCTCCTCCGGCACGTCCTCCCTGTCCACCCTGGCTACGCCCACATCGTAGACCTCGCTGATTCCCACCTGCTTCCCGGGCAGCTTGGTCCCGTCGTAAAAGTAGACGTCCCAGTCCTCGTACTTCTCCACCACATGGCTGTTGGTGCAGATATAGACGGCGTCCTCCGCAATCTCCACGATATAGCCGGAGCCGGAGCTGTACCCGCCCCTGCCCAGGCCGTGGTAGAGATGCACCAGCGCCGGGCGCATGTATTCCAGCGTCCCCTCCATGTCCTCGCGCTCAGAGACGCCTCCGTCATAGATATTGGGCGCTCCCAGTATGCAGTCGGAGCGGTAGTCAATCATGCGCTGCCCTATGAGCTCCTGGATATCGTCCGGGGAGGCCACCATCACCAGCGTCTCCTCCACAGTCTCCAGGCCGTAGCTGTCCTCGGCCACATAGCGGAGGGTATAGCTGCCCGCCTGGTCCAGCTCCACATCGGAATCGTCTATCCGTATGGTTTCTGTCAGATTTCCGTCCACATCGTCGCTGGCCGCCACCGCCTCCCGGTAGTCCGGCCGGCTTCCGGGGACGAGATAGAAATCGCGGATTCCCGTGAAGGAAGGCGGTGTGTCCACGATGACCCGCAGCTCCCCGGAGGCCTGGTTCCCGGCCCGGTCCCTGGCGCCGATCTCCAGCGTGTATTCCCCTGTTCTGTCGAAGCGGATCTCCTCCAGGGCATCCCCCTCCTCCAGGAAGAAGCTTTCCGCCTCCCTGTCCGCGTCCCTCAGGCCCGCGATCACATCCTCTGTGGCATAGTCCCTTTCCGTGGCCAGATAGACCTGGCCCTCCCTCCACAGGATTTCCGGCGGCACCGTGTCCTGAATGACGATTCGGTAGATGAACTGCTTCCTTCCGTGGTTCACCACCGCTTCATAGGTGCCCGTCTCCGTCTCGTCCACCTTCGACAGGTCCAGCTCACCCAGATGGACGGACCAGTCCGTGCCGGTGAGATAGTCCGCGATGTCCCGGCTCACCGCGTCCCCGTATTCGTAAGTCTTCTCAGCAAATGCCGGCTCCACCCGATAAATCTGGAAATAAAAATACAGCCCTCCTGCTGCCAACAGAAACAGAACCGTCAGAAAGACAGCCTTTCCGCGGCCCCTGCCCTTCACGCCCTCGCTCCTCAACCTTCTCTTCCCCATCCTTCGTCCATCCTGACCCGGCCCCCTCGGGGACCTCTTTCCTAAATAAGAGTAACATTCAGGGACGTTTTTGTCAACGGCATGAGCGGCCCCGCTGTGAAGGCTGCGGGAACGGCATTTCCGGCGAAAGGGGCACAGAACCGGATGCTCTGACATATCATATTGCAGGAAAAGAATATACGAGGAGGTTTTCACATGGAGCAAAACAGGAACCCCATGTCCAACGACTGCAATATGTCCGGCATAAAGCCCGCCATGCTGGAGCTGCGCTATCCGCCCGTACAGGTGGAGCGCCGGAATCCGCAGTATGCCGGCATCCTTGCCTTCGACTACTGCGGCCCGGTATCCGAGCTGTCGGCCATCACCCAATATATCAATAACGAGAACCGGCTGTGCCTGACCGCCTGCCCCCTTGCAAGGACGCTTCTGGGCATCGCCCTGGCGGAGATGATGCACCTCCAGAAGCTGGGCGAGCTGATCCAGCTCCTGGGCGGCGAGGTCAGCTTTTCCGCAAGGCAGCCGGACGGCAGGCAGCTGCTGTGGACGCCGGACTATCTGTCGCTGTCCAAGGACGCCAGGCGGATGCTCTGCGCGGACATAGAGGCCGAACGGGACGCCATCGCCCAGTACGAGGCGCATATGCGGAAGATAAAGGATGAATGCGTGAACGCAGTGCTGCGGAGGATCGTCCGGGACGAGGAGTACCATATCGTGCTGCTCCAAGGGCTGATGGAGGAGCTGTAGGGTTTCCCCGACGAATGTCTTGTGCTTTGGCCGTCCCCATGCTACAATAGAACCCATCGAACAGAGGCAGGCCATAGCTTGCGGGCGCCAACGGGGAAGAAGGCGCAGCGCCGGTAGAAGACCGGTATACCGGTGCATGGCATCATGGCTTGGCTGAGGAGGGCTATTATGGGACACGGAATCTGCTATCTGGTGGGGGCTGGGAAGAATACGGGACTTGACTTCGCCCCGAAAGAAGACGACTTTGTAATCGCCGTTGACGGCGGGCTGCGCTACCTGGAGGAAGCCTCCATCCCGCCTGACCTGATCGTCGGGGATTTCGACACGCTGGGATATTGCCCGGAGGGCCCGAATGTCATCCGCCTCGACACCATGAAGGACGACACGGACACCCTTGCCGCCCTCCGGGAGGGCATCCGCAGGGGGTATTCCGTATTCCACTTCTACGCGGGCACCGGCGGCCGCATGGACCACACCATCGCCAATATCCAGCTGCTGGCCTTCCTGTCCGGGGAGGGCAGGCAGGGCTTCCTCCACGGCGGGGACGTGGTGCTGACGGCCATTACCGACGGGACGCTCCTCCTGCCGCCCAGGGAAGGGGGATACCTGTCCGTGTTCTCCTACTCCGACCGGGCGGAGGGCGTATTTCTGCGGGGGCTGAAATACGAATTGAGGGACGCCTGTCTGAACAGCGGCTTTCCGCTGGGCACCAGCAATGAGTTCATCGGCAGGGAGAGCTCCATATCCGTCAGGGAGGGAACATTGCTGGTGGTGCTTCCCGGGGATGCGGCGGGGCTGGTGCTGCGCGCTCAGTGATGTGGCGGGGTTCAGGGTTCCAGTACCGGAATCGGGGTGCGGCATTTCTCCTACTGTGCCTCTGTACCGGCATCCCATATAATCATCAATGCTCTTTTTGTTTTTGCTCCTTTAAAATAAATGGCGTCATTTTATCCATCAATTCTTTGGACAGCCGTTCACCCTTTTCTTTTAAAATTTTCTTCTGTTCCGCCCTGGCCCATTCTACTGCTTTCAACTGGTCTTCCAAACGTTCGCTTAAGATAGCGTGGTCTTCCATAAATCCGTTCTCCTATCTATCGTAACAACAATGTATGAGTCGTTTTGAAAGCGATAACTTAAAACTCAGCGAATTCAGATTTATTTACAGCTTGTAAAAACTCTTTCGGAGCTGTTGTAAAACGAAGATTTCTATATGCTGTTTCAGTCATTTTATCTTTTAGATATGGCAAAGAAGTTTCGAGGTCGTTTGTTCGTGTTCCGACTTGCGGATTGTTAAGTAAGCAAAACCCAAAATCAGAATATAGCTTTATAGCAAGAAAACTTTCTGGTTGTGTGTGAAGGTATATCGGATAATCTTTTGGTTCTAATTTTGACATTATCACAGACAGCAAACTTCTCCCAATCCCTTTGTTTTCGTATTTTTTGAGAGTTTTTAACCAGTGGATTGTTGTTATACATTCGTAAGATTTCCAAGCAAAACAAGTAGCCACAGGTTTGTCTGTTTGTTCTTCAGTAACAAACGTGCATTTTTCAAAAAATAAGTTCCCTTTTGGCGCATAAACTTTGTTAAAATATTCAGTCATAAAGCTTTCGTATTCTCTTGCCTCCTTATCGCTATCGAACGGAAACGCTTTCCATATCGACAACTCATCTTTTCGGCATAGCCTGATTTTATAGCCAAGCGGAAGCTCAGAAAACGCATTTTGGTTGACTTTTTCACACATCATAAAAAGATTTTTTTCCATAAACTCCCCCTCCCAACAGTGGCTGATCATATTTGAAATTTTGGTGTTAGTCAGCAAATGGGTCGGTAAGGTTATATGGCCAGTAAACCAGCTTCCCTTACATCCCTATTGCTATGGTAGTAATCGATGCCAGTCACCTTCAGCACCGCACCTATCAACCGTTTGATAATACCCTCCGCATTTCGATAGGCAGATGAGAAGAGGGCGTTATACCTGTTGATATACTTGCTTGCCACACCACGGTAGGACACATACCGCTGCTTGATGAAGCTGTGGAACCCATTTACGGTGTTCAGATTATAAAAACAGGTATCTTCTGCACTGGGGGCATTGCAGTCCTTGACGATACAGTCCGCAATCCCCGGAAGTGCATGGTAGCTGCGCAGCCCGTCGCAAAGAGCAAGGGTTCCGTCTGCGATATGGCCTTCAAATATGGCCAGCAACTCCTTCGCGCTGGATGCCCGTGCAGATGCACACGTACTCATTGGAGATGCCCCTTTTTTCGGCTTTTGCCCCATGCCTGCGCGGGCCCCTTGGAATGGAGCCGTCCATTCCTTTCCCCTTATAGCAGTCAAGGACAAAGGTCTCATCGAATTCGGACACCTCGCCAAGGCAGACATCGCTTATCTCAGGGAGCTGCTGCAGCGCCATGAGCACCTTGTGCCTCATATCGAAGACCGCCTGGTGGGAACAGCCAATCCTTTGCGCGGTATAGTCAATGGCATTGCCGCGTACTGTGTCGCTGATGACTTCACGCCATGTCCCTGCCGGGAAATGGGAGTTCGACATGATGGTATGGGTGGTAGGGACAAACGTCTTTCCGCAGGATTTACAGTAGAACCTTTGTTTCCGGCATTTATGTCCATAACGGATGATGGCATGGGAGCTGCAATAGGGGCAGTCTGGTCTGGCTGCCTGGGTATCCTTTCCTTCCATGCGGGTGGCGGCATCCAATAAGGATGAAATCTCTTCCTCCGAGAACTGATTGAGGCGGCTGATAAGCTGTTCTTTAGTGGTCATATTATTCCCTCCCTATATCGGGAATAACATAACACCTTTTATGTCCCATTAAACGGACTTAGTAGTGCACCGCCCCAATTACTGACTAACACCATTAAGAAATATAAATCGGCTCCTCCGCCTTTAGCGCCTACTTTAACAATTTCATATGTTTCTACTGGAATTTTTCCCCCATTTTCAACAAGATATTTAAACCTTTTATCAATTTCACTTCCAATGTAAGCATCTCTAAATATGGTTGTGTTTTTAAGGCCTCCAACTGCTTTGCACTTAGCAGTTGTTCATCACTCATGCCTTGCACATACGCATATGCCTGCCTAGTATATTCATCAATATAAGGTAAATATTCGATGTCTGGCCTACCTCCAAATTGCTGTAAATATTTCAAAGCTTCCTGCTTATCTATTCCATCTTTCAGCCACTTATCATATATTTTTTTCAATTTCGGATCTTCTAAGGGGTCATCTACTTTATATTGATCTGTTTTGCTCTTTGGACATATACCAATATACCCACTCGGATCATAGTACATCACCGGATTATTAGCACAATATGCATATAAATTCAGCCCGTCTCCCCGATAGGTATCCTCTTGCAGGAACCGTCCTATAGCAGGGTTATAGAACCTCGCCCTCAGATAATACTGACCAGCGACATCATCGTACATCTGTCCGGTATATGTCAGCCGGTTGGTTATACCCCCCGTCTCTTCCAGAATATTCCCGAAGGCATCATATCGGTATGTCTTTCGGATTTCATGGTTAAATTCCAAGGTCTATAAACTATAAACAAGTTGTCAACGAAAACATTGACAGCCTTGAGGCAAAGGAAAACCTTGTACGGTATAACAGGCGCCTTGTGTACATCAAGTGTGTGTCCTGCCTGATTGGCGCGAAGGAAAACTGGCCTGCTTATGCTTACCTGTGCCAGGCTCTGTCCATAAAGCACGAACTGGAGAAACATCTGATAGAACGTGCAGAAGACCAGAACCTGTCAGGGGAGGAGGTCTTTGATGCCATGCAGGAACAGGGGATTTTTGTGCTGGTTTCATCCAGACGCATCTCAAAAGAGAACCTGTTGCCGCTTTATTATACCAGAGACCAGATTGAAAAAATCTTTGGGCTGTGCAAGCAGGATGGCAAGATTCTTCCTTTGAACGTGGCGATGGAGGCAACATTTCGCGGACACCTGATGATGACCTTTATGGTGGCAGTCATACTAAAGCTGATGTCGGATTGGCTGAAAAAGACATCACTGACAACGGCTTCTATGTTTATGAATCTCCATGAACAGCATGCCATAATATATGACAATTTGTTCATTACAACGGAGCCAGTCAAAAAAATGAACGAGGCTTATAAAGCTTTCAAGGTGCAATGCCCTGCCACCATACCGCGTAGGGCTGAATAATGTAGAACCACAAAATCTCAGGAACTAAGGATAACTTTAAGATTACGTTCCTCTTTTCATGCCAGAAGGTGTCAGAGTCCATCTGTGCCATTGAGATGCATATGGATTGCAATAGAGATTCTACAGAGCCCAAGCCTTTCCATCCGATATCGCATAATTAAACATTACATTTTTTTCACTGTTCCATACATTAAAGTCGTGCCACGGCCCTACATATAATAATTGATTATTTTTTGCCGCAATTGTTACTCCTTCATCTCCTGACCAAGCACAATCACCACGTAAATTTATAACAGGAATATTTTCGTCTGTTATGCTATATTGGTCAAATCTGTACGTTCCTATGTCTATATAACTTAAGATAGATGTTGGGTCTTTATCAAAATCCTTTATGATATCCTGATTAATATCTTCACATATATCTGGCAAAATTTTTTTATAATCTTCATAATATTTTCTCAATGCCACACAAATACTTACCAAAAAATCTCTCTCCAGATTATTTAAGTACGCTATATTTTTTTCAACATATTCTATAGAAATATCCTTTTTATACCACGCCTCTATTTCATAACCAAAAACATCCGCATAAAATCTACCTATCATATATCCACTTCTGTTCTCATATATATCATATATCATTATAGCAACCCTTTCTATAGTTTATACAATGTTTTGTAAATTTGTAATATTGAACCTGCATTTTCTTATAGACGAAAACTGTGTCATATTAAAGCTTTTGATTCTCCTTATTACTGGTATAATCCACGCTAAATGAAACTCCCTGCAGCAGAGCTGCGGGGGATTGAACCCTGAGAGATTAACCACATGTTTGGCGCATTGGGCAAATTACCTATAGCCAATGCCAGGAGGCTCGTTAACAATTTTGGCACTTTCGAGCTGCATCAACACATATGTTGACTAACGCCATACTTTTATAATGCTTTAATTCCATCTGCTAATATGACCACCTTAATCATACTTCAAGATTTTCTTTCAATTATCCTATTTTTTTCCAATTAGGATACCGTATTGATGGTCTAGGTGAAAATAACTGAAATAATAAATTTATTTCTCCTACACCACCCATGTGCTTAAAATACTTGTTGATTTCTCGAGGAATCATCTGCATTGTTGTCATATTATTACACTCATGCCATGTATAACCTGCCAATTCTCTTACATACCTCATTTCCGACTCTGTTATCCCATATTGCATTCCTAAGATTTCATCTGCTTTCGAGAAATTGTATTCTCTCCCATTTCTGCCGCCATGCATATTAAATAGCTCGAATGACGTAAATGCAACAGGAGAAAAGTCTGGAACTCCGTTATGATATGTAATTCCCTCCAATCCATATTCTTTTAAAATCGCTTGCATAGCAGGATCTGAAGGAATAAACATACTTTCTCCTCGTGTACCGGTCCATGTTCCTAACGGAGAATCATAATCTGGAGTTACCGAAATGCGTTTATTATACTGCACCTCCTCATATGTCTCTAATTGCGATGCGGTTTTTCCATTTATGCATAGTCGCACAAATCCGCTCGGATCATAATACACCACCGGATTATTAGCACAGTACGCATACAAGTTCAACCCATCTCCCCGGTAAGTATCTTCCTGCTGAAAACGCCCGATGGCAGGGTTGTAAAACCTTGCCCTTAGGTAATACTGGGCTGCGGCACCATCATATATCTGCCCAGTATAAGTCAGCCGGTTCGGTATATCCCCTGTCTCCTTTAGAATGTTCCCGAAGGCATCATAACGGTATGTCTTTTGGATTTCATGGTTATGATTCAGAAGGAACAGAGTGCTGCCCATCTCATCCTGGACAAAATAGTTCTCCCCCTTTCCGCTCCTGCTTAAAGAAATGGGCCGGTGTCCCCTTGCATAACTGATTTTTTCTTCTTCCCGACTTTCCTGCGCCAGTTCCCCCCGGTCGAACAGGAAACGGATGATTTTGCCATTCTCTTCCGTTTCATACCGCAGGCCCTCGCCGTCATACCGGTTCGTCTGGCGCTGCTTCTCTGTCTTATCGTCTGCCCTCACCGAAACGATGCCCACCTGACGGTTCGCAGCATCATAGCTGTACTGCTTCCGTCTTTCTTTCCCATGTTCCTCCAACAGGTTCCCTTGTCTGTCATAGATGTATCTAAGGGTGTCCCCGCCACTCTGAAGATGGGTGAGCTGGTTCTTTGCATTGTAATGGTAGATTTCTGTGCCCTGTGCGGATTCCTTTTTCAAGCGGTTCCCCACCGGGTCGTAGGCATACTTCTCCTCCTTTCCTTCCTGCACAGCGCTGACAAGACGGTTCATGCGGTCATACGCATACTCGTTCTGGTACTTTTCCCCGCTCTTTCTGACGCAGTTGCCGTTCCCGTCATAGGCATAATCAAAGTTCAGCAGCACCTGACCCTGCTCTGTCAGTGTCACCAGGCTGGACAGCTCCCCGTCCTCCTGATAGCTGTATTCCGTCTCCACACCGTTCCCATAGCGGAGGTTCCGAATCTGGCCAGCTCCGGTGTAATCATAATCCGCCAGCACGTCTTCCCCGCCGCCGGAGACCTGTTTCAAGCGGTTCAACATATCATAAGAGTAGTATACCACATTTCCCGCACTGTCTGCAAGGCTGGTCAGATTGCGGTTGCGGTCATAAGCATACTCCAGCAGGGTATTTCCAGACACTGCCTTATTTTTCAGCAGACCGCTCTCCGTATATGTATAACAGTATGTGATACCGCCGCCTGCCGCTTCCTTCAACTTTTCATCCAACAACTCTTCTGCAAAATCGATTCAAGAGACATGGCTATTACTATGTCAATTTACTCTAAAAATTTAACTTCCCAGTGGAATAGGGATGCCATTTGATTTTCTAAAATCTCATGCTATTGGCAACGCATAATTAAACATCTTTTCCAAACTGCTCTCTTCCCTATTCTCCCATACATTGCGGTCTTGCCACCGCCCTACATATATAAGATGATCTTTTTTTGCTACAATTGTTATTCCTGCATCACCTGCCCATTCACAATGACCACCTAGATTTAAAACAGGAATATCTTCATCAGATGCTTTACATTTATGAAATCGATATACACCGATTTTCACATATTTTAATATAGAAGTTGGATCCTTATCAAAATTTTCTAAAATATCTGAAGGCAGTTCATCACACAAATCTGGATATAATTTCTTGTAACTTTCATAGTATCTTTTTAAAGATGTACACATATTTATTATAAAATTCTGATCAAGATTATTGAAATATTCAATGTTTCTCTCTACATATTCTTGCGAAATACCTTTTTCATACATCACCTCTATATCATACCCAAAAACATCCGAATAAAATTTACCCACCATTAGTCCTAAATCATTTTCATTTAACTCTTTAACCATCTTTCTACTCTCCTCTTTATAATTTTATTGACTATTAATTTCGATATCTATATACTCGAACACAAATAGCGCATGATTTTACAAAAACATCTGTATATTCCACAATTCATACAGCTCATTACGTTAATTATAGTACAGATATTTTTTACTCGATTTTCCAAATGGAGTAGAAAAGCAATCTGCTCCCACTCCTGTAAATTATAATATCATCATAGACTCAATCCATTTTTATGCCATGAAACAAAGTTCTTGCGTATTTTTACATATGGTGTTAGTCAACAAATGGGGCGTTAAGGCTATATGACCAGTAAACCAGCTTCCCTTACGTCCCCGTTGCTATGGTATAACGACCCACATGCTGACTAACACCGAAATTTTTATCATTCCTCATTCTTTCAATATTATAATCGAAAAAAACAAAAGCACAATAAAAAGCAGGCTAACAAATGATTTCATTCGCTATCCTGCCCATAGTACAAGCTCTGCTTCTATCTATTTTCGTGACTTCCCTCAAAAAACCCCCGCCATCTTCCCAATCCAATAGACCACCCCCAGCACCCAACTGGAAAATATCCCGTACAGAATCACCGGCCCCGCAATCGTAAAAATCTTACACCCAATCCCGAACACCTGCCCCTCCGCCTTGTACTCGATGGCCGGAGCCGCCACGGAGTTGGCGAAGCCGGTGATGGGCACCAGAGCTCCCGCGCCGCCCCATTTCGCAATCTTCGAAAAGACGCCGAATCCGGTAAGGATTACCGACAGCAGCACCAGCAGCAGCGAGCACCAGCTCCCCGCAGTCTGCTTGTCCAGCCCCAGGCTCCCCGCGTAGTTCAGGATGCCCTGGCCGATACAGCATATGATGCCCCCCGTGATGAAAGCGTGCAGCATCTGACTCCACAGGCTGTGGGTGGGGGTCACCGCCTTGACATACTGCTCATAGGCCTTCTGCTGCTCTTTCTGCCTCTCCTGCGCTTCTTTCTCTCTGCTCATCTCTTCCATGTTCTCCCTCGCTTCTCTGTTGAACCTAAAAAAACTATTCCTTCTCTATCCCCTCTCTCCCGGCGGTGGCGATGAGGGCCTTGTCCACATCCTCCTCATAGTTGCGCATGGCCACCTCTATGGGCGTGGGATCCTTTGTGATGCGCCTGCCCCCCACATGGTTGAAGAACAGGATGATGCCCGCCGCCAGTCCCACGGAATAGGACACCTCCAGGGTGTTCAGCCCCTGCGGCTCCCTGTCCATCACCATGCGGTAGATTTCCGTGAACACATCGTTGATGCCTACATCATTGTGGTACGCCATGATGGTGAACGCGGTGCCGAAGAAGCTCACCATGCACACCAGCGCGCATTTCGCCCACTGCTGCCAGCCCTTGTGCCTGTCCACGTCCACCTGCTCCACCAGCACGTCCGGCTCCCCCACAATCTGTACGGTGATGTTGGGGCAGGCCTCCTCCATGAGCTTCACCAGGTACAGGGAACTGACGACGCAGCGCTTTGGCTCCCCGCTGCCGAAATGGTGCACCTTCAGGGCCTTCAGCTTTGCGGATACGGTGGGATCCATGCAGCGCAGGGTCCCCACGTCCGACAGGAACACGTCCTGGGACTGCACCTCCACATTTCTGTCGCATTTCAGGTATACCGTCACATTTGCCATTTGGAATCTCGCTTTCTCCAGTCTCCTGGCATGGGCTTCCTTCCGCTCCCGGAATTCCCTGTTGCCCGCTGGTCCTCCCCAGCCTATGCCGGACCGGCCCTTTTTCACGCTGTGCGCGCCGTGGCAGCACACCGCCCGGGCCGCATGCTGCACATTCGTTTTTTCAGATATAATATGCCGTCAGGCCGTCCTGTGCAGCTCTGTGAAAAAATAGAGCAGGGAGCCGCATATCTTCCCCGCCGCCATGCTTATGATGGCCAGCCCCAGGCCGTGCCGGAAGGAGACACGGCGGGTCAGGATAGGGATGCTGTCCAGCATCTCCGCGATGGCCAGCGCCAGGCATCCCACGAACATCCCGGCGAACAGGCCGAACACAGCCTGAAAGCCCACACCCAGGCCGTCCAGCACCGCTGCATGCTGGGGGGCGCGCTGCAGCCACCAGGCATGGAACCGGCAGTACCTGGAAAAGACGCTGAGCACGCAGCCCGTCAGCGTACCGAATACCACCATCTCCTCATATATCAGCACATACTCCGCCGTGTGGGTCTTCCCCGCGAACCGGGGCACCAGCCCCACTGCCGCCAGGACGGTGAAAACCCCCGCCGCTGCCAGCAGCCCGTAGCTTCCCCCTGCCAAAATCAGAAAAAAATTCCGCATCATCCTAATCAGCTTTCCTTTCAGGTTTCCCGATTAGTATGATGCGGAATCAAAAAAATTATTCTTTGCACGCTTTTCCAACATTTGGCGCCGGAACGGAAAAATGCTACCAAAGGGGCTCAAAGCTGATATTCAGATCCACCTCCGTCTGGATCCCCTGCACTCTCCCCGACTGGGAATACTGCCATATCTTATGCGCATAAGGATAGTAGAAATCCTCCCTGTACGCCGCGAACCATTTGTCATACCCCTCCAGGGCGCCCAGCTCCAGCATCATGATGCCCATCTCCGTATTGTAGTACAGCATGGGCCTGTGGCCCGCGTTCTCGATGGTCTGGCAGAATATCTGGGTCAGCCTGGTGCGCTCCTCCACGGAGAGGGCGTTCATCCTGCCCTCCCCACCCGTGACCTTCTCCACATCGAACACGATGGGGCATTCCATGCTGTAGGGGGCAATCTTCTCCAGCACCAGGTTGGCCTCCTCCACCACTTCCTCCTCCGTGATGGCCTGGCTGTAGATGTAGGCCCCCACCTTGATGCCCGCCGCCTGGGCCCCCTGGACATTGGCGTCGAAATTCGCGTCCTCCACCAGCTTCCCGGTGCCGTACCCTCTATAGGCCGCCCGGATGAAGGCGAACTCCACCCCGTCCTGGGCCACCAGGTTCCAGTCGATCTCCCCCTGGAACTCGGATACATCAATGCCCTTGTGGGAGACCACCTGGCCGTCCTGCAGATACTGGTATTCCCCGGTCTCCAGAATCTGTAGGTTCGCATCCTGAAAACCGTGCTGCTTTAAGCTGTAATCGATGGGGACGATGTGGTACTGCCCGCCGCTGTATACAATCATGTCATTGGGGTACAGCGGCCGCAGGGCCTCCAGCACCGAATCCCCGTCATTGAGCCTGGTGCGGATGCCGTCCAGCACCTCCGTGGCAGCCTGCTGCCTGGCATCCGTCACCTGGGCCTCCACCTCCTCCGGGGAGAGCCCAACGGAGCCCGAGAGCACACCGACTACATTCCCGTCTTCGTCCACCACGTTCCCCTCCGCATCCACGCTGACAATGCCGCTTCCGTCCACCACGTCCTCTCCGGAAGCGGCGGCGGCCTCCGCCATCCGATCCCTGATCCACACAAAGAGGGAGGCCGCCGAGAACATCACGGCCACCATCGCCACCAGGCATACCAGCATGGCGGCGATCCTGCGGCGCACCCCCCTTCTCATATATCTCCTGCCTCTATCCAGATCCCTGCGCCTCATCCCGTCTCTCATACCGATCCTCTCCTGCCGGAACAATCCCGCCACAATTGCGGCTCATCCGTCTATTCCCATTCCTTGCTTCCCGTGATGCCCTGTCGGCATCTATGGCAGAAAGCATCCTCGCTCACACCTTCCATAGTAAACGAATTATGGCCGGAAGAAAAGGGCTTTTTTGCGATTTCATAAATTTTACACATTCTTAAAGTTCAGCGGGCCTTTTCCCGCAGGTTCAGCAGGATCCTCTTCTCCATGCGGCTGACCTGCACCTGGCTGACCCCCAGCCTGGCGGCGATCTCCGTCTGGGTCTTGTCCTGGAAATACCGCATGTATATCAGCTCCCTGTCCCCGGGATTCAGGCTGTCCAGAAGCTGCCCCAGCAGCATGTGGTTGAGCACCTCTTCCTTCTCCGCGTCCTCCCCGCCGCAGCCGCCTGCCACGCTGCTGCCCAAGCTGCCCTCGCCGCCCCGCACCACCTTATCCACCAGGTAGACCTCGCTGCCGTCGTCCTGGTAGACCGCGGCGTAGATGGACTCCACCGAGGTGTCGGCCTCCATGGCCAGCACCACGTCCTCCACGGAGAGCCCCGCCGCCTCCGCCAGCTCCTCCACCGTGGGCTCCCTGCCCATGTCGGCCTGGAGCCTCTGCCTGGCCAGCCTCACCTTCAGCCCGTTCTCCTTGATGGTCCTGGACACCTTCACCGGCCCGTCGTCCCGCAGGAACCGCTTGATCTCCCCTGTAATCATGGGCACGGCGTAGGTGGAGAATTTCAGCCCCAGCTCCAGATTGAACTTGTCTATGGCCTTCATGAGCCCGATGACCCCTATCTGGAAGAGATCCTCCAGGTCGTGCCCTCTGCCCGCGAACCTCCTCACGATATGGCGCACCAGCCCCAGGTTGCTCTCTATCAGTACCTCTCTCGCCTCGCTTTCTCCCGCCTGTGACCTGGCAATCAGCACTGATGTTCTATCCATCCGCCCACTCCTATTTTCTTGATCATGCGGACTTTTGTCCCCTGCCCCGGAGCGCTCTCCACCTCCAGGTCGTCCATGAACGCCTCCATGAACGCAAATCCCATGCCGGAACGCTCCAGCTCCGGCTTCGAGGTGTACAAAGGCTCCATGGCCCGCTCCACGTCCTGGATCCCCTTTCCGCTGTCGATCACCTCTATATACAGGATATTCTTCTCCAGCGCGCAGCATACCCTCACCTTGCCCGGATTCGGCTTATGTATCCCATTGCCCTCCTCCCCGCCGGGCCTGCCGTAGCCCTGCAGGTTCTCGTAGCCGTGTATGATGGAGTTGGTCACCGCCTCCGACACGGCAGTCTTGATATCCGCCATCTCCTCCAGGGTGGGGTTGAGATGGGCGATGAACGCCGCCACCGCCACCCGGGCGAATCCCTCGTTGTCCGACAGGGCGTCAAAGATAATCTCCATTTCATTCCTCATGATTCCAGTACCTCCACTATTTTATTCAATCCTGACAGCCGGAAGATCCGCTCTATCTGCCTGTCCACATGGATGGCGTAGACCCTGCCGCCGAAGCAGGATATCTTGCGGTAGCGCCCCATGATGATGCCTATCCCGGAGGAATCCATGAACTTCGTCCTTCCGAAATCGAACACCACGTCCCGCACGTCCTCCCTGACCAGATACCTGTCCGCGCATTCGCAGATGAACCCCGCCCCGTGGTGGTCGATCTCCTCCGGCAGCTGAATCAGAAGGCAGTTGTCTATGACCTGAAAATCCTCTGTAGCAATCTGTCCCATAACCTGCATCCTTCCTTTCCGCATCGTTTTTCCGTATAAATATCTTCGCATAAAGGCATACCCGTAAAGGCATCCAGATAAAAGCCTTTGCACAAAGCGAACAAAAAAGAACCCGTATCGTCTACAGGTCCTCTTCTTTCGTACTTCTTCCCGCGCCTAACCGGCGTTCAGATTGTCCTTTCGCCACTTGGCCAGCCTGGCGTTCTCGGTGTCGGGGAACAGTTCTATCACCTTGTCATAGGTGGTGATGGCGTTTGCCGTATCGCCGCTGGAGCGGTATGCCTCCCCCAGATGGTAGAGCGCGTCCGCGTTGGCAGCGTCATACTTCACCGCCTTGCTCAGGGTCTCCACCGCCTCCTCGTAGCGGCCGGTGTAATACTGCTGATAGCCCACATCATAATATTCCCCGGACAGCTCCGGGCCGATGACGGCATTCATTGACTGGTACAGTCGCTGGAAGCCCTGGGGCATGGCCGCGATGTCCACCTGGCCCGCCAGCGCCTCCAGCTGGTCGGCCGCCGCCTGCTTATCCTCCGTCTCCGTGTATTCCGCCGCTATCTGGAGCAGGCTTTCCGTGATCTGTATGGTGCCGCCCGTTCCCGCATAGCCCTCGATCTCCGTGCGCAGATCCTGGACATTTCCGTTCAGCCCCTCTATCTGGCCCTCCAGCTCCTGGATCCGGGCCGTCTTGGCATCCGATTCGCTGCTGATCTTCGTGATGGTCTGCTGCTCCTCGTTCCTGACCCTGGACTGGGCCGCCGGCACCACCAGGAAATACATGGCCGCCACGCCGATGATGAGGCCGATGATCATATTCAGCACAGTGGAGAAGCCGCCGCCACGCTTGGGCTCCCTGACGTTCAGGGGCTGGATGATGATCTCATTCTCGCTCTGGTATCTGACAGTCTCTTCCTTCCTGCGCCGCTTTACCCCCTCGTCCGGCATCAGGGCCTGCTCCACCTCTTTCAGATAGCGCAGGGTCTGGAGATTGTTCTTGTCAATCTCCATGCACTTGCGCAGCTCCCGCTCCGCCCTGTCCCACTCCTCCTGCTCCATGTACAGAAGCGCCAGAAGCTGGTGGGCCCGTATGAACCTGGGGTTCATGGACAGCACCTTCCGCAGTTGAATCACCGCCAGGTCCTTGCTGTCCTGGTTGCACAGGGCCAGCGCCCTGTTGTATTTCTTGGCCGTCTGGTTGATGGAGTCCAGCCTGGTGGAATTGGAACGCACCTTGTCGATATACTCGTCCGCAATGTTCTTCTCCGGGCTCATGTTCTTGCTGATGACCCATTCCCTGAGGGCAGTGGCCGCCTCGCCCATCTCGAAGTACACCAGCCCCAGGAGGTTCCGCGCCTTGATGTTGTTCTTGTTGAACTGGAGGCTTTGGCGCAGACAGGCCACGGCTCCGCTCAGATCCCTGACGCCGGCCTTTTCCAGGCCCTCATTATAATACATGTTGGAGACATGCATCACCTTTTTATACAGAGAGACATCGGCCCCGCAGGAGGTGCAGAAATCATGCTCCGACAGGCGGCGGCCGCAATTATAGCAAAAAATCATTTTCCTTCTTTAAACTCCTGTTCTAAATCGCCGTCCAGCTCCGTTATCTTCTTGATCAGCAGGTCGGCTATGTCCGTCAGATCCTGGCTGTAGATGGCATCCTCCACATCCTCCACTTCAAGGCTGGGATGGAATTTTTTCAGTTCATCCTCAAAATTTATCATGCTTCAAGCAACTCCTTAATCTCACCGACAAGATACAGGCTCCCCGCCACATAGATGCGCTCACCGTCCCCGCGGCTCTCCAGCAGCCTGCGGAAAGCGGCCCCGGAATCCTCATACGCCTCACAGGCGCAGTCCGGATATCCGCCGAACAGCGCCGCCAGCTCTTTTACCTCCAGCGCCCGGCTGCTGCGCATACAGGTCACGCAGATCCTGCCGAACAGGCCGCTGGATGCCAGCTCCTGTATCATGCGCCTGTAATCCTTATCCTTCGCCACGCCGAACAGCAGGCTCCTGGCCCCCGGATGCCCGTCCCCGGACACCGTCTCCAGAAAGGCCCGGATGCCGTCCTCATTGTGGGCGCCGTCCACATAGACCTCCGGGAGCACCTCCTCCAAGCGCCCTGCCCAAAAGCAGTCCGCCACGCCCTTACGGATCTGCTCCGGCCCGATCCCTATGCAGGCCTCCAGCGCCTGGATGGCACGCACTGCCAGCGCACAGTTCTCCATCTGGTAGGCGGCGATGGTATGGATCGTAAGGGTACAATCTCTATCATACAGATTGCGTAGGCAAAAATCAATGCTTTTTCTCTTAAAATTTGAAAAAGAGTAGTCATTTTCCGACACGGAATATGCCAAAATCCCAAGTTCCTCCGCCCGTCTCCTGAAGACCTCCGTGGTCTCCTCGCAGGTGTCCCACCACACCGCCGGTACGCCCGCGCGCAGGATCCCGGCCTTCTCACAGGCGATTTTGTCCAGGGTGTCCCCCAGGACTCCCACATGATCCAGGCCGATGTGCGTGATTACGGTCAATTCCTTTCGGCTCACCGAATTCGTGGCGTCCAGCCTGCCTCCCACGCCGGTCTCCAGGATACAGAAATCCGGCTCCGCCTCCCCGAACAGCACCATGGCCATGAAGAACAGATATTCGAAGTAAGTGGGGTGGTAAGCCCCCTCCTCCCCCCGTTCCAGGGCGTCCCAGTCCAGCATACGATAGATATGGAGGAACGCCCGCAGGAAATCCTCCTCCGTGACCATGCTCCCATCCACCAGGAACCGCTCCCGGATGCACATCAGATGGGGCGAGGTGAACAGGGCCACCCGGTATCCCGCCGCCTCCAGGATGCTGCGCAGATAGGCGCAGACAGAGCCTTTCCCGTTGGTGCCCGCCACATGGATGATGCGCAGCTTCCGATCCGGGTCGCCCAGCCTGTGGAGGAACCCCTGCGTCTGTGCCATACTATGCTTGGAAGTAAAGCGCGGGATCTCATCGATATACGCTACTGCCTGCCCATAAGTGTCTATCTCCTGTCTCTCCAAAACAGCGCCTCCTCGCTCCCTCACCGGGCTTTCCTGTCCTTCCGCGTCCCGGCCGCCCTTCTGCCTTTCAGGCATCTCCTCACGAGAACGGCACCGTACCCGGCCGCCAGCCGAAAGCCCATGGCCGCATAGGGGAACATAAAGACATAATACGGAAAAATATATCTGGCCTTGGCCTCATAGATGATGCTGAACAAAAATCCGCCGATCATGGTCACGGCCAGCGTGTGCTGCAGGATATTGCTGTCCTTCCTGACCGCCAGCAGAAAATAGCACAGCATCCCGGCGTAGACGATCATCTGCCATCTGTCGCACACAGCCAGCGCCTTGAAATAATGCTCCCCGTGGAGCCCGGCCGCCAGGGATCCCTGGGCAGGCCCCCCTTCCGCCCCCGGGCTTTCCGCGTTGAAGTACAGCGCCTGGTACAGGGGCTCGTTCCACTGGGACAGCAGCTTTTGCTTGAAGAAGAGCTCCGCGTATTCCCGGTCGTCCCCGAAAGCCTTGAGCCTCTCCTCCAGGTCCTGCTCCGCGAATTTCGCCATGGCCCCCTTGTCGCCCTCCACCACCCGGAAATACAGCTCCTTCGGGTAGTCGTTGTACCATCCGTATCTCCCGTAATTCTCCATCATCCCCATGGTCACCCAGGCGATGATGGGAAGCCCGTCGTCATGCTCGATGCCGGAACGGATTTCATACATCTTATAGATGGCCTCATAGGAGCCGTAGGAGAGCACAAGGGCCAGAAGGAACGCGGTCAAGATCCGCCTGTCCCTGTGCAGAAGGGCATGCAGCAGGACGGTGAGCCCCGCCGCCACCAGCAGGATCAGGGAATTCTTCCGCACCAGCATGGCCAGGGCCAGGGAAAGCGCCAGTATCGCCAGATGCCGCTTCCTGTGCTCCGCCAGATAGCGCAGCAGCATCCACTCCGCCAGCAGGGCGAAGAAAATGCTGGGGATGTCCCCATACACCCAGGGCGTATAGAAAATCAGCGGCAGGCACCCCATCATCAGGATGTCATAGGCCAGCAGGGCCGCCGTGCTCCTGGTCATCTCGGCCAGCACCCGGTAGCCCAGATAGACGCTGCCCACCGCCAGGATAAGGTTCAGTATCTGGAACGCGCGGTAATTGTACGCGCCCGCCACCCGAAACAGCAGCTCGCAGAACGCCGTCAGCCCCAGTTGATAGGGGTGCATGGCAAAATAGGCCCCCGTGTCCAGGAAGCCGTAATCCCCTTCTATGAAGTAGGACGCGCCGCCGTAGATGAACGCCTGGTCCCCCACGGGCACATGGGCCGAGGAGCTCAGCCACCATATCCCCGCCCCGGCGATCCACAGAAGGGTCGCCGCCAGCGCCCACCGGCGCAGGACGGCCTGCCGTCTGCTGTCCATATATTTTTCCACCAGCAGCAGCCCGGCCATGATGCCCGCGGCCACCGCCAGCCCCATCAGGTTCCTGCTGCCGGAGTCCCGCACGTCCACCGGCAGCTCCCTGCCGCCGGGCAGCATATACTGCGTGTACCAGAAAGAATACCACGCCAGAAGCAGGAATATGGCGCTGCCCACCACCCGCACCACCAGATTTCCGGCAAAATACAGATACCGAACCGCCTTTCTCCCGTTTTGCTCCATATCTTCCATTCTCCTGTCCTCAGCAGGCCGCCCTCCGGAAAACCCCTGACGGGGGAAATCTCCTGTCAGGGGGCTTATCCGGAACGGTACTGCCCCCGGCCTACTCGCCCTGCAGCTGTGAAAGCCGCAGCTCCACCTGCTCCATCATCTGGGTATATTTCGACAGCTTCTCCCGCTCCTGGGCTATCTTCTCCTCCGGGGCTTTGGACAGGAACCGCTCATTGGACAGCATGCCGTTCACCCGGGCCAGCTCTCCCTCCAGCCGCTTCTTCTCCTTGTTCAGGCGCTCGACCTCCTGGGCCACGTCCACCAGCTCCGCGAAGGGGATGTACAGCGTAGCCCCGGGAATCACCACGGACACCGCGTCCTTGACGATACCCTCCATCTGCGCATTGACATCCTGTCCGTTTTCCGTGAGCGTTTTTTCGTCTTCTCCTGCTTTCAGAACCATCCTCACCTCGTTGGCATATGCCAGGGAGGCGAAGAAAAGCCTGCCCTCCGTAAAGGTGCGGATGATGTCCTCCTTGTCGCTGACCACGTAGATGCTGGTCTTGCGGCTGGGCGGCACGTTGCTGTCGTTGCGGATATTGCGCACGGCCCGCACGGCCTGCTTGATGATCTCGATGTCCTTCTCCTCCTTGGGGAAGCTCCTGTCCTCCCTGTACAGGGGCCATCTGCTGATGACGATGGACTCCTCCATGGAAGAATCCCCGGCCATATCCCGCAGGGTGCAGAAAATCTCCTCGGAGATGAACGGCATGTAGGGATGCAGGAGCTTCAGGGCATCGGTCAGCACGGTCTTCAAGGTCCACAGCGCCGCGTTCTGGCTGGCTGCGTCGTCCGTATTGTACAGACGGGGCTTCACCATCTCGATGTACCAGTCGCAGAATTCGTCCCAGAGATAGTCCACCACCTTCTGCACGGCGATGCCCAGCTCGTAGTTCTCCATGTTGGCTGTGACGTCCTTTATCAGGGTGTTCAGCCTGGACAATATCCATCTGTCCACGGGCTGCAGGGTCTCCGCAGGGGCTTCCGTCACGTTTTTGCCGTTCATGTTCATCATGATGAACCGGGAGGCGTTCCACACCTTGTTGGCGAAATTCCGGCTGTTCTCCATCCTCTCGTAGTAGAAGCGCATGTCGTTGCCCGGTGCGTTGCCCGTGATCAGGGTCAGCCGCAGGGCGTCCGCGCCGTACTGGTCGATCAGCTCCAGCGGGTCTATGCCATTGCCCAGGGATTTGGACATCTTCCGGCCCTGGCTGTCCCGGATCAGCCCGTGGAAGAGCACGGTATGGAAGGGCTTCTTCCCCATCTGCTCATAGCCGGAGAAGATCATCCGGATGACCCAGAAGAAGATGATGTCATAGCCTGTCACCAGCACATCCGTGGGATAGAAATACTTCAGGTCCTCCGTCTCATCCGGCCAGCCCAGGGTCTCGAAAGGCCACAGCGCCGAGGAGAACCAGGTGTCCAGCACGTCGGGATCCTGGGTGAAATGCTTTCCGCCGCACTTCGGGCAGGCATCCGGCGCATTCCGCGACACCACCACTTCCCCGCACCCGTCGCAGTAGTAGGCGGGAATCCTGTGGCCCCACCAGAGCTGCCTGCTGATGCACCAGTCCCGGATATTGTCCGTCCAGTTGAAATAGGTCTTCTCCATGCGCTCAGGAACCAGGCGGATCTCACCCTTCTTCACCGCCTCCACGGCAGGCTTTATCAGCTCCTCCATCTTCACGAACCACTGCTCCTTCACCAGAGGCTCTATGGTGGTGCCGCAGCGGTCATGGGTGCCTACATTGTGGGAATAGTCCTCTATCTTCACCAGCAGGCCCAGCTCTTCCAGCTCCTTCACAATCGCCTTTCTGGCCTCATAGCGCTCCATGCCGGCGAACCTCCCGCCGTTCTCATTGATGGTGGCGTCGTCGTTCATCACATTGATCACAGGCAGGTCATGGCGCTTGCCCACCTCGAAGTCATTGGGGTCGTGGGCGGGAGTGATCTTCACCACGCCGGTGCCGAACTCCCTGTCCACATAGGTGTCCGTGACCACGGGGATCACCCGGTCCATCAAAGGCAGCATGACGCTCTTCCCGATCAGATGGGCATACCGCTCGTCCTCCGGGTGGATGGCCACAGCAGTGTCCCCCAGCATGGTCTCGGGGCGGGTGGTGGCGAAGGTCAGGAATTCCGTATCGCTGGGGGTGCCGTCCTCCTGCATCACCGGATACTTGATATGCCACAGATGGCCTGCCTGCTCCTCGTACTCCACCTCCGCGTCGGAGATGGAGGTATTGCAGACAGGGCACCAGTTGATGATCCGGGCCCCCTTGTAGATATAGCCTTTCTCGTGCATCTTCACGAAGACTTCCGTCACGGCCCGGTTGCACCCGTCGTCCATGGTGAACCGCTCCCTGTCCCAGTCGCAGGAGGAGCCCATCTTCTTAAGCTGGGAAATGATGCGGCCGCCGTACTCCCGCTTCCAGTCCCAGGCCCGCTCCAGGAACTTCTCCCGGCCCAGGTCGTACTTGTCGATGCCCTCCTCCTTCAGCTTCTCGATGATCTTCACCTCCGTGGAGATGGCGGCATGATCCGTGCCCGGCTGCCAGAGGGCATTGTAGCCCTGCATGCGCTTGAACCGGATCAGGATGTCCTGCATGGTATTGTCCAGGGCGTGGCCCATGTGGAGCTGCCCTGTGATGTTCGGCGGGGGAATCACGATGGTGAAGGGTTTCCTGTCGTAATCCACCTCCGCGCGGAAATACTTCCTGTCCAGCCATTTTTGATACAGCCTGTCCTCCAGCCCCCTGGGGTCGTAGGTCTTTGCCAGTTCCGTGGAATGCCTTTCTTCCATGTTCTTTTCTTCCATGGAATGCTTTTCTTCCATGGAATGCCTTTCTTCCATGCTCATAAGCTTCTCCTTTCTGCGCTGCGGCGCCGCCCTGGTTCCCGGGAATGCCCTTCTTCCATACCGTCCAAAGGCCCGATCCCTGAAAGCAAAAAAGCCCTCTGCCGACTCTCGTCAGCAAAGGGCGTCATCAACGCGGTACCACCTTTGTTCACAGCGGGGCGCACTCGCGTCCACACTGCCTCAAGCGACTTCTACTAAAGTCCTATCCTGTAACGGGGATAATGCGTGAGGCCCTACTTTCCCTGGCATATCGTTCTTGCGCAGACATTTCTCAGACCCCCGGCTTGGAAGCTACCTTCCGCATCCCTATCCTCTAAGCCGCCTCGCAGCATCCGTCCTCCGGATGGCGGCCCTCTCTGGCAAGGGGAAATGCGTACTCCTCTTCGTCATCGCCTTTTCCTTTTCCATACTATAAGCCATCCGACAGGTTTTGTCAAGGACTTTCCGAACTACCTATCTCACTCTTGTGTACACCCGTGTTTAGAAGTTAGCACCATAATCTTTAGGAGAAGACTGACACCCATAAC
>NZ_CAJUCP010000049.1 GCF_910585425.1 uncultured Acetatifactor sp. | reverse complement strand
TAGAGCACTCGGCTGTTAACCGAGTTGTTGTAGGTTCGAGCCCTACTCGGGGAGTGATAGCAGTAGCTACAAAAGCCCGTAAACATCAGCGTTTGCGGGTTTTCTTTGTTTAAATGTCAAGCCTTGAAAGAGGCATACTTGAAAGAGGCATAATAGAAGGAACCAAAACAGTTAAGGCAAATTCTTTTGAACTAAGCGAACTGATTGATAAAAAAATCAGATTTATGTATACAGAAGGTTCTAAATTAGCGTTAGAAGAACATTTGGAACAATTAAAAATTTTATATGAATATGTAGGTACAAAAAATAAAATACATAAAAATATTTTCCGTTTAGGCCAGGACAGGACAACGGACAGATAGTTTTCATAACTGTTCATTGTTACTTTATATTCTCCTGCATCATCATCAAAAACTTTTCCGCAGGCTTGGAAAAGACCTGATATTTTTTCCAAATCATATACATCTCAATCTCAATGGACGGTGACAGGGGACGAAAACAGAGCCTACTGTCACCGGAGGTATTGATGATTCTGTCAAAGCAGATAGCGTACCCCAACCCCTCTTCCACGAGCAGGGAAGCATTGAATAGCAGATTATAAGTCATAATGATATCCAGCTCCGAGAGACGGCGTTTCATCCACTGGGACATTCTGCCGCCCTCAGCCTCCTGCTGTGATATCAGCAATGGCTGATTCCACAGGTCTTCCGGAGAGATAGCATCTTTTTCTGCCAAAGGCGAATCCTTTCGCATTAAGACACCCCAGATATCCTTTGACGGGAGTTTTAATACTTCATATTTCTTTGTATCCGGCGTTCCAAAAATAATTCCAAAATCAATCAGTCCTTTATCTAACTGTTCTTTGACAAAGACAGCATTACCGCTGGAAATATGGTAATGGATTCCGGGATAAAGCTTTTTTAAGTTTCCGGCTGCTCTTGCCAGCAGGCGCATGCCGTCTGTCTCTCCGGCACCGATATAGACATCTCCGACAACCACATCATCGGAACAGGCAATCTCATTTTCCGTTTTTTTTACCAGATCCAGAATTTCCTCAGCTCTTTTCCGGAGGATCATTCCCTCTTCCGTCAGCGTAACCTTGCGGGAACCTTTTGTGCCGCGGATTAGGAGCTGCTTTCCCAATTCCTCTTCCATGTTTTTAATCTGCGTGGAAAGAGTAGGCTGTGAGAGATGAAGGGACTCGGCAGCCCGTATGATGCTCTGTTCTCTTGCAATGGCAAGAAAGTATTGAAGTACCCGTATTTCCATAGTGATACCCTCCTCATGCCGCCTCTGGCGGCACAAATAATCCGTGAGAAGAATCGCTGCCCCTGTTTCCCTTTTTTAAAAACCTAAAAAAATCTTATCATATATTTCAATAGGTTTCAACTATGAAAATGGATTGTATATAAATATTTGCTATTTTTCGCACATGGACTTATAGTTAAGTCAGTAACTTTATAGCAAGTTTTGTAGTTACTGACTTTCACGGCAGTTGCCAAATATGCGTGCAAGCCTGCTTGGCTCGTTGTCCGCGAAAACGATTAAATACGTCAGGGGGTGTGGGAATGATAGCCATAGGAAGCAGGGAATCTGTCATACAGAATCTGGAGGATGCCGGATGTGAAACCGAAATGATCCGGGATTTTCTGGGATGGTTTGATAAAGGACAGCAGACAAAGCAGCTGGAACTGCTGGAACGTCAGAGGGAATATCTGCTTGGCAGGGTACACATGGATGAAAGAAGGATTTCCTGCCTGGATTATCTGATCTATCAGATTCGGGGAAAGGCAACAGGAAAAAGACAGGATAGAATCTAGCAGAAAGAAGGAAAGAAGATATGAGTAAACACAACATTCTGGAAAAGGCTCGTGAGATGGGGAGGCGGGCATGAAGATTTTAGTGTTAAACGGAAGTCCCCGTCCAAAGGGAAATACGGCGGCTTTGGTGGATGCCTTTGTGGAAGGCGCAAAAGAGAACGGACATGACATTACGGTTGTAGCGGAAGAAAAGCTGACAGAATTGAAGCAGTTTGGTAAGAGCCTGAAAAATATAGCAGAAAAGAATGAGGAAGAGTGAAGGAGGAGCTTAATATGTTAGGAAAATTCAGCTATTGTAATCCCACAAAATTATATTTCGGAGAGGATGCCCTTTCCCATCTGCGTGAGGAACTTCCCAAGTATGGAAAAAACGTTATGCTGACTTACGGGGGCAGCTCCATTAAGAAAAACGGAATTTACGACCAGGTGATCTTTGTTTTGCGTGAACATGGAAAGGAGATTTTTGAGGATGGAGGAGTCATGCCCAATCCTACTGTTGAAAAGCTGTATGAGGGCTGCAGGATTGCCAGGGAGAACCATGTGGATCTGATACTGGCAGTAGGCGGCGGTTCTGTTGCTGATTATGCGAAGGCTGTGTCCGTGTCTGCGTATTGTGAGGAAGATCCCTGGGAGAAATACTATGTGCGCATGGAGGATGTGGAAAATGAGATTATTCCGGTGGGAGTTGTCCTTACCATGGTTGGAACAGGCTCTGAAATGAACGGTGGAGCAGTGATCACCAATCCCGAAGTCAAAATGAAGATCGGTCATGTATTTGGGGAAAATGTGTTTCCGAAATTCGCAATCCTCAATCCCAGGTTTACCTATTCTCTGCCGGGATATCAGATGCGGGCGGGCTTTTTCGACATTATGAGCCATATTCTGGAGCAATATTTTTCAGGGGAGGATGACAACACATCTGACTACATTATGGAAGGGCTTCTGCGCTCACTAATCCACAGCACAAGGGTCGCTGTAGAGGAACCGGAGAACTATGAGGCACGGAGCAATATCATGTGGACGGCCACTTGGGCGTTGAATACTCTGGTAGCTCAGGGAAAATCCACTGACTGGATGGTGCATATGATTGGTCAGGCCGTGGGGGCGTATACCAACGCCACACATGGGATGACATTATCGGCTGTATCCATACCGTATTACAGGTATATTATGCCGGACGGTCTTGCGAAGTTCGCAAGATACGCCATAAATGTATGGGGAGTGAGGCCGGATGGAAAGACGCAGGAACAGATTGCCGAAGAAGGGCTCCAGGCAATGGAAGGATATATGAGAGAGATTGGTGTCGTTATGAATCTGGCAGAGCTGGGGGTGACGGAGGAGATGATTCCGGGAATCGTAGCGGCAACCCTGCCCATGACGGGTGGTTACAGAGCGATGGCTCCGGAAGATATCGAGGCTGTGCTGAAAAAGAGCCTGTAAAGTTTAGAAATTGTTTAGATATCTTTGTGAAATCTTTTATCTCACCATGCTACGCTGAAAGTCATCACAAGAGGTAAGCTACAGGCGGAATAAAAGATTTCCAGGGAGAAAAGTCAAGTGACGATTAAGAAAAAAATCAGATTATCCAATATTATGATGGTTATGATACCAATCCTATTTACGACCATCGTGCTTATCGTGTGTCTGAACACCTCTCTGGGCAGTTACTGGCATACCTTTATGGATATGTACAGCGATGAAAACGGCGTCCAGTTTGCCCAGAGTATGATCTACAACTATCAGCAGGAGCTTTGGGAAAACAACTGGGGGCACTGTCCGGAGATGGATGCCTGCCAGACAGAGATCCGGCACAGCGATGAGATGACCCATCTGGAACATAAACTGTCCGGACTGGGATACCGCTTTATGATTGCAAAGAACGGAAAAAGCATCTATTCCAACCTGTCCGAAACAGATTTGGAAACAGCCAGGTCCGTGGCAGGGGATGCCATTGACTATGCGAAAATGCTGACAGCCAGCCGCTATGAGGTGTCCGTCATCAAAAGTACCTTCTGGCATGGGGAAAGCGTCTTCTGTATTACGGCAGTCCATCCACAGGAAACAGATGGTGCCATGGTTAATTATCTGAAAAACGGCATCCTGCGTTATCTGGCCGGTATTTTGGCTCTTTTTATCGCGCTGACCGTGTGCATCAACGGCATTCTCTCCTGGTGGATTTCCGGCAGTATTTTAAAGCCTCTTGGGAAATTGAGCCTTGGCACAAAAGAAATCCGGGAGGGGAATCTGGATACGCCCATGAGGTATGAGAAAAAAGATGAATTTGGCCAGGTGTGCAGGGATTTTGACGAAATGCGGGCCTACCTGCAGGAGTCCGTACAGCAGCGGCTGAAGGATGAAAAGCGAAGGCGTGATTTGATCACCGGAATCTCCCATGACCTGCGGACGCCTTTGACCACCATTATGGGATATCTGGACGGACTTTTGGACGGCATTGCGGATACCCCGGAAAAGAGGCTGCGGTATCTGCAGGCCATAAAGACAAGAACCGGAAATCTGGTCAGCCTGGTAGACAGCCTGTCGGAATACAGTAGGTTGGATGCGGGTTTCCGGTATCATATGGAGGAAACGGATTTTAAAGATTATGTGGAAAAGTATCTGGAACTTGTGCGTCTGGATATGGAAAACCAACAGGTGCAGATAGAATATATTTGCGGAAAAGGCAGCTTTTCGGTCTGTCTGGACAGGGAAGAATTTAAACGCATCTTTAATAACCTGTTTGCCAATACGGTGAGATACCGGAGAAGGGATAATTCGAGAGTCCTCATTTTTCTGAAACGGACACTGGAAGGAGACAGCATGGAGTTGGTATTCCAGGATGACGGCCCGGGAGTGCCGGAAGGATCTCTGGAGCAGATATTTGACAGCTTTTACCGAGTGGATGATTCCAGGAACAGCGCAGAGAAGGGAAGCGGCATTGGGCTGGCGGTGGTGAAGGAAATCATCCTGGGTCATGGTGGGACGATCCGGGCGGAAAACCGGGGAGGGCTGGCAGTGATTGTCACGATTCCGGTTATAGATTGAGAACGAGACACCACAAGGGTATACCATGATGCCCTGAAAAACGGGCAGATTAAGGAAAGGAATCCGTTGCGATGGAAAGAGTATTGATTATAGAGGATGATGAACTGATTGCGGAATTGGAGCGGGATTATCTGGAAGCCAACGGATACGAAACCAATCTTGCCTTTGACGGTATCACCGGAGAGCAAAAGGCGAAAACAGAAAAATATGACGCGATTCTGCTGGATGTGATGCTCCCCGGCAAGACAGGGTTTGATGTCTGCCGGGAACTGCGAGGGAGCCTGCGGCTTCCTATCATTATGGTGACAGCCAAAAAGGAAGATATCGACAAAATCCGGGGACTGGGATTGGGCGCGGACGATTATCTGGTAAAGCCGTTCAGCCCTACGGAACTGGTAGCCAGAGTGAAATCCCATATCTACATTCACAATCTGCTTTCTGCAACGGAGGAAGAGGAACAGCAGGAAACGGAGATTACCTATCGGAATCTGACCATCCTGCCAAAGTCAAGGAGAGTCTATCTGGATAAAAAGGAAGTGGTTCTGGTCAACAAAGAATTTGAATTGTTGTTGTTTCTGGCGGAAAATCCCAATCTGGTATTTTCAAAGGATACCCTGTTTGACCGGGTGTGGGGAATGGATTCCCTGGGAGATGCGGCAACCGTGACCGTCCATATCAACCGACTGCGGGATAAGCTGGGAAAGAATGAATCAAAGAACCAGTTCATTGAGACAGTGTGGGGAGCAGGATACCGGTTTCGGATTGATTAAGGGCAAACGAAAAAGACGGTAAAGAAAACAGGAAAAACGGGGTTGAGGTTATGGGACAATTCTTGAAAAAACACAAGCTGATAAGAATTGCTGTGGTTCTGGCAGCAGTGCTTTTGGGGCTGCTTCTGGCAGTTTTTCTATTCCTGCGGCTCTGGCCGGCTTTTGGCGGAAGGGCTTCCGGGAAAGACAAAGCAGATTACGCAGCCCGGGCGCAGAATTACCGTGACGGAAAATTTTATAATGACGGGGATTTTCAGATTATGCGGGAAACAGAACGCAAAGATGATAAGGTGATGTCCTTCAAAGGAGTGAAGCCGGCAGGAGAAATTCCCATGATGACACCCGAATACGGACAGCCCCTGTCTCAGGAGGAAATCCGGGTTACATGGTTTGGGCATTCTTCCATGCTCCTGCAGATGCATGGGATGAACATCTTGATTGACCCGATTTTCAGCGAAAGGTCATCACCGGTGGCCTTTGCGGGGACAAAGAGATTTTCAACCCCGCCGATAACCGTGGAGGATTTACCCCATATTGATATTCTGGTACTGTCCCATGACCACTATGACCACATGGACTACAAGACCATAATGAATCTGGATGAAAAAGTAGAGAGATATATTGTCCCCCTGGGGGTGGAAAACCATCTGGAACGCTGGAAAGTAGATACGAAGAAAATCCAGAACATGGCATGGTGGGAAGAGACGGAAATCGATGGCCTGACCATAGGATGTACACCTGCAAGGCATTATTCCGGACGGAGCCTGGACGACCGGTTTGCCACTCTCTGGGCTTCCTGGGTATTCCGGGACGAAAATCATCAGGTGTATGAAAGCGGCGACAGCGGTTATGGAGAGCAGTTCCGTCAGGTGCATGACAGGTACGGTGATTTTGATTTTGTGCTGATTGACTGTGCCCAGTATGATGTGACCTGGCCGGAAGTGCATATGTTCCCGGAGGAAGCCATTGCGGCAGTGGAGATTTTGGGAGCGGATACAGCAATGCCTGTCCATTGGGGCGCTTTTTCTCTGGCTTATCACGCCTGGGACGATTCCGTGGAGCGTTTTGTGGCAGCGGGGGAGGAAACAGGACTGCAGATTGTGACACCAAAGATCGGGGAGACCTTAAAGCTGAATGAGCCGGGAGATTATCAGGAGAGATGGTGGAGGGATATCCCATAGAAAATTTTTGGGGGCATGGCGGGAAGTGTGACATTGGGAAGAGACATAAACCAGGACGAACTGTTGCGGAACAAGGAGGGAAAAATGGAGTACAGGATAAACAAAAGGACAGGCGACCATATCAGTGTGATTGGTCTGGGAACAAGCTATATTGCAGAGGCGGAGGAAAAAGAGGCAATCCAGGCACTGGAATATGCTTATGAAAATGGCATCAACTATGCTGATCTTGCCACAGCTGATGCAAAGACATTTATCTATTATGGGAAAGCCTTTTCATCCGTCAGGAAAGATATATACTATCAGGTACATTTCGGTGCAAATTACGAAAGCGGCGCATATGGATGGACTACGAATGCGGAGACAATCAGGCGTTCCGTGGATGCCCAGCTGACAGCATTGCATACTGACTACATAGACTATGGGTTTATCCACTGCCTGGATGAAGAAAAGGACTGGCAGGCTTATCAGGAGGGAGGCGCTCTTAAGTATCTTTTGGAGTTAAAAAAGCAGGGAGTGGTACGGCATATCGGGCTGTCTTCCCATACACCCGGCCTTGTGATAAAGGTACTGGATGCCGGAATTGTGGATCAGCTGATGTTCTCCATCAATCCTGGATATGATTATAGACATGGAGACTATGCAAACGGCAGTACCGAAGAGCGGATGTCGATGTACCGCAGATGCGAGGCGGACGGGGTGGGCATTTCCGTGATGAAACCCTTTTCCGGCGGGCAGCTGCTGGATGATAAAACATCACCTTTTGGCAGAGCGCTGACACGTTACCAGTGCATCCAATATGCATTGGATAAGCCGGGAGTGCTGACGGTACTGCCGGGCATCCGGACTGTAGAGGATGTAAAAAATCTGTTGGGATTTTTTGGGGCTTCTACCAAGGAAAGGGACTACTCCATTATCGGTACATTTACGCCAGGGGAGGCTGTGGGAAACTGTGTGTACTGTAATCATTGCCAGCCCTGTCCTGCAGGCCTGAATGTGGGACTGATCAATAAATACTATGACCTGGCAGTGGCGGGGGATTCCATGGCAGAAAGGCATTATGGAAATCTGGAGAAGAAAGCCTCCGACTGCACAGGCTGCGGCCATTGTGACAGGAGGTGCCCATTCCATGTAAGGCAGGGTTCCAGAATGAAAGAGATTGCTGCCTATTTCCGCGAGCAATGAGCCAAGTGCCGTGCTTGCACGAGCATTTGGCGAATGCCGCGAGAGCCAAATAGCGAGGTATTTGGCTTTGGAAAATAAAAGGGGCAATCAGGAGCATGGGATGAAAAGAATAAAATTGAAATATATCGTTTATACCTTTTTTGTTTTGCTGGTAGTGGTATTTATTACTTTTATATTGCTTTTTCAGCGAAATATTCGGACAGCCGCCAGTGTAAAAAAACTGGAGGACGGGCTGTATTCCATGGAATATAAAGGCGATTACAATCTGGACGATTTTTTAGAGCAGGGCGGCGCACCTGATGACCTGGCGGTGGCGGAATTTGTGATACAGGATGTGTTCCATGGCCTGCTTCCCATAGATTTGCGGGGGAGTTCCTTTGGGTGCAGCACCATCTCTGCCAGGACTCCGGAAGGCGATGCTGTGTTTGGAAGGAATTTTGACTGGGGAAGCTGTACGGCGCTGATTGTACAGACTAATCCAGCAAACGGGTATGATTCTGTTTCTACCGTGAATATGGATTTCCTGAATCTGGGACTGGATATGCCGGAAGAAACGCAGATGCGCCTTTTGTCGGTGGCAGCGCCTTTTGCTCCTATGGATGGGATGAATGAGAAGGGGTTATGTGTGGCGGTTCTGATGATTCAGGACAAACCGGGATTCCAGCAGGATACAGGGAGACCGGATCTGACCACGACAACGGCGGTGCGTTTGTTGCTTGACAAGGCGGCTGATGTGGAGGAAGCGGTTGATCTGCTTTCCCAGTATGACATGCATGCATCGGCGGGAATGATGGTGCATTTTGCTCTGGCTGATGCGTCAGGGCATTCGGTGGTTGTAGAATATATTGACAATGAGATGGCGGTAACGGAAACGCCGGTTGTCACAAATTATTATCTGTCTCCCGGTGAGAAGTACGGCATCGGAACAAAAGAATCCAAAATCCGATATACCATGCTGGATGATATGCTGCAGAGCGATTCCTCATATAGTATGGACGGGATACGGGATGCCCTTGACAGTGTGAGTAAACACAATTTTGATTCCGAGTTTGCGTCTACGGAGTGGAGCATTGTCTATAACCAGAGTACCGGGGAGGCGCGCTATTATCACAGGGAAAATTTTCAGCAGTATTATTCTTTTATAACAGGCAGTCCATGAGAAGTTAAAACTGCATAGGAAAGGGATAAACAAAAAAGCTATCCGCAAAAGAAATGATAAAAATCGAAGGAGGAATAAGAATGAGCGGACACATCTTAGAATTATCACAGAATGTAGAGAGGAAAAAAGTAGTTTACAGGAACAGGTATGGGTTGGAAATCATGGGAGAATTGTACCTTGAAAAGGGTATCTCTCCGGAGCAGAAACGCCCGGCACTGATTATCGGTGCGCCTTATGGCGGGGTGAAAGAACAGGGGCCTTGTGTATACGGCAATGAACTGGCGCAGAAAGGGTTTGTCGTGCTGACATTTGACCAGTCCTTTATGGGAGAATCCGGGGGCTTTCCCAGAAATGTGTCGTCACCGGATATCTTTGTGGAGAATTTCAGTGCGGCGGTGGATTTCCTGGGACTGCAGAAGTTTGTAGACAGGGAAAAAATTGGCGTAATCGGAATCTGTGGTTCCGGTGGCTTTGCGCTTTCGGCGGCTCAATGCGATACCAGAATCCGTGCGGTTGCCGTTATGAGCATGTATGATATGAATATGGCAGTCCGAGGAAATATGGGCAGGGAAGAATTACAGGCTGTGAAGGAACGCCTGTCAAAGCAGCGGTGGATCGATGCGGAAAACGGATATCCGGAGTACCTGCCCACATTTCCGGAGCAGCCCATCAATAAGGTGCCGGAGGATATACCGGAGCCGGGGGCAGAATGGTTCAGGTTTTATGCTTTGAAAAGAGGGCATCATCCAAGTGCCAGAGGTGGATTTACCACCACAAGTGAGCTGGCGATTATGAATTTCCGACCACTGGACTTTATTGACGAAATATCGCCCCGTCCGATTCTGTTTGTAGTAGGGGATAGGGCACATTCCCGGTTTTTCAGCGATGTGGCTTATGAGCGGGCCTTGGAGCCGAAGGAGATGCTGGTTGTGGAGGATGCGGAGCATATCGACCTGTATGACCAGAGAGACCGTATTCCCTTTGACAGACTGGCAGATTTTTTCACAGTGAATATGAAGTGATAAAAAGAAAACAACCCGACATGACTGACAGAGAAAATGGTGGATGATAAGGAGGAAAAGATGGCAGTGAAACAGACCGCAGGCAGAGATACCCTGGGTGAATTTGCCCCGAAATTTGCGCAGTTAAATGATGATGTATTATTTGGAGAAGTGTGGAGCAGAGAGGACAGGCTCTCATTGAGGGATCGTTCCTTGGTGACGGTGGTTTCCCTGATGGCTCAGGGACTTGTGGATTCTTCTTTTCAATTCCACCTGCTGAGTGCGAAAAAGAATGGAATTACCAGGACGGAAATCGCAGAAATACTTACCCATGCCGCCTTTTATGCCGGATGGCCCAAAGCATGGGCGGCCTTCCGGATGGCGAAAGAAGTCTGGTCGGAAGAATATTCCAAATCCGATGCAAAGTCTGCACATGCAGCTTCTATGTTGTTTCCCATAGGACAACCCAATGAAACGTTTGCACAGTATTTCATTGGACAGAGTTACCTTGCGCCGATTTCTTCTGAACAGGTGGGGATCTTTAATGTAACCTTTGAACCTGGCTGCCGTAATAATTGGCATATCCATCAAGCAAAGAGTGGGGGAGGACAGATTCTGTTATGTGTCAGTGGCCGGGGTTACTATCAGGAATGGGGGAAAGGGGTACAGGAGTTATTTCCCGGAGATGTAATAAATATCCCGGCAGGCGTAAAACACTGGCATGGAGCGACGACTTACAGTTGGTTCTCTCATTTGGCTGTTGAGGTTCCTGCAGAAGAAGGTTTTAACGAATGGCTGGAACCAGTGGATGATGATGCTTATATGAGTGCATCATGCTGAAAATATTGGAATGTAGAAAATAAGTATTGTATTTTAGATGTAAAACCGGTTTGGTACTGAAGACAGAGATAAAATCTGTCTATGATGCAGAACCGGTTTTTGTGCGGGCAAAAATTTATCTATAATTATTTTCTAGTTATCTGAATAAAGTATAAGTATTTGCTATTTATATACTATCTTGTTAAGATAAATCCAGAAACACAAAACAAAAGGTAGTTGAGAAATCTGCAAGAATTCATTTAGAAATTGTTTATTTTTCTGTTAGGTGGATGTTATCTGGGGCAGTTAAAGTATATCTCGTAGGATACATATAGCTACAGCGGAACTTGAATAAGGAAGTGAAAAAGGTGAAAAGAGATTTTTTGATAGGTCTGCTTTTGATGCTAGGGGTGGCGGGGTTGCTGTCAGGATGCGGAAAGAATACCGGCGAGCAGGTAACGGTAAAGAGACATAGTGAGGAAAGCCAGGAAAGCCGGACAGAGGAGGAAGGTGCAGTAAGAGAAGAAAATGGAAAGGCCAACAGAGATAAAAATGCAGTCCAGGTCACACCGACTTCTGAAATCACAGAACTGGAAACGGGTTTGTCAATGGTTCGATATGAAGGAGAGTATGGCTTCGACACATTTTTAGAGCAGGGAGGCGCCGCTTCGGATACAGATGTTGCAGCCTATATTACATCATTGCTGGCACAGGAAATCCATATGGAAGGAACTCCTTTCGGTTGCAGCACCCTATCGGTGGAAAATCAGGATGGCGGATACCTGTTCGGACGAAATTTTGACTGGAATGCTTGTAATGGATTGATTGTCAGCGCAAGAACTGAAAACAGCTACGCTTCTGTTTCAACCGTCAATATGGATTTTATTCGTGCTGGCGGGATTGATATTTCAAAATTACCAGATTCTGTGCGGGCTATTGTTTCTTTATACGCACCACTGGATGGGATGAATGAAAAAGGGCTGGCGGTTTCCGTGAATATGATTCAGGATTCCGTAAGTATCAATCAGGATACGGCCAAACCTGACCTCACGACCACTACGGCAGTCCGATTACTGCTTGATCAGGCAGCCAATGTGGAAGAAGCGCTGGAACTTTTGCAGCAATATGATTTTCACAGTTCCATGGGAATGATGGTGCATCTGGCTCTGGCGGATGCGGACGGCAGGAGCGTGGCTGTGGAATATGTAGACAATGAGATGATTGTGATTGAAACGCCGGTTGTTACCAACTTTTATCTGGCTGATGGAGAGAAGCAGGGAATCGGAACCGTCCAGTCCCATACCCGGTATGAAATCCTTACTCAGACACTGGAAGAACGAGGGGCAATGACGGAAACAGAAGTGCGGGATGCATTAGACAGTGTGTGCAAGGACAATTTTGGTGAGTTTGAATCAACCGAATGGAGCATTGTTATGAATCAAGAAGCAAAGGAACTGATCTATTATCACAGGGAAAATTATGGAGCGGCATATGCCGTTTCGGTAGAATAGGTGAATCTACACAGCATTTTTATCAGGAGGAAGGAAATGAACTACTTAAAGATTTTAAAGGATTTATACAGACTGAAAAAGAATGTGAAATTAAGTGCCGGCAAGATGCGTTCTCTGCAGGAGAAAAAACTGCGAAGGATTCTCAGGTTCGCATGGGAACATTCCGCTTATTACAGGGCAGCTTTTGAAAATGCAGGAATTGCGAAAGAACAGCTGGATACATTGCCTCTTTCCTGCTTTCCTGCCATCGACAAGCAGGCGCTTTTGGAGCATTTCGATGAACTGGTCACAGTACCTGATTTAAAACAGGAAGACTTACGGAAATTTGACGCAGAGGAGGCGACAGACCGAAAGCCCTATCAGGGAAAGTATCATGTGGTTCATTCTTCCGGAAGCACCGGAAAGCCCGGATATTTTGTATATGATGAAGATGCCTGGAATCAGATGCTTCTGGGTATCATCCGGGCGGCTCTATGGGATATGTCCATGCCACGGATTTTGAGGCTTCTGATGAAACGCCCCAAAATTATCTATATCGCTGCCACGGACGGAAGGTATGGCGGTGCTATGGCAGTGGGAGATGGAACCTGTGGGGTAGGAGCGGAGCAGATGTATCTGGATATTAAGACACCGGTTGCCGAATGGATCAGACAGATTAGGGAGTTTAGACCGAATATTGTTATCGGGTATCCGTCCGCCATTAAGATTCTGGCGCAGCTTATGGAAAAGGGGGATGTTGCCATAGACATCCAAAGGGTAATCTCCTGTGGAGAGCCGCTTAATGAGACTTTGCGGAAGTACCTGGAGAAGGTATTTCAGACGACGATTGTAAATATCTACGGTGCCAGTGAGTCTTTGGCTCTGGGGGTAGAGACAGATCCGGAAAAGGGAATGGTTCTTTTTGATGATCTGAACCTGATTGAAGTGGAAAACGGAGTGATGTATCTGACCTGCTTGTACAATTACACACAGCCCTTGATCCGTTACCGCCTTTTGGACCATCTGACATTGGAGGCTGCGAGGGAAGGCGAACCGCCATTTACCAGAGCGGTAGGCCTGTTGGGAAGAAACGACGATGTGCTGTGGTTTGAGAATAGAACGGGGGAACGGGAATTTCTGCATCCCTTAGCGATTGAAGGGTTCTGTATTGAAGGCTTGAAAGATTACCAGTTCCGGCAGACAACAAAAGATACCTTTGAAATGTATGCGGAAACAGACAGCAGCGCTTCCAGAGAATATATCCGGCAGGAGATGCTGCATCAGATGAGGAAGATTTTGAAAGAGAAAAAACTGGAATATGTGCAGTTTTATGTAAATTTTGTGGATATGATCCTGCCGGATAAAAAAACAGGGAAAAAACCTTTGATTCTAAAAGGAAAGGTGGCATGAGAGGTGTGAAAAATGTGATATTACAGGGAGAAAAAATCACCAGGACTTTTCATCAGGGAAAGACAGAGATAAAAGTTCTTGACGGAATTGACATCAAAATATTTGAAAAAGACTTTACTGTCATTATGGGGCCTTCGGGAGCCGGAAAATCTACACTTTTGTATATGCTTGGCGGCATGGATCACATAACCGGAGGGCGTGTGCTTTACCGGGATAAGGAAATCAGCAGCTTTTCAGAAAAACGGATGGGGAGGCTAAGGGCAGAGGAGTTTGGGTTTGTATTCCAGCAGACCCATCTGGTGAGCAGCCTGACACTTTTGGAAAACGTATTGGTGGCGGGATATGTTAGCAAAAAGGACAGCGCCGAAAAGGTAAGGGAGAGGGCGGAAAATCTCCTGCGGCAGATGGATGTGGAGGAAGCAAAAAACAGACTGCCATCCCAGGTATCCGGGGGTGAGGCACAAAGGGCAGCTATCGCCAGAGCTATGATTGGGAAGCCCGGCCTGTTGTTTGCCGATGAGCCGACGGGCGCACTGAATCAGGCAAATACCCGTGAAGTCCTTGGCCTTTTGACCGATTTGAACCGGAAAGGTCAGAGCATCCTGATGGTGACCCATGATCTGCGGGCAGCCGTTAGAGGAAACAGGATCTTGTATCTGGAGGATGGAAAAATATGTGATGAGCTGGCTTTGGAGCCTTATAACGAAATGGAAGAAAAGCAGCGGGAAAGAGACGTAAGCCAGTGGCTTTCCGGATTACGCTGGTAAGGAGGCGAAAATGTTGGAAAATCAGATGATAATCCGGGCAGGAATGAAAAGGCATAAGGGTACTCTTTTTGGAATCGGAGTCCTTTTGTTTCTGACGGCGCTTTCCCTGACTGTGGTACTGATGACTGCTTTTGCAGGAAACAGTTATATCCGGGAAGAGATGGGGAGGGCTGGGTTTGGGGACCTTACCGCATGGACAGCCGATGTACCGGATATGGAATTTCTGTTGGAAAGCATCCGGAAACAAGAAGGGGTGGAGGATGCAACGGTTCAGAGGCTGATTTTTTCGGAATATGAGGCAAACGGCGTGGAATCTGACAGTGAGGGACAGCTGATCCCGTGGATATCTGCGGAGATTGGGATTCCTACCCGGAGCAGGTATCGTTTCTTTGAAAACAGCCTTTCTGAATATGCAAAAGCTCCGGAAGAAATCGGAGAGCAGGAAGTGTATGTTTCCTCTTCCATGAAATCCATGATGGATCTGGAGCCTGGTGATGCAATTACATTTCCCATAGCCAGGAGCGGGAGGAATATCAGCCTTACCGTGGCGGGATATTATGAAGATCCTTTTATGGGCAGCTCTATGATTGGGATGAAGGGATTTCTGATTTCGGAAAAAACATATGAGAAGATTCTATCTATCATAGAAGAAAGCGGTATGGATGCTTTGGCAAGGAATGGGAGCATGATTCACATTGAAACGGCGGAAGGGATTACCGTTTCAGAGATGAATAGGGTATTGACCACAAATACGCCGCTTTCCATGTATACGGAATTTATCCACAGCGCGGAAACTATCGCAGGCTTCATGGTGGTTCTACAGAATGCTTTCAGTGCGCTTTTTGCAGCTTTTGCAGTGGTATTGTTGGGAGCGGCTCTGGCGGTGATGGGACATAGCATTTCCGGGCTGGTAGAGCAGGAATGGAAAAATTTCGGCATCCTGAAAACCATCGGGTTTACCGGAAAGCAGCTGGCAGGGCAGGTAATGATGCAGTATATGGCAGCTGTGGGAAGCGGTGTGGTGCTGGGAATGCTCCTTGCAGTTCCGGTATCGGGACAGATCAGCAGGTTGATGGTCACTACCACAGGGGTGTTGTTTCCTATCTGTTTCCCGATTCTGCCCAGTATGGGTGTTTTGACCATACTCTTGCTGCTATCCGCAGGATTTTGTGTCCTGTGTCTTGGGAGGCTTGGCAGGATTTCTCCTATGGCTGCGATCCGCAGGGAAGCCGGGGATCAGGGTAACTTAAGAAAGCACATGGAATACAAGCGCAGGATTCCGGCCATCCGGGCAAAGGGGCTTACTTTCCATCTGGCGCTGCGCCAGGTTCTGACAGGGAGAAGGCGTTATATCAGCGCCTGTCTGGTGGCGGCTATGCTAGTGTTCTTCGCTTCCCTGGCAGGCAGAATCAACGGCTGGCTGGGAGTGGACGGGAAGGGGATGATGGATGCTTTTAACCCGGCAGACCTTGACCTGGGCGTGCAGGTTCTGGGAAAACTCCCGGCGCAGGAGATGGAGCAGGTGGTGCTTTCCTACACGGATATTACAGACAGTTATATGCTGGCCATGCCCAGTGTGTCAGTAAACGGGACAAATTATACGGCTAATGTGATCACGGAGCCTGAGCGGTTCCATATCAGCGCAGGACAGACATGTAGAGAAAAGGATGAAGTGGTGCTGACAGAGGTTCTGGCGGCAGATCTGGGAGCAGAAGTAGGGGATCTGGTGACAGTCCGGGGAAATAAAGGAAGCAGGGAGTTCAGAGTTTCAGGGATTTACCACTGTGCCAATGATATGGGGGCAAACTTAGGGATGAGCAGAGAGGGATATCTCTCCATCGGAGAGGATGACAGCCGTTTGTGGTGCTATCACTATTTTTTAAGTGACACATCCCGGAAACAGGCGCTCACGGAGGAACTGGAACAGACCTATGGAGGAGATGTGCATGTCCATGAGAACTCCTGGCCGGGGCTTTTCGGGATTATTTCCGCCATGCATCTGTTGATATTCTTCCTGTATGGAGTAAGTGCGGTATTTGTCTGCATTGTTACGGGAATGGCGGGGGCAAGGATTCTGGATACGGAACGGAAAGATATCGGGATCTATAAATCCATAGGCTGCTCCGTGGAAATGCTCCGTTTATCTTTTGCATTGCGGTTTGGGCTTGTGTCAGCAGTTGGGGCAGCGATTGGGACATTGGCGGCAGTCTGCTTTACGGATGTGATTGTTTCATCTGTTATGCGGCTTGCCGGAATCAGCAATTTCGCGTCAGGAAATACGCCTGGAAGCATTCTTTTCCCAGGACTCACCGTTACATTCCTGTTTCTGGGTTTTGCCTGGCTTTTGGCAGGCAGGATCAGAAAGGAGGATATGAATGTACTGACGGCAGAATAGTGTGAAATCAGAAATTTCATCATCTTGATCTGTACGCCCGCTGAAGCGGGCGGATGGGAGTTAGAGCGTGAAAAAAGACGGCATATGATATGGCACTGCAACAAAATATTGAAAGGATGAAGAGAAAATGAAAAGAAATCATTACAAGACAAAAAAAGGAATGAAAATGATGGCGGCTATGGCACTTTCTGCTGTGCTTCTGGCAGGATGCGGCCAGGATGATGGGGAAGATGGCAGAGATACGATTGCCGATGCAGGCGGAGCCGGAGTGATAGAAACACAAAGGCCGGAAGATACTGCCGGAACAGAAGGAACAGCTGATACAGAGGGAACATCCGGCACAGAAAACCAGGATGATCAGAATCAGACAGCAGAAACTGGGAGCACACAGTTGGAAGTCCGGTTTGGGGACAATGGGAAGGCATTTATGATGACCCTTCTGGATAATGAAACAGCGGCAGCTATTGCCAGATATGTAGGTACTTCTGACTGGCGGCTTCCCATTTATGAGAGGGATGATGATGTGGATTACAGCGTGCTGCAGTATTACGATATTCCCAGCAGGTATGATATCCCATCTGACAATCCGGAGACCGTGACAGAGGCAAAAGCAGGTGATGTGTTTTACTCTGACCCAAACCGTATCGTCCTGTTTTACCATGACGCGGAGATTTCGGCAGAATATACCAAGATTGGTACATTTGATGCCACAGAGGAGTTTGTGACTGCTGTGGAGGAAAACCCTGTGCTGGAAGGGTGGGGAAATAAGATTATCCAGATATCCCAGCCGTAAAATAAGAATCGTTTACAGTTCTGTAACCCCTGTTGCTTGAACAAACATCAAGCTATGTAAAGAAACCTAAAAAATATATGAAGTTGAGTGGAGGAAATTAAGATGAAAGTAATTGAAAATCAGACTTTTGACATGGAGCGTGTTCTTTATGGAAGCGAGAATGTGTTGGTACAAAACTGTTCTTTTGACGGGCCGGCAGATGGAGAGAGCGCCTTCAAAGAGGGAAAGAATATCGAAACGGCGCATTGCTTTTTCAATCTGCGCTATCCCTTCTGGCATGACCATGGGCTTTCTATTAAGGATTCGGAAATGACGCAAAGTTGCAGGGCGGCTCTCTGGTATTCCGACCATGTAGAGATTACGGATACGAAGCTGCATGGCATCAAGGCGCTCAGGGAGTGTAGTGACGTTGTGGTCAAAAACTGCGATATCATCTCTCCGGAGTTTGGCTGGTCTGTCAGGGGAATCCGAATGGAAGATACTACGGCAGTCAGCGAGTATTTTATGATGCGTTCAGAAGACTTGGTATTCCGTGGCGTGGAGTTTAAGGGTAAATATTCTTTCCAGTATATCAAAAACGCCACCTTTGAGAACTGTGTATTTGATACGAAGGATGCGTTCTGGCATGGGGAAAACATAACCGTCAAAGACAGTGTGGTCAAAGGGGAATATCTGGCATGGTACTCTGACGGCCTGACACTGATTCGCTGTAAGATTATCGGGACGCAGCCTCTGTGTTACTGCAAAAACCTGAAATTGATTGATTGTGAAATGGTGGATACCGACCTTGCTTTCGAGAAATCGGAAGTGGATGCAGTTATTACAACAAAGGTTGACAGTATCAAAAATCCACTGTCCGGCCGGATTTGTGTGCCGGAAGTGGGAGAAGTGATCATGGATGACGAACATGCAAAAGGAGAGGTAATGATTGGCGGATTAAAAGAAGTAAAAGCGACATGTACCATTCCGTCTGAAAAAACCGCCTGACACTTCTTTTGGCTTATTGAATGGAGGTATTTTGCATGGAAGAGATGCTGCCGCCAGAGAATCCTATGGGAACGGCAAGAATATCAGGTTTAGTGCTGAAAACGGGATTACCGCTGATGATTTCTCTGCTGATCAATTCTCTTTATAACTTCGTGGACAGCGTGTTTGTTGCCAGGATATCAGAAGAGGCATTGACCGCATTATCATTGGCGGCACCGGTTCAGATCATCATGTCTGCCATGGGGCTTGGCATTGCCGTAGGATTGAATGCGGTAATCTCCAGGGCATTAGGAGAGAAGAACGGAGACAGAGTAATGAAAACGGCGTCAGCCGCTCTGGTGTTGGCATTTTTGGCATGGGTACTGGTTGTCATGCTGGAAATAACCGTGATGAAACCATATTTCAGATGGCAGTCCGGCGGAGCCGAAACAATTATGGGTTATGGAATCCCATACCTGCGGATCTGTATGCTGGGTTCCCTGGGTATGATGGGACAATGGGTATTTGACCGTTTTGTGATGGCAAGCGGCAAAGCATCGCTGTTTCTATTTACACTTTCTGCCGCTTCTGTCACCAATTTGGTGTTAGACCCAATCCTTATTTTCGGATACTTTGGTCTTCCGGCCATGGGGACGGCAGGTGCGGCTCTGGCTACCGTAATTGGCCAGTGGATTGGCTGCTTTGCCGGGTATTTTATAAACCGCAGATGGAATAGGGAAATTCCAATCCGCTTTACTATAAAGGCAGATACAGGGTGTATGGCGGCAATCTTAAAAGTTGGGATACCAAGTACATTTGTGCAGGTAATTACTTCTGTGTTGGCAATTTATGTGAATTCAGTCCTGATGGCCATTACACCTACGGCAGTTGCTGTCTATGGAGCCTGTGTAAAAATACAGGGGCTGGTGACTGTCGGGGTGAATGGCATGGGAAGCGGGCTGATTCCCATTGTGGCGTACAATTATGGAGCAAAAAAGCCGGAAAGGATATATCAGAGCTGCCAGTGGGCGATGCTGTATTCCATTATTCTTTACAGTGTATTTTTTCTCATTATGGAAATCGTGCCGGAACATGTACTTTTGTTGTTTGATGCTTCGGAAGAAATGATTGCGATCGGCGTGACGGCTCTGCGGATCATGGCGGTAAGCTATCTTCTCTCCAATGTATGCCTTACATTTTCATCCGCTTTCCAGGGATTGGGAATGGGAGTCCAGAGTATGCTGCTTACTTTAGGCAGACAGGTAATCATGCCGGTGCTTTTGATTGCAGCTGCCTCTGGGTTTGGTGAGTTGTCATTGATCTGGTGGGCGTTCGTGCTTGCAGAAGCGCTGGTGATTCCTGTGGGAATGATTCTTTGGAAAAAGGAATCTGGAAAAAGTTTAAAACCATTGACAGTAATGAGCAGTGAATGACAAGAGGTGAATATGTTTTTGAAAGGTATTTTGATTGGACTGATCTTCGGGTTGCCGGTAGGGGCTGTGGGAGCCATGACTGTACAGAGAACATGGGAGCATGGGATACAGGCAGGGCTTCTCACAGGAATGGGTTCTTCTGTAGCGGACTGCATCTATGCGGCAATCGGAGCTTTCGGTCTGACCATAATTTCAGATTTTCTTCTGCAATATCAGACTGCTATTCATCTGGTGGGAGGAACCATTGTCCTGTTTATGGGAATCAGACTGCTATTCCGAAAAGGAGAGGCGGCGGAAGTCCCGGTAGTGTCTGGAAAGGTGCGGATGTTTCTTTCTTCTTTTGCGGTAGGGATTACGAATCCGGCGGCAATCCTGACCTTTCTGTTTGCCTTTTCCTGGTTTGGCATTGCAGGGGACAACACAAAAGCCAGTGGATGGCTGGTAGTTTTGGGGGTGTTTGTTGGAACCTATCTCTGGTGGGGAGGGCTTGCCGCTGCGGTTGCCCTGGCCAGAAAGAAGAAACGGGCGGACAGCTTCCAGAAGATGAACCGGATTTTCGGAGTAGTGTTGAGCTTGTTTGGAATCCTTGTTTTTATAAGGGCAATCCAGATATGAAATTATGTGAAAAAGTTGAAAAAGGAGCAGATGAGCGATGAGAAAATTTTATACAGTTTTGTATCTGGCTATAGTCCTGTCTTTTATGGCAGCCTGTGGAAAGAACGATACACAGGCCCAGACACCCGGCCGTCAGGCAGAGCCTTCCACGATAGAGGGTTCCTCACAATCTGATATTTTGAACGGCTCAGAGAATGCAGATGAATCATCTGTGGCTATGGATTTTACGGATACTGCGGCTGAAACGATGCCGGAGAGTACCATGGTTGATGAAAATGAAACCGCGGCAGAATCAGTGGAGGCTGCAAGTGAAGCCGAATCTGTGCAGGAAACCGAGATGAATGAAACAGGTGCGGCAGAAACAGATATTCAGAATAATACGGAGGAGAATACAGTGACAAATATGAATGTGCAGGTTGGTGATGTGGTATTTTCAGCCACATTGGAAGAGAATGAAGCTGTGTCTGCTTTGGTGGAAATGATGCGGGAGAACCCTGTCGTGATTCAGATGAGCGATTATTCCGGCTTTGAAAAGGTAGGCTCTCTGGGAACAAGCCTTCCAGCCAGCAACAGCCAGACCACGACACAGGCCGGGGATATCGTCTTATACAATGGGAACCAGATTGTTATTTTTTATGGTTCCAATTCTTGGAGCTACACGAGATTGGGGCATATTGATGATCTGACCAGTTGGGAGGAGGCACTTGGAAGTGGAGATGTGACGGTGATTTTCTCACTGGAATAGGGCTTTGAGAGAATATATAGGCCAGTTTCTGCTGAAAGGAAGTCAAAATTTGTAAGATGTGGATACTTATTTCCTGTTAATATGAAAAATATAAAGGTTCTATCATAAAAACTGAGAGAAAGGGGGAGAGCGCATGGCATATAAAGTATTGGCGGTTGGATATAATAGAAATGAATATGAGATTATTTGCCCAAAACTGTTGAAGAAGAATGTAGAGACAGATTTTTCTGAAACAACACAAAAGGCTCAATGTTTATTAAGAGAAAAAAGTTATGATTGGGCTATTTTTCATTCCAGAGTATTAGATTCATTACCGTATGTTAATGTCATGCGCAGTATACGGCATATTCCTATAATCATTGTTGATCCGGAAGGCTTTGGAATAGAACAGATATCGGATGTTTTAGAATGCTTTGCAGATTTTTCGAGTAAAAGGAGGAATTCTATAAATAGTTGGACACATTCTTTTGAGCATGGGAATTTACATTTTGACCAGGATCAAAGGATGGTTTCTGTATGTGGAAAGAAGATTGAATTAACAGCAAAAGAGTTTGAATTGTTAGCGCTGCTTATTTCCAATCCAAATCGTGTTTTTACATATGAAATGATTGCAGATATTGTTTGGTTTGAGGATTATGATGTCAATTTCCGAAAGACCATTACAAATCATATCAGTAGCCTTAGACAGAAATTACGAATAACGCAAAATATTCCTAATTTTATTAAAAGTGTACATAATGTTGGGTATAAATTTAATATTTGAACCTAAAATTCTGATTAACTAAATAGTGCAAAAGAATGGTTTATATAGGGCGGTAATTTGGCATATGTCAGATATAATTCCTCTTAGCTTAGAGGTTGATATCGGATAACGATTCTGGTTCTCCTCATTTGGGGAGGACATATGAATACCGCAATATATGCAATCCTAAAAGGATGCAGGTTAGTAAAGATAATGTGCGTCGTAGTCCATACAAAGTGGATTACGGCGCTTTTTCTTTCGACAATATATTCGATTACACGACATCATTTTCCAAACAATATAGGAGAACTATTATTTTGCGTACCTGGATTTTTGGGGGTGCGCATTATTTTTTTGAAACATGAGGGGAGCGGTGTTGCTTTCCGTTGCCGTTCCCCACCCTCTGATTTCGATTTTGCCAGTCAACTATAAATCGAGATTGGAGGATTACCCATGAAGAAAATCAATCTGCGGGATTATTACCCGTTTTATACAAAAGACACAGTTGTTGAGGTGCCGGAGGAAATCGCATTCCTGCTTCGGGAGTATGAGCTTTTGGAAGAAGCATACCGAATCCGTACATACCGTTACAAGGCTTTTTATTCTTTGGATTATGCTGGAGGCATTGAAAGGGATATGGCAGCTTTGGGCCAGAAAAATCCCTGTGATCTTGTAGAGCAGCTTTATGACAGGGAACAGCTTTATAAAGCCCTTGCCTCTCTGCCAGAAAAACAGCGCAACCGGATTTATGCGCATTATTTTCTTGGCATGAGCAAGAGTGCCATTGCCAGGGCGGAGGGAATCAATGAGAGCAATGTGAGGAAATCCATTGAACACGGTTTGAGCAACCTTCAAAAAGTTTTAGAAGAAATTTTTTAATTCAGACGGCGAAATTGCCCTGAAAATGTACGGAATAGTAAGAAGGGCATTTCCGGCAGGACAAGCCGGGGGTGAGGCAGCAGGGCGCAGGCTCTGGGCCACCCCAAGGAGTGACTAATATCTGCTCTGCCCTCTGCGGCACCTTGACAATTTCATACACATTGCTATGGGTACTTCATTCTGTGTTCCGAGCGGAGGATGGGGCGGCGCAAAGACAGACAGCCTGGGGAGGTGATGAATAAAGGCTGTCCGAGCGGTCCACGTTTCCACCGATCCGGCTGTGGCAGGCCGGACGCGATGACGGCGCAGATCATAATGGTACTTTCTCACGACCCCTCACAGACTGGAAGGGGAGTCCCTGCGGTGTTTGCTTGCTCTGGCAAAGCGGCGGCACAGGCGGGGCTATGATGCGGTGAAGCCGGCCGCAGCCTGTAGCAATCCCTTCCTATATAAGTGTGTATGGGATCTGCCGGGGAGCGTGGCAAATACGGCGGACAGAATCGAGATCAGATACAATGGGCCGGGTCTGTGACTGTAAGAGCGCAGGCCCGACTTATTCATGTGGCCTTGATAAAGACATTGGGAACGGGAAGGAGGTTTTTCTTTGGAGAGTATAAGGACAGACAGGAATCCTGTCATGCGGTTACATATCAACAGCTCGGCGGTCACGATCATGTTCAGCGGGAGCGAGGGTACAGATGTGAAAAATAAGGTCAGGGACATTCTCACGGAGGCATATGAGGAACGCTTCCAGAAAGAGTTCATCCCATGCGGCCAGGCACTATGAAAACAGGAGGATTACGGTGCTTTTCCTCAAAAGACGCGTTGCCGTCAGGGGCATTTCACGGTATAATAGAAGTACCGGGAGAGGTATTGCCCCGGCTGCACATTGACAAGCGAATAAGGAATAGCAGCGTGATTCCGTACAAAAAGAATGTACGGAGGTAGCGTAATGAAACGGGTTTATTGTCTTTATAGAGTATCGACCAAAAAGCAGGTAGACAAGAATGATAAGAATGAGAATGACATCCCCATGCAGAAAACAGCGTGCCGTGATTTTGCCAGTAGCCAGCAGGACTGGACGATCCTGAAAGAGTTTTCCGAAAAAGGGATTTCCGGCTATAAGGTGTCGGCGGATGACAGGGACGCCATCCAGGAACTGAAAGAGGCGGCCCTGAATAACGAGTTTGACATTCTTCTGGTATTTATGTTCGACAGGATCGGGAGGATTGATGACGAGACGCCTTTCGTGGTGGAATGGTTCGCCAAGCACGGCGTTGAGGTATGGAGCACCCAGGAGGGGCAGCAGTGCTTTAACAACCATGTGGACAAGCTGATGAATTATCTCCGGTTCTGGCAGGCGTCCGGCGAGAGTGAAAAGACTTCCATCCGGATCAAGAGCAAGATGCAGCAGATGACCCTTGACGGGTTATACACCGGCGGACCGGTCAAGTTCGGGTACCGCCTGGCGGACAGCGGGCTTGTGAACCGGAAGGGCGCAAAAGTCAAGAAGTATGAGATTGACCCGGCGGACAGCGAAGTGCTCCGCATGATAGACGACATGACAATCCATAAGGGGTACGGCTCATACAGGATGGCGGATTTCCTTAATAAAAAGGGGTACAAGCCCAGCGGCGGGGGAAAGTTCACAAGCATTAAAGTGATTCGTATCCTTCGGGATTCCTTCTATTGCGGGAGGTTGGAGGACGGCTCGACTTCTCCACAGTTGGAGGCGCTGCGGCTCCGCAGTGATGATACATACGACCAGATTCTTTACATCCTGGAGCAGAGACAGAACAAGAACGAGGAAAAGCGGCATATAGCTTTACAGACCAAAGGACAGGCAATGCTTTCCGGGAATGTGTTCTGCGCCCACTGTGGCGGGAGGCTGACGACCATCCGGTACCGCGACAGTTATACGAGGGCTGACGGCACGGAGTATTCCGTGGACCAGATCAAGTATTCCTGTTACCACAAGAGCCGCAAGCTCTGCAAGTGTGACGGGCAGACAACCTATCAGGCGGACAGGGTGGACGAGACCATCCGGCAGATCATCCGAAAAATATTTAGCTGCATGGATGGGGCGCCGGAGGAAGAAAAGCTGCAGGCAATGTTCAAGCGGCAGATGGCCGGGAACAGGGCCACGCAGAAGAAGCTGGATCTGGAGCTTACGAAGAATAGAGAACAGCTCACGAAGCTGCAGCTTGAAATCGCAAAGACGCTGACAGGCGACAGCATTTATTCCCCGGAAGATCTGTCCCAGGCAATCCAGACTGTCAAATCACGGATTACCGAAGCGGAAACCAAGCTGACAGAGCTTCGGGATGAAGAAGCAAAGAAGAAGCAGGGGATTGACTTGATCACCCCGACCTACAATCAGTTCAAGTCCTGGGCGGAGGAATTTGACACGGCCACACTGGAGCAGAAGAAAATGATAGCCTGCCACTTGTTCAAGCGTATTGAGGTTGGGAGGGATTACAAAATCTCTGTTGAGCTCAATATGTCATACCAGCAGTTCTGCTCCGAGTGGGGCGACGGCAGCATTTTGGTCACGGAGGCCATCTGATAAAGGGTGGTCGGCTGATGTGCCCTATCATTGAAAAAAGACGGATCATGTTTCATTACGGTTATTTATGTACAGCGTTATAAAAGAGTAAAAAGTATAAAAAGAATTTCAAAAACATAAATTTCCCTCTTGCCAAATGAGAGAAGTTGTGTTAATATACCATTCGTTAGGTCACCAGTCAGATGGTAGCCGAACAGAGTGAAAAGTATAGCCTCGATTGTAATTTGGACATAACACTCTATCAAAGAGATTTTACGGTATGTAACCGTATCAATGGTAGAGCACTCGGCTGTTAACCGAGTTGTTGTAGGTTCGAGCCCTACTCGGGGAGTTTGAAAAATTTTGTAAACATTGTCGTTTATTGAACGCAGTAGTGAGAGGTTGTTTTAAGGCGTAGTGTCCTGTGGAGTTCTTGGAGGATTGGATAGTTTCCGTAACTTGAAATAGATTATAAGTCGAAAGAAAATGTTAGAAAAATGTTTCGGGTTTCCCGAAGCATTTTTTCTACTTTAAGATTATTCAGTTTTGCAAAGTATGACAGAGCGATTTGTTAGTTGATTCAGGGATTGAATGGATACGCTAATCTGGAAGAATATTCGACAAAATTGGTTCTCCAATCACGGAAGGAAAAGACGACATTGGTGGACGAAAGCGGTATTGTTTCTTTGAATCTTCGGATTGTCGAGAACGATGCTGTAAGGAACTATATTTTGATTTGTAATTTTGGAAGGGGTATCCTGTAATGTTTGAATTATCCAAATTTAATGAGTATAGAGAGGATAACCGCCGCGAGGTCAAGAGAGCCAGAAATGGTTTGCCGGATTGCTTGAAAATATGCAGATGGATGTGCTCAATACGGAGACAGTACATGCATATCGTAACCGACACATGGCATATCGAAGAGAGCATGTTTGGGAGCAGCTGGGAGATGCAGATTATCTGGAGAGAATTGGCGCCGCAAAACTGTGCCGGACAGACGGTCTGTTACACCCAACTGTAGCGGGTTTACTGATGTTTGGAGATGAATATAAGATTTTATATGAATATCCGGAGTACTTTCTTGATTTCAGGGAGTTATTGGATCCGGAAATCCGTTGGACTGACCGTCTGCAGTCCAGCTCGGGGGATTGGTCAGGAAATTTATTTGATTTCTTTTTTCGTGTGTATGGGAAATTAGTGAAGGACATTAAAGTGCCCTTCAAGTTGGAAGGAGTAGTCAGGGTAGATGATACGCATGTTCATAAGGCAATCAGAGAGGCGCTTGCTAATTGTATTGTAAATACAGATTTTTATCTGCCGAGAGGTATTGTCATTAAGAAAGAGCCGGACAGTATTGTGCTGGAAAATCCGGGCAGTATTCGTACCGGAAAAAAGCAAATGTTGAAGGGAGGGATTTCTGACCCAAGGAATAAGGCGCTTATGAAAATGTTTAATATGATTGGTATTGGTGAACGCGCAGGAAGCGGTGTGCCGGATATTTATTCTGTTTGGGAGAGTCAAGGATGGGTTGAGCCACAGGTGATAGAAGAATATTCTCCTGACAGGACGATTTTAAAATTATCATTTGTCAGCACAGAATCCATAAAAGCATCACAAAAAAGTGACAGAAAAAAAGTGACAGAAAAAAGTGACAGAAAAAAAGTGACAGAAAAAACACAGATGCAGAAAGAAATCATTTTAAGCAAAATGCAGCCAAACATGAAATATAAAGTAGAGGAAGTGGCTGATTGGCTGGGTATCGGAAGAACGAGGACCAGAAATTTGCTGAAGCTGTTAGTGGATGATAATAAGGTGACCGAGACAGGGATGACGAAAATGAAGAGATATCAAATCAGATAAAAAGAGTAGAAATTCAGGCTACACATCATACAATGGTAGAGCACTCGGCTGTTAACCGAGTTGTTGTAGGTTCGAGCCCTACTCGGGGAGTAAGGCGTCAAAGGGATGATGCCCAGTAGCAATGATGGAACGCTATCTTAATAGATAGAGAAGGAAGCAATGGAATCGTTTTGTTTGAGACAGATGGAAAGGCGGCAGACACAATCTGTCTGAGGGATGAACCGAAATTCGGATAAGACAAGGGAGGTTAAAGATGAGCAAATTGGATTCAAAGCTAAGCAATGCAGAATCTGTCAGAAAGGATTCTTCTCACGGAAATATTGTATACATAGATTTTAATGACAATATCAGAGGAAAGCTTACATTTTTAGAGGAGAGGATTTTCAGATATGATGTAGATCCAAGCGGTGTGTTCGGAAGCTATGCAGTGCCGAAAGACGAAGAACATACAGCGAAGATTCAGCAGCAGCCGGATGAATCAGAGGAATACAGCAAACCGGCGGCACAGGTGTCCGAGACAGACGATCAGATTGAAGTCAGATGTAAGGATGTGGCTGTAGTCTGGGAAAAATCTACGGCAAAAATGAAAATCACATTACATGGACGTACTGTCATGGAGGAGGCAGAACCTCTTACAATCACAGAAGCGGAGACGGTTCAGACCCTTGTAAAGCAGGAAAATGAGCATTTCTTCGGGGGCGGGACACAGAACGGACGATTTGTGCATACAGGAAAGAAGATTCAGATTGTAAATGAAAGCGCATGGACAGATAATGGCGTGGCTTCACCGAATCCGTTCTATTTTACGACCGGAGGCTATGGCGTGCTTCGAAATACATTTGCAGAAGGATGCTATGACTTTGGAGAAGTAAATGGAAAAGCTGTGACAGCAACGCACAAGGAGAATAAATTAAGCGCATATTATTTTGTGTCTGACGGTGAAAACGGGAGCCGCATGACACAGGAATTATTGCGGGCATATTATAAAGTGACCGGAGACCCAATACTCCTTCCGGAGTACGGCTTCTATGAAGGTCACTTAAACTGCTATAACCGCGATTCATGGTCTGATGAGAAAGGTGATAAGCTTTGGAACGTAAAAGGAACAGATCCAAGCGACAGTGAAGGCGTGACAGAATACGAGAGCGGTATGGCAAAAGGCTACCGTCTTGCAGAAGGACTTCATTCAGAGTCGTTAAACGGAGAGAGACCTACGGTAGCAACGGACAATTATCCCGAGAGTGTAGATACGCCGTTTCAGTATTCAGCAAGAGCGGTTGTGGATACCTACCTGCATTTTGACATGCCTCTCGGATATATTCTGCCCAACGACGGCTATGGCGGAGGGTATGGTCAGAATGGTTACTATATGCAGGGCGGCGTGGACGAAGACGGCGGCAGTTCACCGGAACGTCTTGCCGCGGTAGATGCTAATGTGAACAACTTTGCACGATTCACAGAATATGCCAATGCCAAAGGCGTGGCAACGGGACTTTGGACGGAGAGTAATCTGGCTCCGGATTCAGACAGCCAGACATACTGGCATTTGCTTCGTGACTTCAGACAGGAGGTTGCCGTGGGCGGCGCTACGACTTTGAAGACGGACGTCGCATGGGTTGGCCCGGGATATTCTTTCCAGCTGAATGGCGTGAAGACGGCATATGACATCGTGACTACAATGTCAAATTTCCGTCCGAATATCATTTCCCTGGACGGATGGGCCGGTTCACAGCGTTTTTGCAGTGTGTGGACAGGGGACCAGACCGGCGGTAACTGGGAATATATCCGTTTCCATATTCCGACCTATATCGGAAGTTCTCTGAGTGGCAATCCGAATATCGGAAGTGATATGGACGGTATTTTCGGAGGAAAGGCGTTGATTGCAGTCCGTGATTATCAGTGGAAAGCATTTACTCCGCAAATGCTCAATATGGACGGTTGGGGAAGTTACGTGAAAGCGCCGTATACGTTCGGAGATCCATACACAGGAATCAACCGTATGTATTTGAAGATGAAGTCAAAGCTCATGCCATATATCTATACAAGCGCGGCATCGGCAGCTAATATCGACACCGGAAATGATGACACGGGCCTTCCGATGGTACGCGCAATGTTCTTAGCGTATCCGGAGGATAGGTATGCTTATACCAGGCAGGTGCAGTATCAGTATATGCTTGGCGCCAATGTACTTGTGGCTCCGGTCTATAAAAGCGTTGCGGCAGATGAGATTGGAAATGATGTCAGAAATAATATTTACCTTCCGGACGCAGAAGAAATCTGGATCGACTATCTGACCGGGGAGAAGTACAGAGGAGGACAGGTGCTCAATAACTTTGAAGCGCCCATTTGGAAACTTCCGGTATTTGTGAAGAACGGAACAATTCTTCCCATGTACGAAGCAAACAATACACCGGATGAGATTAACAAGGCAAACCGTATTGTGGAATTTTGGCCGGCAGGCAGCAGCGCCTATACGGCATTTGAAGATGACGGAAAATATATCAAGAATGAGACAAAACAGGAAGATGCTTATGGAACGATTGGGCATGTTTCTTATGGAGACCATGTATCCACGACTTATACATCAAGTGTAGAAGGGGACACAGCGGTGATCATGGCAGAGCCTTCTGTCGGAAATTACGAAGGATTTGAGCCTGAGAGAAAGACGACCTTTATTGTAAACCTTTCCAAGAAGCCGGAGGAAGTGCTTGCCAGGAATGGCGAAACGGAGCTTCATATGGAAGAAGTAAGGGATAAAGCGGCGTTTGAGGCAGCTGTACCGAAAAACGGAGAAGCAGTATTCTTCTATGACGAGGCGCCGGCCCTTATGACTTACGCATCAGAAAAAGAGTCAGAGATGAATCAACTTACGAAAGACGTAAGAACGACTCCTAAGCTTTACATAAAACTTTCAGAAGCGGACATAAGGAAAGAAAGCCAGACAGTAGAAATCAAAGGATTTGTAAGTGAAATGCTTCATATGGAGGAAAAAGAGAATGAGGCGCTGGAAATCCCGGCTCTTCAGGCAGTAGAGGAGAAGGCGACTCCCACAAGCATCTGGCTCCACTGGACAGAGGTGAAAGGAGCATCTTCCTATGAGATGCTGGTGGACGGAAGAATCTATTCCATGGGTAATGCCCTTTCTTACGAGCATGATGAACTGGAGTACCATTCAGAGCATTCTTACCGTGTGCGTTCCAGAAATATGGAGGGGTACTCCCCGTGGAGTGATGAGATTTCTGCATGTTCGCTTTTGGATCCATGGTTAAATGAGGTTGGCGCACTTGGTAAGATTACATGGACAGGTAATAATGAGGATATAGATCTCCGTTATCTCAACGACCATGCATTTGCAGGGCTGTTCTTCAGCTGGGATGATGTAAACAAAGAAAAACCTGCGGCAATTTATGACTTTGGCGCTGTATATGAGTTGGATAAATTTGACTATTATCCCCGTGACACTTATGGAAACGGTACGGCAGTGAGAATGAACGTGTACTCCAGTCTGGACGGCGTTCACTGGAAGACGGAATGGGACGGGACAAAGGAGGAACCGTGGTCTTACGACACAAGCCTTGAATTGGAAGAAAATGCCAGGACAGTACCGTTAGACGGGGTAAAAGCACGTTTCCTGAAAGCAGAAGCAATTGAATGTAAGGGAAATAAATTTGCAACTCACGAGATGCCGGTATATAAGAAGGAAGGCACAAAAGGATTTGCAGTGGGAAGTACCAATGGGAACGCCACGGTTACAGAAGGCGACTATACGAACATGAAGAACTATCTTGGAACAAGTGTGAAAGACGGTTCTAACTTTACGGATCAGATTCAGAAACGTTGCGGCGATATTAACATGAACGGTATCTATGATGTATATGATTATGCATACACGATGTTTCATTTAGATGACGGAACGACTATGACCGGTAAACCGGAAGGAAGCATTGCGCTTGTTCCTGAAAGCGAGAGTGTGAAAGCGGGAGAGACATTTACCATGACGGTTCGGGCAAAAAATGCTTTGAATGTCAACGCGTTCGGTAAAGTGATCGACTATAACCCGGCGAAACTGGAATTTGTGTCAATTGAAGGAAATGATTCCGTAAAACAGATGGAAAACTTAACTGTGAATAAAGTATACTCTGACGGCACGGCTTATGTGAACCTTGCATTTGCAAACCGCGGAAATAAAAAGCTTTATAACGGAAGCGATGAGCTTGCAGTCATTACCATGAAGGCGCTTGCGGATGTAAGACCGGCAGAAGAGATGGAATGTGAGGGCGTTCTTCTCATCGGTCCGGGATTTGACACAGTGTAATTAGAATATAGTTGTCAACCGAAGGGATGGCACTTAGAAAAAGCCCGTAAACATCAAGGTTTGCGGGCTTTTTCGTGGGCAAAGAGAATCGCTTCGACTTAATCAGATTCCGTCTCCCAGGAACAGGACAATGAAATCAGCTTCACTGTACCGGAGCGACAAGGACGGTATGCTTTGACGCTGCCGCATCGAAGACAGTGATATCGTCCTCCGTTCGGCAGAGAACGATGCCGTCCTTATCCAGAGACAGGGCGGAAGCTTCCATGCCGTCCACGGTAATATGTGCTCCTCCTGTAGGAATGCGGATTTCGGCCGTGGTATTGGCGGGAATGGCAAAGCTATATTGCCAGGATTCCTCCCGGAGCTCAGATACCACCTTGATGGGGCCATAGGCGCTCTGGTACTCTGCCCTGACCAGAGGCAGGCGCCGATCCGGTGCAGGCGCCAGGCAGATCCGTTTGAAGCCCGGCTGGCTGTTCCCGATTCCTGCCATTGTGGCGAACATCCATTCTGCCACGGCGCCATAGGCATAATGGTTGAAAGAGTTCATGCCCACATCGGCAAAACCGTCAGCCACCGTATAGGAGTTCCACCGTTCCCATACGGTAGTGGCGCCCTGGTTCACCGTGTAGAGCCAGGAGGGATTCTGCTCCTGGAACAGGAGGGTATACGCCACCTGGTTTTGGCCGATTTTGGTCAGGGTGTCCAGGATGATCTTGGTGCCAAGAAAACCGGTCTGGAGCCTGTTTCCGTTGCGCCTGATATTTTCAAGCAGTTGATCGGTCACTGCGTTTACCGATGCGCTGTCGGGGAGCAGATCCAGGTAGAGGGCATACAGGCAGACGGATTGTTCGCCGCGTCTCATCTTTCCATCGGAAGTCACGAAGTTTTCAATGAAATAAGCTTTTTCATCGGCGAACAGTTTTTTGTATTTCTCAACCTGATCGTGGAAGCCCGCCGCCTGGGCCATCTCGGCCATCATCTGTGCATCCCAGGCATAGTATGCCGCCGCCAGGATGTCCTGGATTTCGCCGTCATTGGATTCGTAGGCCACCCAGTCGCCCCAGATGTTCACGGGGCCGTGCTTTTCGGTGGTGCCCAGAAAGCCGTCCACATAATGCACCATGGAGTTCCAGTGTGTCCTGATGACGGACACGTCTCCGTACATCTGCCACAGGATATAGGGGACGATGACTCCGGCATCTGCCCATCCTGTGCCCCCCTGTTCATTGCCGTACCGTCCTTTGGGCGCTACGCCGCCGTAGGCGCCGTTTTCGGGCTGGGCGTCCCGCACATCCTGCAGGAATTTTTCCAGGAAGGTCTTATTGTTTCCGAGATAGCATCCCGCCGTGGCGAACACCTGTGTGTCTGCCATCCAGCCGTACCGCTCATCCCGCTGGGGGCAGTCTGTGGGAACGCTGAGATAATTGGAATACTGTCCCCATCTCGCCAGAGAGAGCAGGCGGTTGATCTTCTCATGGGATGTCACGATGTCTCCCGCATCCTCCTCCACTGAGGTGACGACTTGTGCGGTGATATCTTTGAAATGGACGGTATCGGTGGCGGTGATTTCTACATACCGGAAGCCGTAGTAGGTCAGGGTCGGATGATAGCTCTCCTCGCCAATCCCGCGCAGGGTATAAAGGGTCTGCGCCTTGGCCGAACGGTAGTTGAGGTTATAGATGCTGCCGCCAGGCCCGTCGTTGCCGCGGGATTTCTCGCCCAGATGGTCGTTCAGTATCTCGCCATGCTCTATGGTGACCAGTGTGCCCGGCTTGCCGCTGAGGGTAAAGGCTTCCCAGCCAGCGGCATTCTGCCCGAAATCGATGAGGGCGGTCTCTCCCTGGTGGAGGGTGAATTCTGCATTGGTGCCGGCAGGAACCTCCACATTGCGGAGGACGTTGATTCTGCCGAAACGTTCCTCATCCGCATCCACGGCGCCCTGATAGATCGTGACGGATTTTGCGTGGCGTTCCAGGTCATCCCGCACGATGATGGGGCTGCCGATCCATGGGGTGATCTCTCCCGAATACTCCTGGTTGATTTCTGCCTGGCTCCAGCCGCTGTCGTCATAGCCTCCCTGCAGGAAGCTGAGGTCGGACTGTGCGTCATAGCTCTCCCCATTGTAGATATCCGCTGTCTCCATGGGGGATTTGTCCGCCGCCTTCCAGCTCTCATCGGTACAAATGGTGTCCACGCTGCCGTCGGTGTATCGGATGACCAATTTGCACAGATAGGCTATCCGTTTTCCATAGTTTGCCGCGATGAGGCTATTCCACCATCCGGTTCCCGTAAGGGCGGCCAGGACGTTTTCCCCCTGATGGAGCATGGCGGTCACGTCATAGGTGCTGTAGTATTTCCGCTTCGCCATTTCGGAGGAGCCGGGCTTCAGCTCATGGTATCTGACCTGTCCATCCTCCCCGATCGCCCCCACCCGCTGGCCGTTGATGAAGTTCTCATATACCCCCAGGGCGGTGGAGTAGAGCCTTGCGCTGGCAATCTCTTTGGAAATGGTCACAGAACGCCTGAACGCGGGAAGACGGTGGGTATCGGCATCCGCGGATTCCGCGGCGCTGATCCATTTGGCATCGCCGAAGCCCTCCTCTGTGGGCAGGGCAGTCTCAAAGGATGCGGATGCGCTGATCAGATTTTCCTCCTGATCCCAAACGCTGAGCTCCCATGTGTATGGGGTCGCAGCTTCCAGGCGCTCTCCCCCGTAAAGGATTTCGTGTGACTGGCCGCAGACGACTTTTCCACTGTCCCAGACCATTTTGCCGTCCGCATTTTTGACTACAATACTGTAGGCTTCCTGCCTCTGCCCGATGGTATCGGACTGCATCTTCCATGAGAATGCCTGGTGCTCACAGTCGATTCCCAGGGGGCGTATCCGACCGTTCGTCCGTAGATCGTACAGATATGCGCTGTTTTCGTTCCTAGTTTCCATGTGGTTTTCTCCTTTCCAAAACGGCGGCTTCTCCTTCCCTAAAAGGAAGCCTCCCATCCCTTCCACTAGAGCATAGCACATATGCGCGAAGTTGCCTATCGTTTTCATTCGCTTTCCAGATGGAAAATATCGATTTTTGCCGGTTTTTTCATTTGCCGAAGACCTTATTTTTCATGATACTTTCCTGTTGACAATGATCTGTGCCCAAACTAGAATAGAAATATCCAAATTAAGCCCTCAATGAAAAGGAGAATTGGTAAATATGCCTATACCTTTCTTAGAATCCAGGGATCTTTCCACGGCGAACAATTATATCCCGGCCATGGAGCATAAGCATAATAATTGTGAAATTATCCTGTTCGTCAAAGGGGATGCCACCCATGTGGCCAACGGAAAAGCGGAGAAAGCGGGGATTGGCGATATCTGCTTTGTCAGTGCGTCCGCCACCCACGCCATACTTGACACAAGCGAAAACCATGAGCATCGGGATGTCTATATTTCTTTGGAAAGGCTGGAAGGATTATGCTGCAATCTCTTTGACCGGGATTTTTTCGATTATCTCGTCCACGCCCGGGACGCTGTGAAGATTAAGGCGGACAGCGATGGGTTTGCGGCAATTCTGTCCCACCTTGCGAGGCTTGAGATGAAGGATCGCTTAGGGCACTTTGACCATGATCCCAATGCCTACCATATCTGTATCCTTTCTGTCATTGCGGATATTTTGGGAATGTGCTACGAGGAAATGCATAGTAAAAGGGATTCGCCGCCGGGATGGCTTTATGATTTCACTTCCCTTGTCAAACTGCCCGAATATTTTACCAGATCCACAGCGGAATTGATTGCCATGTCCGGATATTCACATACCAGGTTTTCGGAGTTCTTTCAAAGGTACTATCACATGTCCTTCAAGCATTATCTGATGGAGCTTCGCATGGAATATGCGAAGAACCTGCTCACTTTGTCGGACAAATCCATATTGGAGATTTCCGAAATGGCCGGTTACGCCAGCGTGAGCCATTTTATCCGCATCTTCCGCGAAAAAAACGAGATCTCGCCGCTGAAATTCCGCAAAAGGCATGTATCTCAGACGGACAGAAAGGCAGGTGTGTAAAGGCTGCAAAGGGCACATTTTCTGTTTTTGACAAAATATGGCAATTTTCTGGGCAATGCATAATATATTTAATGAAAAAGGCATTTTTCAGCATATTTTTCAAAAAGGAAGTGTTTTTATGAATCAAAATAATCCATGTTGCTGCAATCAGGCTCAGGAACAATCCTCGTGCTGTGCCCGCGGTCCTATGGGACCTAAAGGCGACCAGGGACCGGCAGGTCCTCAGGGCATCAAAGGGGATAGCGGTTGTCCCGGTCCCAAGGGAGACAGAGGGGAACCGGGTCCGATCGGTCCCCAGGGTATTCCAGGAGCTCCCGGTGCAAGGGGGCCCAGAGGAAATACCGGTCCTGTAGGACCTACCGGAAATACAGGACCGAGAGGCTGCGACGGACCGAGAGGCTATGCAGGCCCCCAGGGAATTCAGGGGATTCAGGGGGTTCGTGGAGAAATGGGGCCGAAAGGTGACCCCGGCTGTGAAGGACCCAAAGGAGACATAGGGCCTGCGGGCCCTGCCGGACCTATGGGACCAGCCGGACCTGCCGGTCCTCAGGGAGATGTCGGTCCCCAGGGCCCCAGAGGGATTCCCGGTCCCACAGGTCCCACGGGCCCAATAGGTGCCATGGGGCCGCAGGGCGTAACCGGGCCACAGGGCATTCGGGGAGAAGCTGGTCCCATTGGAGCGCAGGGACCTAAAGGGTGTCAGGGGGATGAAGGCCCAATCGGAGCCACAGGAGCTACCGGAGCCACGGGCCCGGCGGGAGCAGCCGGAGCGACCGGAGCCACAGGTCCAACCGGAGCAGCGGGAGCTACTGGAGCCACAGGTCCAGCCGGAGCAGCTGGAGCTACTGGAGCCACAGGCCCAGCCGGAGCGACCGGAGCCACAGGCCCGGCCGGAGCAGCTGGAGCGACCGGAGCCACAGGCCCGGCCGGAGCAGTCGGAGCGACCGGAGCCACAGGCCCAACCGGAGCAGATGGAGCCACCGGAGCCACAGGCCCAGCGGGTCCAGCCGGAGCAGCTGGAGCAGCCGGAGCTACTGGGGCCACAGGTCCAGCCGGAGCAGCTGGAGCTACTGGAGCCACAGGCCCAACCGGAGCAGCCGGAGCTACCGGAGCCACAGGTCCGGCCGGAGCAGCCGGAGCGACCGGAGCCACAGGCCCAACCGGAGCCACCGGAGCTACCGGGCCCGCAGGCATAGCGTCAGCAGAAAAAATGCTCCTCTTTGCTTCGGGAAATCCTATTACGATGTCAACGACTGAGGAGGGGCTCCCAGGCAGGCCGTCTTTTATCGGTTTTGGTGCCAGCGGGCAGCTGGCATGGCCTTTAAGCTCCACGATAGAAGTGGAAAAGCTGATGGGATCTGTTAGCGGTTTTTGCTTTACGGTTCCTTTCCCTATTGAGATTAATAGCCTGATTGCTTTTATGAACGTCTTTCCCCTGCCCGCTGGGAGTGTCTCTACTGTCACGATAAAAGCACAGCTTTAATATTTCAAGATATAAATCCACAAAAGCCATATCATGCATCCCGGAGGCTGTGGTCAACCAAACCTCCGGGATGATTCCTGTGTTATTGCGGGATGTAACGTTATCGGAATCTCAATCTGTACGATATAATCTTCAATCCGTTCGATGACATTCTCATTGATGCCCATTTCATAGGAATATCCGTAAGGGGTCAGGCCGTGTTCCCTGGCGTAATCGAATATTTCCTGATACCGCTTCGGCAGCCTGTCCCATTCCCCTTTACAGAACGCCCTTAAATACTTTCCGCCGGGAGCCATGTGCAGGCCAGCCCGGCAGGAGAGGAAGGGGATTTCGATAAAGAGCCGGGAATAGTCGTCATACCGGCCGCTCAAGAGGCTGGAAACGGAGATCATGGAGCCATAGGAGGCCTTGTGGAGGCGGCCGAGCTGGTATTTCTCCGTTTCGGCAGTGATCAGTTCGACTTCCCGTTCAAAGGAGGTGTCCCGGTCTATCTCTACAGTGACCAGACAGCGCTCCTCCCTCTCCACGACGCTGATTTCGGACAGATCCATGGTCAGCAGGGTGTCCATGTTCTGGCGGTGGGCGGATAGGGTTGTACGGACTGCCTGCAAGTGGGCGATCTGTTTATCGAGGTCTGCCATTTTTTCTTCCAGAAGCTGTTTCAGATTGCCTGCAGACCGGTCTTTCATGAAATCCTGTATTTCATGGATGGAAACGTCCAGGTCCCGAAGCAGCAGGATCGTTTCAAGGACAGGGTTTTGGTGGTAATCGTAATAACGGTATCCGTTTTCGGGATTGACGGAGGCAGGCCTGAACAGCCCAATCTCGTTATACCACATGAGTGTCTTCTTGTTGATGCCGTGCATGGCCGCAAACTGGCCGATTGTGAGCAGCTTGTTCTGTCGATTCATGATTTACCTCTAAAAATTCAATATTTGTCTTGACCGTACAGTTACTGTATGGTATAGGATGCCATATATGGACAGGAAAATCAAGATATATGGAGGAAGAATTCATGGAAAATGCAAACACAAACACAACTGCATACGAAAGGCCTGTAACCCTTGGGAATATCCTGAAGTTTGCCGTGCCCACCATTGCGATGACGGTGTTCATGTCTTTTTACACAATGGTAGACGGCCTGTTCGTATCGAACCTGATTGGCACGGACGCGCTTTCCGCTGTCAACCTGACGGCGCCGGTCATTCAGCTTGTCACGGCAATCTCCACCATGCTCGCCACAGGGGGAAGCGCGGTCATCATGAAAAAGATGGGGGAGCAGAAAGCGGAGGAGGCAAAGGAGGATTTCACGTTCCTAATCTTGGTGAATGTCATAGTGGGGATCGTCATGTGCGCGGTGGGATACAGGGCCATGGATTCCATCTTCTCCGGCATGAAGCTTTCGGCTGAGGTGGAGGCATACTGCGTGGGATATTTAAGCCGTTATCTGGTGTTTACCGTGCCGATTCTTTTGATGAACAATTTCACGCTCTACATGATTGCCAGCGAAAAGGCGCCCCTTTCTCTGGCCTGCTCGGTGACGGGCGGCGTCCTGAACATGGCGCTTGACTATGTATTCATAGCCGTGCTGGATATGGGGATCGGCGGGGCGGCCGTCGCGACGGGGCTGGGCTATTCTGTGACCGCCGTGGTGGGGCTGTTTGTCTTCAGCCGGAAAGGGAATCTCCTGCATTTCAGGAAACCCAGGCTGCGGTTCAGGGTTCTCGGGTCCGCTGCGACGAACGGATGTTCGTAGATGGCGACTGCGCTTGTCACCGGAATCGTCACGCTGATGTTCAACTGGACGATGCTGCGCTATGTGGGCGAGGATGGGGTGGCGGCCGTCACGATCATCATGTATGTGCTGATGTTCGCCAGTTCCCTGTATACAGGATATTCTTATGGCGTAGCGCCCATGCTCAGCTACTGCTACGGGGAGCAGAGCGATGGAAAACTGAAAAAGCTCGTAGCGGTGAGCTTAAAAGTGATCGCGGGGATTTCCCTTGTGACGGCAGCGGCTTCTTTCCTGCTGACGGAGCCATTGGTTTCGATTTTTGCCCGCCCGGAGAATCCGGTGTATGAGCTGGCGGTGACAGGGAACAGGATATGCACAGTGGCTCTTTTCTTCATCGGATTCAATATTTTTGCCAGCGGGATGTTTACCGCTTTATCGAACGGAGTGGTTTCCGCCGTCCTGGCATTTTCCAGGTCCTTTGTATTTATGCTGATTACGATGATCGTGCTGCCGCTCCTGTTCGGCGTGAACGGAATCTGGCTGGCAACGCCTGTGGCGGAATTGATGGCGCTTGCTTTGTCGGCCTTTATGTTCTTCCGGTACAGGGGGAGGTATGGGTACTGAGGAGGGGTGTATTAGCGGCCCCTTGCTTTTTTAAAGTCCTTGACAAGGGGTACGATTCACCGGCCTGTGGGACTTTTCCCTCCTGCAAAGGCCCCGGATTTTTTGTCCCATATGATTGCAATCTCCCGGCCCCTGTGTTATGATAAAAACACTTCAAAATTCTAAAGTCTGTCCCCGTGGGGGCGCGGAAGTCCGGGCGGCTTGCCTGAAATCTACCATGAATGAACGCATAGGACAGGCAGTCTGGCCACTCCACGTTGTCGAATCAGGAGCGTCTAATCATAAGCTGCATCCGCGGGGATAAGGCATGTACAGCGGCGGCCATTGCCGGAGTATTAGGCGTCACGGACAGACGGGCCAGAGGGATTCGGGCAGGTATCCATTTTCCGTATGCCCAGTGATATTTTTAGAGGAGGAACAGACATGAGAGACAGAGAGAAAGCAAGAAAACGCGCCCAGGAGCTGGTGGGCAGGATGACCCTGGAGGAGAAGGCCTCCCAGTTGAGGTACGACTCCCCGGCAATCCCCAGGCTGGGCATACCCGCCTACAACTGGTGGAACGAGGCGCTCCACGGCGTGGCCAGGGCAGGGGTGGCCACAGTCTTTCCCCAGGCCATCGGCATGGCGGCGGCCTTTGACGCGCCCCTGATGGAAGAGGTGGGGGAGGCCATCGCGGAGGAGGGCCGTGCCAAGTACAATGCCTACAGTGCAGAGGGGGACAGGGACATCTACAAGGGCCTGACCTTCTGGTCGCCCAATGTGAACATCTTCCGAGATCCCAGGTGGGGGCGGGGGCACGAGACCTACGGGGAGGATCCTTACCTGACCGGGGAGCTGGGCAAGGCCTTTGTGGAGGGCATCCAGGGGGACGGGGAATACCTCCATGCCGCGGCCTGCGCCAAGCATTTCGCCGTGCATTCCGGCCCTGAGGCGGACCGCCATCGCTTTGACGCCAGGGTCTCCCAAAAGGACCTGTGGGAGACCTATCTCCCCGCCTTTGAGAAGCTGGTGAAGGAGGCTGAGGTGGAAGCCGTGATGGGTGCCTACAACAGGACCAACGGGGAGCCCTGCTGCGGCAGCAAGACCCTGATGCGGGATATCCTGCGGGAGAAATGGGGCTTCCAGGGGCATTACGTGTCCGACTGCTGGGCCATAAAGGACTTCCATGATTTCCACAGGGTCACGGACACGCCCGAGGAATCCGCGGCCATGGCCATGAAGGCGGGCTGCGACGTGAACTGCGGCGTCACCTATCTGCATCTTTTGAAAGCCTGCCAGGACGGGCTGGTGACCGAGGAGGAGATTACCCTGGCGGCGGAGCGGCTCTACACCACCCGTTTCCTGCTGGGATTATTTGACGAGACGCCCTATGACGACACCGCCTATGACCGGATCGAGTGCAGGGAGCATCTGGAGCTGGCGGAGCGGGCAGCGGCGGAGGGCATGGTGCTGTTGAAGAACAATGGCATCCTGCCCCTGAAGAAAGAGGGCCTGAAGGCCGTGGGCGTCATCGGGCCCAACGCGGACAGCCGCAGGGCGCTGATGGGCAATTACCACGGAACCGCTTCCCGGTACATCACTGTCCTGGAGGGAATCCAGGACGCCCTGCCGGACGTGCGGGTGTACTATTCCGAGGGCTGCCATCTCTTCCAGGACAAGGTGGAAGGGCTGGGCCTGCGGCAGGACCGCATCTCCGAGGCGGTGAGCGTGGCGAAGAACAGCGATGTGGTGTTCCTGTGCGTGGGGCTGGACGAGACCCTGGAGGGGGAGGAAGGAGATACGGGCAACAGCTACGCCTCCGGCGACAAGGCGGATCTGCTGCTGCCCCAGTCCCAGAGAGAGCTGATGGAAGCGGTAGTGAAGGTGGGTAAGCCTGTGGTGGTGCTGAACATGACGGGCAGCGCCATGGACCTGCGGTATGCCCAGGAGCATGCCGACGCGGTGCTGCAGGTGTGGTATCCCGGGGCCAGGGGCGGTGTGGCTGTGGCGAAGGCCCTGTTCGGGGAGGTATCGCCCTCCGGAAAGCTGCCCGTGACCTTCTACAACAGCGCGGAGGAGCTGCCGGCCTTCGAGGACTACTCCATGAAGGGCCGGACATACCGGTATTTCCAGGGCAAGCCCCTGTATCCCTTCGGCTACGGCCTCACCTACGGGGACGTGAAGGCGGAGTCGGCGGCGTGCGGCGGTCGGGAGCTGGCCGTGGGCACGGCGGACACCGTGGAATGGGACGTGGCCCGGGACATGACCGTCAAAGTCAGGCTGCGGAATGAAGGACAGGCGGCCACGGGAGAGGTGGTGCAGGCCTATGTGGAGGCGCTGGAGTCGGATCACGCCACGCCCAACGGAAAGCTGTGCGCGTTCAGCCGTGTATTTTTGAACGGCGGGGAAAGCGCCGAGGTGGAACTGACCATCGGGAAGGACGCCTTTACCGTAGTCAACCAGGAGGGGGACAGAATCGTGGACGGCGGGAAATTCCGGGTCAGCGTAGGACTGGGACAGCCGGACGAGCGCACCAGGGAGCTGACAGGGAAGGAATGCATTACATTTACGGTGGTCCGGAACTAGCGCTTCCGCAGGGCGATGCATGTGCCTGTGAGGGCGGAAAGTGGAACCGGAACTGAGACTGGAACCGGAAGCGGAACTGGAACTGAAAGTAGAACCGGAAGTGAAACTGGAACTGGAACCAAAACTGAGACTGGAACCAGAACCAAAACTGAAACCGAAACCTGAACTGAAAGGGGGCTGCCCCCGGGAAGAATCCTCCCCGGGGACAGCCCCCTCGGCAATTGCCGGTATTCCCACGGAACGGGAAAACTCACAGGCATCCGTAGGCCACGGCCCGCATCCGGAGATGGTGGTACTCCTCCAGATTGGGCTGGAGATTGTGCATGTAGACGATGGAGATGCCCTCCTCCGGGGAGGATTCCGCCCAGGTCCCGGAGCCGCCGGTCCAGCCGAACTGCCCCGGGAAGCCATTGTGCTGCCCGGCATACCTGTCCAGGAGCATCCGCATCCCGTAGCCGTACCCGTATCCCGCCAGGTAAGTATTGGAGAAGTCCTCCGAAAGCACCCGGGGGGACAGGGTGTTGGTACGAAGGAGGTCGATGGTCTTCCGTCCCAGGAGCTTCACGCCGTTATAGGAGCCGCCGTTTGCCAGCATCTGCATCAGCCTGGTGTAATCGCGGCAGTTGGTGATGACCCGGGAGAAGCCCGGAACGGTTCCCAGAGGCCCCACGAATTTCGCCTCCCGTTCCGGCTCCGGCAGGAAGAATGGATCCTCGTCCCCCAGCTTCTTCCCCGGTTTCAGATAATAGTCCTTCACCAGGCGGCTCTCCAGGTCTCCGAAGAGGAAGTTGGCCGAGCTGTCCATGCCCAGGGGCTCGAAGAGCATCTCCCTGATGACCAGCTCCGCAGGTTTCCCGCAGAGGGCCTCCAGAAGCCCTGCCGTCAGCTCGCTGGCGAAGCCGTAGAGGAAGCGGGTTCCGGGCTCAAAGGCCAGAGGGACCCTGGAGGCGGCCCGGATCTGGTCCCGGAGGGTGAAGTATCCCTTCTCCCGGAGCTCCTTCATCTCCCTGGCCATGGCCAGGGCCGTGGGATGGTGCTGGACAGGGACGCCGCCTACGATCATCTCATAGGGCAGCCCGCAGGTCATGTTGAAGATATGCTTCACCAGGATGGGCCCCTCCGTGGGGACCACCTCCAGGGAGCCGCCCGGCATGGTGACCAGCTTGGTGGAATTGCGGTATTCCGGGAAATATTCGTAGAGGGGATCCGTCATCAAAAACTTCCCCTGTTCATAGAGCATCATGGCCGTGGCGTACATGGCGATCTTGGTCAGGGAGGCCTGACGGAACACATGTTTGGCCTCCAGCCTGACGCCGTTTTCCTTATCGGCCCATCCGAAATAATTCTCGTAGAGGATCTCCCCTTTTCTGGCGATGACGCAGCTTGCGTTGGGCAGCCCGTCGTCCACATATTTTTGAAGCAGTCTGTCTAAATCTCTGAAATCAGCCATTTTCTATCCATTCCTTTCCGCAGCCTGCCTCCCGGGGCACAGGCAGTCCCGGGAAGCGGCAGCCCTAGCCTGTATAGGATCCTCTCACAGCAGTCCGTAGGAGATCGTGCGGACTCTGGGGTGGTAATACCCTTCATCGTTCGGAATCAGGTTGTGCATATAGACGATGGAGAGGCCCTCCTTTGGATCCGCCTCGCACCAGGTGCCGAAGCCGCCGGTCCAGCCGAAGGCTCCAGGGGAGCCGTTGAGGTTCCCGGCGGCATTGTCCGTCAATGTGCGGACGCCGTATCCATAGCCGTAGCCCTCCTCGGGGAAGTCCCGCTGCTGGGCCGCATCCAGCCCGTTGGCCCGCATCAGGTCTATGGTCCCGGGGCTCATGAGGCGCAGGCCTCCATACACGCCGCCGCAGGCCAGCATCTGCATCAGGCGGGAGTAGTCCTCCACATTGGAGAAAAGCCTGGCCCATCCGGCCTCGTTCTCCTCCCCGGGGCGGTGCTTTTTGTCGAAAAATCCGGGGCCGGGGGCATATTCCCCCTTCTCGTCCAGGGCATAGAGGGACACCATGCGCTGTTCGGCGTCCCCGAAGAACAGGGCGGCGGTATTCTCCATGCCCAGAGGGTCGAACAGGAGTTCTTTCAGGGCTTCGTTGGCAGGTTTGTCGCAGACCGTCTCCAGGATCCCCGCGGCCAGCTCGCTGGAGAAGCCGTACATCCAGTGGGTGCCAGGCTCACAGGCCAGGGGAGCCTCCGACATTGCGGAGAGCTGTTCCTGTAAGGTGTAATGGCCCTTTTCCCACAGGGGCTTCATGCATTCCTGCATGCCCCGCAGGGTGATGTCCTCCGTGGGGGCGGCGGAATTGCAGTAGGGCAGGCCGCATTTCATGGAAAGGGTGTCCCGGATGGTGATGGGCCGCTCCGTGGGCACTACCTTCACGTACCCGTTGGGCTGGCGCACATATTTCCGGCTGGCCTTCCACTGGGGGAGATAATCCCCCACGGGGTCGGAGAGCAGGAACTTTCCGCGCTCATAGAGCATCATCATGGCGGTGTAGAGCGGGATTTTGGACATGGATGCCTGGCGGAAGAGGGAAGCTTTGGTCACAGGGGCTCCGGTGTCCCTGTCCGCCACCCCGAAGTACCCCTCGTAGAGGGTCTCGCCCCGCTGCATGACCTTCAGGGAGCAGCCGGGCAGTCCCCTCTCCACAAAGCTTTCCAGAAGCCTGTCGATGTCTTTTGCTGTTGCCATGTTTTTTACCTCCTGTTCCGGTTCCCGGTGCGCCTGCCTGGGCAGACGCCGCCCGGGAATCTGATTTGTATTATATGTCTTTTATCTTATTTCTTTTTTCGTGCCTGCCACATGTGCGCGGCCGCGCTGTTCTAAGATACCTTTGTCTTGCTTGCGCGCAGCAGGGGGAGCTGCTTCCACTGGCCGGAGCGGTAGCGCAGGGCGATGAGGGCGGAGCGCAGGATCTGGTCCGTGGTGATGGCCAGCCATGCGCCGGGCAGCCCCATGTGGAAGCCGCGGACAGCCAGGATGGCCAGGCCCGGGCGCAGCAGGAGCACGGTGTAGAAGGTGAGCTTTGCCACGAACTTCGTGTCCCCGGCTCCTCTGAGGGCACCGGCCACGATGAACTGGGAAGACTGGAAGGGCTGGATGAAGGCCACGATCCACAGGATCTCCACGCAGATCAGGATGCAGGCGGCGTCCTCGGTATAGAGCCCGGAGAGGGGCCTCCCGAAGAGCACGAATGCCAGGCCCATGAGGACGGCTACAGACATGCCGCATCGGCGGCAACGGGTGGTGTAGGCCTGGGCCATGTCGGGCCTGCGCCTGCCCAGGCTCTGGCCCATGAGGGAAGTGGCGGAGATGGAGAATACCTGCCCGTTCATCATGGTCAGGGACTGGATGTTCATGCAGACCTGATGGGCCGCGAACTCCACGGTGCCCAAAGAGGCCACGGTCTTGGAGAAGATCAGGGAGCCGATGCGCATCATGAACTGCTCCAGGGCGGCGGGGAGGCCGATGCGGGCAATCTCCCCGATCTCCCGGCGGCAGGGCCTGAAATCGTCCCTGAGGCTCATATGCAGATAGCATTTCTGCCTGGACACCGCCCCTATGGCCAGCCCGCAGGCCAGCACCTGGCTGATGGCCGTGGCCAGGGACGCGCCTGCCACTTCCAATCTGGGAAAGCCGTAATGCCCGTGGATCAGAAGATAGTTCAGGACGATATTGGACAGATTGGCCGCGGAGTTATAGTACATGGCCGTCCGGGAATCGCCGACGCCCCGGAGCACGGCAGTGAGGGTGGAGGTCAGGGAGAAAAAGAGGAAGCTGGCCATCTGGATCTGGAGATAGGCCGTACCCGCGTCCAGGATCTTGGGCGTCTTCGCCCCCATGAAACGGACCAGGGAATCTGCAGTGAGCAGCCCCAGAAGGGAGAGGGCCGCGCCCATGAGGAGATTGACTGTCACGGCCTGACGGGCATACTTCCGGGCCGCCGCCTGATTGCCCGCGCCCTTTGACTGGGCCACAAGGGCCGTGGCGCCTACGTTCATGGACATGACCATGGTCATCAGCAGGAACTTGGGCTGGGTGGTAAGGCCCACGGAAGTGATGGCCCAGGTGCCCAGCCCTCCCACCATCATCAGGTCCACCATGGACACCAGAGAGGAGAGCATCAGCTCCACGCTGGCGGGCAGCGCAATCCGCAGGATGTCCCTGTAGACATCCCGGGAGGATACGCCCTCGGGAAGGCCGGGGGAGATCTTCTGTACCTTCAGGTCCTCATCGGTGCCCGGCTCCAGTTGCTCCAGCAGGGTCCTTTTTAACGGTTTCTCTCTGTCTGTCCTGTCCATATGCAAATTCCTTTCCTGTTGCTCTGTATATTATACTGCTTAACGATTTCACTTGCCGTGAAACCAGACTGCATAACGCTGGCTGATTCAATCGCATGATTACATTAGGCAGGATTCAGCGTTATGCAGTATAA
>NZ_CAJUCP010000048.1 GCF_910585425.1 uncultured Acetatifactor sp. | reverse complement strand
ATTGAAACTGTTGAATGTGCTTCTGTCCACGGAGACCGGTTCACAGGACAAGTGCCAGATATTGGAGGAAGATTTTCATATCAGAATGACTTTAGCCTTGGAAAGTGAGGTGTCGCTTATGTGTAATTTAAGTAAGGGTGTGGAGGAGAAAGGATTTAAAAAAGGAAGACAGGAAGGAAGAGAAGAAGGAAGAGAAGAAGGAAGAGAAGAAGGAAGGCAGGAAGGAATCATGGCTATGGTATCAGCATTAAAGGATCTACAGATTGCAGACAGCATTATTCTGAATAAAATCAAGGAAAAGTTTCATTTGGCGGAAGAAACAGCAAAAATGTATTTGTAAGTATAACAGGCAGAGCATTTAAAATCACAGCCCGTTACTTCCGCCTATCTGTGGGGGACGAGGACAGGGACGGCGGCGGGAGCAACAGCATACAGAACCAGAAGAAATTTCTGGAAAGCTATGCCGGACAGTTAAAATGAACCAATATCCGGCACTACATTGACGATGACGAAAGCGGCAGGTTTTTTGACCGTTCTGCCTACTCCCGCATGATAGAGGACGTGGAAAACGGCAAAGTCGGCGTGTGCATTATGAAAGACATGACCCGTTGGGGGCGGGACTATCTCCAAGTGGGAAACGCTATGGAGAGCATCCGCACCGAGCGCGGCGACCTCAACCGCGAAGAGGTTACGAATAAGTGCTTGCGGCAGTTAAAGGCGCGTATCTCCAAACTGCAAAACTGGTTGAAAGAAGAAGCCGAGAAAATCAGAAAGAGCGTTTGCAGTATCTTGCGGCAGGAACAGCGGGAACGGCAACCCCACAGAAAGCAGAATATGGAGCGATAACAGACAGGGGGGCGGGATAGTTACCGCCCCCTGTTTTGGGCTTTTATTAGACCGATAAACCGGAAGTTGTCATTCTGATATTAAGCCAGTTACAATACAACCTGCATATTGGCTACACAAGTGTTTATCAAAGATTTTCTGCAAAACGTTTGATATGATTTGTGTTGCTTCATCTTTATTTTCACCGTTGCCATTTCGCCGCCGAAAACGGGGAACAGGATTTTACAACCCTGCCCCCGCACCCCCGATTTCTCCCAAAGAACAGAATGGAGTATTACGCATTAGGGCTTGAAAAGGCTTGATTTTTAAGGTGTTGCAGACGCGAAAATCCACAGCTAAGGGTTTATGCTGCCTACCCACGAAAACGGCTTCTAACCGTCCACAGGCGCGTTTTGCACCCGTCCTTCCTGCAATCGCTTAGAATACTACAGTAGAATGTATGTTTTTACACGCATATCATAAGCAACACGAAAACGGCGAACCGGAACTTATTTTATTAAAGTGTATGCTCCATTGATTTCTACAAAGGACAAATTAAAATCCGTATTTATATAAATACCAACGTATCCAACGACTACTTTTTCAGGCGTAACTTCTACCCAGGAAGGCTCAAACTGAAAATTTTTGACACCAAGATGTGTATGTTTTTCATATTGTTGTTTGCTGTCATTTTGGGCAAGATTATCAAGTATATTAAAATTTTTTAGAATGCTGATTAGAATTTCTTTTGAAACGGTATCTGCACCATAAAACTCTATCCCTGTGCCGGTGTCAACAATAATATCCGGTATGAGCGATTCCTTTTCTATATGTTTTATAAGGCTTGAAAAATCAAACCGATTTAGCGGAAAATCTTTATTCATGATATGCCCCTTTTCCATATTGTGATTTGTTGCTGCCTGCATTATACAGCATCAAGTTGCTATATGGAATAGGATTTATGGAAAATGCGCCCATTTTCAGCAATGTTTCCAAAAGCAATTTGGTGGAACAATGGGGCTTTGAGATTGGCTGCAGTGTGTCTGTGGAGTGTTGGCAGAATAAACTGGTCATTGTAAAAGGCTGAAAAATATTGTAGCCTGCTTGTATGAAATATGTTAAAATACCAGTAAAAGCATGTGGCGAGGCCATGAATACCGCTGATAAAGAGGGGAATCTATTACTGCAGCCGGATGGTTTCCGCCCAATATGGAACAGAGTTTACGAATTCCCACTATGAGAATATCAAAAAAGTATACAGCATATGGATTTGCATGAATCCGCCAAAGAACAGTGAAAACAGCTCAAGTAAGGGCGGGAGGCTAAGGCATTGACCGCAGAATACGAAAGGGAGCAAGACAGGGGTGGCATTTGGGGATGACAGGTTACGATATGCAAAACGCGCATTGGACGGCATTGCGTTAGGGGATTGCTTCGGACAGACCTTTTTTGTGCCTGACGAGATAGCCTGTAAAAGGATAAGAGACAGGGAGATCCTGGAGGAGCCGTGGTATTTCACGGACGATACTGTGATGGCCATAGGGATTTACCGTATCCTGGAAAAGTACGGAAACATAAACCAGGATGAATTAGCCAAAGTTTTTGCAGAAAATTACGCGCTGGACTGGCACCGGGGATATGGAGGGACGGCTCATTCCATTCTGCGCAATATCAAGGAAGGGAAGGACTGGCGGGAAGCTGCCGCTGAGGTGTTTGACGGGATGGGCTCTATGGGAAATGGCGCTGCAATGCGCGTTGCGCCCATTGGGGCTTATTTTGCAGATGATTTGGACAAAGTCCTATCCCATGCCAGGGCATCTGCGGAAGTCACCCATGGGCATAGGGAAGGGATTGCAGGAGCAATGGCCACTGCCGTGGCATCGGCCTTGCTCCTGAATAAAAAGCTGGGGCATTATCTCGGAGAAGGGGAGACTTTTTTACGGGATATCACAGATAAATTGCCGGAAAGCGATACCAAATATAAAATATCCATCGCTGCTTCGGTTCCGAAGGAAAGCGGCATAGATTTTGTGGTTTCCGTGCTTGGAAACGGGATGATGCTGACAGCGCAGGATACGGTGCCATTCTGCCTTTGGTGTGCGGCATATCACTACGATTCCGTGGAGGAAGCATTGTGGACTGCCGTCTCCGCTTTGGGAGACAGGGATACCATATGTGCCATTGTGGGCGGCATGGTCTCTCTTTATGCAGATAAATTGCCGCAGCAATGGCTAAGCTACATGGAACGCCCGGAGGATTCCCGGTTTTTCCGCTAGAAGGGGAGGGCGGGTTCGGCATGGTGATGCATGAGGTGAAGAAAATGAAAAAAGAATGTTTTACATCGATATTGCTGTCCGGAGTATTGCTTTTGGCAACAGGATGCGGAAGGAGCGACAGGGAACCGGAGGAATTGCTGGATGCGTTCCTGGCTTGTGAAATCCCGGCATTTTATGACGATAGCGGGGAAGAGTCCCTCCGTTTTGACCAACTGCCCATTAACGAGGAAGACTGGGAAAGCTATTCTGTGGGAGAGCGGATCGACCTGGATAATGACGGCGAGAACGAGCTGATTCTGGACGGGCCTTATGGGGGCATGTACCTGGATGCAAGAGCCGGGAAAGTATATGTACTGGCAGCCGGGGAGGGGACAGCGAGGGTTCTGTCCTACACGGATTACGATGATGCCGTCTGGATCGTGCACAGGGATACTTCCCATATGGGAAGGCAGACATATTGGCTGACGAAATATGACGGGGAAGGCAGGATGGCGGATGAATTCCGGCTGGCAGCAGAGTATTGGGATTCGTCCGAGAGTACATACGATGAGAACAGCGATTTTACCTACCGCGATGAGAAGATATCCATGGAAGAATATGAGGCATTGCTGAGCGAAATCTTTGGCCGGTAAGGTATCATGGTGATCTGGCATCAAGTCCCTGCCGGAACCGAAGCTTTCAGCTCCGAACGCTGCCTACGCAAGGGAGTCTTCAGCCGATATTACTTTGAACAAGTATCAGGAACTGGTCAAGCCCCTGGGGCTGGATAACATTACATGCAAAACGGATGTAGGGCTGAATCATAAACCAGGCAAGGAAAGCAGGGAATATATCACGGTATTCCTGAGGGGCATCCTGGCGGAAGTTTCAAATTTCAAAATCCGGAAGGAAATCTGACCGGAAAAGGGAGGCGTTTCTAAAAATTGTAATAGCATGTCAGCAAGATATATGGTAAAATCAAATGGTGAGACTGAAATGGGATGCTGAAAGAAAAGGAGCAAGAGGAAAATGCCGTTTGAGTATGGATTTTATGAGTTGTTTTTGACATTTTTTTTCTGGGGATTTGCGGGCTGGCTGGTGGAGTGCGTGGATATGCGGATAGAGGCGGGGGAATTTCAGAACAGGGGGTTTTTACATATGCCCTTCTGCCCGATCTACGGCCTGGGGATGGCGGCCGGATCCGTGGCTCTGAGCAGCGTGAGAGAGTCCTATGTGGTTTTGTTTGTATTCGGCGTAGTGTTCTGTTCCGTGGTGGAGTATATCGTGGGCGGCATCCTGGAGAGGATGTTCCGTTCCAAATGGTGGGACTATTCCCATATGCGCTTCAACATCAAGGGAAGGGTATGTCTGAGGAATGCGGTGCTGTTCGGCTTCGGCGCCATTGTGGTATTCCGCTTTGCCCAGCCCTTGCTGGAGAAGGTGATCAGCCGGGTTCCCATGGGAATAAGAATTGCCATAACCGTCATCTTCAGCATGGCTTTTGTCATCGACCTGGCAGCTTCCGCAAGAAGAGCCTGGGCATACCGCAAGAGCCAGGAGGGCGATGGGCTGCGGCTGGTATTCAAGGCGCATAGATGATGGGGGACGAGGTTGGGGATGCCGCCAATGGCATCCCCATATTCGAGGCAACCCCATATCTATCATACTGTGAGAGGTTTCTTTCTTAAAACTGAAGCAGCTGGGGGCTCACTGGCATAGCAGGTGGTTTACTTTTTACTGTGAAACAATTACATGTAATAATGCTTCTTCTGCATTATTACATGGATGATAACTTGTTTGGGAGCTTGATCCATTTATATGCTCTATGATTAAACCGTCAAATTTTCCAGGTTTTGAATAATAGTATCCGCTGTAGCTGTTGTTTGGCTCAGATTCTCTAAAATCCCAATGTGTTCCATAATTATACAGAAGGGCATCCATAAATGCAGAATTATTAAAATATTCGGCATATAGAAAGAAACCATCATATTGACTAAAACAGACTTCTACATAATCGCCACTATCGGCATATCTCTGTAATGCAACGCCAGGTTCATATGCAATTTTATAAACATATTTTTTAGGTGTCCCATTATATTCTTCTTTTGTAAATTCTAAATTATTATCGGAAATAAAACTATCAATACTTTCCATTGTTGTATCATAAGATAATATCAAAAATAAATTTTGTAAGGTATCATATTCAACAACCCCCTCTTTCTCTTCCTCTTGAAAGTTATCATTTCCCACTTCTGATGATCTAAATTCTGGTTTAAATGTATGATAGGTAATCCTTATTTTTGCATCTTTTGGAAAGAATTCGTATTTTTCAAATGATATTTTTCCATTAATCGAAACTTCGCCAACCTCCCCGTCCTGTTTTAACAAACCAAACATTAAATCTGCATCTTCGATCAAATCAATATCTTCAAATCCTGCTTCCTGTAATATTTTTAATGCATCTGCGTAATGATTTCCTTTTAAATCTTTTGAAGAAGCAGTTACCTGTATTTTTTCAGTATATACTGATTCCTCAGGCTCAGAATACATGACCAACAGACTTGCATATATAAACACTGCTATGCCAATGCAAAAATAAAGCCTTTTTCTCCTTTTTTTCTTTTCAGTTTTTATATCATTGTTAGATGCTTTATTTTCCTTTACTATTTTTTTATTTCCCAAATCCACTAACCTACATTTACAAATTGGACACATTGCAGAATGTTCAAAAAATTCTCTACCACAAATCGGACAGATTTTTTCCGTTTTCATACTCTTATCATTTTTAACTGCATAGCTCTTATCTGAACTAAATCCATTCCTTTTCTGGATTTCATTTATTTGATGTTTCTGCCGCATATCGTCATTCTTTTCTATTACAGGTATTTCAACAATTTTATTTTTTTCACAAACTTCCCCATTTCCATCCCTGACAGCATTCTCATTCATTTTTTCTGATGTGGCTCTGTCTCCATGAATGATTGCTTTCTGAATAGCAACAGGTAACTGAAGAAACAACTCATCTTTCGGATTAATAGTTCCTTCTTTATAGCTTCTGGAACATGCTTCTATAAGTCTTTCAGGAGTTTTATTTGGTAAAAGGCCAACAGAAAGCTTTTGTGCTGTTTCTATAGCTGGTTTTGTAAAAGTATTATTTGTAACTACTATTGCTTTACTACACTTGTAAGTGTCTTTTCCTGCATGCACTTCATATATAGCTTTTCTCCCGACTTGTTTTGAGTAAAGCTTACACTGGTATGCAATTCTCGTGTAATCCTTAATTGCAATTACATCAGCACCCTCATCGCCGCTTTTGCTTGTAACTTTAGCCGCATAGCCTTTACATTTTAAATACAAAGCCCATAAATATTCATAATCGTATCCTGTTATACCTGTCATCATGCTTTTTCCTTACCTTGTGTTAATCTTAAGATTATTATTCCATCAATATATAGCATATTTCCCAATATATTTTAACAGAAAATCCAAATTTGTAAATTATTTCTATAAAAATATTAAAAAGGAAATAGAAAGTCACTTAAGACTTCCTATCAAAATTCGTTTCTAAGTAATCATTTTTGACCAACTCCGTAATCCTCTCAACAAGCTCAATATTCGTTCTATAGGAATCACAGATACCTCTCCATGTATCCATCAAAGTAATTGTGCATCCTTATTAACACCATCCCCGTCTTCCCGAATTTGCCCATAGTCCTTGGAAGTAACGTCTGTATCACGTCCTGAATTATAATAGATGATGCAGTGTAGTATGATTTTCTCAAAATCTGCCATGGTTAGACAGGCATCTATCCGATAGTTATACGCCCCTCGCTTCTGGTTATCAAGTTCGATTAAGCCTTTTCCTTTCAAGTTGCTCTGACTTGTATTCTTTTGCCCAAAGGATGCAACTACGCGCCGGGTGATATTTTTTCACGTCTATGGTGAATTTCGGAACGATTTCCAGGCTATCCCTGTTTTTCGTTGAGTAAAAGGAAGAACCATGGTAAAATAAGAGACAGGATTTTGTATTCTGGAGACCGGCAGAAAGGCCGGTGCGTGATTTTCAGTGAGAGAAACGGAAAGAGGACATATGGAAAAGGTATTCGGTTTCATGAAAAAAGAGGCGGTGCTCTGTGTGGCATTGCTGTTGGCGCTCCTGTCATCCTGCATCGTGCCGCCGGATTGGGGGTATGGGGAATACATAGACGTGCGGACATTGGCGATTCTGTTCTGTCTCATGTGCGTCATGGCCGGACTGCAGAAGATAGGGGTATTTGAATGGATCGCCAGGGGGCTTCTGGGAAAAGTGAAAAGCGCCCGGAGCCTGGTGCTGGTGCTCATGCTGCTGAGCTTTTTCTCCAGTATGCTGATCACAAATGACGTGGCGCTGATCACGTTCGTGCCGTTCACCTTTACCGTGCTGGCCATGACGGGCGGGAAGACGAGACAAAGGCTGGCGCTGCCTCTGGTGGCCATGCAGACCATAGCGGCCAACCTGGGCAGCATGCTGACGCCCCTAGGCAACCCTCAGAATTTATACCTTTATGGCAGAGCTGGCATGTCCCTGGGAAGCTTTCTCGGGCTGATGCTGCCCTACACGGCGGTCTCGCTGCTTCTTTTGCTGGCCTGGGGGGTGTTTTTGGGAGGAAGCTGTGCCGATGGGGGGAAGCCCCCGGCAGAAGAGTTTCAGGGATGGGAGGCGGGACATCTTTGGGAGAAGACAGAGTTGTCTTCGCTATGGATCTACCTGGCGCTGTTTCTGCTGTGCCTGCTGACAGTGGCTCATGTGCTGCCCTGGCAGGCCGTGCTGGGAATCGTGCTGGCGGCGGTGCTTTTGACGGACAGGAAGCTGTTGGCGAAGGTGGATTACCCGCTGCTGCTCACGTTTGTGGGATTCTTTGTGTTTATCGGGAATGTGGGGAGGATTCCGGCCTTCCGGGATTTCCTGCAGAATGCGGTGGCCGGCAGGGAGGTGGTGGCCGGCGTGGCTGCCAGCCAGGTCATCAGCAATGTGCCTGCCGCGCTTCTGCTGTCGGGCTTTACGGAGGATTACGGGCGGCTTTTGGTGGGCGTGAACCTGGGGGGATTGGGGACGCTGATCGCCTCCATGGCCAGCCTGATTTCCTATAAATATGTGGCAAAGGAAGAAAGCGCGGGCAAGGGGGCGTATATAGCGGTCTTCACGGTGAGCAATCTCTGCTTTCTGGCGGCGCTGGTGGCTTTTGACGGATTGTGGAAGCATTTCTTTTTGCTGTAAAAATACAGGGAGAACAATGAGAACCTGTCGGGGGAGGACGGATGAATCTGCTTTTTATATGCAGCCAGAACAAGAGACGCAGCCTGACAGCGGAGAAGATGTTTGACGGATATCATGGGCACAGGGCATTTTCCGCCGGGACGGAATCCAACGCCAGGATAAAGGTCACTCCCGGATTGCTGAAAAGGGCAGATATCATTTTCTGCATGGAGAAGAAGCATGTGCGAAGGCTCCGGGAGAAGTATCCGGACATCGTAGGGGAGAAAGAGGTGGTCTGCCTGAATATCAGTGACGATTATGGATTCATGGACAGGGAGCTGCAGGAAATATTGAAGGATTGCGTCTATGAACATATCTGTAGATTCCGAGAGGATATTTTATAGAGGAAATGGGGATTGACAACAGATGAAACATGCTTGCGCGTGAACGGGGAGAATTCGCCATGGAAAAGTCAGGCTACATATACGTTCTCACTAACGAGAGCTTTCATAGAGACAACTGGATTAAAATCGGATATGCCGAAGATGTGGATAAGAGGGTCAAAGAACTGTCCGGGACAGCGGTTCCGCTTCCGTATGAAACATATTGCACCTATGAGATTCCCAGAATCCATGGTGTCAAGGATCCGGATAAGCTGTTGCATGATTTGATTACAAATCTCAACCCGGGCTTAAGGATATCTCCCAACAGAGAGTTCTTTGAAATGCTTCCCTGGGATGCATATGATATGCTCTTTGCGATTGCACAGATGCATGGCCGGACGGATAAACTGAAACGAAACGAGGCAAATCCGTCAGGACAGGATGCCCAGAATGACTCTGAATACTCCGTGGAGGCGTTGTTCCCGCATCGCTCTGCAATCAGAAGTCTTTATGAGAAGCTGAAGAACATCATTTTGTCCATTGATTCTACATTAGAGGAAGCGCCGCGACTGAACTATGTGGCCTACAAAACCGGAAAACGAAATACAGTATCATTGTGGCCAAAGAGCAACTGGATAGAGATTGTGTTGAATGCCAAACTGGGACAGCTGAATGACGACAATGGATTCATCTATGATATTTCCAACAGAAAATGGCCATCCGAACAGTATGCGTTAAAATTCTTTGAAGATACGGATATCGAAGCGACGCGAGGTCTGATTAGGCAGGTATTAGACTTAAAAAAATGAAAACCATGTCTCTGTGAGATATCCGGTAGGAGAGAGAACCTATGTATCATATGCGAAAACGAATCTTTTTGTGGATCATAATCGGGTTAGGAACCGCTTCTTTCTTAAGCTGCGGAAGGGGCGCCGGGTCTGACAGGGAAGGCGCGGGGAGCGGTGCCGCAGCGGAAGCGGCATCAGGTGCCGGAGAAACAGATGGGGTTGAGGACGGCATGGCAGAGGGCGGTACGGCAAAGAACGGCACGGCGGACACTGGAGCGGACAGGGGAGCTGGGAGCGGTACAGTTAAAATGGAAGCGGATACTGCGTTCCCGGAGGAGCTTCCCGGCAGGGCGGACGAAAAGCCAGAGCAGAAGGAAGCCGAAAACGGCGGCAAGGAGGAATCCGCTCCCGGGGAAGCCCCCGCTTCCGGTGAGGAATCCGTTTCCAGGGAGGAACCAGTTTCCAGGGAGGTGCCGCAGCTCCCCGCGAAAGTCAGTAACCTGGCCGCCTTCGCGCCGGAGGGCTGGGCGCTCTTAGACAGCGTGGAACTGGATTTCAACCAGGACGGAATCCCCGATTATGTAGGCGTACTGGAAGCTGCCGGCATAGAGGAGGAAGCGGACTGGACATACCAGGATGCCCCCAGAATTCTGTTTGCCGCAGCAGGTGACGGAGCGGGAGGATACCGCCTGGACTTTCAGGATATCAACCTGATACGGACAAGAGCGGAAGGCGGCGTCTTCGGGGATCCCTATGAGCCGCTGACCGCAGAAGGCACATCTTTCACCACCCACGCATACGGCGGCAGCGCATGGAGATGGTCAGAAGGCTACACATATACCTACCGCGGCGGCGCCTGGTATCTGACAGCATCCGAGACCACCTACGGATATGGAAGCTATATCACATCCTACAGCAGAGACGATTGGGACAGCGGCAAGGGGATCCGGAAAGAGCGAAGCTCTGAATTCAGCGACATGGAAGAAAACTGGGAAAACTGGGAAAGCGTGGATGACTGGAACAGTGAAAAATACGACCTGGAATATGAACTGCCCCTGGATGAGCCGCTGACGCTGGAGCAGGCCGGAAAGCGCTGGTGGCTCGCCAAAGACCGTGTGACGGACTGGGAAGTGGCATCCGTGACCTGCGCGGCGGGAGTGGAGCTTTCAGAAGAGCAGATAGAGCGCCCGGAGGAGGCATATCTGGAGTATTGCGACGAGGACTGCGCCCTTTACTCTTTTTCCAATACAGAAAGCGGTCTTTCCTACCTGGCCATGTACCGCTGGGAGGACAGGACATTGTCCGTGCTGGCACAGGAAGAAGGTGCCATCAACCAGCCTGAGGTTTACAAAGGGAAAATCTACTATGCCACCGATATCGTGGAACCTGTCAAATACAAAACGGCACAGGACGGGGAGGCGCGGACGGCAGAGGAAGAGGATACGGTGGGAGTCAGGCTGAACAGGATTGCGCCGGAGGGAACCGGGAAAGAGACAATCTTTACATACCGCTATCCGGAAGAGGAACAGGAAATCCGGGAGAACCATATCCCATATCTGGCATTGATTTATGAAATCAGCGGTGACGAGATCATAGCGGAAGTATACATAGGGCACAAACCCCATCCCTTCTACCGGATGAAGACCGACGGCAGCGGAGCAACGAAGATTGGACAGGTGCCAACGGCAGTGCCATCGGCAGAGGAATAGAAAACATAGCCTGCTGATACCCACCAGCGATGCAACCTGCCGCTATGCCCCAGAATCCATCGGTGGTGAGCCGGGGCGAGGAGGGTATATGGAACATAGAGAAGCAGCCGGAAACGTCGGCAGAACGGCTACATGGAATTAGAAAAGTGCCAAGAGATACTGTCATTGAGAAAGAGAGAACACAGCATGGAAATTTTAGTGGTAGGCGGTACAAAATATTTCGGAATTCCGATGGTACAGAAACTGATACAACAGGGGCATAAGATTACCCTTGCAACCAGGCAGACAACGCAAGATTGCTTTGGCGGGCATGTGGAAAGGGTCAAAATTGAAAGAACCAATCCTGCATCCTTAAAAAATGCCTTTTCCGGAAGAACATTTGATGTCGTGATCGATAAGTTAGGCTATTGCTCCAATGATATCAAATATATGATGGAGGCAGTCCGCTCCGAAAAATATATACACATGTCCAGTACCGCAGTCTACCAACCAAAAGTGATAGATACCCGGGAAGAACTATTTGACGGATACCATAAGGCGCTTGTCTGGTGCAACAGGTCAGATTTTCCCTATGATGAAATCAAGAGACAGGCAGAGTGCGCATTATGGCAAGAGTACAGAGACAGAAAACGGATTGCGGTGAGATACCCCTTTGTCACCAGTAAAGATGACTATACAAAAAGGCTATTGTTCTACATCCAACATGCAATCAAAGGTATGCCCATGCATATTGACAATCTGGACAGCCGGATGAGCTTGATACATGCAAAGGAAGCGGGTGAGTTCCTGGCATATCTTGTGGACAAGGACTTTGAGGGAGCGATAAATGGCTGCTCTGATAATACGGTGTCCATCAGAGAAATCCTCGATTATGTGGAAACGAAGACGGGGAAAAAGCCGATTATCAGTTCCTTGGGTGAGGCAGCGCCGTATAATGGCGAACCAGACCATAGCATCAACACGGATAAAGCGAAAAAGCTGGGCTATCTCTTCTCAAACCTGAATGATTGGTTATGGGATTTGGTAGACCATTATATCGACATAACGTCTATGAATGTGCGATGAGGGCAGCCCTGCCCAGGCCGGATGCTTTTGCCTGCCGCCTTCCGCTGCTGCGGGGGCGGAAAGCGCTGACAATCTGAGGTTTCATTGGCATTTCAGAGAAGATGCCGTCCAGATATTCTGAGATTACTTAATTTCGTTCTATTTATATCAATAGACCAAAACCCATGCGTCCTCGCGGACGCGGACAGCATACACATCTCCGGAGTGGGCGGGAACCTTTTCCTGCATCCGGGGAGGAAGGCGGCCAGGGCAAAACATATCCCAAAATGTATCCCACAGGATTTCCGTCAAGAGGAAGGCCGCCCGTCATGAGGCGATACCATAGAGACGCGGCGCCCAGGGCTTCCCGACAGAAGCCGCAGACCGTACAGATGCCGCAGACCGCACAGACATCGCAGGCCATACAGAAGCCGCAGGTCATACAGGAGCCACAGACCGTACAGATGCCGCAGGAACCGGCGTAGGGCACGAAACCTACTCCAAGATGAAACGGGGATTCCGTGGTACAATTATGGCGGGAACCGATATAGGGCGCGAAAGCATGCTCCGGCGCGGCTTGTGAGAGAAGAATAGAAATATAGAAATCATGCCTGTTTTTCGTTGAGCAAATCCGCGAAGCATGGTAAAATAGAAAGAAAGGAGAGAGGACAATGGGAGACACAAGGATAACCAGCACACCCTACGACGATGTGTTCCGCACATTGCTGAACGACTGCAGCAGCCTGATTATTCCAATGATAAACGAGATCTTCGGAGAGAATTATACGGGGAATGAAAGAATCATATTCTCGCCCAATGAGCATTTCCTGAACCAGCAGGACGGAAACCAGTCAGAGCGGATTACGGACACCAGCTTTGTGATAAAGGGGAAAGAAGAAAAGAAGTACCATCTGGAATGCCAGAGCAGCGGGGATAACAGCATGCTGGTGAGGTTCTTTGAGTACGATACACAAATCGCGCTGGATGAAGGGGAAATCAGGGGGAACATCCTCACGGTCACATTGCCCCATTCAGCCGTACTGTTCCTGAGACACCATCCATCTGCTCCCGACAGGCTGAAGATAAGGATGGTTACGCCAGGCGGGAGTGTGGAATATGATATTATGGTGATGAAGCTGCAGCAGTATACCATAGCAGACATTTTTGACAAAAACCTGCTGCTCTTGCTCCCCTTCTATATCTTTTCCCATGAGAGACATTTCGAGGAATATGAACGGAACGAGACAGAGCTGGGAATACTGAAAGGGGAATATGAGCAGATTAAGGACAGGCTGGAAGCGCTTCTGAACCAGGGAAGCATCAGCGAATACATGAGATGCACGATCATCGATATGTCGAATAAAGTTCTGGAGCATATAGCGAAGAAGTATGACGCAGTCAGGAAAGGGGTGAAATCTGTCATGGGTGGGAAAGTATTGGAGTACGAAGCGAAGACGATAAGGAATGAAGGGTTGAAAGAAGGCATCAGAGGGACAGTGTCCATTCTGAAAAAAATGAACATCCCTCCCCAGGCCATCCAAGCCCAGATTCAGGAGCAGTACGACCTGAGCCCGGAAGAATCAAAGAAATATCTGTAAGGCATGGGGGAAGGCGAAAGTGCATTCAGCATAGAGCAGCAGGCATTAATCCCCTGCTACCGACCAGCAAGTCGTTCCCATGGAAGCAGGAGGATGTCATTGTCCAGGCTGACCAGGATTTAGATTCCTTCTTCCCTGCTGCATTTCACAAGCAGTTTACGCATGACATATACGCTTTCAAAAGTTTTTGAGAGCGGAAGGAATAAGAACAGGAAAAAACCAGTTTAATGAAACCATATCGTATTCTTGTACCCACAGGAGTGCGATGCCGTTTTGTTAGACTGGTTTTTTGTGTCCGATTTCCACACTTTTGGGTTCCGGAGGAAAACCGCCACCCTACACCCCATCTTGTTTGTATATCCCAATCTGCAGATAAGGGAGCCCACCCTAAAAAGCATCATGACCGTAAAAATTACGAAAAGCAAGCAGCGAGCCTGCTATACTGTCCACTGTAAGGCAGGTTCCCTGAGAACCGGAATCTGTGGAGAAAAGAAAGGAGACCCCACATGTACAACCCAAACGAAGCAAGGATCGTCAAAGAATCATCCCACGGCTACCACTTCATCCCCATCCAGGACGAGATGCTGTCCCACCGGGAAGTGGAGCTGGTGGGGGAGGTGGACGCGGCCTCTGTGAACGCCCTGATCCGCCAACTGCGCTACCTGCAGCGTGAAGACCCGGAGGCCCCCGTCACCCTGTACATCAACAGCCCCGGTGGCAGCGTGGACAGCGGCATGGCGCTCTATGACGTGATGCAGGCGGTGAGCTGCCCCATCCGGACAGTCTGCGTGGGGCTGGCGGCCTCCATGGCTGCCCTGCTCTTCGTCTCAGGCACCGAGCGCGACATGCTGCCCCACAGCCGCCTCATGATCCACGACCCGCTGATTCTCCAGACCGGCGGCAGCGCCTTGAAGCTGAAGGCGGTCAGCGACGACCTGATGGAGACCAGGCAGATCATCGCCAGGGTCATCGCGGAACACTCCGGCAAGACCATGGAGGAAGTCCTGGCCAAGACCGCCAGCGCCAGCTTCTTCCGGGCGGAGGAGGCCGTCAGCTTCGGCCTTGCGGACAGAATCATCACGAGCCTTGGGCAGGACAAATGACCCCGCGGCAGCCAGGGGGCGGCACGGCATCCCAGGGTAGCCGCCGGAGGGATGCCGCGGCCGCAGGCCACAGGCACAGGCGCTGGAAGGCCAGATGCAAAACCAACAGGCGCCGGGAATTCCAGGAATCACCTCTGGCATCGGGGCAGGAGGGCAGCCGCAACAGCGGGGGGAACCACTCCAAAGGAGCCCCGGAAAGCCGCGTGATATGCCGCCTGGAGATTCCCATAGGATAGAACCATAAAACAGTCCAGTCCGCCCCGTCCAGTACCAGCCCATATCCGGGTGCTGGCCGGGGCAGATGCGGAACTATAATTCGTCCAGCTAAGAAATATCAATAGCTAACTTAAAACAGTGTCCGCCCCATCCAGCCCATGTCCGGGTGCTGAGGGCAGACGCGGAACTAAAAACAGGAGGGAAAAGAATGTACAACAACATCAAGACCAAACGTATCCTCGCGAAGAACGTCCTCGTCAGCAATGACACCTGGGTCACGGGGCGCAACAACAACGACCTGCTGGTGGGCCCCTCCGGAAGCGGCAAGACCAGGGGCTATGTGGTGCCCAACCTCCTCCATGCCCAGGACAGCCTGATCGTGGCCGACACCAAGGGGAACCTCTACCGGCTGTACGGGGAGCACCTGAGGAAAAAGGGCTACACCGTCATGTACATGGACTTCACAGAGGTGGCGTACACGCCGTGGGGCTACAATCCCCTGGCCTACATCCGGAAGTGCCGGGACGTGGAGCTCCACCGGAACGGCGACTACTACAGCGAACAGGACGTGAAGAAGGTGGCACAGGCCATCTGCCCGCGCACCAACAGCAAGGAGCCCTTCTGGGATGAGGCGGCACAGATGTACCTGGAGGCGATCATCCTCTTCGTCCTGAACCTGCTGCCCCAGGAGCAGCATAACCTGTACGAAGTGTACACTTTCCTTTCAAAGATGGGGACGCCCGCGCTGGAAAACATGATAGAGGAGGAATGCACCGCCCATCCCGACAGTGCCTTCGCGCGCAAGATTGGGATGATCCGGCAGAACGCAGTGGCGGATAGGATGGACGCCAGCATCAAGGGAGTCCTGGCGCAGCACCTGGATGTGGTCACCTATTCCGGCGTGAAGCGGATGTTCTGCATGAAGCAGCAGGTGGACATGGACGCCTTCCTGAAGGACAAGACGGCGCTGTTCCTGTCCGTCAGCGACTCCGACCGCAGCCAGGACGCCCTGATAAACCTCTTCTACACCCAGGCGCTGCAGTACCTCATCACCGCCGCCGACAGGCAGCTGGACAGCCGTCTCCCCATTCCGGTACGCTTCATCCTGGACGACTTCAGCACCAACACCGTGATTCCGAATTTCGACAATATCATATCGGTAATCCGCTCTCGGGAGATCTATGTCAGCATAGTCATCCAGAGCCTGTCCCAGCTGGAGGGCCTCTACGGCCACGCCAAGGCTCAGACCATCATCAACAACTGCGACCACTGCCTGTACCTGGGCGGTACGGACACCCAGACAGCCCGGTACTTCGCCGAGAAGTTCAACTGCCAGGTCTCCACGGTTCTGAACCTGCCCCTGGACACCATGTTCCTCTTCGAGAGGGGCAGCGAGCCCCGCAGGGTGCAGAAGTATGAGCTGGATCAGGACGATGCCTACCGCGGCCTGATAGAATCCATGGGGCGGCGGAGGAGGGCAGGAGCCAAGACAGACCCCGGAAGAGGAGAGCCATGAGGGGCGGGGAAAGGATGCTCCTGACGCTGGAGGAGCGCCTGGAGCGTTCGGCCAGGTCTCAGGCGGCTTCGCCTGAGACCGCCGCCAGGCTGGTGGAGCGGTTCTCCGGGCTTCCCCCGTGGCAGCTCTTCTTCGGAAAGCCCGATGTGGATGCCATGTACGGGCTGACCGGAGAGTTCTGGGAGCATCCGGCCGTGGACATGGGCAGCTACCACGGCTTCAGCCACAGCTTCCGGCTTGCGGCCGAGCAGGACAACGCCCCTTTCCGGCTGCCCCTATTGTTGTCTCCATTGGGAGTGCCCCGACTGGCGCAGTCCCTCCTTGGGAAGCCCCCACTGGGCTTGTCCTCGCAGGGGCTACCTTCGCAGGGCCTGCCCTCACCGGAGAGCCAAAACCCCTATAAGCCGGTCTGGGGCGTCAGAGTGAACAACGCCCTGATCCTGCTGGGGCTGATGCTGCTGGATCACACGAAAGGCAGACTGAAGCCAAAGGGCTTCTACCACTGCACGCGGATGACCCTGGGGCAGTACCTGGATGCCCTGGCGGGGCTGGGTCTTGGGCGGGACGGGAGCCCGGGTCTGGCGCAGGGCTTCCAGGTCTGGCGGGACATGCTCCTGGCGGAATATGGCGCCGCCAGCCCCCTGGGGGAGACGCTGGCGGGCATCCTCAGACGCTACATGGCCGCCTGGCAGGAGTTCGACCATCTGGATCACATCCTCCGCTGCATAGGCGCCCTGTCCTGCTATCTGGAGCAGGAGGAAGCAGGGAGAACCCTCCCCGGGGAAGAGACGGACAGAGTCCGGCGTTTCCGGGAAGCCCTCTGCCAATACGGCTCCGATCTGGAGGGATGGGAGCTGGTGGAGCAGGACAAACGATACCTGGATCCCAAAGGGTATTATTTCACCCTGGCCTGCGAGTACCCGGAAGACCTGCCCGATTCCGGCGACAGGAATGTGGCTCCCGGAAGCCTGCGCAGCCAGATCTTCCTCTCCGAGCGGGACTACAGCCCTGAGACGCTGCGGGGGCTGGCCGCCGGCTCGCCCTCCCCGGATCTGCGGACGCTTCTGGAGAGGTACGTATGCGAGGAGCGCCTGGCATCCGCCATGAGGGAGGTCAATACGGCGGTGGCAGGCATATTCGTCCTGTTCGTGGAGCCCTATCTGCGGATAGGGGGCGCAGGGGCAGAGCCGCCGCAAAACCTGCCGACAGCCGCAGCAGGTCGGACGGTTTTTCCGCCAGAATGAAACGGAAAGACGAGGAGGCGATGTCATTTCGTTAATTTCAAAATCATTAAGTTAAGGGGTAAATCTTCAGATTTGCCCCTTTAAATTTACTTATTTAAAAAATCTGTTTAGTTAAAAAATTTATAGATTTTTAAGATAATAATTGTCCTATTAAGACAAAAATGGTGTATCAAACATGAGCAGGGTTTAGTTTAGGCGCAACAGAGAAAAAAGAACAGAGAAAACGCAACAGAGAGAATTTTTAGTAGAATTTATTATAGTTTTAGTAGAGAAAGCACAAAGCTTACCAATGTTTTTTTGTGCTCATTTCTAATTACTAACGAAACGAGGATAACGATATGAAAATAATAAATTCTACTCCTAATGCGCTGAAGGACAGCCTCAACAGCGCAATTTAAATTGAAAATAGTCTATGATAAGGAACATCCATATCAATCAATTGCAACAGTATATTACTATGAGGACGTGGAACTGACAGATGAAAATACAAGCGCAAAAATGTCAAAATGATAAAGGATAAATTATGCAATATTATTTAATTTGAGAATATGCCGATATACAATATAAGGCATAGATTGGTAAACTTTAAGTTGATGAGGAATATAAAGTGAAAATGATATAGGTTTTGCAACAATTACTGCCTGCGGAGAATGTTGTGTAGGATGTAAGAAAAGAAGATGGCATTTGTCAGGTTGTATAGAGCCAGATGGACATTGTATGGAATGGACGCAATCCAATGGCTGTCCAATACATAAATGTGCAAGAGAGCATAAAGTTCAGTTCTGCGGATTATGTGAGGAATTACCTTGTGAATGACTTATTCAAAAGGTTGTTTGGAGAACAAATTTAGTTGAAGAATTAACGGAATCGGCAAGCTTATATTATAAACAGAAATAAACAAGTCCCAAGTTGTGGAGCTGGCAAAATACTCAAAAAAACTTGAATTTATATAAGACAAGGAGAAATGTTTATGGCAAAGATAATAGCAATCTGTGGGAAAATATGTTGCGGAAAAACCTATTACGCCAATCAAATAAAAGAAAAAGAGAACGCAGTTATTTTATCATGCGATGAATTAACAAAGGATTTGTTTGATAATGATTTGGGTGAGAAACACGACGAAATGGCGTTAAGAATTTGGAACTATTTTAAGAGGAAATCGGTGGAATTGGTAAATATAGGTTGTACTGTGATTTTAGATTGGGGTTTTTGGAGCTTAGAAAACAGAAGAAGCTTAACCGAGTTTTGTCACTCTCAGAATGTTCATTGTGAATGGCATTACATTGATGTTAATGACCAAACATGGAATAAAAACATTGAAGAACGAAACTGTAGGGTATTAAATGGAGAAAGTGGTTCAGATTATTATCTGGATGAAGGTCTTATGGGAAAATTATTGTCCATGTGGGAAGCACCTTCTAAAGATGAAATAGATGTTTGGTATACATTAGAAAGAAAATAGAATTGTCATATAGAGAACAACGAACCTCAATTTGTCGAACACACGAAAATTTCAGGTTGTACCTGAGTTTATGTGAAGAGAATTAAATACAAATGACCTAAGAGCCATTGTGGACGATAATCTACAGTGGCTTTTTCATGCAATGAAATGATAGGGGGTACTAAAAAGTCCTTGACATTTCCCGAATATCGTAGGCGCAGTTATGCGCAGGCTGTCTTAAAATATTGGACAATGTCTGTTTTACAACAAGGCTTTCTACCTTTATACAGTACGGATGTGGCAAATACAGCTTCATTACAATTGGCACGAAAAGCACAATATATTTTGTATGCAAGTGCGTTTATGCTCGAATAAAAGACAAACAGAATCCGCCGCCCTGCCTGTTATCGTTCCATATCCTGTGCCCTGTTCGGCTGCCGTTCCCGCTGTTTCTTACCAAAAGTAATTGAATTTCAGGTGTCTTTATAGTATACTGATACGGCAAACAATGAAGCAGCTTGAGCGCGGGGATTTAAGATTTATGAAACAGAAATTATCAGACCATTTTACATATACAAAGTTGATTCGCTATGCATTGCCTTCTGTGGTTATGACAATGTTCATTTCCCTGTATGGAATTATGGACGGCGTATTTGTCTCTAATTTTGCCGACAAAACGTCTTTTGCCGCAATCAGCTTTATCCTGCCGTTTGTATCTGCGGTAAGCGCATTTGGATATATGCTTGGCACTGGCGGCGCGGCATTGATTGCAAAAACACTCGGGGAACAGCAGCGTGAAAAAGCAGACCAGCTGTTTTCTCTGCTTATTCTATTTACTGTGATGATAGGCGTTGCTATGACGGCCGTTGGACTTCTGATGATACGTCCGGCCGCAATTATGATGGGAGCAACCGGCGGCTTGCTGGAAAAAAGTGTATTATACGGCCGCATTATGATTTCCTGCCAAACAGCAGTTATGCTCCAAACCGTATTTCAAAGTCTGCTCCCGGCGGCGGAAAAGCCAACAATGGGGCTTGTGCTTACGGTAACGGCAGGCAGCGGAAGCGCTGGCTTTTATCGTGGCTCTCCTGTTCTTCATACGGCAGAAACAAAAGTATCATTACGCATGATTGGGTGAAGATAGACGGCAATATTTTCCCGCTGTATTTTGTTTGTAGCAGAAAAAACGCAGTTCCATGATAGGATAGACACAGTGGATAGAGCGAGAATATGGAATAGAAAAAGGAGGGGATTTCATGAAAAAAGACGATAGGGAAAGATGCTCTTGGGCGACCACGGAACTCTATAAGGAGTATCATGATAAGGAATGGGGCAAGCCGGTTCATGACGACAGAAAACTATTTGAGATGCTCATTCTCGAAGGGATGCAGGCAGGCTTGTCATGGCTGACGATACTGAATAAAAGAAGGGCATTCAGAGAAGCCTTTGACGAGTTCGATTATCAAAAAGTCGCTCTCTATGATGAAGCAAAAATGGATATGTTAATGCAAAATGCCAATATCGTCCGCAACAGGCTGAAAATCAAGTCGGCGATTATAAATGCACGACAATTCATCAAAGTTCAGGAAGAGTACGGAAGTTTTGATACATTTATTTGGTCTTATGTTGAGGGCAGACCAATCCATAATCACTTCAGATTGGAAACTGATATTCCTGCAACCACGCCGCTTTCAGATAAGATCAGCAAAGACTTAAAAAAGCGCGGCTTTAAGTTTGTAGGCAGTACGATTGTATATGCGTATATGCAGGCGATCGGGATTGTAAATGACCATGTGGAAAGCTGCTATTTGTATGTACCCCAATAGCCTTTTCAAGCCCTGTTGCGCAACATTCCATCCTGTTCTTTGGGAGAGGGCGGCGGGCAGAGCCGCCGCAAAATCTTGGGGTGGAGCTTGTTTTTCATAAATGGTTATGATATAATCAAGTATGGCGGAAAACGCTGAAACGGAGGATGCCAACTGGGTGTCAGGCAGGAGCAATAGCTTCATAATACTGAAGAAGCCGGGTAACTCCAGCAGAGGGAAAGGGCTACATAAAACGGTCTCTGAGGACACTGCCCGATGTCAAGAATATAGCGTTTCACATTGTAATGGGAGGGATAAACAATGTCAATGATAGGTGTTTTTGGGATATGCTCAAAAAGCAATTACAGTGAATTGGCAGACTTGATAAACAATGGAAAATCTGCCCAAACGGAAGCCATGATAAAAGAGATTTACAATGAAGTAGAAAATTCCGTAGCAAAACTAGAAAATGACAAGTGTTCTGGAGAGGTGTTCCTCGCATTATTCGATTATCTTGAAACAGTTTGTGGAGTGGATGTTCGGTGCGGCATGGAAAGGTTCGGAGAAGAATGGCGAAATGCAACCGGTAATTTTGACATAGTTGTGTTCCATGAAAAAGAGCAGGTGTTAGCACTGGAAGATAGGATGGATTATGATGGACTTTCGCGGTTTATCAATGATTTTTTCCAGATGGATTACGGGAATACTGGACAGATTGCCTGGGAAGTCCTGCTCAATAACCTCAAAAGCACAGAGGCAGAGAATGTTTTGATTTGGCATTTGTGCTAACTTTCAGTTAATTGAGCTGTTGAAGCGCAAAAAAAGGGCGGTGGTATAGGCGTTAACTATCGATTCCCCTTGTTTCCTTCTCACGCTGGAGTCCGGTTCAGCTGTGACAGGTTTTCCCTATGCTTGTATAGTCGGAAACGGTAAGTCCGGTGTTGCCCCTGCGTACCTCGGCCACACAGTCCGGGCGGCGGACAGAATGGAAAAGAAGGTAGATTATATGCTGTTGAAAAGCCCGAAACACATGGCAGAATTGTTTGTCTTGCTCAACAAATTTCCGACTGCAACCTATCAAAACAGGGAACTCAACGAGGCGTTGAACAACGCTCTGCTTTTGGAGGAATATGAGCAGCCCATAATAGCATTAGGCCGCTATTCCATAAAAGATATTTTATATGGGAGATTTTATTGGTACACAAAGTTTCTCCGCAAATATGAAACGATCTATGGCAGGAATGTCGGTATGGAGCAGGCACAGTTTAAGATTATTGAAGCTATGGACTATGCGGGAATCATCGATAGCGATACCTTAGAAGCAATAGAGCAGGAATTAGGGTAGATTGAATAAAATCACCCCTTTGATGCTCCTCCGCAAACGCCCGTCCACCCGCAGAACAGCGGCGCAGCAACGCTCGACAAGGCCGAGGGCGCGGGGGCAGAGCCACCGCCAAACCTACCGCCAGCCGCCGAAGTAGTGCAGACGGTTTTTCCGTTAGAATGGAGATTGTTTTCCGCAAAAGGATATGGCATCATTTACCCCAGAAAGTGAGTGAAGATATCATGGATTTAAAGAAAATCGAAAATTTTATTGACAGACAAAAAGTCAGTTTCATATGCTCTATTGATGATGAAAATTGTCCTAATATAAAAGCGATGCTAAAACCCCGCAAAAGAATAGGGCTAAAAGAATTTTACTTTTCTACGAACACTTCCTCTATGAGAGTAAAGCAATATAAAGAGAATGCAAGTGCCAGTATCTACTTTTATCACAAAGGATTCATAAAATATGTTGGCGTTATGTTGAAAGGCAGAATGGAAGTCTTGACAGACCAGGAAACGAAAAACATGATTTGGCAAAAGGGCGATACAATATTTTACAAAAAAGGGGTAACCGACCCGGATTATTGTGTTTTAAAGTTTACTGCTACAAGCGGCAGATATTATTGTGATCTGAAAACAGAAAATTTTGATATTAAGTAGTTGCTGAATTCCGGTTTGTCCTGCTTTCTGCGGGGTTGCTGTTCCCGCTGTTCCTGCCACAAAAAGACCCCCTTTCTGATTTTCTCCGTTCTTTCATTGCCGGATTGTGAAGCCCGGGAAATTATGGTACAATGGGAGAGTCAAAGCAAAGGAGGACGAATGATGAATACGATTTGGTCAGACCATGTGCAGGGAACCATGACGCTGTACCTCAGCAGGAAGCTAAGATTTGACGATATGTTCTTTGAGCAGTACAAAAATGCGTTCGGCCTGGATTCCAACGCCAAGCTGCGCATTTTAGAGATTGGCTGCGGCCCGGGGGCGCTTGCGGAAGCCATGCACAGATGGTATCCCGGGGCGCATGTCACCGCAATCGACAGGGACAGCAACTTCATATCCTTTGCGAAAGAGAACATCAAAGGCGTGGATTTCATGGAAGGCGATGCCACGCGTCTCCCCTTTGAGGATAACACCTTTGACGTCACCATCTCAAACACGGTTCAGGAGCATGTGGAGCCCACTGCCTTCTGGGGCGAGCAGAGACGGGTGCTGAGACCGGGCGGGGTATGCCTGTGCCTGTCCGCGCGAAAAGGGCTCCACTGCGCCGCTCCCTGCCTGGAACCCACAGAAAGAGAAAAAGCCTTTTGGGATAGCATTCCGCAGCCGGAAGACGATCTGGAGAAGCTCATGGTCTGCAGATTCCCAAAGTCTGAGTCCCAGATTCCGGCATCCATGGAGGAGAATGGTTTTACAGACGTGACCACCGGATATGCAGTCATCGACCTCACACCGGACGCGCCCAAGTATCCTCCGAAGATGGCAGAGCTTATGATCGAGGCAGGGCGCCAGAATGATATAGAAGCCATCCAGTCTACCCGCTCCGCCCATGCCCTGGAGATAATATCCATAATCCATTCCAAATATGACGAACGGATCCGGCTCTACAGAGAGGGAACGAAGCAGTGGGACACCTCCGTTTCCGTAACGATGATCGTCCGCGGCATGAAGTGAGAAAGCCGGGAGAGTCCTGCGCACAAGGAGACAAGGCTATGGGGAAAAAGCGCCTGGAATACATGGATATGGCGAAAGGGGCAGGAATCATAGGGATTGTTATTATGCATTCCTCCACCATGCCCGAGAGGGTGGTGGGGTGGCTCTCTTCCTTCGCCCTGCCCCTCTTTTTCCTGATTTCCGGGATGCTGATGAGCCATGGCAGGGAAAAGGAAAGGGGCATGAAAGAGCTCCTCTGCCGGAAAGGCCGCTCATTGATGATTCCCTTTCTGGGTTTTAGCCTGATTTATATTGCTTTGCTTATCAGGGAATGGAGGAACGGGATTTACGATTGGGAGATAGTACGGGGGAGCATGCTGGCCTTCGTCACCCTCAAGGGAGGCTCCGTGGCCTGGTTTCTCCCAGCGCTTTTTATAGCGGAATGCGTTTTTCTCCTTACAGTGAAGCGGCTTTCCATGGTTGGCACCTGCCTTATCAGCTTGATTTTGACAGTAGTGTCATATATGGGGAATGCTCTTCTCATAGAGCAGGGCGCCGTGGCTTCCATAGGGATTTTGATGTTGTCAGACTTTATGCGCACCTTTTTGCGGGCAGCCTATGCCCTGCCTCTTATTTGCGCGGGCTATTACCTGTTTGAGAGATACCGCGATTTCTGGGAAAAGGGCGGAGCGTTTTCGGCGGGCCAGATGATTGGCGGGATATGCCTGTTCCTCGGGGGGATTCCCTTGAGCATGGCAAACGGCAGCGTTGATTTCCGCACCATGGTGATGGGCCGGATTCCGGCATTGGAGTATTTGTCTGTGATGCTTTCCTCGGTAGGGCTGCTGCTTATCTGCAAAAATTCAAAGCCATTCAAGCCCCTTCTCTTTTATGGGAAAAACAGCCTGATCGTAATGGCTACGCATATGGATTTTTATTTTGTCTATTATGGCCATGTTCTGGCCTACTGGGTGAATGATTACATCCCCAGATTGAATCGCGTCTGCTTCTTCGTGAATGTAATAGGGATCGTATTGATTCTGGAAGTACCCTGTATCATGATAATCAACAGGTTCTTTCCGTTTTTGGCGGGGCGGAGGAAGATGGCTGTGTGCCGGGGGCAGCGTAGATTGTCCCATCCGGAGGATGACAGGTGAGCACCATAAAGCAGACAAAGAGCCCCCGTTGCTTCATGAGACCGGATGTCTGCAGGGACTTCGACAAGGATGCTGGCTGAACCCGGCAATCAACGCGGCGGACGATTACCCGGGATAGTTCCGACTAACCACAGGAGACAGCATCCGCCAATAAGCTGCCCATCAGGCGGCAGAATGTGAGGAGAAATGTACATAGGAGATCTGCACATCCACTCCAGATACTCCAGGGCGACCAGCAAAGACTGTACCCCGGAGCATCTGGATCTGTGGGCAAGGAAAAAAGGAATCCACATCCTGGGCACAGGGGACTTCACCCACCCGGCCTGGCGGGAGGAGCTGAAAGAGAAGCTGGAACCCGCCGAGGACGGCCTCTACGTGCTGAAAAAGGAATACCGCATGGGGGGAGCCGGGGACAGCGGCATACAGCCCCGCTTCGTGGTCACCGGGGAGATCAGCTCCATCTACAAAAAGGGAGACCGCGTGAGAAAAGTGCACAGCCTGCTCATCCTGCCCGGGCTGGAAGCGGCGGAAAGCCTTGCCAGGCGGCTGGAGCTGATCGGGAACATCCATTCTGACGGACGCCCCATCCTGGGGATCCCCTGCAGGGATTTACTGGAAATCATGCTGGAGACCGCCCCGGAGGCAGTCTATGTGCCCGCCCACATCTGGACGCCCCATTTCTCCCTGTTCGGGGCTTTTTCCGGCTTCGATGCCATAGAAGAGTGCTTCGAAGACCTGACGCCCCATATCCGTGCCCTGGAGACAGGCCTCTCCTCCGACCCGCCCATGAACTGGCGGGTGGCCGCGCTGGACAGATTCCACCTGATTTCCAACTCCGATGCCCATTCCCCGGGAAAGCTGGGGCGGGAAGCCAATCTCTTCGACATGGAGCTGTCCTATCCAAACCTGGCAGGGGCCATTCAGGAGGGAAAAGGCCTGGCGGGCACCATCGAATTCTTCCCGGAGGAGGGGAAGTACCATTTTGACGGGCACAGGAAATGCGGACTGTGCATCAGCCCCCGGGAGACGGCCGGATACGGGAACAAATGCCCGGTCTGCGGCAAGAAGATAACCATCGGCGTGCTGAACCGGATAGAACAGCTTGCGGACAGAGAGGAGGGCTTCGTCCTGCCGACAGGGCGGCCTTTCGAGAGCCTGGTGCCCCTTCCCGAGGTGATTGGAGCCTCTATGGGGATTTCCGCCGCAGGGAAAAAGGCCGCGGAGACCTATGAGCGGATGACAGGCGCTTTGGGGCCGGAGTTCGCCATCCTGCGGGAAGTTCCGGTGGAGGATATCCGAAAGGCGGCAGGGCCTCTGGTGGCGGAGGGCATACGGCGGCTGCGGGAGGGAAAGGTAGAGCGCACCCCGGGCTTTGACGGAGAATATGGCAAAATTGGACTGCTCTCCCCGGAGGACATCAGCAGCCTGGAAGGGCAGATGAACTTTTTCACGGCTGAAGAGCTGCAAGTGATGAAGAAAGGGTCTGGCAAGAAGCAGGTTCCGGAAGCTTTTGACCAACAGATAGAAACCGAGAAAGCGGAAGAGATTGCCCTCCGAAAGCCAGAATCCGGAACAGAGACAGAGACTATCGCCCGGAGGACAGACAGCCTGAACCAGCGCCAGCAGGACGCCGTGGAAAGGGTGGGGCGCAGCGTGGCGGTCATAGCCGGGCCGGGAGCAGGCAAGACCAGGACGCTGATTGCCAGACTCTGCCAGCTCCTGGCCGAGAGAGGAATCACGCCGGAAGAAATCACGGCAGTGACCTTCACCAATAAAGCGGCGGAGGAGATGCGGGTCAGGATAGAAGACATAACGGTCGTCGCAAAGGGCCGGCCGGGCCGGCTTTCCGAAAACCGTCTGGGCAGGAGGACATCAGACATACAGATCGGCACATTCCACGCCATCTGCAGCCGCTTCCTGCAGGAGGCGGGACTTTCCTTTGTGGTGGCGGACGAGGGCCTGCAGATGGAGCTGGCAGAGAAGACCCTCCGGGAATTTGACCGCAAAGAAGCGCCGAAGAAATTCCTGCAGGAGCTGTCAAAGGAGAAGAACGGCCTGTGTGGGAATGACGCCGAGCCCGATGACCGAAAGAGCCCATGCATGTACCAGCACTACCAGAAGCTGCTCCGCCAGGCCGGGGCGCTGGACTATGACGACCTTTTGCTGGAAACCATACATCGCCTGGAAGAGCTGCCGGAGGACGTGCCCCAGCGCAGGCCTTTCTCCTATCTGCTCATCGACGAGTTCCAGGACGTCAATCCGCTCCAGTACCGTCTGGTGAGGGAATGGAGCCGGGGCGGCAGGGAGCTCTTCGTCATCGGAGACCCGGACCAGTCCATCTACGGCTTCCGTGGCTGCGACCCGAAGGTCTTCTCCAGGCTGGAAGAAGAGCGCCCGGACCTTGTGACCATCCGCCTGGAGGAAAACTACCGCTGCGCCCCGTCGATCCTGAACGCCGCTCTTGGGGTAATCTCCCACAACACAGGACAGGTGCGCAGGATGAAAGCCATGGCAGGGTACGCGGAACATGGAGAATGCAGCCCAGGGCTTCCCGTGCGGATGGTGTCCGCGGAGGACGAGCGCAGAGAGGCGATTTTCGTGGCCAAGGAAATCACCCGCCAGATTGGCGGTATCGACATGCTGGACACGGATCAAAGGGGCGCCGGGGAGAACCGTGCAGTGAGGGGATTTTCCGATATGGCAGTGCTATACCGCACCCACAGACAGGCGGCCCTCCTGGAGAAATGCCTCCGACAGGAGGGGATTCCCTATCTGGTGGCAGGGCGGGAGGATTTCCTGCGGGAGCGGGAGGCGCGGGCAGCGCTGTACTTCTTCCGCCATGTCCTGTACCCAAATGAGGAAGCGGCGGAGGCGCTCTGCCGCAGGCTCCTGGGCCCTGTTCTGGGAGAGGGCCGGGAGGAGGGGATTGAACTGCTCGTGGAAAAATACCGGAAAAAAGTCAGGAAATCCCGTCCCGTAAAGCTTCTGGAGGAGTGGAGCGGGGATGTGCGTCCCGAAAATCCGGATACCATGAAGAAACTGACAGATATGTCAGTCCTGTATCCCACCATGGAGAGTTTCCTCCAGACCCTTTCCTTTGGCGAGGACGGGGACGTCAGGAGAAACGGCGGCAGGAAGTTCACGGCGGACGCGGTGACCCTGATGACGCTCCATGGCTCCAAGGGACTGGAATTCCCCGTAGTCTTCCTGTATGGCATGGACAGGGGGCGGTTCCCGCTGGAATTCGGCGGAGGCGATGCGGATATGGAGGAAGAGCGGCGCCTGTGCTACGTGGGCATGACCAGGGCCCGGGAAGAGCTGATTCTGGTAAGCGGAAAGGAAAGCTCTCCGTTCCTGCAGGAGCTTCCCGCGGAATGCGTCAGCCGGGAACAGGCGGAGAAAGAGGAAGAGATGCAGGCCGTACAGATGAGCCTGTTCGACCTGATGTGACCCGGGGAGAGATTCTGTAAATTGGAATGGCATGTTGATGTGGAATATGATAAAATAAAGACCATTGGACGTATTCGGCATTGCCTTTGTCGTGGATCTGGCGATGTCCGCAGGAAGGGCCTGGACATATCGGAAAAACCAGGAGGGCGATGAGCCGATGCTGATATTCAAAGCCCACAGATAATCGCCGGAAAAATGTCCCTTAAGGAGAGGAACAATGACAAAAGAAACATATGATTTGCTGGAAAGCTACATGCTGTCCTGTATGGAGGACAGCGCCCACGACAAGGAGCATATCTACCGGGTCCTGTACACCGCCCTGGACATTGCCGGGACGGAAGAGGAAGTGGACAGGGACGTGCTGATCTGCGCCTGCCTGCTGCACGACATAGGCCGCCGGGAGCAGTTTGAGAATCCCGAAGTATGCCATGCCCAGGCCGGAGCGGAGAAGGCTTATCGTTTCCTGGCAGAACATGGTTTCCCGGAAGGCTTCGCGGCCCGTGTGAGGGAATGCATTGCGTCCCACCGCTATAGAAAGGGCAACCGGCCCACGACCATAGAGGCGAAGATACTGTTCGACGCGGACAAGGTGGACGTGACCGGCGCCATCGGCATTGCCAGGACGCTGGTCTACAAGGGGCAGGTCTCGGAGCCTTTGTACACAGTGCTGCCGGACGGAAGCGTCTGCGATGGGACAGGGGATGGGGGTTTCTCCTTTTTTCAGGAATACAAATACAAGCTGGAGGGACTGTACGATAAATTCTATACGGCCCGGGGCGCGGAGATTGCGGCTGGGAGGAGACAGGCTGCCGTGGCCTTTTACAGCAGTATGCTGCAGGAAGTGAGTGAAACGCAGCAGAAAGGCACGGCAATGCTCCGGGCGTATGTGGGATGACTTCCGGGTGCCCGCCGTGTGCTATGGCTGTAAGGGATGCGGAATATGTAAGGCGAAATTTCAGGTGAAGCCCGCCCTTTGACCATGGCTGTGAGGTCTGTGACATATGTGGAGCGATGACCCAGGTGAAGACCGCCTGTTGACCATGGTTGCACAATCGTCTATGGCGCAGGCTGGGAAATGAATCCGCAAAACGCTTCATAAGGAATTGGAGCCTGCCCGAGAGGGGAAATGACAATGGGGAAGGAGCACAGGTTATGTACAACGAATATGACAATGAAAAATTTTTTCAGGAATATGCCAACATGCCCCGCAGCAAAGAAGGCCTGAGCGCAGCCGGGGAGTGGCACCAGTTGAAGCCCCTGTTTCCGCCGCTTCACGGGAAAAGCGTCCTTGACTTAGGCTGCGGCTATGGATGGCACTGCAGATTCTCCGTGGAGAATGGTGCGGAGCATGTGCTGGGCATCGATTTGAGCCGGAAAATGATTGAAGAGGCCTGCAGCCGGAACCCGGACGGCCGGATAGAATACCGGGTCTGCGGCATAGAGGAATACGAATATCCGGAAAATGCATGGGACTGCGTGGTCTCGAATCTGGCGCTGCATTATATCCAGGATATCGGACAGGTATTCCGTAAGGTGTACAGAACCTGTAAGCCTGGCGGAACGTTCCTCTTTAATATAGAGCATCCTGTGTTCACGGCAGGGGTGGGGCAGGACTGGATCTATGCGGAGGACGGAAAGCCGCGGTACTGGCCTGTGGATGGTTATTTCCTGCCCGGGGAACGAAAGACCCGCTTTTTGGGCTGTGATGTGAAGAAGCAGCACCATACCCTTACGCAGATTGTGATGGGGCTGCTGGATGCCGGTTTTGAAATCCAGGCCCTGGAGGAGGCGGTGCCGCCTGAGGATATGATGGACGTTCCGGGGATGGAGGACGAGCTGCGCCGTCCTATGATGCTGCTGATAAAGGCGAGGGTGGAAAAAATAAAGACAGATTAGTTTATGTACTCCCGATGGTATTGTAGCGAAAAAATAAGAGCAAATGAGTAACGGAATATAAGAATTGGGGAAGATACTGTGACGGCATTTCTTAAAAACTAAGCTAGTAAGCAATAGGAATCTTTCAAGGAGAAAAAATAATGCTGACAATCCAGAAAGCTGAATACGAATTGGAAAAAGGTGCCGAATTGAATTTCGGACCTTGGAAAATGCATAGTATCTCAGTGGCAACAAATGCACGCTTAATAGCAGATAGAATAAAGGGGATGGATAGTGACAAAGCATATATACTGGGATTGTTGCATGATATAGGCAGAAGAGCCGGAAATAAAGCAATATTGCATATTTTTGATGGATACGATTATATGATGAGCATAAATCAGCCAGAAATAGCACGTATTTGCCTGACGCATTCCTTTCCAATCAATAATTCTGACATATACTTCGGAAAATATGATTGTACGGCAGAACAAAAAAACTTTTTGGATCAATATATCGAAGAAACAGCCTATGAGGATTATGACAAACTAATTCAGTTATGCGATGCGATCTCATTACCAAACGGTGCCTGTATCATGGAGAAAAGGTTGGTTGATGTGGCGCTCAGACATGGTCTGCCTGAGTTTACGTTAGTTAAATGGAAAGCATTTATGGAACTGAAAAAATATTTCGATGGAAAATGTGGTTGTAATATTTATTCTTTCCTTCCCAATGTAATGGAAAATTCTTATGATAGCCTTATATAAAATCATCAAATGATAAGAGAAATGATTGGCAGAAAACGAATTTACTTATAAAGCTGTAAAGGACGAAACTATGGAAGTCCCTGAAGGCTCTCTGGAACTGCGACAGGATTGTCTCCTTTGGGGATGCCGTCAATGACATCCCCATGTTCGAGCTGTCCGATGAATGCTATGCCGTGGAGAAAGCCGTGCCGGAGCTGAAAAAGGCCGCAACAGGCATCGTGGACAGCAACGACCGGGACGGGGTGGCGAAGTGGCTGGAGAGGAATGCCTGTTTTGATTGAGGAAAATCATGAATCAGGGAGGAAGAATGGAAGAACTGAAATTGGTGAGGCCGTCCATAGAGCACAAGCGGCAGGCCATGGCCCTGCCGATCATGAAAGGGTATGGAATCGATCCGATAATCATTACCTGCGCGAAAGACAATATCGGCTCGGCAAAGACGATTCTGAGAAACGGCGGCATATACATCAAAGACGCGGCGGATGAGGACGGCGAGACTGTGGAGATATACCATGTTCCGGTCTGATACGGAGGACTTGCCGGGAGAGGCCGCGGAGGAGGCAACGGTGGGAGCTGCGGCAGATAGCCGATGAACATTTGACGGAGAAGAATGCCATGGGAAAGCCCGGACTGCACAACAAACTGAAAAACCCGCGAGGGCCCCAACTGATAAAAAGCCTGAAAATAGCGGCAGCGGCAGTAGCGGCCATCGGGCTCGCGGGAGAGCTGGGCCTGGCCTACTCCGCCACCGCCGGGATCATCACAGTGCTGAGCATCCAGAACACCAAGCGGGAGACCCTGAAAAGCGCCGGGAACAGATGGCTTGCGTTCCTCTGCGCCCTGGCCCTGTCGAAGCTGAGCTTCGCCCTGCTGGGATACGGCCTGTGGGCCTTTGGCACATATCTCTTCCTCTTCGCCCTGCTGTGCATCTGCGCCGGATGGACGGAGGCCATCGCCATGGATTCCGTGCTGGTGACGCATTTCCTGGCGGAACAGGAGATGGGGCTTTCGCTTGTGGCCAATGAAGTGCTGCTGCTTTTGATCGGCACGGGGATGGGGATTTTGGTGAACCTGCACCTGCGCAGGAGACAGGGAGAGTTCGAGAGGCTGGCGGAGGCGGCGGACGGACAGATGAAAGGGATTCTGCACAGGATGTCCCTGTGGCTGCCGGAGGAAGACAAAGACGCATACCACCCGGACTGTTTCCCGGAGCTCAAGAAAGCGCTCCATGCGGCCAAAGCCTGCGCCGTATCCGACTATGGCAATACATTGCTTGCGAAGAGCGTCTACGAACTGGACTATATTGCGATGCGTGAGCAGCAGAGCATGGTGCTGCGGGAGATTTACGATAACATCAGGCGGATCCGGTATCTTCCGGTACAGGCGGAACAGGTGGCCGGGCTGCTGGGAGAGATTGGAGAGGACTTCCGCCGGGACAACACTGTGGAGGGGCTGCTGGAGAAGCTGGAGGCCCTGCTGACCGGAATGAAAAGCCAGCCTCTGCCGGATTCCAGGGAAGAATTCGAGGCCCGGGCCATCCTGTTCTATATACTGATGCAGGTAAGGCAGTTCCTGGAAATCAAGCGGGAATTCGTGCTCGGTCATGGGCAGGATTGAGGGGGACCTGGCGGCAAGGCCGGGGAGGAAACGGCAGAGCTGTGGAAAGCGGCGGACAGGGGGAGGCCTCTGGGACAGACGGAGCCGCAACCGCCGGAACCGACTGGGATATAGAGGTTGCGGGAGATGACATTTTATGATAAGATATATCCACGAGCGATAAAATTTGCCGCAATATCCCCGGGATTCTTCGCCCGTGAGTCGGGATATTTGGCAAGCTTTTGCAATCGTCAGTATATACTGCGGACCGCCAGGATTTACAGTGGTGTCCCCGGGAAAGCACCTGGTACCTCGATGCATGAATCCCTGAGCGATCAGCCCTGGCTGTCCCCCCGGCACTGCGTTGTCGTCAGTCGCCGATGCCCCGCATCGCCTCCTTCTTCCGCCTTGTCCTGGTGCGGACATCAAGCACTGATTACTCGGGAATTCAAGCACTGGTGTAATAGCCGGCGGTCTGCAGTCGGGTTGTACTGCAAATTTAACCGGTACGCAGTATAAATTGCAGAAAAGGGGCCTGGCTTGTTGCGTCATGCCTTTCAGGATGGAGGACTGATATGAGCGATTATGTAATCTGTATGGATGCCTCGGGAGACATTGACCGGGAGATAGCACAGGAGAACGGCATCGAATTCGTGCCCATGGAATATTCCCTTGGGGAGGAGATGCGCACTTCCCACGGATGCGAGGACGAGGCGGTGCTGAAGCGTTTCTATGACGGCCAGCGGGGCGGCGACCTGACCAGGACGTCCCAGATTTCCCCCTTCATGTATGAAGAATACTTCGCAAAGTTCCTGAAGGAGGGGAAATCGGTCCTGTATTTCTGCCTGTCAAGCGGGCTGTCCGCCACCTATGAGGGCTCCATGCTTGCCGCCGGGAACCTGAAGGAAGCGTATCCGGATCGGGAAGTCCTGCCCGTAGATACGCTTGCTGCCACCGGCGGCATGGGCATCCTGGCGGAAATGGCCATTGAGAACAGGAAGAAGGGCATGAGCCTGCGGGAGAATTTCGATGCCGTCAGCGCCCTGATTCCGAAGCTGCGCCACTTCTTCATGGTGCAGGATCTGATGTACCTGAAGCGAGGCGGCAGGGTCAGCGCCGCCACGGCCATCGTGGGCTCCGCGCTGAACATCAAGCCTATACTGAAGATCGACGAGAACGGCAAGCTGGTGACCATAGACAAGAAGCGGGGCAACAAGGCGGCTATGACAGCCCTGTTCACCTATTTTAAGGAGAACTATAATCCGGAGCTGTGCAGGACGATTTATATCTGCGATGCGGACACGCCGGAGCTGGCGGAGGCGCTGGTGGAGAAGGTGAGGGAGGAGGCCGCTGACGTGGCAATCCGCCGCACCATGCTGTCTCCCATCATCGGAGCCCATACAGGGCCGGGCATGCTGTCCATGATTCTGATCGGAAAGTGACGGGCAGACCGAAGAACGCCCTGATGGATGCGGGGAACGGATTTACGTAAGAAAGCACATACGAAAACATGTACGAAAGAGAATAGATTTGCGGAAAAAAGTCTCATGGAATGCCTGAGGGACTTTTTTTCGTGGAAAAATTGACTGTAAATCATTTTGGACTATCCGTCCAATGACGAAAACGTGATTTGATGCTATGATGGATTCAAGAAGGCGGGCAGAAGGGGCGGGAACAGGCCGGAAAGGAGACGGGATGGGATGGAGGAAGAGCATATTGTCGGAAGGCGTATATCCGCACATTGATTTACAGAGGACGGGCAGGCATCTGGAGGAGCTGATAAGGCAGAGGGGATACTCGGTGAAGGACATCCAGCGTCTTCTCCACCTGTCCTGCCCGCAGCCCATATACCGCTGGATACATGGACAGATTCTGCCGTCGGTGGATCATCTGTTCATGCTGGCGAAGCTTCTCCAGGTGCATATGGAGGAGCTGCTGATCATGTCCAGCGAGATGCGGGAAGGGACAGGGGAGAGGCAGCCCCCCGGGTGGAGGCGCATGTTTGCCTACGGCCGTGAATATCTGTGGAGGAAAATGGCGTGGTGCGGGGACGGATATGTTTCATTTTATGATAGATTTCGAGAATACCTGTAGCAAGGGGCTGCAGGGAGCCGAGTATCTGTCCCCGGATGACTGTGTGACCGTCTTCTACAGCAATTCCTGTCTGAAGGTGGAGAAGGGAAAGCTGCAGCAGGTCATCGAAGCGGGCAGCGTGCTGGATATCTGCCGTCTGCAGAGGACAGGGAAGAACGCGCTGGACTTCTATATCGCGTCCAGGATCGGGGCGCTGTTCGGCGCGGGATATCAGGGCACGGTGGCCATCGTGAGCAATGACAAGGGATATTCCGCCGTGCAGGATTACTGGGCGAAATGCATGAAGCCGTCCAGGCGGATCATCCTGCAGCCCAATATCGAGCAGTGCATCAGCGCCTCCGACGAGGACAGCCCAAGGAGGAGGCTGGTTCAGGAGAAGCTGCAGGAGGTGAACCTGGAGGCGCAGTACAGGCTGTACGGGGAGCGCCTTGAGATGCGGCAGACACTGGAGGGCTGCTTTGCGGATACGGCCTATCGGGACCTGCTGGGGCAGATCGTCAGCATCGTGGAGCAGCAGAGGGGCCATGACCGCAGGGTGCTCTACTTGGATACGATCAAGCGGTTCGGAAGGAAGAAGGGGCTGGAGATATACGCGAAGATAAAGCAGACGATATGAGACGAAAGCGGAAGCAGTGATGGAGCGGAGCCTCATCGCTGGCAGGGACATACGCGGAAATGATGATTGCCGAAAGCGAAGGGGGTATCTATGAGGGACTGGATCGTAATCAACGGAAGGAGAGTCATCTGGGAGGATTTCATAGGGATTCTGGATTATTACAGGTACAAGGGCATCATCCGGGGAAAGGGGCGCGATGTCCGGAACCAGTACAACTACATGATATATGTGATCCAGGAGCTGGCCTGTGATTACCATGAGGGCAGCGACTATGTGCTGGACCATGAGGAGGACTTTATCAGGAGGCATTATATGAGGATGCCCAGGGAGCGCAGGCTGCCGGAGGCCCTGGAGGAGCTTTTCAACCAGATGCAGACGCGGCTGTGCATCGACCTGTCGGAGATGCTGGACGAGTGCGTGGAGAACTCCCGGAAGACCTATCAGCAAATGCAGGACGCTCAGCGGCGGGAGAGCGAGAGGGCCGCGCTGATCCGCTCGCTTCCGGTCAGGCACGCCGACATCTCCAGCAGGGATTCCGGCAGAAAGGTGGACTACCTGATGAGCCTGCAGAAAGCAAAGGTGAGATGCCAGGGCTATGAGGTCAGGCTTCAGGAGATTCAGGCTACGGGCATGTGGTGCGAGCTCCTGGTGCTGAGCCTATCCACGGATATGATTACATACGGCCTGATGCGGCGGGCGGTGGAGGACGATATCCTGTCAGGGATAGAGATATCAGGGCTGCTGCGGGACAGATATCATGTGGACAAGGAATACGAACGGTATGCGGAGGAGCTTTCGGACTGCTCTCTGGACGAGCCGGTGGACATCCCCATAAAGGACTTCCTGGGACTCTGCGAGCCCCGTTTCCGGGAAATCCTCGGCATAAAGGAGGGGACTATGGAGGAGAGGCATTCCGTGGAAGCGAGGCATTCTATGGAAGAAAGGCATTCCGTAGAGAAAAAGTCTTGACAGACCTCTGCCCCAAATGCGTCATGAAAATGTGGAACGGACAAAGATGTTTTTTCTGGAAAGAAGGCATCTTTGTCTTTTTTGATTCGACCAGCCATCCCCACCCGCTGTTCAAAGCCTTGAACTCCCCAATTCTTTCGATTCCAGCTTCAATTCCATAATTCCATGGTTGGCAGATGCAGACTGATATGATAAAATGTTTTCATTCTCCTGATTGATGCCGGAGGGCGTTCTCGCGGAAAGGAGCGGAATGGCGATGACGATTCGATGTGTCGTGGAGCGAATTACATACCAGAATCCGGAAAACGGCTATTCCGTCCTGAAAGTCAATGTAAAGGGCTATGACGACCTGGTCACCGTGGTGGGGAACCTCCTGGACGCAAATGTGGGCTCCGTGCTCCTGGTGGAGGGGGAATGGAAGGTGGACGCCAGGTACGGCCGTCAGTTCATGGCCGCAAAGTGGGAGGAGACGCTCCCCGCCACCGTCTACGGAATGGAGAAATATCTGGGCAGCGGCCTGATAAAGGGCGTGGGGCCGAAGTACGCGAAGAAAATCGTCCAGCGGTTCGGCACGGATACCTTCGCGGTCATAGAGGACGACATCCAGCTCCTGATAGAGATACCCGGCATCGGGCACAAGCGCATCCGGATGATAGCGGAGAGCTGGGAGCGGCAGAAGGAAGTGAAGAATGTCATGCTCTTTTTGCAGGAGCATGGCGTGAGCACGGCCTTTGCCGCCAGGATATACAGGCAGTACGGGAATGAGAGCATCGCCAGGATGAAGGAGAACCCCTTCCGGCTGGCTGACGACATCTGGGGCATCGGCTTCCGTACAGCGGACGGCATCGCCGGAAAGCTGGGCTTCGGGAAGGAAACCTATGTACGCCTGCGGAGCGGCATTATGTACACGCTGAGCGAGCTGGCTGACGAGGGGCATGTGTACGCCCGTAAAGAGCAGCTCATAGAAAAGGCCTCCTCCTTGCTGGAGGCAGAAGATAACTGTGTAGTCATGACCATGGATCAGATGCTGCGGGACAAGGATTTGATACGGGAGGAGGATGCGGTCTACCTGCCGCCCTTTTATTATGCGGAGACGGGAACGGCAAACAAACTGAAGCGCCTGGCGGCGGAACCGGCTCAGGACAGGCTGTGGGCGCAGCTTTCCAGGGCCCGGAGGGATACCGGAAATGCAAACCTCTCTGTGGACGTGGCCAGAATCGGGCAGGCCCTGGGCATGGAATATGACGAGATTCAGGCCGATGCCATCAGGCGGGCCGCCATGGCCAAGGTGATGGTGCTGACGGGAGGCCCGGGCACCGGCAAGACCACCACAACCCAGGGCATCATCGCGGCCTACCGGGCCTACGGGCTTAAGGTTCTGTTGGCGGCTCCCACCGGCAGGGCGGCGAAGCGGATGACGGAGGCCACAGGCCTGGAGGCGAAGACCATCCACAGGCTCCTGGAATGTAAGCCGCCCGATGGCTACCAGAAGGACGAGGAGAATCCCCTGGAGGGGGACGTGCTGATTGTAGACGAATGCTCCATGATCGACATCATCCTGATGAACTCCCTGCTGAAAGCCATTCCGGCGGGCATGCGGCTGATTCTGGTAGGGGACATCGACCAGCTCCCCTCCGTAGGCGCGGGGAACGTGCTCCGGGACATCATTGATTCCGGGAGCTTCCCTGTGATCCGGCTGACCAGAATATTCCGGCAGGCCCAGGAGAGCCGGATTGTCATGAATGCCCACAGAATCAACGGGGGACAGATGCCGGACATCTCCAACGGAAAAGGCACGGACTTCTTCTTCGTCCAGAGGGAGGAGCCGGAGGAGGCCGCGGCGGAGATCGTGAAGCTGGTGAAGGAGAAGCTGCCCCGGTATTACGGAAAACAGCCTGCCGACATACAGGTGCTCACCCCCATGCAGAAGGGCGTGGTGGGGGCCACCAATCTGAACCTGGCGCTGCAGGAAGCGCTGAACCCGGAGGGCGAGGGGCTGCGCAGGAGCGGCTTCGTATACCGGGTGAACGACAAGGTCATGCAGATGAAGAATAATTACGACAAGGAAGTCTTCAATGGGGACATCGGCATGATTGAGGCCGTGGACATGGGGGACAGGACGCTTACGGTGAATTTCGACAATCGGAGAATCGTGTATGACGCCACGGAGCTGGACGAGCTGGTGCACGCCTATGCCACCACCATCCACAAGGCCCAGGGCTCCGAGTACCCCATTGTGGTGATGCCGGTGCTGATGACCCATTTCGTGATGCTGCAGAGGAATCTGATCTATACCGGCATCACCAGGGCCAAAAAAGTCCTTGTGATGGTGGGGACGAGGAAAGCGCTTTCCTACGCGGTGCGCAACGTCACCGTGACGGCGCGCAACAGCATGCTGAAAGGCAGGCTGTCGGGGGAGGTGCGGACATCAAGCACTGATTACTCGGGAATTCAAGCACCGATGTACTAGCTCCTGCCGGAAGCGGAGGAAGGCCCCGGCAGGTCAGGAGGACTGTGAGGCGTTTCGCTGGGCCACAAGGCTCTTTACCAGCTTTTCCACCTCTTCCAGACATGCCCCGCAGACCGTACCGGCTCCGGTGATGCCCTGCACCTCCTCTACGGTGTCGGCCCCGGAATCCACGGCTTCCTTGATTGCGCCGGCTGTCACGGCCTGGCAGTTACAGATGATTCGATTTGGATCCATACATTGTCACCGTCCTTTCAGGGACAGTGTGTGCATAAATCGAAAATTTATGTAGATTTTCTAAGCAGATAAGGAGAAACCAATGACAAAAAAACAGCGGGCACTGCAGATCATCGAGAGATTAAAGGAGGAATATCCCCAGGCGGACTGTACGCTGGAATACGACCAGGCCTGGAAACTTCTGGTCAGCGTGCGCCTGGCGGCCCAGTGCACGGACGCCCGGGTGAACGTGGTGGTGGAAGGGCTGTACGAGAAATTTCCGGATGTGGAGGCCCTGGCCAACGCGCCCGTGGAGGAAATCGAAGAAATCGTCCATCCCTGCGGGCTGGGCAAGAGCAAGGCCCGGGACATCAGCGCCTGCATGCGCATGCTGCGGGACGAATACGATGGGAAGGTGCCGGAGGATTTCGACAAGCTGCTGGCCCTGCCCGGCGTAGGAAGGAAAAGCGCCAACCTGATCATGGGCGATGTGTTCGGGAAGCCTGCCATCGTCACGGACACCCACTGCATCCGGCTGGTGAACCGCATGGGGCTGGTGGACGGCATCAAGGAGCCTGCCAAGGTGGAGAAGGAGCTCTGGAAGCTTATCCCGCCCGAGGAGGGCAACGACTTCTGCCATAGACTGGTGGACCACGGCAGGGCGGTGTGCACCGCGCGGACAAAGCCTTACTGCGATAAGTGCTGCCTCCAGGATATCTGTAAGAAGGCGGGGGTATGAGACGGCATCCGGCCGGAAAGGGATGACCTGGAAAAAACGGAAATCAATCCCGCAGGGAAAGCGCCAGGCAAAAGATGGCTAAGCAGAGAGACAGAAAAGAATGAAATTATGCTGCAAATTTAACCGGTGGGCAGTATAAATCAAATATATAAGCGCAGCCATAAGCCTGTGGGCCGGGATGCGCGGAAACGAGGAAAAGCATGAGAGACAATCGAACGAAACGAATCACCGCAGGACGGCTGCCCGCAGTGCCGCTGATTACCTGCGACCCGTATTTCAGCCTCTGGTCAGGCAGCGACAGCCTGTACGGGACGGACACCTGCCACTGGACGGGCAGAAGGAAGCGCGTCACCGGAATTGCCAGGATAGACGGCGCGGATTACCGATTCATGGGGCTGGGGAAGGCCCCCGCCATGGAGCAGACGGAGCTCTCCGTCACAGCTACCTGTACCGCATACAGCTTCCAGGGGGCCGGGGTAGAGCTCTGCCTGGATTTCTGGACGCCGCTTTTGCTGGACGATTTGGACGTGATGTCCAGGCCCTGCTCCTATGTGGACATGGCGGTCCGCTCCCTGGACGGAAAGCCCCACGAGGTGAAGCTTGTGTGGACATTTGCCGGAGAGTTCTGCTGTGACAACGGGCAGACGGAGAAAATCGGCGGCGGCAGCTTTGCGTTGGAAATGGGAGAGGAGCATCCCATGGGAGAGAGGCATCCCATGGGAGAGAGGCATCCCATGGGAGAGAGGCATCCCATGGGAGAGGAGCGCGCAGCCGGGCGCACCGCCTGGATGGGGCTCAGGCAGCAGCATCCCCTGGGGCACAGCGGGGACAGCATCGCCATCGACTGGGGCTATCTGTACCTGGCCGCGGCAGGCGGCAGTCCCCTGGAGGTGTCCTACCGCCAGGCGGACAGGAGCCTCCAGGCGGAAGCCTCTTTCGGCGTGAAGGAGTCAGGGTGGGCGGAGGCCTCTCTGGTGGCGGCCTACGATGATATCGCCTCCATCAACTATTTCGGCAGGATGCTCCCCGGCTATTGGGCCAGGGACGGCAAGACCATCCTGGACGCAATCCGTGAGGCGATTGTCTCACACGACGGGCTGCTGGAAAGATGCCGGGCCTTTGACCAGGCGCTGGAGACAGAGGCCATGGAATTCGGCGAGGCGTATACAAAGGTATGTATCGCCGCATATCGTCAGTCCATTGCGGCCCATAAGCTGATAGCCGACGAACAGGGGAAGGCGGTCTTCATCTCCAAGGAATGCCATTCCAACGGCTGCGCGGCCACCGTGGACGTGACATATCCTTCCACGCCTCTGTTCTATTGCTACAATCCGGAGCTGGTGCGGGGAATGATGCGGCCCATCTTCCGGTTCGCCAAGCTGCCGGTATGGGGCTTCGACTTTGCGCCCCATGATGCCGGACGCTATCCTTACGTGACCGGTCAGGTCTACGGCCTGGCGGGCTACCAGGAGGCGGCCCAGGATCTGCGGGACGGGGAGGATACCGGATATGTCTACCCCATGCTCTGGCAGATGCCGGAAAGCGCGGGGATGTACAACCCGAAATACCAGATGCCCGTGGAGGAGAGCGGCAATATGCTGATTCTGGAGGCGGCGCTGGCCAGCCTTAATCCACAGGGAAAGACGGACGAGCTTATGGAGAATCTCCCTCTTTACGAAAAATGGGTGAAATATCTCCTGGAATACGGCAGCGACCCGGGAGAGCAGCTCTGTACCGATGACTTTGCGGGACATCTGGCCCACAACGTGAACCTGGCGTTCAAGGCCATCATGGGGGTGGAGGCCTATTCCATCCTGATGCGTGCGGCGGGCAGGGACCAGGAGGCCGCCAGCTACCATGAGAAAGCCCGGGCCATGGCACAGGACGCCTATGAGCGGGCCTCCGCGGCCGACCATACCAGGCTCACCTTTGACGGCGCCGGGGAGACCTGGAGCCTGAAGTACAATGCGGTGTGGGATCTGATCTTCGGCTCCGGATTCTGGAGCGAAGAGTTCTATGCCCGGGAGATGGAACAGTACAGGAAGAACTGCGAAAGGTACGGCGTGCCGCTGGATTCCAGGGAGAGCTATACCAAGAGCGACTGGATGCTTTGGGCTGCTGCCATGGATCCCCGGGGCAGGGCCGTGGAGGAGTTCTCGGAGCATATCCTGGCATTCCTGGAGGAGAGCGGGGACAGAGTGCCCTTCTCCGACTGGTACATGACCCGGGACGGCAGGCACTGCAACTTCCAGAACCGCACCGTGCAGGGCGGGCTCTTTATGCCGCTGCTCTTGAAGCGCGCGAGACGGCAGGCATAAAATAGGCTGGATTCATCAGTCTGTTTCACTTGACAGAATGGTCTATTCGTGATAGACTCATATTGGGTCTATTGAGGATAGACCATTTGCTATATGCAGCGGAATTGACAGCGGAAAAGCAGCATGCCACATGTGCCGATTGGGTCGGGGAGGCGGCATATGAAGAGGAGGGCAGAGATTATGGAAGAGAAGCACCCCATGAAAGAGCGGAATGCCACGAAAGAGAGGAAGTTCATGGAAGAGAAGAATGCCATGGAAGAGAGGCACCCGATGGAAGAGCGGAATGCCACGAAAGAGAGGAAGTTCATGGAAGAGAAGAATGCCACGAAAGAGAAGCGCCCCATGGAAGAGAAGCACTCCATGGAGGACACAAAGCTGGGCGCGGTGGAATCCCGCTTTGCCGACATCATCTGGCGGCAGGAGCCGTTATCTTCCGGGGAGCTGGTAAAGCTCTGCGGGGAGGAGCTGGGCTGGAAGAAATCCACCACCTACACGGTACTGAAGAAGCTCTGCGAAAGAGGCATCTTCCGGAATCAGGACGGCCAGGTCACCTCCCTGATATCCAGACAGGATTTCCATGCCGCCCAGAGCCGGAGGTTCGTGGAGGACACATTCCAGGGCTCCCTGCCCGCGTTCATCGCGGCTTTCGCCTCCCAGAAACGCCTGTCCCGGGAAGAAATCCGGGAGATACGCGGCATGATCGACTCTTATGAGGAGGGACGCTGATGGAAACCTTATTCTTAAAGCTGTTGAACATGGGCATCGCCGCAGGCTGGGTCATCCTGGCTGTAATGCTTCTGCGGATCCTCCTGCGGAAAGCCCCAAAAGCAGTGCGCTGCGCCCTGTGGATTCTGGTGGGCATCCGGCTGGTCTGCCCCTTTTCCATAGAAAGCGTGCTGAGCCTGATTCCAAGCCAAGAGACCGTGCCCAGGGAAATCATGATGGCCAGGGAGCCGGAAATCGACAGCGGCATCCGGGCATTGGACGATGCGGTGAATCCGGCCATTGCCGCCTCCCTGTCGCCGGAACCTTACGCAAGCGCGAATCCCATGCAGATCGTGGTGTTCCTGGCCTCCAGGCTGTGGGCGGCAGGGCTGGCGGCATTGCTTTTCTACGCCCTGGCAAGCTATGTCAGGCTGCGCCGGAAAGTGGCGGCCGCCATGCGCTTTCGGGAGAATATCTGGCTCTGCGATGCCGTGAGATCGCCCTTTATCCTGGGTATCCTCTCCCCGCGCATTTATCTGCCCTCGGATTTGGAGGAGCCCCAGATTGGCTGCGTCATCGCCCATGAAAAGGCCCATCTCAGACGGCGCGACCACTGGTGGAAACCCCTGGGCTTCCTGCTTCTGTCCGTCTACTGGTTCCAGCCCCTGTGCTGGGCAGCCTATATCCTGCTGTGCCGGGACATAGAACTGGCGTGCGACGAATATGTAGTTAAGCGGATGGGGGATGCCCAGAAGAAGACCTACGCCAATGCCCTCCTTTCCTGCAGCCTGGAGGGCCAGGGGCTTTCAGGCTGTCCCCTGGCCTTTGGGGAAGTGGGGATAAAGGAGCGGATAAAGGGCATCCTGTCCTACAAAAAGCCCACCCTCTGGATAGTCGTCGCCGCCGCAATTGCCTGCATCGTTACCGCAGTCTGCTTCCTCACCGACCCGGCGAAATCGAAAAACAGTGACAATATATACGGCTCCAGGTACACCGTGGCGGAAGTCCTCTATGACTCGCCCTGGTACAATGCCGCCTACGCCCCGGAGAACGCGCCGGATTTCGTCTTCACTCCGGAGGGGGAACTGCTGCAGCGCAACTTTGGCGGTGTCATGGGAAACAATCCGGTGTGGAACATGGTGGGCGTGTTCCATGAAAGCAGCCTGACAGGAGAGGGGCTTCTGAGGTTCTTTGCTCCCGCCCGGGAGGCCCTGCCCGGCAGCCGGGCCCATGTCGGGGAGGAGACGGGCAATGGGGCGGGAGAGACCGAAACGGAGGAAAGCCCTCAGGGACAAGAAGCGGGAATGGACGCTGTCGGACTGAGCCAGGAGGCCAGAGAGCTTTTGGGGAGCGCAGAGCAGGTCTGGCGGGTGGATTCGGGGCGGGACAGCAGCTCTGTCTATCAGGGAATGACCGGCTATTTTGTAGTGCGGACAGACAGGAACGAAGTGCTCTTGGCGGCCTGCTATGGGGAGGCAGACATGGAAGAGGGGCATTCCATGGAAGGAGAGCATTCCGGCGAGCACATACGGTGGCTCTGGCGCATGGAGCGCCAGGCGGACGCGGAGGATACGGCATATCTCGCCTCGTTGATCGTTGCCTCCATGAGCTTCGACAGGAATCCCTGGATTTTCGCCCTGTATGAATCCGACACCATGCCGGACTGGCTGCTGGCAGGATATCTGGACGGGAGGGGCGCAAAGAACTTCGCAACGTTTTTGAAAGATTCCTCTTCCGGTGATGGATGGAAGATAAGGGGTATTGGCCCGATTCAGACCAATACCATCAAAAAAGGGCAGACTTTTCCCCAGAACGATACCTTTGGCCATATCACCATAGAGAAAGACTGGAATCTTGACCACAGTATCACCATCGTGGCAAGCAGCAGCGGAAATTTGGCCAGTGTCACGGCGGAGGCGGGCGGCGAGATACAGAGCGTCTACGCAAGCGGGAACGGCCTCCAGGATATGTTCGTCTTCGAATGGTCTCGGGTGTTGACCAGAGAGGAGGCAGAGGCGGTCAGGGTGCGCTACTACAATGCGCTGGGAGAGGAGATCGGATTGCCTTTCACGGAGTAGCCACACAGGCGATTTCACCAGGGCGCTTTACAGGAAAACATTACAGGAAACCTGGAAAACTTCTCATTGACAGGATAGATTTTCCTGTGGTAAACTGACCTTGATAAAGGGAGTAGCTTGCATGGACATGTTCCGTGTTTACCTTGCCGTCAATACGATTCCTCCGGCGCGGACCGGGGAATCCGGCTCTGTGAATAAGAAGCGAGACTTTGTTGCACATTGATGATGCAGTAAAGTGCTCGCTTTTTTGCAGACCGGAAATTTTCTCCGTCTGCAGAAAACGGACAAAGGCTGCCGGTTTCTGGAAAAAAGGAGGACATGTAGGCATGGGAATGGTATTTTCGCTATTGTTGTTGGTTCTGGGATTCGTGCTTCTGGTGAAAGGGGCAGACCGCTTCGTGGACGGCGCCTCCGATATCGCCGGGCGGCTGGGCATATCGCAGCTTGTCATCGGGCTGACCATCGTGGCCATGGGCACCAGCGCCCCGGAGGCGGCGGTGAGCATAACGGCCGCCGTCAAGGGGAACGCCGATATCACCATTGGAAACATCGTGGGGAGCAATATTCTGAATATTCTGATTATTTTGGGGCTTGCCTCCGTTGTGGCTCCGCTGGCAGTCTCCACGCACACATTATTCCGCGATATTCCATTCATGATTGCGATTACCATGCTGCTGCTCTTCCAGGGGAGTGGCGGGAATGTGGGCTTTGGGGAGGGAACGGTGCTGACGCTGCTCTTTCTGGGCTATACGGGCTGTCTGCTGTGGATGTCGAAAAAGGAGAGCTTACAGAACGGGGGTGGGCTTGCTCCGGAACAGAAAGGCACAGCCCGGAAAGGACGCCTGTGGCAGCCCCTCCTGAACACCCTGGCCGGCCTGGCCATGATAGTCCTGGGCAGCCAGCTCGCCGTGGGTGCCGCCACCGACCTGGCCAGGCTCTTCGGCATGAGCGAACGGTTCATCGGGCTGACCATCGTGGCCCTGGGCACCTCCCTGCCGGAGCTGTTCACCTCCGTGGCCGCCGCCGCGAAGGGAAACGCCGACATCGCCATCGGCAATATCGTGGGGAGCAACATCTTCAATATCCTCTTCGTGGTGGGCGTGTCCGCGCTGATTACCCCCGTGCCGTTTTCGGCACAGTTCCATGCCGACATGTGGACTGCGGCGGCAGCGGGAGTCCTGCTCCTTGTCTGCAGCATAAAGGGGCGGAAGCTGGGACGCCCGGGCGGAATCGCCATGCTGGCGGGATATGCGCTGTATTTCGTCTTCATATGCCTCTGACAAGGATTTTTCCACGAAATCCGGGCATAAATAATAACAGCGGAAAGAAGACGATGAATAGAAGAGGACGAATAGAAGACAGGAAGGAAATTCACAGGAGAAGAGAGTATGGATATTTTTAACGCACTGACACTGACAGGGGGCCTGAGCCTGTTCCTGTTCGGCATGAGCATCATGGGCCAGGCCCTGGAGCGCAGGGCCGGCGGGAAGCTGCGCGCCCTTCTGGGGAAATTCACTACAGGCCGGGCGGCCGGGCTGCTGACAGGCCTGGTCGTGACCGCGGTGATACAGAGCTCCTCGGCCACCACGGTGATGGTGGTGGGCTTCGTCAATTCGGGGCTCATGACCCTGCGCCAGGCCGTCAATGTCATCATGGGGGCCAATGTGGGCACCACGGTGACGGCCTGGATACTGAGCCTGGCGGGAATCGACAGCGGCAGCTGGTACATCCGCCTGCTGAAACCCTCCTCCTTCACGCCCCTCCTGGCCCTGGCCGGAATCATCCTGTACATGTTCTGCCGGGGAGAGAAAAAGAAGGACACAGGCATGATCTTCCTGGGCTTCGCCACGTTGATGTTCGGCATGGAGACCATGTCCGGGGCGGTGTCGGGGCTGCGGGAGGTTCCGGCCTTTCGGGAGCTGTTCATCATGTTCGAAAATCCTCTGCTGGGCGTGCTGGCAGGGGCGGCTCTGACCGCGATCATCCAGTCCAGCTCCGCCTCCGTGGGCATCCTCCAGGCCCTGGCGGTGACCGGCCAGGTGTCCTACGGGGCGGCCATCCCCATCATCATGGGCCAGAACATCGGCACCTGCGTCAC
>NZ_CAJUCP010000047.1:1961-48173 GCF_910585425.1 uncultured Acetatifactor sp. | reverse complement strand
GTTATGGGTGTCAGTCTTCTCCTAAAGATTATGGTGCTAACTTCTAAACACGGGTATGCGCTGGAGAGAGGGGGACAAGCCACTATACACAGGCCTGATACGGCGGCGAAAACGGCTCGAAAATGCAAAATGGCTATTGACACCCCTCCCGTCCTGTGCTACACTGACAGGAATGATAGAAATGCCTTTATGAGGGAGTAGTCAGCGCGATTCGCGTGGCAAGTCAACAAACGCGGCCTTTTAGGTCTGGCTTGTCTTAAATAACGAGACTCATACATAGCTGTGGAACGGGCAGGACGCTTTGGCTCTGCCGGGATTTTCTCCGCTATGCATGAGTCTTTTCTCTGTGGAGGAAACGCAGGCTCCCTGAAAGCACGAAAGAAAGAGGATGGAAAAATGGAATTGGCAACGGTCATCTTTTTGTTTCTCGTAGGAATCGTATTCATCGTGAAGGGCGGGGACTTCTTCGTGGACGCCGCCTCCTGGATCGCGGAGGTCAGCGGCATCCCCAAGCTGATTGTGGGGGCCACGATCGTCAGCCTGGCCACCACCCTGCCGGAGATGCTGGTCTCCGTCATGGCCGCGGCAAAGGGCAGCGTGGACATGGCCATCGGCAACGCCGTGGGCAGCGTCACCGCCAACATCGGCCTGATCATGGCGATCTCGCTGATCTGCATGCCGGGCGTCATAAAGCGGGCGGATTATCTCATGAAGTCAGTCCTCATGCTGGCCGCCTCCGTCCTGATCGTAATGTCCGGTGTATCCGGCGGGATGGGCACTGCCATCACCATCGCCATGATGGTCATTTTCTTCTTCTTCCTGTGGGAGAACGTGAGCACAGCCAGACGCTCCATGAAAGCCAGCGCGGACATGACGGGCCGCAGAAAGATTGAGGGAAAGAAGGAAATCGCCGTGAACCTGGTAAAATTCGCGGTGGGGGCCGTGGGCATCGTCTGGGGCGCGGATCTCCTGGTAAACAACGGCAGCGCCCTGGCCGCCATGGTGGGGGTGCCGGAGCGGGTCATCGGCGTGACGATCATCGCGGTGGGGACCTCCCTGCCCGAGCTGGTCACCACTGTCACCGCCATCATCAAGAAGCAGTCCTCGCTCTCCGTGGGCAATATCCTGGGCGCCAACATCATCGACCTGACATTGATCCTGCCCCTGTGCTCTCTGGTGTCCGGGAAAGCGCTGCCCATCGCGGCCACCTCGGCCAGGTACGACCTTCCGGCCTGTCTTCTGGTGGGCTGCATCGCCGTAATCCCCGCCATGGTCTTCCAGAAATTCCAGAAATGGCAGGGCATCCTGCTCCTGTGCGTGTATGCGGTCTATCTGTACCTGACCTGCTCCGCCGTGGTGGCCTGAGGATATAATAGGGAAACAATAGAAATAAAATCCCGTCCCAGACAGCGGACCTGCTCCTCTACTGTCTGAGACGGGATTTTTATGTGGCTTAAATCATCCATACCGGCACGATATAATTGTCCCTGTCGATGGCCCCCAGGCCGGGCTTCATACAGATGACCGCCCCCTTGGAGCGGGGCACGGAAGCACGATCCAGCAGGCCGAATACCTTGATCAGCTCCTTCACCACTTTTTCCAGCTCTCTTGTGATATACTTCATTCCGTCCCCCTCCTTCGGCCAATATTCAACTATATTTCATTTTAGCCGAACTTTGGCCAAAAAACAAGCATATATCGGCTATTATCTATTCTTTCATCACTTTGGCCGAAATATGCCTGTCACTTCAACAAAACTTTAATAAAAAAACTTCCATGAAGCCTCATCCCCGCTTAGCCCCCTTCACCCGCTCCACCTGCTCCGCCAGCCTCTCCTTGGTCAATGGATACGCGCCGAAGAGCAGGGCGCCCGCCACGCACATGACGGCGGGCACGGCGATGGTGCAGACGATCAGGGCCGTCCGCACCCCCGGCGGCTGGGTCTGGGCCTCCCCCTGAAAGCCCGCCGCCTCCAGGATATAGCCCGGGATGGCGCCGCCCACGCCCATACCGCACTTGGTGATGAAGCCGGACAGGGCCGCGATGGCCGCATCCGCACGATACCCCAGCTCCAGTTCCACATAGTCCGTATTGTCCGCCTGGATGCCGTAGGTCAACGGCATGCAAAGCCCGTCCGCGAACCCGGCGATGGCCATGGCCGCAAGCAGGATGGGAATGCTTGTCACGTCGATCAGGCGCAGGAGAGGCGCCGTGCCGATCAAAGCCAGGCTCAGCATATAGGCCCTCTTGCGCCCCACCCTCCGGATCAGGGCGTTCACCAGCAGCGTGGCCGGAAGCAGCGCGCACAGCTGCACCACGGACACCACGCTCATCAGCTTCAGGTCCCCGATCACATAAGTGAAGAAATACGCCAATGTGGTGTTCATCACATATTTCCCGGTCATGTAGATCAGCGCGGCGGAAAAAGTGATCGCCACGGGCTTCTGGCCCAGGATGCGGAACAGGTCCCTGATTTTGTAGCTGTCCTTCCCCGGCTGGGCCTGCACCCGCTCCTTTAATCCCAGCGCCCCCGCGATGGAGCAGCCCGCGATTACCGCCGTGGCGATCAGCACCAGATTGATATAGCCCTCCTTCTCGGAGACATTCCCGATAATCACAGGAGCGCTGAGGTTCACCAGAAAGGAGCCAAGGGTGTACACAAAGCCCTTCTGGGCGCTCAAGGCCCCCCGCTCCTCCATGTCTGTGGTCATCACCGGCAGCATGCTGTTCAGGGAGATGTCCATCACCGGGAACAGCACCCCGATCAGCAGATAGGTCACATAGGCGATGGCCAGCTTCCCGGAGGTGGCCATCAGGGGCGCGAACCAAATCAGCAGGAAATTTAGGGAGCACAGCACTGTGCCCACAATCAGGGTGGGCCGGAAATGCCCGTGTTTCGTGGTGGGCAGCCGGTCGATGAGAAATCCCATAAAGGGGTCCTTCAGCGCGTCCATCACCCGGGCGATCAAAAACAGGGTGGCGCAGGCAGCCGGGTTCAGGCCGATCACATTGGTGTAGAATATCAGCAGATAAGACCCCAGTATGGTCTGGATGGGGATATTTCCCAGGTTCGCCAGCGCGAAGCTGACCTTTTCTTTTGTCGTGACTTTATCGCTCATCCGTCTCCCTTCCCGGAAGGGGATTCCCTCTCAGTATCCCGCAGAATCGCTGTCTGCCTTCTGCCCGTCAAATCGCCGCGTCTCCCCGGCATCCTTGCGGGCGGCATCCTTAAGCGCCCTGTCCCCAACTGCCTTACTGCTCCGTCAGCTTCCTCTCCATCCACTCCGCCAGCCTGGCCATGGTCTCCTCCTCAAAGGGGCTGCCCAGGCCCGCGCTCTTCACCAGGCTGGGGAAGTCCATGGTGCCGCTCTCCCTGCACAGGCGCAGATAGCTCTCCCAGCTGGCCTCCCTGTCCTCATGCATCCAGCGGTAGTACCCCAAGGCGCCGATGTCCGCCAGGGCGTAGTCGATGGCATAGAAGGGCCAGTGATAGATGTGGGGGATACGCTGCCAGCCCCGGCCCTCCCGCAGGTTCACATTGCAGTCATAGTCCTTGTCCGGGAAATATTCCCTGTCCAGCCTGGCCCAGAGCCCATTGCACCTCTCCGCGGTCATGTCCGGATCCTCGTACACAAGCTGCTGGAACTCATCCTGCAGGCACTGGTTGATGATCAGCCGCACCGCGTCCTCCAGATGCATGGCCCGGTAGTCCCCGGCCCGCTCCCCGAAGAACAGCTCCATGTAAGGCATGGTGAAGAACTCCATTGCCATGGCATGGGTCTCCGCCATCTCCGAGGTGTTCCAGCAGCGCTCCCTGATCTCCTCGTCCCGCTTCAGATATCCCTGGAAGGCGTGGCCCCCCTCATGGCACATGATGTAGGCGTTCTCAAAGGTGCCGTCGAAATTGGCGAAGATGAAGGGGGCCTTGTATCTCTCAAATGTAGTCATATAGCCGCCGCCCCGCTTGCCGTCCCGGATCTCCACGTCCGCCAGGCCGTTGTCCAGGAGAAATGCGATGAACTCTGCCGTCTCCGGGGACATCTCGGTGTACATCCTGCGGGTGGCCTCCAGGCAGGCGGCAGCGCTGCCCACCGCTCTCTCTCCGTCTCCCGCTCCACAGTTGTCAGCCCCATCGTCCGCCGCAGCGCCCTGGGCCATGCCGGCCCTGCCCACCGGCGCGGACTCCACGCACACAGGCACCGGATTCCCCTCCGGGAAATGCACCCCGGAATCGTATATGTAGAGATGCTCCAGGCCAAGCCGTTTCCTGCGGCGCTCCTCCAGCTTCCGGGACAGGGGCACCAGGTATTTCTTCACCAGCTCCCGGAACGCCGCCACTTCCTTCGGCCCATAGCCGATGCGGGACATGCGGAAATAGCTCATCTCCACATAGTTGGAGAAGCCCATGACCCCGGCCTGCCTGCGCCGGTTGTCCAACAGCTTATCGAAGATCTCCTCCAGCTCCTGCCTCTGGGCCTCCCAGGAGTCGGCGATGGCAAGGGAAGCCCGCTTCCTCACGTCCCTGTCCGGAGACTGGGCAATCAGGGTCATCAGGGTGCGCTTGCGCTTCTCCCCCTCCCAGTCCACGGTTCCGTTGGAGGTCAATTGATTGTATCTGGCCAGCAGCCTGTTCTCCTCCTGGGCCAGCTCGATCAGGCGGCTGTCAAACCCGTTCTGCCCGGCCTCCATGAGGGCGAAGACATAAGTCCCCAGGACCTCCTCCAGGTATTTCCGGTGGGGAGAGTCCAGAATCAGCCGCTCGAACCGATTGGACAGGTCGCTGAGCTTTGGCCCTATCTCATCGTAATAATCCTGCTCCGCCGCGTAAAAAGCGTCATTCACATCCATGTCATGGCGCACATAGCACAGGTCCATGGCCGTCATGTCCGCCATCAGCTCATAGCGCTTCCTGAGGACGGCCATGCAGGCCTCCCCGTCCCCGGCCTCCCGGAATTCCTCTATCAATTGGTTATAGCGCCCCTCCAGCTCCTCATAAGTCACCCTCTCATAGGGCATTTCCTTAAAATGTACCATCGCATCCTCCATCCTCTCCTGTATCCCGCTGTATACGGTCTCCCTACATTATACCGGATTGCACTGCATTTTCAAGAGCTATCTCAGGCCATCTCAAACCTTTTCGCCCGGGAGGGCCCCACAGGCTTGTAATTTCTCATCCGATCCCATAAAATATCTGTAACGAAACCGCCGCGGAACGGATATAGGAAGTAGAGGCGCCAAACATACAGCAAAGGAGGGGAGGCATGGACGAACTGTACCGACAGTATTCCCAGATCGTATTCCACTTTCTGTACAAAAAATGCAAAGACCCCGCCCTGGCGGAGGACCTGATGCAGGAGACTTTCCTGAAGGCCCTGGAGCGCCTGGACAGCTACGACCATAGCTGCAAGCTCTCCACCTGGCTGTGCCAGATTGCCAAGCACCTGCTCTACCAGCACTGGGACAAAAGCAGCCGGGTGCGGCTGGAGGAGCTGGACGAATCCCTGCAGGCCTGCCAGGACACCCAGCAGCACGCCATGGCCAAAGTGGAGCTGGCGGATGTCTGGGACAGGCTGCAGGCCCTGCCGCCTGACGCCAGGAGGACTGTGGAGCTGCGGGTGCTGGGGGACCTGTCCTTCCGGGAGATCGGAGATATCCTGGGAAGGACCGAGAACTGGGCCCGGGTCACGTTCTACCGGGCCAAGCTTTCCCTGATCCAGAGGGATTGAAACAATCAAAAAGGAGGCTACTATGGATAACAGAAATTGCGATATCGTAAAAGACCTGATACCGTCCTATGCGGAGGGCATATGCTCCCAGGCCACAAGGGAATATGTGGAGGAGCACCTGGAAAGCTGCGGCAAGTGCCGCCAGGTGATGGAGGCCTGTAAAGCCAATGTGCTCACAGGCGAAGCATTCGAGCAGCGGGGCCTGGACGGCCTGAAGAAAATCAGGAAGAAGATGAAGTACCAGACAATCGTCTGCTATCTGGTGCTGGTGTTCCTGGTCTACTGCGGCATCGAAGTGTTCCTCGCCAACCATGTGGGCTACGCCATCTTCAACAACACCACGCTGCTTCTGGTCATCTGCATCCTGGCAAACCTTTTTGCCTCCCTGGGCTATCATGGCAAAAACAGCCCGGGGAAAATCCAGTACATTCTGGGCGGCATTTCCCTTCTGCTGGATGTGTTCTTCCTCTTTGTGTTCGTGTATGCCGCATCCGGCATCGCTTCGGGCGCGGAAAGCCTGTTCGGGAGGGAGCTGATGAGGGTAGGCCCCTTCCTGGAGCGGCAGCTCATCGCAGCCTTCATAGCCCAGCTGGCGTTCTTTGGCTATAATCTGTGGGCCATCATCAAGCAGGATAAGAACTGCGGCTGGCTGCTGAACCTGAACATGACGGGCATCTTCCTCATGATCAATTATGATATGTGGCTGAAGCTTATGGATTCCCGCGAGACTCTGCTGCGTGCCATCCTAAAAATCAGCTTCGAACCCCTTGCCGCCGGCATCCTGGGGATTGCCGCCAGCCTCATCCTCGCCAGGGCCCTCCGGAAAAAGGAGGCCGGCCTCATGGCGGGTGGGCAATAGGCATGCCATCGGTTCCTGATGCTGCCTCTGGTTCCGGCAGACAAAAAGCTTCACGGAAACCGCTGAACTCAAAAACAGGGCCGCTGCTTCGGCAGATCATCTGCCTTTGCAGCGGCCCTTATCCCAGCCTTTTCTCTATCTGCTCCTCTGGATCTCCAGCACCTTGTAGGTAAAGGTGCCCGCGGCGGTCTCCACCTCCACGTTGTCCCCCACCTTGCAGCCAATCAGCGCCTTGCCCACAGGGCTTTCGTTGGAAATCTTGCCCTTTAAGCTGTCCGCCTCGGTGGAGCCCACGATTTTGTACTCCAGCTCCTCGCTGTACTCGATGTCCAGGAGCTTCACCACGCAGCCGATGTTGATCTTATCCAGGTCCACCTCGTCCTCTACCACCACCTCGGCGTTCTTCAGAATCTTCTCCAGCTCCTCGATCCTGGTCTCGATGTCGCGCTGCTCGTCCTTGGCCGCATCATACTCCGCGTTCTCGGACAGATCCCCCTGCTCCCTGGCCTCCTTGATCTTCTGGGCCACTTCCTGGCGGCGCACCACCTTCAGCTCATGTAGCTCGTCCTCATATTTTCTGAGCCCCTCGTAGGTCAGAATATTTTTCTTCTCCTGCATTTCTTTTACATCCTTCCTGTTCTATTCTTTCTATATTTCGGATTACAATCCCGTCTTATCTTTGTCGTTTCCCTGTTGCCGATACCCTAAATCCATAGTATACCTTCCTTTTGGGGCAGTGTCAAGGCAGTACAGGGCAGTTGCATCGTTTTTGTGCGTTTTTCCATATCTCTTTCATGGAAAAATAAGTGATGTTCTTCCCCCTTGCCAGAATCCTGCGCCGCTTTTCCTCCACGGAGAGCATATCCAGCCACACGCTCCCCTCCGGGGCCGCCGACACCGCCATATAGGATTCCCCCGTGAAATCCACCACATTCACAGGCTCCCCGAAAAAGAGCCGCAGCCGCCTCAAAGCCGCCGCATCCTCCAGCAGCTGCAGCTCTATGGCCAGACCGTACTCCGTGTAGAAGTCCTCCACAAAGGCGGACAGCTCCTCATCCCACTCCGCCTCCAGCAGCACCCAGCGCAGGCTCTTCATCCGCCTGGCATGGGCTTCCAGCACCTCGGGCAGACCGGGGGCCGTGCCCAGTATCACGAAATGGGGCGGCGATGCCGATAGCCGCACTCCCTGGGAGAAGACCTGCTCCGTCCAGAACCGCTCTGTATAGCCGTGGAATTCTTCCAGGGGAAGGTACTTGCGCCACAGGGCAGGCAGGATTTCCTGCATCCGGCCATCCCCCTCCCTGCCGGCCTGGGGCCCTTCCGACAGTCGGCTTTCCCCTCCCCTGCCCGTCTGGGGCCCTTCCGGCAGTCGGCTTTCCCCTCCCCTGCCGGTCAGCAGACCGTTTTCCGGCAGAAAGCCTTCCGGCCTCTCCCGGTTTCTATCCCTTGCCTGTCCGTCCCGCGGCCCTGTCAGGACCTTGCGGAGGCTGTCCTCATACACGCAGCGGCAGCCGTCCATGTCCTGCGCAAGCTCTGCCACCTCTCTGGCAAGCCCGCGCACCATCGCCTCCATCTCACCGATCAGCCCTTCCCTGGCGGCCAGCCACCGGGCCTCCTCCTGTTCCCAGGCGAGCCTCCCGGCCCGCAGCTCCCGCTGCCGCTTCCGCAGATTCCGCTTCTGCCGCACAGCCCTCCAGGGACGGCACAGGGCAGAGACCAGGCCATGTCCGCCCACCGCTTCCGCCGGCCTGGAATCCTTTGGATCCCCGGCAGATTCGTCTGCCCATTCCGGCATGTCCGCCCGGCCTTCCATGCCCTCTCCCCGGGGCCTGGGGCCCAGCCTCCTCCCGAACCACTGCCCCTCGTCCACGTCCATCCCTATCCGTATCAGCAGATAGGCCTTCAGCCCCACAGGCTCTGTCTGCGGCCTCTCCAGGCCCCTTTTTCGATAAAAATACAAAATGGTGTCCATGCCACAATATATGCGGCCTCACTGAAAAATAGTCTCCACTCCCGCAATCAGCTCTTCCATGGTTTCCATGGAGTTGATGGTCTGGCGGAACCGGGCGGAATGGGGCATGCCTGCCGTGTACCAGGCTAAATGCTTTCGCATCTCCCGCACGGCAGTGTATTCTCCCTTTGTCTTCAACTGCAGGTCCGCGTGCTCCAGCACCATCCGCTTCTTCTCCTGCCCCTCCGGCGGCTCCGGCATCCTCCCGGTGTCCAGATAGCTGACGGTGTCCCGAAATATCCAGGGATTCCCCTGGGCCGCCCGGCCGATCATGACAGCGTCGCACCCCGTCTGTTCCAGCAGCTTTCCGGCGGCTTCCGGGCCGTCCACGTCCCCGTTGCCGATTACAGGGATGCTCACTGCCTGCTTCACCCGGGCGATGACGTCCCAGTCCGCCCGGCCGCTGTAATACTGCTCCCTGGTGCGCCCGTGCACCGCAATGGCCGCCACGCCGCAGCTTTCCGCAATCCTGGCGATTTCCACGGCGTTGACGCTGTTCTCGTCAAAGCCTTTCCGAATCTTCACCGTCACAGGCTTGTCCACGGCCCGCACCAAGGCAGAGAGAATCTCCTCCACCAGCTTCGGCTCCTTCATCAGAGCCGAGCCCTCCCCGTTGTTCACCACCTTGGGCACCGGGCATCCCATGTTGAAGTCCAAAATGGAGAAGGGGCGCTCCTCGATGCGCTTTGCCATATCCGCCAGGATCTTCGGGTCCGAGCCGAAGAGCTGCAGAGAGGCCGGGACCTCCTCCGGATGGATCTCCAGAAGCTCCTCCGTATTTTTATTGTTATAAAAAATGGCCTTGGCGCTGACCATCTCCATGCACACCAGCCCCGCTCCCATCCTGCGGCACAGCAGGCGGAAGGGCAGGTCCGTCACCCCTGCCATGGGGGCCAGTATCACGTTATTGTCCAGCGTCACATCGCCGATTGTAAGCTTTCCCATCGCCTTATCCTCTGTCCTCCCTGCGTCCATTCCCGTTTGCCGCATTTCTTCAAGGCTTACAGAACATACGTTCTCTTTTTGCAACGAAAGCAGAAACGGCTCTTTTACGCGATTATCCACGGTTTTCGGTCGCCCGCTTTCAGCCGCGCCGGGACTTCTGCCGCCCGATGCCCCATGTACGCGCGCTCACTGCCTGCGGTCAGCTTGCGGGCCTTCTGTTCTTCTCATAGAGAATCCGTAGCCCCTCCATGGTCAGGTGGCTGTCATAGATGTCTATCGCCTCCGTCTCCTGGGCAATGAGCCGCCCCAGGCCGCCGGTGGCCACCACCTTCAGCTTCTTCAGGCCGCTCTCTTCCTTCACCTTCCTGATGATGTACTCCGTCTGGCCAATCTGGCCGTACACCAGCCCAGCCTGCATGCTGCTGATGGTCTCCTGGGCCAGGATGGACTTGGGCTTGCGGATCTCTATCTTGGGCAGCTTGGCCGCCTGGGTCCAGAGGGCCTCGGAGCTGATTCCCAGACCAGGGGCCGTGATGCCCGCGGCGAATTCCCCCTTCTCCGTGATCAGGTCGTAGGTGGTGGCCGTAGCAAAATCCAGCACCAGTACCGGGCCGCCGTACTTTTCGTAGGCCGCCACCGCGTCCACGATGCGGTCCGCCCCGATGGCCCTGGGATCCTCGGTGACGATGCGGATGCCTGTCTTCATGCCCGGGCCCACGTTCATAGGGCGGGTCTTCGTATAGCGCACCAGCGCCCCCATGAGGGAATGCATCACGTCAGGCACCACGCTGGCCACGATGGAGCCCTCCAGGTCGGTGGCCTCTATCCCCCGGTTCAGCAGTATCTGGGTGATCAATACACCGTACTCGTCGGAAGTCCTGGGCATCTTGGTCATGATGCGGAAGGTGGCAAGCAGCGACTCCTTCTCGTACACGCCCAGCGCCATATTCGTATTGCCTACATCTATCACTAATATCATAATGCCCTCTTCCTGTCTGCCTCTTTTCGCAGACACCGCCCCTGTCCGCACCGGCAGGCCGCAGCCAGCGGAGCCCCATTTTATGTCCCTCTGCATGCGCGCACGCTTTGGCCCATGACGTTCAAAACCGGTTGGGCCTGCGCAGCTACAGCTCCATCACCGCAACCACTTCTTCCCCGTCCATCTCCCCGGTCTCCCGGAATCCGAAGGAGTGATACAGCTCCCTGGCCACCGCATTCTCCGGCTCGTAGGACAGCCAGCAATACTGCGCCTCTCCGCAGGGCCTCGTCCGTATGAAGTCCAGCGCAAGCTTCATGGCCTCCCGTCCGTATCCCCTGTGCTGATAGCGCTCATCTATCATGAACCGCCACAGATTGTAATTCTTCCGGGCAATCTCCGGCGGATTCTCCCAATACTCATCCGTTTCATATCCCACCATCAGGAAGCCTACGGCTTTGTCGTCATCATAAATGCCGAAGGGGAACGCGTATCCTCCTCCGGCAATCGTCGTGTAGGCCTCGATGATGCTCACGTCATTGCCCGCCACGAAGCTCTTCTGGTCCTCCCTGACGCGAAGCCCCAGGAGCTCCCAGACATTTTTTCCATTTACTTTCTCGATTCTCACCATTTCCTTCACCCTGCCCGCTTTCTCTCACTATCTATGCCATTTTCCACAAAATCTACGATAAATATCCCGAGACATCCTCCTTCAGGATGAACACCCTGTAATAAAGCTGCAGGGATTCAAACAGCTCCTGCCGCCGTCTCCTCATCTCGCCCACCAACAGGCCGCTGCTGACCTCGTCATAGGTGATGTCGTCGTCATCGGCATTGGTCTCCAGCACCACGCTGCCGTCCTCCTCAAAGGCTATGGCGAACACGCCGCCTACCTCCTGGGTGAACAGCACGCACAGGATGCGCAGCTCCTCCTGAATGGATTCCGGTATCCCGCTAAACTGCTCATTGAAATAATATTTCTGCTCATAGGCATTGGCTGCGCACAGCACCAAATTCCCGCTCTCCATCTGTCTCCTCCTCCGGGACGCCCTCTTTTCGTTTCCTCTACGCATCCCGGTTCCCTCTCCGCATCCTGCAGACAGGCTCCCTGGTCCGGGCGGCTTCACAATCCGGCCCTGGCCCACGGGCGCAACAGTCCTTCTCCCGCTTCACACATACCCGTAAATCCCCCGCACGGACACCTCTCCGGCGTACACAGGCTCCACCGTGCCGTCCTCCCGCTCCACCAGCAGCTCGCCCACAGGGTTGATGCCCCTGGAAATGCCCCGGTATTCTCCCTTTGGGTCCAGGATGCGCACCTCGCCGTCCTTTCCGGCAAGCATCCCGTTGTACCTCTCCAGAAGCCCGGCCAGGCTGCCGTCCCCGCGGAATATCCCATAATACGTCTCAAAGGCCTTCATCACATTGACCGTGATTTCCGCCCTGGATACCGCGCATCCGCACTCCTGCTCCAGGCAGGACGCGGTCTGGGCGATTTCCGGCGGAAAATCCTGCCTGGCCACATTGATGCCTACGCCCATGACCACATAGTGGATGAAATCCCGCTCCGTACTCATCTCCGCCAATATCCCGCAGACCTTTTTCCCGTTCACCACAATGTCATTGGGCCACTTGATCCGGGCCTCCAGGCCGCAGGTCTGCCGAATCCCCTCCGCCACCGCCAGCCCCATCACCAGCGTCACCATGGAGGCAAGTTCTACGCGGAAATCCGGCTTCAATATCAGAGTAAAGTACACATTCGTTCCCGGCGGGCTGCTCCAGGACCTGCCCCTGCGCCCCCGTCCGGCAGTCTGCATGTCCGCCACGATCAGGGTTCCCTCTCCGGCCCCGTTCTCCGCGTCCAGCTTGGCCTGGAGGTTTGTGGAGGCTAACTCCTCATAGAAGCGCACCGGCTTTCCGGCCCATGCGGTGTCCATGCGGCTCTCCAGCTCATTGCGCCCATAGACCTGACGTTCGGATGCCAGCCTGTATCCCCGGTTCTGCACCGCTTCTATCTGATAGCCCTCTTTTTTCAATTGTCCCATGGCTTTCCACACCGCGGTGCGGGAGACGCCGAAGCGCTCACACAGCTCCTGCCCCGACACATAGTCCTCCCGCTCCCGCAATAATGCCAATATCTTAGATTTCATCTCTGAACATCCATTCCCATTCCCGGCTTCAATCCGGTATCCTCATTCCCCAGCGCATGAGCCCCTGAGCAGTCAGCCCTGGCTGTCCACCCCAGTCCTGCGTTGTCGTCAGTTTCCTCCGCCCTGTCCTGGCGCAAACGTCAAGCACTGCGCCTCCTCATTCCCCTATCGTAGCCAGCATCACGGCCTTGATGGTATGCATCCGGTTCTCCGCCTCCTGGAACACCAGGGACTGGGGAGATTCGAACACCTCGTCCGTGACCTCCATCTCATTGATGGCGAACCGCTCACCCATCTGTGCGCCGATTTTGGTATCCAGATCGTGGAAAGCGGGCAGGCAGTGCATGAATATGGCCTTTTCCCCCGCGTTCTCCATGACGGCCCGATTCACCTGATAGGGGGACAGCTCCCTGATGCGCTCCTCCCAGACTTCATCCGGCTCTCCCATGGACACCCATACGTCCGTATAGACTACATCTCTGTCTTTCGTCCCCGCATCCACATCCTCCGTCAGCGTAATGCTGCCGCCGGTCTGAGCCGCAATCTCCCGGCACTGCGCCACCAGTCCCTCCTCCGGGAAGTATTTCGCCGTGGTGCAGGCCGTGAAGTGCATCCCCATCTTGGCGCAGGCCACCATCAGGGAATTGCCCATGTTGTAGCGGGCGTCCCCCATATAAGTCAGCCGTATCCCTTCCAGATGTCCGAAGTGCTCTCTGATCGTCAGGAAATCCGCCAGCATCTGGGTGGGATGGAATTCATTGGTGAGCCCGTTCCACACAGGCACCTTCGCGTACCTGGCCAGCTCCTCCACGATATCCTGCCCGAATCCCCGGCATTCGATTCCCTCGAACATGCCCGCCAGGACCCTGGCCGTGTCCGCGATGCTCTCCTTCTTGCCGATCTGGGAGCCCGAAGGATCCAGATAGGTCGTCCCCATCCCCAGGTCGTGGGCCGCCACCTCGAAGGCGCATCTGGTGCGGGTGCTGGTCTTCTCGAAAATCAGCGCCACATTCTTCCCCCGCAGGGTGTCCACCGGAATCCCCTTTTTCTTCTTCTCCTTTAAATCCGCTGCCAGATCCAGCAGGTATGCAATCTCCTCCGTGGTAAAATCCAACAGCTTCAGAAAGTCCCGTCCCTTTAAATCCATCTTTTATCCCGCCTTTCCAATCCGTTCTTTACTCTTTCGTAATAAATATACCGCAACATCATGTCTTTTTCAACCCCAAAACAGCCGACCTCCGGATATTGCTCCGGAAACCGGCTGTTGGCTTACCGGCGGCATCCGCCGCCCTTATTGAGTTTTACTGCTTGCTCTTCGCGCTCTCTTTCCATGCTGTGGCAAGGCTTGCGATGCCCTGCAGCTCAGCGGGAAGCAGGATCGTAGTGGCCTGGCCGTCCGCCACCTTCTCAAAGGCCTCCAGGCTCTTGATCTTCAGGACCGCTTCGTCCGCACCGGCCTCCTTGAGCATGCGGATACCGTCTGCGTTGGCCTGGCGCACCTTCAGGATAGCCTCCGCCTGGCCTTCCGCCTCGCGGATCATCTTCTCCTTCTGGGCTTCCGCGCGCAGGATGGCGGACTGCTTGTCGGCCTCCGCACGCAGGATGGCAGATTCCTTTGCACCCTCGGCCTCCAGGATCTTCGCCTTCTTCTCGCCTTCCGCGCGGGTCACGGCCTCACGCCTCTCGCGCTCCGCCTTCATCTGCTTCTCCATGGCGTTCTGGATCTCGGCAGGAGGGATGATGTTCTTCAGCTCCACCCGGTTCACCTTGATGCCCCAGGGATCCGTGGCGATGTCCAGCGCCGCACGCATCTTGGTGTTGATGGTCTCGCGGCTGGTCAATGTCTGATCCAGCTCCAGGTCGCCGATGATGTTACGCAGGGTGGTGGCCGTCAGGTTCTCGATGGCCATCATCGGATTCTCCACGCCGTAGGTGAACAGCTTGGGATCCGTGATCTGGTAGAACACTACCGTGTCGATCCGCATGGTGACATTGTCCTTGGTGATCACCGGCTGGGGCGGGAAGTCCGCCACCTGCTCCTTCAGGTTCACCTTTCTGGCCACCTTGTCCAGGAACGGCACCTTGATGTGGAAGCCCACCGACCATGTGCCCTGGTAAGCGCCCAGACGCTCGATCACAAAGGCCTGTGCCTGAGGCACAATCTTCAGGCAGGATACCAGCACCGCCAGAATCACCACAATCAATACACCTAAAATCCAACCCACTTCCATAACCTTACCTCTTTCCGCGCCGTATCTTCGGCGCTTGTTTTATAATAGATGAAATAAAGACTACTCCTCTGTCGGAGACATGGCTTCAGGCTCAGCCGCTTCCATGCCCTCCACCGGTGCTATGGCTTCAGGCTCAGCCGCTTCCGTGCCCTCCACCGGCGCTATGGCCTCGGGCTCAGCCGCTTCCTGTCTCGCAGCCCCGGCCTCCCCGCCCATCTGCTCCGTGCGCACGATCAGCTTTACGCCGCTGATGGCTGCCACCACCACCACGGCCCCCGCCGGAATCCGCACCTTGTCGTCCCAGCTCCTGGCGCTCCACTCCTGGCCGCTCACTGTCACCTGGCCTTTGGCCTGTACGTTGTCGATATCGCCGGTGACGATGGCCTGACGGCCCACCATGCTCTCCACATTGGTCTTCACCCTGTCCCGGTTGAAGTATTTCACCGCAATGGGCCTGGTGAAGAACAATAATGTCAGCGAGACCAGCAGGAACAGGATCACCTGCACAAAAATCGGCGCGTACAGCAGAGCCGCGAAAATGGCCACCAGCGCGCCCGCCGCGAACCATATAGTGGTCAGCCCCAGGGTCAGAACTTCAATCACGATGCACAGAATCAACAAGACCATCCAGAAAATCAGCACCATATCCATACAACTTTCCTCCCCTTGTCCTTTTATCACGGATTCTTTTATCCTAAATCCTAAACTAAGTTTACTATAAAAATCATTTTTTATCAACCTATTTCTTTGCACGTTACCTGCGCCTAACGTACAAAAGGGGCGGCGAAGCCTCTACAGCCCGCCGCCCGCGCGTATTGCCAAAAGTATGAAATTATTTCCGCCCGGCAGCCATCAATAGAATACGTGGTTTCCGATCACCAGGCCCTCCCGTCCGTTGTTGCGGCGGAAGTGGGTCAGGTCGCCTACATTGGACACGCCTGCCAGGGCCTCCTGGGCCGCCTGGATGCACTCGGCGCTGTAGCTGCCCGACGCGTACACGCTGTTGAGCTTGCCGTTCATGGCCGGCGTGAACTGGCCGGAAGCATATATCACGCCGTGGATGGAATTGGGGTACGCCCCGCTCCTGACACGGTTCATGACCACTGCGCCCACCGCCAGCTTGCCCTCATAGCTCTCAGATCCTGCCTCACAGTAGATCAGGGCCGCCAGCAGCAGAGTCGTATCCGCGTCCGTGGTGTATTCGCCAAAGTTCTTGTGCCTTGAGGCCTCCTTCTCCGCCGCTATGCGGGCGTCGATCTCCTCCATGGTCTCCCCTGCGTCGATGACGAAGTCGATCACCAGGAATTCCGTGGACACATAGCCGTCCTCTCCCTCGAAATCGATGCACACCCAGCCGTCATCGTACTGGTTCAGCACCTCAACTACCTCTCCTCCCGGCAGCAGGCCCCAGATGCCCGCCTCCGTGTTGGGCTCCATCCTCACCCGGAGGGTCTCCGTGTCCACTGTCGCCACCATCTTGCCCACGCTGTTGGCCAGGGCAAGGGCTTCGTCATCAAAAATCAGAAACTCGTCCGACGCCCAGCCGATGATATTCCCGGACTGCAGCTTGGTCCATCCGTCCCTGCGCTCTAAAACCGTGCCTCCGCAATCCTTGTACAGCATTCCCACCTTGTCGGATTCCTCGCTGGCTTCGCTCCTCACGTTCAGCGCGTTCTGCACATTGGCCATTACCAGATTGCTTTCCCGGGGCTCCTCCTCTTCCGCTGTCAGGTCAAGGTTCAGCTCCTTCGCCGTAGCGTTCACCACATCCACCGAATTGCCGGAGCCCGGATTGAATACCGCGGCCACGCCGCCGCAGGTCTTATCCACGCTTGCCCCCTCGCTGGCCTGGGCGGCTATACCTGTCTCAAAGGCCAGGCATAATGACATCAATACTGCCGCCGCTGTAGTGAACAGCTTTCTGCATCTTGTCATGATTTTTTACCTCCATAAACAAATTCTTAATACTTTGCGTTGAATTATTCCTTTTTCTTCATAAAGTTATTACAAAGTTATTAAATTTGTTACGAGTATCATAACAGATGTTACGGGAAATGTCAAGTTTTTCATTTTATCCGGATTTTACCTGGATTTCATCCTCTGGCGATGGGCCTCATACACCAGCAAAGCCGCGCTGACAGCGGCGTTCAGGGACTCCACCTGCCCCTCCATGGGAATCTTGAGCAAATCGTCCGCCTGTCTCGAGAGCTCCCCGCCAAGTCCCCTGGCCTCATTTCCGATCAGGAAGGCTGTACCCGTTTTGAAGTCAAAGCCGTCATAATAATGTTCCCCGGCCAGATGGGCGGCATAGACGCGTATCCCCCTCTCCCGCATCTGCCCCACGGCCCGGCCCAGATCTTCCGTATAGACAAAGGGCACTCTGTAGATAGATCCCATGGTGGCCCGGATCGTCTTCGGATTATAGATGTCCACAGTCCCCTGGCTCATGACGATCCCGGTGACTCCCGCGCCCTCCCCTGTCCTGACGATGGTGCCCAGATTGCCGGGGTCCTGCAGGTCCTCCAGCGCCACCAGCAGGGGATCGGACGCTGAGAGGAGCTGTTCCAGGGTATGCCTTGGCCGCTCCACCACGCACAGGATTCCCTGGGGTGTCTGGGTGTCGGACATTTTCCGGAACACTTCCTCGGACACTGTCTCGTATCCAATCCGCTCCAGCTTTGCCGAAATCCGTGGCTGCTCTCTGCTCTTCTCCAGCGCCTGGGGCGTGACATAGATCTCCCGCACGGACTCCTGGGGGGCCTCTTCGCACATCTTAAAGCCCTCTGCCAGAAAAATGCCCGCGCTGCGCCGCTCTCTGGCATTGGCCTGCCACAGCGCCACCTGTTTCGCCTTTGGATTGGAATAACTTGTAATCATATGCCCTCCCTGCTGTCCGGAATCAAATACCCCGCTGCAAACAACGGGGCATCGCTGCGCACAAAAGCGGCCATTTCCCACAAAACGGCCGCCTTTTTATAAAATGATATGATGATCAGATCGTAAGCCTCCTGGCCACCTCGTACTGATACCTGTCGATGTCCTTCTGCATCTGCAAAGCCTCCTCGATGCCGAAGTCCGTGAACTCCCCGTAGCGGTAGCCCACCACCCGGTTGGTCTTGCCCTCCAGCAGGATGTCCACCGCATAGGAGCCCATGATGGAGGCATAGTAGCGGTCCATGGCGGTAGGGCTGCCGCCCCTCTGCATGTAGCCTAAGATGGTGGCCCTGGTCTCGATGCCCGTGGCCGCCTCGATGCGCTTTGCCATGGAGGTGGAATGGCCGATGCCCTCCGCGTTGATGATCAGGTGATGGATCTTGCCCTTCTTGCGGCTCTCGATGATATGGTTGATGATCTCCTGCTCGTTGTAGTCGTAGTTCTCGGGGAGCAGGATGTCCTCGGCGCCGTTGGCGATGCCGCACCACAGGGCGATATAGCCCGCGTGCCGCCCCATGACCTCGATGATGCTGCAGCGCTCATGGGAGGAGGAGGTGTCCTTTACCTTGTCGATGGCTTCCATGGCTGTATTCACGGCGGTGTCAAAGCCTATGGTGTACTCCGTGCAGGCGATATCCAGGTCAATCGTGCCCGGAATACCGATAGCGTTGATGCCCTGCCTGGAAAGCGCCTGAGCCCCTCTGTAGGAGCCGTCGCCGCCGATGACCACGATGCCGTCTATGCCGTGCTTCCTGCAGATTTCAGCCGCCTTCTCCTGGTATTCCGCCTTTTTGAACTCCAGGCATCTGGCCGTGCCCAGAACGGTGCCGCCCCTCTGGATGATGTCCGACACGTTGCGGGGCGCCATATCGATGATGTCCTCGTTGAGCAGGCCGTTATATCCCTTCTTGACGCCCTTCACCTTCACGCCCCTGCAGATAGCAGTGCGGACCACCGCGCGGATGGCAGCATTCATGCCAGGCGCGTCCCCACCGCTGGTCAGTACCGCTATCGTCTTTATTTCCTTCGCCATTCTCTGTAACCTCCTGTCCCTATTCTGATTCCGTGTCTCCCCCCCGGCGTCTGTGTCCCGGACCGGAGGGTTCCGGCTTTGTCTTTTCTCTTTCCGGATTTATTTTAATGCATTTGCATACGGTTTTCAATACCTATCGGCGTATTTTTACATTTTCCCCGCCGAACAGGCCCCCCAGCCGCTGCTCCAGCGCACTGTCCGCGGACACCCGCCGGTTGGGCGGCAGGAGCTTGTAGGCCTTGGAGTCCCTCAGGAAAATCACCACGTCGTCGTTGCCGTCGGAGTCCTCGATGGCGGTAAGCAGCTCCTTCTCCCTGGCAAAATAATTGTCCGCGTCCGGGAACTGGATCCAGATGCCGGAGGGCACCTTCTTCTGCGGCCGGGCCCCGCCTTGTCCCACACCGCGTCCCGCTCCCTCCGCGCCTGTATTGCCGTCCTGCCGAACTCCCTGCCCCTCCGGTCTGCCGCCGTACTGTCCGCCGCCCTGCCGTCCGTATCCGCCGTTTCTCCCCCCGCCGCCGAAGCCTGCGCCGCCGAAGCTCTCATTGTAGCGGTTCCGAAACAGCGGGGCGCCGTTGGCCTGGGCCGCCTCCTGGAAGCTGACCACCTGCTCGCAGATCAGCTTGCCGTCCTTTTCCTCCTCCATGCTGGCCCGGCCTTTGATGAAGACTCGCGCCTCCTCCACCAGCATGCTGCCGTATCTCTCATAATCCTTGGGGAACACCACGATCTCCATATTCCCCACCAGATCCTCCAGGTTCAGGAACGCCATCACCTTGTCGTTCTTGGTGTACTTGATGCTCCTGTCCGCGATCATGCCGCCCACCACCACCCGGGCCTGGTCCTCCACCCGGGCGCTGCCGGTCTCCTCGTCTAAGGCGAAGTCGCCCGTGGTGTTGGTGATATGCTTCTGCCACAGCTCCTGGTCGGACTCCAGGGGGTGGCCGCTTAAGTAGATGCCCAGCACCTCTTTTTCAAAGGCCAGGACCATCTCCTTGGGGTACTCCCCCACGTCAGGCATGCGGATGTCGAACTCCTCCTTCTGGGAATCGTCCGCGATGTCGAAGAGGGTTATCTGTCCCGCCAGATTGCTCTTCCTGTCCTTTGTGATGCGCTCCATGATCTGCACATAGACGCTCATGAACTGCTTCCTGGTGCCGCCCAGGCTGTCCAAGGCCCCGGCCTTGATGAAGTTCTCCACGGCACGCCTGTTCACGTCCCTGTCGGAGGTGCGCTCCAGGAACTCCTTCAGGTTCTGGAACGGGCCCCTGGCCCTGCGCTCCGCCACGATGTCGTCGATGGCGGACTGGCCCACGCCCTTGATGGCGGTGAGGGCATAGCGGATGCTCTCACCGTCCACGGAGAATCCGCTCTGTCCCTGGTTGATGTCCGGCGGCAGGAGCTCGATGCCCATGTTCCGGCAGGTCAGAGTGTACTCCGACACCTTCTTGGTGCTGTCGATGACGGATGTCATCAGGGCCGCCATGAACTCCACGGGGTAATAGTATTTCAGCCAGGCTGTCTGATAGGCCACCACGGCGTAGCAGGCGGCATGGGATTTGTTGAAGGCGTATTTCGCGAAGTCGGTCATGTCGTCGAATATGCCGCTGGCCACCTGCTCGCCGATGCCCCTGGACGCGCAGCCGGGCACCCCCTCCTCCTCGTTTCCGTAGATGAAGTTGGCCCGCTCCTTCTCCATGACGGACTGCTTCTTCTTGCTCATGGCCCGGCGCACCAGGTCGCTGCGGCCCAGGGTGTAGCCGCCCAGATCCCGGACGATCTGCATCACCTGCTCCTGGTAGACGATACAGCCGTAGGTGGGGGCCAGGATGGGCTCCAGCTGAGGGCAGGAATAGACTACATCCTTGTGGTTATTTTTTCCCTTGATGTATTTCGGGATGAAGTCCATGGGCCCGGGGCGGTACAGGGAGATGCCTGCGATGATGTCCTCCAGGTTCTGGGGGCGCAGCTCTTTCATGAAGCTCCTCATCCCGCCGCTTTCCAGCTGGAACACGCCGTCCGTCTTCCCGGTGCCTATGGCTGCCAGGACCTGGGGGTCATTGTAGTCGATGCCGTCGATGTCGATGCGCTCCCCCTTGGTCTCCTCCACGAACCTCACTGCGTCCGCTATCACCGTCAGCGTCCGCAGGCCCAGGAAATCCATTTTCAGCAGGCCCAGCTCCTCCAGGGTGGTCATGGTGAACTGTGTGGTGACGGAGCCGTCGCTCCCCCTGGACAGGGGCACGAAGTTGTCCGCCGACTCCGGGCAGATGACCACCCCCGCCGCGTGCATGGAGGTATGCCTGGGCAGGCCCTCCAGGCGTCTGCACATGTCGATCAGGTGGCGCACCTGCTCGTCCTCCTGATAGGACTTGCGCAGCTCCGGGTTCTTTTCCAGGGCTTTGTCGATGGTGATGTTCAGCTCGGCCGGTATCATCTTCGCGATGGAGTCCACGAAGGCATAGGGCAGGTCCATGACCCGGCCCACGTCCCGGATGACGCCCTTGGCCGCCAGCGTACCGAAGGTGACGATCTGCACCACCTTGTCGGAGCCGTACTTCCTGTCCACATAGTCGATCACCTCCTGCCTGCGGTTGTAGCAGAAGTCGATGTCGATATCGGGCATGGACACCCGCTCCGGGTTCAGGAACCGCTCGAAGAGCAGGTTGTACCGTATGGGCTCGATGTTGGTGATCTTCAGGCAGTAGGCCACGATGCTCCCCGCGGCGGAGCCTCTGCCCGGCCCTACGGGGATGCCGTTGCTCCTGGCGTAATTGATGAAATCCCACACGATCAGGAAGTAGTCCACATACCCCATGCGGCGGATGACGTCAAGCTCATAGTCAAGCCGTTCCTGCAGGGTCTGTCCCGTGTCCCCGGCGGGCTGTGCCCCGTCCCCGTAGCGCTCCGCCAGCCCGTCGCCGCACAGCTTGTTAAGGTAGCTCCAGGAATCGTAGCCTTCCGGCACCTGGAAATGGGGGAGCTTGGTGACTCCGAATTCTATCTCCACATGGCAGCGGTCCGCGATGCGCTGGGTGTTCTCCAGGGCTTCCCAGGCATAGGGGAACAGGGCCTTCATCTCCTCCTCGCTCTTGACGAAATACTGGCCTCCCTCGTAGCGCAGCCTGTCCTCGTCCGCCAGCTTCTTGTTGGTCTGGAGGCACAGGAGGATGTCGTGGGAGTCCACGTCCTTCTCGTAGGTGTAGTGGACATCGTTGGTGGCCACCAGGGGGATGTCCAGCTCCCTGCTCATCTTTAAAAGCTCCGTGTTCACCAGGCGCTGCTGGGGAAGACCGTGGTCCTGGAGCTCCAGAAAGTAATTGCCCTTGCCGAAGCATTCCTCGTATCTGCGGGCCGCCTTTCTGGCCTCCTCCGGCAGGTTCTTCACGATGTTCCGCTGGACTTCCCCCGCCAGGCAGGCGGACAGGGCGATCAGCCCCTCGTGGTAGCGGTTCAGGACTTCCATGTCCACACGGGGGCGGTAGTAGTAGCCCTCGGTGAAGCCTTTGCTGACGATTTTCATCAGGTTGGCGTAGCCGGTGTTGTTCTCCGCCAGTAAGACGAGATGGTAGTACCTGTCCTCGCCGCCGGTGGTCTCCTTGTCGAAGCGGGAGTTCGGGGCCACATAGACCTCGCAGCCGATGACGGGGTTGATGCCTGCCTCCCTGGCGGCCCGGTAGAAGTCGATGACGCCGTACATGACGCCGTGATCCGTGATGGCGGCGCTGTCCATTCCCAGCTCTTTTACACGGGAGACGTATTCTTTGATTTTATTGGAGCCGTCCAGGAGGGAGTATTCCGTGTGGACGTGAAGGTGTGCGAATGCCATGTGGGCCTCCTTTGTGTTCTTATCGCTTTTCCAGTCTCTCTATCGCGCAGCTATGGCGCTTGTTGGCATCGTCCCTGTCATAATTTATGCCCACTGCCAATATCTCGCCCGCATATCCTTCCAGCGCCTGGGTGTAATGCCTGTCCTTTATCTGCTGTATGGCCGCATTGACTGTCTTGTCATATTTCAGCTCTATGACAAGGGCAGGTTTATTTGCAGAGGGCAATGGCAGGAATACTACATCTGCGTAGCCTTTGCCTGACGGTAGCTCCCTGATGAGCCTGTAGTCCTTCCTGGCGCTGTAATACGCAAGCCCAATGGCACATGCAAGGGAATTTTCATCATTGTAGGTCAAAATAGAAGAGGCTTCCGTATGTGCCTGGTCAAGCCCTCTGGCCACGCTGTCCGCATCGCCGTCCAGCGTGTCCTTCAACAGCTTATCGGACGCCTTCAAAATGCGCATAATCTCCGGCCAGCCGCTGACACTCATGGCGTTCTCGAACTCTCCCACAATCTCTTTATTGGGGATGAATGCTTCCTCCTTCTCGGAATCATAGGCCAGATACCCCAGATGGATCAACAGCGTGAGCACGTCATCCTTTGTTCTGAGATTCCGCATGTCGTTCTGGAAGCTCCGTGTGTTGATCCTGACGCATCCGCCTCCCAGCATCCGCACGATATCCGCCCGGAGCCCCTCGAAGTCCATATCCATATAAATTTTCAGCGCCTCGTAGGTTTCCGTCGCCGTCCAGTAATTGGAAAACTCCCCGCAGCTCATAGCCTCTACCACGGACTTCGGATTGTATACATGCTGATATTTCCTGAATTTATATCCGTCATACCAACTGCTGGCTTCCGCAAAGTCCATGCCGAAACGCTGGCACAGAGCCTTCACTTCCTCTTCCGTAAAGCCGGTATACTCCTCGAAATTCCTTTGATTGGTCATGGAGTATTCCCGGAACATGTTCAGGGCCGAATGCAGGCCGTACTTTTTTACGGGCAGGATGCCTGTCATATAGGCAAGGGCGACATACTGCTGATCCTTCAGAAGATTCCGCAAGAAGTCCAGGTATTGCCTCTGCAGCCCTTCCGACTCCTGCCGTTCCCGCATGATACAATCCCACTCATCTATCAGGAATATGAACTGCTTGTCCGTCTTCACGTAAATTTTACGAAGCGCAGCAGCAAGTCCCATCTCCCGTCCCCGCAGGATTTCCTCATACTCCTCGGACAGTTCTTCCAGCACTTCCTGTTCTAGGTATTCCGTCGCCTTTCCGGGCGCAGCCTCAATCAGGAACTGCTGCATGTTCAGATAGATTACGTTATAATGATTCAGATGCTCTGGAAAGGATTCATGCTCCGCTATCTTAAGCCCGGCGAACAGCTCCCTGGAGTCACAGCCTCTGCCATAGTAGGCGGCGAGCATTTTCAGTGCCATAGATTTTCCGAAACGCCTGGGCCTGCTGACACAGATAAACTTCTGTTCTGTATTCATGTATTGATTTGTAACCGCAAGCAATCCTGTCTTATCCACATAAATCTCGGAACGAACCGATTCCCAAAAACCTCTGTTACCTGGATTCAGATAGATACCCATAAGCTCTGGTGCCCCCTCTCCTTGTTTTTGTATCGTTCCCTTTTCCAATGAAACCATTCTAACATAAAAGCGGCGTCAATTCAATTGGGACTTAAACTGCCAAAATCATCCCATTCCTCCCGGCCTTTTCCGGTTCATTGCATTCCGCTTATGAGATAATCACGACATATTCCGTTTCCGTCACCTGAATTTTGTTTCCATAATGTATACTGCGCACCGGTTATACTACATAACGCCAGAATTTACCGTACTGCACTGGTTAAACGTATATGGCTGGCGTTATGTAGTCGGGTTGCTCGGAAATTTTAACTGTTAAGCAGTATAAATTTGCAGTGCAACCCGACTGCAGACCGCCAGCCAGGTGCTTTCCCGAAGACACCCCTGTAGGTCCTGGCGGTCTGCAGTATAAAAACTTCCCGGTCTGCCCTGAAAAGGACAGTCCCGGGAAGCTTTGTTCCATCTCCGGCAGGAGAAGCTATGGCTTTCTGCAGACCCACACTAAAGCACTTGGATAGATAGAATCTCCGGTCACTAAATTTGGGAGAAAAAGATTACAGCAGAATCTTACAGGAGACATCTTCTGACAATCGGAATTTTGCGCAAAAAGCACACCGTTGCCACTGACAGGGCATAAATCGCCGCCGCGGTAAGCGGGACGGTCAGCACCGGCAGATAAAGCTGGGGATTAAACCGCAGCACTTTCACGCATATATGAATGAACACGGGATGGATAATGTACACGCCCAGCATATTTCCGGCCAGTTTCCCCATCCCCGGGAAGCTTTCCTTTTCATCGCACCAAAGCTTCGTCTGCGCAAACAGGCTTATCGCCAGAAGCAGCAAAAAAGGATGTTCCTCCGACATCACCGTCTGCCGCATCCCTTCCCAGACGACTCCTCCAAGGCCTGCCATGATTCCCGCCAGAATCAGGCCCCGATATTTTCTCATTTTTTCGACGGGAAGCCCGCCCAGGATTCCCCCCGCCAAAGCACAGAAAAGCCACGTGCCGGAAACAGGCAGAATCCTGGCCGGAATCAAATACCCCGCTGCAAGCAACGGGGTATCAATCTTGCAACGCTGCAGAGCAGCGGGGTATTTGACCCTCGCGGCATTCGCCAACTGGCCGTGCAAGCACGGCCGCTTGGCTCATTGCTCGCGGGAATAAATCCGATCATCCCGCAGACATATGGATAGACAGAGGCAAAAAACAGCAGCAGCCCTGCAAAAACAGCCTGTTCCCACAGCTTCGAGACATTCATGAAAGCCCACAATAACGGTATGAAAAAGTAGAGACCCAGCAAACGGTACAGGTACCACATATGTGACCATGTATTGTCCTGAAAGATTGCCAGAATCAAATCCGCGGGCCCGAACGGCTTCCTCTCTACCAACATCCGTACCACATAAAACAGAGTTCCGAAAAACAGGATACAGCATACTATTCTGGCAATATGCCTCCCCATGTCCCTGTAGCCGCAGGAACGCCCTGTAGATAAAAAGCCGGCTCCGGTAGCCATGATGAACAGGGGGACAGCCGTAAACAGAAACTGGTGCAGGACATACCACACCTTTATGCGGAAATCCGAAACATAAAATCCGCCTGCATTCATCGTATTGCTCATGGTGTGGAGCATCACGATCATCCCTGCCCCCCGCCTTAATCCAGTCCAGGTAAAGCTGTCTCTTTCTGCCCATTTTCCGCCTCCCAGTATTATAGATACTTCTTCAAAATCTCCGCCTTATCCGTAGCCTCCCAGGGCAGGGACACGTCGTCCCGGCCGAAATGCCCGTAGGCCGCGGTCTGGCGGTAGATGGGCCTGCGCAGGTCCAGCATCTTGATGATGCCCGCGGGGCGCAGGTCGAAGTTCTCCCGGATGATCTCCACCAGCCTCTCATTGCTCACCTTCCCTGTGCCGAAGGTGCTCACCATGATGGAAGTGGGCTGGGCCACGCCGATGGCATAGGAGAGCTGAATCTCGCACTTCTCCGCCAGGCCTGCAGCCACGATGTTCTTGGCCACATAGCGGGCCGCGTAGGCGGCGCTCCTGTCCACCTTGGTGCAGTCCTTGCCGGAGAAGGCGCCGCCGCCGTGGCGGGCGGCTCCTCCGTAGGTGTCCACGATGATCTTGCGTCCGGTGAGGCCCGCGTCGCCCTGGGGCCCGCCGATGACGAAGCGGCCTGTGGGATTGATGAAGACCTTTGTGTCTTCATCCACCAGTTCCTTCGGCAGGATGGGGTCGAAGACATGCTTCCTGATGTCCGCGTGGATCTGCTCCTGGGTCACAGCCTCGTCATGCTGGGTGGAGAGCACCACGGCCTCCAGGCGGATGGGCTTTCCGTCCTCATCGTACTCCACGGACACCTGGCTCTTGCCGTCCGGCCGCAGATAGGGCAGCGTCCCGTCCTTGCGGACCTTGGTGAGCTGTCTGGCCAGCCTGTGGGCCAGTGCGATGGGGTAGGGCATCAGTTCCGGCGTCTCATTGGTGGCATATCCGAACATCATGCCCTGGTCTCCCGCGCCGATGGCCTCCAGCTGCTCGTCGGTCATCTGGGCCTCCCTGGCCTCCAGGGCCTTGTCCACGCCCATGGCGATGTCCGGGGACTGCTTGTCCAGGGCCACCATCACGGCACAGGTATTGCCGTCGAATCCCACCTTGGAGTCATTGTACCCGATCTCATTCACCGTCTTCCTGACGATGGCGGGGATGTCCAGATTGGCCGCGGTGGTGATCTCACCTGTCACCAGTACGAAGCCGGTACAGCTGGCGGTCTCGCAGGCCACGCGGCTCATGGGGTCCTGCTCCATGCAGGCGTCCAGGATGGCATCCGACACTGCGTCGCAGAGCTTGTCGGGATGTCCCTCTGTCACTGATTCCGATGTAAATAAATGTTTTTCCATTTGTCTCTTCCTTTCTTTCATGCAAACAATGAATTATGTAAACAATAGCATGGCACTCATACGCAGCGTTGAATCAATGGATTCTCCACCAATTCGACACGGATTCGAGGCACAGGAAGCCTCAGCCTCTTTAAATTCTCCACCGCGCATTCCAGGACATCCTGCGCATGGGCTGCGCTTACCTCTCCCCGGTAGGCCTCCATAGGAGCCGTCAAATCCGCCTCAATCCCTGCCCTCTTCAGCACGGTGGCCAGGTCAGAGCCTTTCTCCATGGCCTTCCGCACACTGTTCAGCTGAAAATACCCATATGTCACAGCATTGTCCAACTGGCCAGTGTTCCATATCTTTTCAAAATATTCCTCAAATCCCATGTCCTCCGGCACAATCGGCGGCAAGGCACCCGTCGCAGTCTCCAGAAGCCTGCCCAGTTCTCCCATACGCTCCCCTTCGTCCGCCTGGGTCCAATAGGCTACGGCAAACTCGTTCACATACATTTCTTCCTGGACATTGGGCATTTCTATCCCCCAATCCTCCAGAAGGCAATGCCCCAGCTCGTGGACGATATTGTACCAGTGAAAGTACAGGTCGAATTTATGCTGTATGTCCTCTTCCCCAAACAGCTGACGGTATCCCGCCTTCTGTTCTTCGGTTCCCAGTTCATACCGTCCGGAAATAATCCTGTGCTCCATGGAATGTCTTACTTCCATGGAATGCCCCTCTTCCATATCCTCTCCTTTCTGCCTCCTTGCACAGCTCCATTCTGCGCAAAGGCCTGTCAAGATATCCCAGCAAAAAAGTCCGCTTATCATGGAATGCCTTTCTTCCATAATGAGCGGACTCTAATCTGTCGATGTCAAATCCTCTTATTGTTCGAAAAACACTCGCTCAGGTAGGCACCTTCCTCAATGGGGTTGCCGCGGCTTCATCGATCCTATGTATCTCCACCGACTCTGAATAAGAGAAATCATATGAAATTGTGGAGGATATGCTTTGCTGTCCTCTGCCATCCTCTATCCGTCCTATACTTTACTACGAATCAATCCCTTTGTCAACAGGAATTTTTATCCTGGCAGGTAATCCTGGCAGGTAATCGACAATCAATTCTCCCCAAGCCTCTTCTCCATGTACTCGTATCCGTAATGGGTGCGGAATTTCAGCGCCGTGGACTTGGTAATCCTCCCCTCCCGGCACAGCCGCAGGAGATTCCCGTCCATGGTGCACATGCCCTCGTTCACGCCGGCCTGCATGACAGCCCCCAACTGGTTCACCTTGTTCTCCCGGATCATGTTCTGGATGGCATCCGTGGACTTCATCACTTCGAAGACCGGAATCCGTATCTGATTGCCCTCCCCGTCCTCCATGGTGGAGGGGACCAGCTGCTGGCAGACCACGGCCTTCAGCACCTGCGCCAGCTGGGTCCTGGCCTGCTCCTTCTCCGGGAACACGTCCACGATGCGGTTGATGGTGTCCGCAGCGCTGTTGGTGTGCAGGGTGCTGAACACCAGCACGCCTGTCTCTGCGGCGATCAGGGCAGCGGAGATGGTGTCGTAATCCCGCATCTCTCCTAACAGAATCACGTCCGGGCTCTCCCGCAGGGCGGAGCGCAGGGCGCTTAAGTATCCCGGCGTGTCGATGGAAATCTCCCTCTGGGTCACAATCGCCTTCTTGTGCCTGTGGATGTACTCGATGGGGTCTTCCATGGTGATGATATGGCAGTCCCGGCTGTTGTTGATCCGGTCGATCATACAGGCCAGGGTGGTGGTCTTGCCCGTGCCCGCAGCCCCGGTCACCAGCACCAGGCCGCCGTTCTTATTGTTCCTGCCCTGGGAATCGTCCGTCAGGGCCAGGATGTCCTCCGGTATCCCCAGCTTCCGGGGATCCGGCAGCTCAAAGCGGATGACGCGGATGACAGCCGCAAGGGACCCTCTCTGGCGGAACACATTGACACGGAAGCGCCCCCCGGGGAAATTCTCCCGCCTGGACATGGAGAGCGAGAAATCATCGTCCTCCCCGGCCTCCAGCCTGACTTTGGTCCTCTTTGCCTCCGCGTAGATCTCCTCCACCAGCTCTCCGATATCCTTTGGCATCAGCGGAGCCATGTCCATCCGCGTCTGTACGCCATTCCGTTTCATTGCAACCGGTAGTCCGGCCACCAGGAAGATGTCCGCCACATCCTCGTCCCGCACTGCCAGCTCCAGAATCTCCTGTAATTTCATAGCTATACCTGCCCTTCCGCTTTACTTTTTGTCACATCAGTCGTCCAGCCATAGGTTCAGATCCCCCTCCGGCTCCCATTCCTTCTGCATCCTCCAGCTCACCACCCGCAGCTGTCCGCCTTCGCTGACGATTCCTACCTTCAGCATGAACTCTCCCTCCTGGAAGGTCCTCCAGACAGTGCCCGCATCGTCCCTCTCCGCGCTTTCAAGCTCCTCCGGCGCCTTTCCCTCCCGGAGGGCCCGGGCGGCGGTCTGCAGGAAATGCTGCCCTTCCGCCTCCAGCGCGTATCTGGTCTGTATCGTATCGGCATATTTCTGTGCCATGTTCCAGTCCGCCCGGGCCGTGGCAAACGCAAGGATGCCAAGGGTGGTCATGCAGACGCTGATCACCGTCAGCAGCATCGCCAGCGGCCCCAGCTTGATCGGTATATGCCTCATAGCCCTCCTCCTTGTCCTGTCCTACAATCCGTCCCGGCCAACGTCCAGGCCTGTGAACACCTCTGTCTCCAGCCTGTAGACCAGCTCCTGTGCCCCCGCCCGGCTCACGGTGATGACGCTTTTCACAAGCCCCTCCTCCGGGGAAGTCCCGTCCCCGTCCTGTCCGGAGGCTGGTATCCACTGGATGTCCATCCAGACCGTCCCCTCCGGCGCAGGGTTCAGGTCATCGTCATAATGCATCCGCAGGATAGGGAATCCGGCATCCGCAGCGCCCTGTCCGTCAGCCTGCGCAAGCATCTGCCCGTTCCCGTCCTCCTCCAGCAGCTCCCGCACCTCCTCCAGGCCGCGCGATGCCGCCACTGCCTCCGCTCCGTTCTCCGCCAGGTGCACCGCTCCCGTCAGCAGCGCCGCATCCCTTCCCCGCTGTCCCGACCAGGCGAACACCCTGGTCAGCGTCAGTATCACCACCGTGAACACCGCAGCCAGAAGCAGCGCTTCTATATAAAAAGCCGTCCCACGGCTCCCTGTTCGCTTCCCTCCGGTTCTGCCGCCATCCTCAATCATCCGCGGCCACCCCCTTCTCGCTCCTTAAACCGAACAGCACCCTGCCCGCATCCGTGACTACAGCGTATGCGCCGTTCTCCAGCTCCTCGATCCGGAATTCCTCCGTCTCCCCGATGACCTGGGCCATGTCCGGGTATAAGGCGCCGTCCGCCTCCCCGTAATCCTCCACCAGGCTGTCCCCATACCGGTAGATGCGGATGGCATATCCGCTCTGGCCGTCCGCGATCACCAGCACGGGCTCCCCCTCCTGCCGGAACACCCGCACCGCCCCCGGCGTATCGTTCATCCTGACGCAGGTGGAGATATAGGAGAGCAGGGCCCTGGCCTCATTGTTCCGGCTCTGGCCTTCGGCAATCTCCCGGTAGGTCTGCGCGCCGAAAACCACCGTCAGGAAAAATCCTGCCAGAAACACCCCGGCCACCGCCATCGTATAGATTCCGGACAAACCGCCACTCCGTCTCACAGGCCATGCCTCCTCTCTCCCTAAAACCCGGCTTCCCCCTGTCTTCTGCTGATCACCTTCACCGCAGGCGGCACATTGGACGCAAAAATGTCATAGCTCACATAGAACTCCTTCTCGTTGATCTGGAGCCCGTAATTCTCCACCAGATACTCGAGGCTGGGAGGGAACGCCCCCTCCACCACGTAGCACTGCAGGGCGCAGCGCTCCACCGCGGCCTTCATGGCCCTGACGCTCTCCCCGTCCATGTCCCTGCCGGATACAGGCAGCACCATGCGCCACACGCAGACAGCTATGAGAAGCCCCGCCGCTGCCAGCGCCGGTCCGGGCCATCTCTTCCTTCTCTTATCCACGTACATCTCTCCACCTCCCGAGACTATGTATCCAATCGGCCTATCCCATGGAATTCATCATGCCGATCAGAGGCAGCATGACGCTCAGCAAAGACAATCCTACCGCCAGCATCAGGACGCCGGACAGCACCGGATCCACGATGCCCACCAGACGGTCCACCAGATCCGTACAGTGATCCGCCAGCAGTCCCGTGAGCTTGCGCAGCACCGATTCCAGGCTGCCGCTGCGCTCCCCTGCCAGGAGCATCCTTCCGTAGACAGGCTCGAACAGGCGTTCGTCATATGCCGCCTGGGCGATGCCATGCCCCTGCTCCATCCGGCTGACGCAACGGTCGATCCTCTCCTCCACGGGCCTGCAGGAAGCCATCTTCCTGCTCTCCGCCACCGCGATGTCCTGGATCTCACCGCTGGCCAGGAAGGTGGACAGCGCCGCCGTGAAGCGGAACATCCCCAGGCTGTCCAGGATGGATGCGCAGACCGGAATCCTGTGGAGGATTTTTTCCACGGAATTCCGTTTTCCGGTATTCCACAGAGCGAACCCCAACGCCAGTATCACGGCCAACGCCGCCATCACGGCCAATGCCGCCCAGCAGAGGGCATAGGCCCATCTCACATATCCGTAGGCAGAAGCCGTCAGGCTTCCCGTCAGGCTGTCGTACACATCCGTAAAGGCCGGCAGCACCATGGCCAGCATGACGATCAGCACGATGATGATCAGGCCCAGCATGGCCACCGGATAGAGGACGGCACTTTGCAACTTTCCGGTCATGGCCTTCTGGTCTTCATAGTAGCGCGCGAGCTGGAACAGCACATCCTCCAGCCGCCCTGCCTTCTCCCCTGCCAGGACCATCCGCAGGCAATACTCCGGAAAGAGCCCCGTGGCCTCCATGGCGGCGGACAGCCCCTTGCCGGCCTCCGTCTCCGCCTGCATGATTACAAGTCCTTCTTCCAAAGGGCCTCCCTGGCCGCTGCCGGATCTCAGCAATGCCACGGCCTCGTCCATCTGGATTCCGGACTGCACCATCATGGCCATGCTCTCACAGAATGCACTGACTCCCAGACTGTCCAGTTTCCCACGTCTCATAGCGCCCCTCCTTCTGCGGCGGTCACCGGTCGCGCCGACCGCCCCATATCCCAATCCTTGCTTCCGGATCCACGATTCCCAATCCCGGATCCCGGATCCAAATCTTCAATAGTAAAGCTCATCCAGATAATTCCCGCCATCCCCGATGAAGGAGCTGTCCGCGCCGTTGGCCGAAAAGGTCAGGTCCAGCCTGTTCCAGCTGCCCGCCTTCACCTCGTACTTCACCGTCACCCAGCCGGTCTCCTCCGTATAGAACATGTTCCAGGCATGGTAGATATCGTCCGGCGACACATCGCCGAAGACCATCTTGGTAGGGATCCCCTGGCTGCGCAGCATCCCGGCCACAAGGGAGGCATAGTCGAAGCAGATGCCCTTCCCCGTCCGCAGCGTGTCGTCCAGCACCGGCATGTAGCCCGTTGTGGTCTGCACCGCCTGGGCCTTCTCCTTGTCATAGACCACATTTTCGCAGATATAGTCGAACACCGCCCCCACCACTCCCAGCGCGTCCTCCTCCTGGGATGCCAGCTCGGCCGCCAGCTTCACGCATTCGGAGTCCTGGCTGTAGTCCACGTAGGCGCTGGGGCGCAGGAAGGGCTGGAACTCATCGTCCAGCTTCACCTGGCAGTCCAGCGTAAAGAGGGGCCTGTATTTCGTGCCCTCCACATTCTCCATGGCCTTGATCGTATAAGTGCCGTCCCCCTCCTGAAGGGGGAATATCACCGGCGTCCCGTCCGCGGGCACATTATACCGATACTCCATCTCCCCGATGAACACCTGGAGCTTGAGGCGGGTGCCGGACTGGCCGGAAACCCCTATGTAGCCCTCATTCGCATGCTCCAGATCCACCTGCACCTGCCCGTCTCCCTGGGCATGCTCCGCATGAAAGGCGGAATCCGCGAACGCAGGGGCCTGATAGGGCGTAAAATCCGCCTTGTCCCCGGCCCCTTCCTCATCTGAGGCCTTGGGGGCCGCCTCGTACTCCGGATTCTCCACCACCAGAGAGACCTGGGACGTGCTCTCCGGCGGCGCGCTTCCTATTGACGATTCCTCCGGTGCGGCAGGGCCGCCGCATCCGCCCACGAACAGTGACAGCAGCATTGCCGGCATAAGGCATTGACGTGCGCTGCGCCGCATAGATCTCACCGCCTCTCCATACTTTGGCTATGATCCAAAAAGGCCTTATCAACCAATGACAAGACCCGTTCCTATCCTCTATGATCTGGCCGGACGAAGCCTGGCCCTCAGCCCACCTTGAGCCTGAACTTCTGGACATCCTTGTCCGTCTCCACCATCTCGATCTGCGCCCCCAGGTTCTGCAGCTTGATGTGGAAATCCTCATAGCCCCGCTGAATATACTTGATATTGTCAACGATGCTGCAGCCCTCCGCCGCCAGCGCCGCGATCACCAATGCAGCTCCGCCCCGGAGGTCCGGCACAGTGATGCTGGCTCCCGTATATTTCTCCACGCCGTCGATGATGGCCGTGTCTCCTCCCTCTACCTTCACATCGCCACCCATCCTGACCAGTTCGTCCACATATTTGAACCGGTTCTCAAATACGCTCTCGGTCACGATGCTGGTCCCTTTCGCCAGGGCCAGGGCCACCGTCATCTGGGGCTGCATATCCGTGGGGAAGCCCGGATAGGGCAGGGTCCTGACCTGTGTATGGGCCAGGGGCTTGGCGGCTACCACACGGATACAGTCGTCCGCCTCCTCCACCTCGCATCCGATCTCCAGGAGCTTGGCCGTCACCGATTCCAGGTGCTTGGGGATGACGTTCTTCACGGTCACGTCCCCCTTGGTGACCGCCGCGGCGAACATAAAGGTGCCCGCCTCAATCTGATCGGGGATGATGGCATACTCCGTGCCATGGAGCCGTTCCACGCCCCGGATCCTGATCACATCCGTACCGGCCCCCTTGATATTGGCGCCGCAGCTGTTCAGGAAATTCGCCACGTCCACCACATGGGGCTCCTTGGCGCAGTTCTCGATGATGGTCAGGCCCTCCGCCATGGTGGCGGCCATCATCACATTGATCGTGGCCCCCACGCTGACCTTGTCCATATAGATATGGCTGCCCCGCAGCCGTTCAGCCCTGGCCTTGATCAGCCCGTGCTCGATGATCACTTCCGCGCCCAGGGCCCGGAAGCCCTTGATGTGCTGGTCCACCGCCCGGCTGCCGATGTCGCAGCCTCCGGGCAGGACCACCTCCGCCTGCTTATACTTTCCCAGAAATGCCCCCAGGAGGTAATAGGAGCCTCTGATTTTCTTACATCCCTCATGTTCCACTGTGAGATTGTGGATATTCCCCGCGTTGATCAGAACCTTGTGCCGGTTGATGCGCTTCACCGTGACGCCCGTGCTGGCCATAGCCTCCAGCATCACGTCCATATCGCGCACATCCGGAATGTTGTCTATATACACAGTCTCATCCGTCATGGCTGCTGCCGCGAAGACAGGAAGCGCCGCGTTCTTCGCGCCCGCTATCTCCACATCGCCCACCAGCGGATTCCCGCCTTTGATTACGTATTGTTCCATTTGATTGTCCCCTGTCCAAGGTCAAGTTTTTATCCTGCCATTTTCAAACAAAGCCTATCTTACCACATTTTCCCTCGTTTGTAAACAGAACATGCATTCCGGTTCCTCAATCCAGATAATCCAGCGGATTCACCTGCGTACCGTTTATCAGCATCTCAAAGTGCAGATGGGGGCCGGTGCTGATGCCCGTGTTCCCGCTCAGGGCGATCCGGTCTCCCTGCTTCACGGTCTGGCCCGCGCTGACCAGCACCTTGCTCAGATGCGCGTAGCGGGTCTGCCTTCCGTCCTCATGGTTGATATAGACTACATAGCCGTAGCCGCTTCCCCAGCCGGCCTTGGCCACCGTGCCGCCGCAGGATGCATAGACAGGGGTGCCCGTAGGCGTGGCCCAGTCGATTCCCTTGTGGTAGGAGCTGGCTCCCCTGGTAGGCGCGGACCTCCTTCCGAAGCTGGAGGTCTGGACTCCTCCGGAGATGGGCCTGACGTAGGTAGGCGGAATCCTGGTCCCCCGCTCCACGATCTTCGGCACAGCCTCCATGACGATTTCCTGCATAAGGATCTCCCGGCCGATCTCCTTGTCGTTCAGATACGATACATCGGCCACTACCTTGCGGTATCCCGCAGACGGCTTCTGGTGCACCACAGTCTGGTTGGTATACCAGGCGTCGTTCTCGATATATTCGATGTCCGCGTCATAGATCTCCTCGTAATATTCCTCCTCCACCCTGGCCACGGACAGCTCCGGCTCCGGCACTGTGATCAGCAGCTCCTGGCCGATCTGCAGCGTGGACGTCACGTCCTCCAGGGCATCGTTCATCTCCACGATGGTGTCCATGGGAATGTTCACCTTGATGGCGATCTCCGACAGGGTGTCCCCCTGTGCCACCTCGTACACGCTGGGGGTCTCCTGCTCCATGATCACCAGATTGATGGCCTGCTCCAGGTCCGTCAGCTGGCTCTCCGGCAGATAGGTCTCCACGATCTCCACATCCTCCGCGAAATCCATGCTCCGGATCCCCAGCTCGTAATCCTCGAAGCTCTCCTTCCGGTCAGCCGCCTGCTCCCCGGTGATATCCGAGAACACGGCCTGTACGCCGGCCTGGGTATAGGCAAGCCACTCCTGGTCCTCCTGGGCCCGGGCCGACTCCACCTGGGCTGTGAGCATGCTGAATTCCCGGTCCTCGTCGTTCTTCAGCGCGATCGTGAACTTCCCGTCATTGCCGTATTTATCGATGGCGGCCTGAAGGAGCTTCTGCACGTCCTCCAGGCTGGCCAGGTTGATGGTATACTCGTCCACCTTCAGGGTGTAGGAGCGGTGCAGGGTCTCCTGGACGCTGGCCCGCAGGGCCTCCTCCATCCGGGCGGCCACATCCTCTTCCCTGTCCACCTCTCCCCAGAGGACCTGCTCTCCCACCACTACCATGTCCGCTTTCATGAATACCAGTTCATCGCTGCCGGAGGCCACGTTCTTCCTGGCCTGGAGCAGGAGCTCGTCGATCCTCTCCTTCTCCCCCAGGGTTCCCACATCCTGTCCGTTCACCTGGATATGGAAAAAATTCTCTCCCGTCTCCTCGAAGGGCGTGTAGCCCTTGAGGAAGAGCAGTCCCAGGAAGAGAGTGCCTACCGTAGCTTTAATATATGTAAATCTGTATCTTTTATGATTGCTTTTCTTCTTTTCCATAGTTTTCCCGAATCTTCCACTTTTGCTTTTTATTTTTGCTTATTTGACAGTATGCCCTGTCTGTAGGGTGTCCCTTTGGGGGACATATTATACTATGCAGCCGCTTTTTCGTGCTGTACATGCTGTACGAAGAAGACGAGGAACATGATCAGCTGCCCCGGGTTCCACACGATCTCCATCACGCCGAACACCAGATAGGCCACGCAGACAAAGAAGGGGATGACGGCATAGGGATCCTCCCTGCGGCGCATCATGCTCCTCCCCTGCGTCCACAGCACAGCCACGGACAGGACCACGGACAGGACGCCCGCCGGGATTCCGTAGGTGTACGCCATCTGCAGCCACAGGTTCTGGGCATGCCTGGACATGTAGGCCTCCTCCCCGATCAGGTAGTAGCCCTGATCCAGCCCGTGTCCGAACCAGTTCAGATTGTCCCAGTATGTCTTGTAGATCGTTAGCCTGGTGCGCAGCGCCACGTCCTCCGTCCACGGCGTCTCCACCAGGTCCACCTGCTCCAGATTCTCCATGTCCACGGCGGCATGGGCCCGCAACACCAGGGGATCGCACCGCTGCACGAGATTCAGGGTGTGGAGGATCCTGCCCAGCAGGGCCTCCATGAATTCGTCCAGCTCCACATACTTTTCCGAGAACGGCGAATCGAAGGAATGTACCCTTGCCACCGAATATTCCCCCTCATACCAGACCGGATGGTGCAGGATCGTAGGAAGCCACCGTATGGTGCCGTATACAGGGAGGAACGTCATCGCCGCAGCCAGCAGCAGACCCGCCCCCCTGCACAGAATCCGCGGCCAGCACATCCGCCAGATCCCCCGCATCACCATGGTTCCATACAGCACCGTCACCACGAAGGAAGCCACCCACGCCGTCCTGCCCATGGTGAACAACTGGAAGGAGAGCATCCCTCCCGCTCCCGTCAGGAACAGCAGCTTCCATCCCCGGTCGCCCTTCCTCATCTCCAGCATGTGCAGCCGGAACAGGCACATCAGGTAGACGATCAGGTAATAGAGCGCCATCATATTGGAATTGCTGAAGGCCCCCTTATACCGCAGCTCGTCGTAGGGCCTGAAGCCGTAGGCGTAAATCTGTATGGCAAAAAAGGACAGGATCGTGCCGTCTATCATGCCTTCCCAGAGCATCTCCCAGTCCTTCCCGGAGAACTCCGTGAGATAGAAGCAGCCGAACATCAGCAGGAACCACAGGGGCCACCACCTTTCGCTGGCGGAAGCGATCATCAGCACGGAAAGGGCGATCCACAGCCAGCCGGTAAGCCCCGGCCGGAAGGGTATCCTGTCCGCGGACCCCTTCTCCACGATGACCCTGCGGAAGAAATACCTGACCGCGATTCCGATCCAGCACACGTTCAGCACGGCTGTCTGGGCCTCTCCCCAGAGAATCTCCCCCTGGTGGGCCGTCCAGTAGAAATGCACTGCCACCATAGCCGCGGCGCACAGCAGGATGTAGATTCTGTTGAAGCGGTCTGCCAGCTCCCTGAGGGGCAGGGCGCTGAAGATCAGCACCATCATCACCGGCCCCGTGCAGTTGGCCGCCGCCTTCCAGATGTTTCCCGCCTGGGTGGCCCTCAGGAACTCGATCAGGTTCAGTGCCATGAAGCATATCAGGTACAGAACTCTCTTTGTGAACACTCTCTGCGCAAACTGTGTCATCCGGCTCTCCCACACGGCGGTCTCATCCTTTTTTTACGCTGAACCCAAATGTCCCCAGCGCTTCTCCACATGCATAATAGACCCCATGGGAATAGACCACCGGGTCAGCCTGTTCCAGGTGGAATTTATTCCTTTCGTCCATATATCGCCTGTCCGCGTGGACCGCCACCACATCGGCCAGGAACATATGATGGGAGCCAAGGGGCGTCACTGTCCGCACCCTGCACTCTATATTGACGGGGCTCTCCCCGATCAGAGGCGCCCTCACTTCCCGGGCTGGCAGCGCCGTCAGTCCCAGCTCCCTGAATTTGTCCACGTCCCTGCCGCTCTTCACGCCGCAGTAGTCCGTGGCGTACACCAGCTCCCTGGTGGTCAGGTTGATGACGAATTCCCCTGTCTCCTGCAGAATCCGAAAGGAATGCCGCTCCGGGCGGACGGATATGCTGACCATGGGCGGATTGGTACAGACCGTGCCCGCCCAGGCGATCGTGATGATATTGTGCCTTCCGCCCGGATCGGTCACGCTCACCATGACTGCCGGCAAAGGATACAGCATGTTTCCGGGCTTCCAAATCTCTTTCTCCATATGCCTCCGCTTTCCCCCTGGCCTGTCCGTCTCAGAACAGCTTGATGTTCAGTCCGTCCAGTATCTGGAGCACCAGGCCCGCAAGGGAAATCACCATGGCCGCCACGGAGACGCCCAGCACGGCGCCCAGCTTCCCCCTGACGCCCGCCACGTCCGCCTTTGCCTGGGCCAGCGCCTCTCCCTGCCTGCCGCTCTCCTCCACCATCACGGCCTGCACGTTGCGGTATACCTTCACGCACTCCTTGTGCACGTTCTCCTCCACCGTGTCCAGCCGCTCCGTCAGGCCGCCGCTGGCCTGGGCCTCAAGCTGGCCGCACAACTGGTCTATCTTCTCCCCAACGGAAGCGTTCAGGGCCTCCGTGGCCGCGGCCTGGGCCTCCAGCTTCTCTTCCAGGGTCCCTGCAAGGGCCTCCGTCCGGTCCCGCAGGGCTTCCAGCCGGCTCTCCGTAGTCCCGGACAAAGCCTCCAGCTTCTCTCCCGCGTACCCGGCCAGGGAGTCCACCTTCCCCGCCACGGCCTTCTCCGTGCCCTCCAGCCGCTCCTGCTGCTGCGCTATCTGTCTCCCCAGCCCTTCCACGCTCTGCCGCAGGGCCTCTGCCTTATCCGCGCTCTCCTCCAGGGCCCGGGCCGTCCCGCTCTCCTCCGCCCTCATGCCGGACAGCCTTGCGGCTCCGTCATCTATCAGCTTCTGCAGCTTCACCAGGCACTCGTTGTATTCGGCTATCTGGTTCTTCAGCCTGTTGAGCTCCTCCACGTCCGCCGCGGTATTGGCCTTGATGATATCCTGCGCTGTCAGCTTCTGTGCCAGCTTGTCCATAAACATATCCATCTGTCTTCCTCCTGACCTGTCCACAGCGGACAGTTGTACCTTCCGAAAATCCTATCTTCCCCGTTCCCTGGTGATCGCCAGTATCTCCTCGTTCAGCTTCAGCATCCGGATGTCCAGATCCGACACCATCCTGGCGCATTCCACCAGCTCGTTCTTGATGTTCTCCGGCACGTCCCCCTCGAACTTGTAGTGGATCTTGTGCTCCAGGCTGGCCCAGAAATCCATGGCTACCGTCCGGATCTGGATCTCCACCTTGGTGTCCACCGTCCTGTCGGACAGGTATACCGGCACCGTCACGATCATATGGTAGCTCTTGTACCCGCTGGCCTTGGGAAACGTGATGTAATCCTTCACCCCTATCACCTTGATGTCCCGCTGCTCGCTGATCATGTCCACGATGCGGTAGATATCCGAGGTAAAGGAGCAGATGATGCGGATGCCCGCGATGTCGTTCACGAACTGCACCATGTTGTCGATGGTGGATTCATGTCCGTCCCGCTTGAGCTTCTTCACGATGCTCTCCGGGGTCTTGATGCGGGCCTTGATATGTTCGATGGGATTGTAGCGATGGACATGCTGGAACTCGTCGTTGAGTATCTCCATCTTGGTCTCCATCATTTTCAGCGCGGCATTGTAGATCAGAGTCACTTCTTTCCAGCTGTCGATTCCGTCTCCATTGTCTTCCTTCAATTCCATGTCCACTCCTTTTTTCAGGCCTGTGTCTTCCGTCACATATCTGGCATACCAGGTCTGAAGCCTCCCCTGACGCTCATCGCTGTCCGGCCGCTTCCTGCCCAGAATAAGGATATTATACCATAGATTCCAACACAAATATATATGATTCACAAAAAATTAATCCTTTTTTCAAAACTCTCCACAGGGTGGGCAAATGCCGTACCTTTCATATATATGGCCATTCCACCGAAAATATGCCGCTTGCTTTTCCGCGGAAAATCAATTACCATGGAATCATCCCGCGGCAGGGCTGCCGGACAGGGGGACATTACATTTCGCAGAGGTGGATAAGATGTTTCGTTTATGGGCAAGGACTTTCAAGGACAACCACATGCTACAGGATACCTGCATCGCGGACGGCAGCGCGGACACCCGCACCCACAAGGTCTTCCGGGCGCTGGACGAGGTGTGCTATCAGTTCGACCTCTCCAGGCCTATCTGGCTGGACAAGACCATAGCGGATTTCAAGCGCCTGGGCAAGGCCCGGTTCTCCCAGGACAATTTCGTGGACGGCGTGGATTTCGATTATCTGGAAATCCAGGTGATCGAGGAAGATTGAGGTTGACATTTCTCCTGAGCTGAGTATAATATGATATTATCAAGATGTAGTTTTGAAAACTATGTTATAAATTATTTATAATCTTATCATAGTTTTCGCATCTATGGCAGATAATATTTATATCCGCAAAACGAAGTCAGGAGGTATCCATATGCAGATCACAATCAGAGAACCCGGAAGCGCGATCACCCATTTCATCGGTATGATGCTGGCGGTATTCGCCGCGGTGCCGCTGCTGGTAAAGGCAGGGGTCTCCTCGGGCGGGGACCATTTCATCGCCATGGCCATCTTCATGGCCAGCATGATACTGCTCTACGGCGCCAGCGCCACCTACCACTCGGTGAACCTGACCGGGCGCTATCTGCGCGTCTTCCGCAAGCTGGACCATATGATGATCTTCGTGCTGATCGCAGGGTCCTATACGCCGGTCTGCCTGATCGTGCTGGGCGGGAAGACAGGATACACCCTATTGGCTCTGGTCTGGGGCATCGCCCTGGCGGGGATGCTGGTCAAGGCCTTCTGGATCACCTGCCCGAAATGGTTCTCCTCGGCGATCTACATCGCCATGGGCTGGGTCTGCGTGCTGGTGTTCGGCAGGCTCTTCGACACCCTGTCCACGGCGGCCTTCCTGTGGCTGCTGGCAGGGGGCATCGTCTATACCGTGGGCGGAGTCATCTACGCCCTGAAGCTCCCCCTGTTCAATTCCAGGCACAGGGAGTTCGGCTCCCATGAGGTGTTCCATCTGTTCGTGATGGCAGGGAGCCTGTGCCATTTCATCTTCATGTACTGTTATGTGGCCTGAGGAAAGCCGGAAAAATCGCCGCCAGCCCTTTACAACTTGGAAACATTGCCGTGATATACTGTTGCAAAAGATTCCTGTTGTAAGGGGGGAGGACGAAATTGGCTGACATACTGATCGTAGAGGATGAGTTTTCCATCAATGAACTGATACGGAGGAACCTGTGCCTGACGGGGCATCGCTGCACCCAGGCTTTCGACGGGCCGGCCGCGGTCAGCCTACTGGAAAGCGGGTCATTCGACCTGATTGTGCTGGACATCATGCTGCCCGGGCTGGACGGCTATCAGGTGTTCGAAAGGGCCGGTGGGACGCCGGCCATCTTCCTGACGGCCAAGAGCGAGCTGTCCGACAAACTGAAAGGGCTGGCCATGGGGGCTGACGATTATCTGACCAAGCCCTTCCAGATGCTGGAGCTGGCGGCCAGGGTGGAGACCGTGCTGCGGCGGACGAAGAAGGAGGAGACGGACTTCACGTTGGGCTCCATGAGATGCGATTTCCACAGGCATCAGGTTTTCCTGGAAGGAACGGTCATCGAATGCACGCCCAAGGAATACGAGCTGCTGAGGGTGCTGATCCGGAACCGGAACATCGCCCTGTCCAGGGAGAAGCTTCTGGACATGGTGTGGGGATATGATTTCGAGGGAGGCACCCGCACCGTGGACGTCCACATACAGAGGCTGCGCCACAAGCTGCACCTGGAAGATTACATCAAGACCGTGTACAAGCTGGGATACCGGCTGGAGGTCCCGGAATGAAAAAACGGACTTTCTTCGCGGTGCTGATCCTATTTCTGATATTTCTCAACTCCATGATCCTGATTGCCTCGCTTGTCATCCTGAACAGCAAGCTTTCCGCTGTCCGGGAGAGATGCCTGGCAGAGCATTATGTGATCGCGTCGTCCCTGATCGGGGACATGCAGGCTCTGGAACAGCGGGGAATCCCCGCGGCGGAAAGCATGGACAGGCTGATGCGCACTTACACCCACTACCTCCAGGGAAGGGAGGACGGGCTGGCTGTGGCCTTCTCCGGAGAATGGATCTACAGAAGCGCCCTGCCCCGGGAAGTTCCGGACCCTCCGCCGGACACAGGCCATGGGCAGGAGCGGCTGGTCTGCCTGGAGGACGGGACTCCCCCCGTGCTGTTGGTCTATGGCAGCTTTCCGGCCCCGTGGCAGGACTATGGGCTCCTGTACATGGGGAACCTGGATGAGGCCGTCTCTACCTGGCGCCATACGAAGAACATCCTCTTTCTGGCAGGGGCCCTGGTGATGCCCGTCATGGCGTTCTTCCTTTTTCAGTTCCTGAACCTCCTCTTCCGCCCTCTGGCCCAGATTTCAAGCGCTTCCGCCAGGATAGCGGAGGGAAATTACAAGAGCAGGCTTCCGGTCCAGGGAAAGGACGAGGTGGCCAGCGTGGCCCACAATTTCAATCTCATGGCCCAGCAGGTAGAGGCCCAGATTCTGCAGCTCCAGGACATTGCCCGACAGAAACAGCAGTTCATCGACAATTTCTCCCATGAGCTGCGGATTCCCCTGACGGCAATCTACGGATATGCGGAATACCTCCAAAAAGCTTCCGTTCCGGAAGAAGACCGCTACGAATGCACCCAGTTCATCATGTCGGAGTGCAGCCGCCTCCAGAGCATGGCCTATCAGCTCCTGGACATGGCCCTGCTGCGCAACAGCGCGCCCAAGGAGGAAGACTGCGATGTAGCCGAACTGTTCGCAGAATCCGAAAAGGTCATGCACGTCAGGGCGGCGGAGAAAGGGATAAGGCTGTCCTATGCCATGCCCCGGGCCCTCCTGCTGAGAGGGAACATGGACCAGCTGTCGATCCTGCTCAATAACCTGATAGACAATGCCCTGAAGGCCAGCCCGCCGGAAAGCGAAGTGCGCGTCAGGGCCCGCCCGGAAGGGGCCGATATCATAATAGAAGTGGAAGACCATGGCATCGGCATGGAGCCGGAGCAGTTGTCCCACATAAAAGAAGCCTTCTACCGTGTGGACAAAGGCCGCAGCCGGGCCCTGGGCGGCACGGGGCTGGGGCTTTCTATCTGCGAGGGAATCGCGCAGCTCCATCAGGCAGAGCTGACCTTCTCCTCCCGGAAGGGTGAGGGCACCACGGCAAGGCTCCGTTTTTTCAGAGGATGACAGGGAAACTTTTACAACTCCATAAAAACTTCGTGATTGTTTTGATATAGCGGGGTCTTATAGTATATCTATCAAAACAAGAAAGGAGCATCACTATGAGACAAAAAAACTTCCTGAAACTCACTGCAGCAACATTCGCCATCATCGGCGCAGGCGCAGTCCTCTTCAGCGCAGCGGCCGAGACGGCCATGGCGGCCAGCGCAGGGACGGTGGAGACAGTCCCCACCAGCTACCAGGTGTCTGCCAGCCAGGTGTCCACGGTCGGGCAGCCGGAGGCTGAAGCCAAAAAGGAGGACCAGAAGGAAGCGGATTACCATGTGAGCATGGACCGCCTCAATACCGGGACGCCCACGGAGCTGGACCTGACTATGGAAGAAGCCGCCCAAAAGGGCGCACAGTATCTGGAGAGCCTGTACGGGCTGGATCTGGAGGGTGCCTATGTCTACATGATGTACAGTCCGGGCACAGTGACCTTTCCCCGGGCTTTCTGGTGTGCGGACGTGCTTTTTGAGGAGGCCCAGACCCCTGAGAGCACAAGGTGGAACTACTTGATAGACGCAGTGACCGGAGAGCTTTTCAGCATCGACCACAGCAGGCATCTGGACGCCTCCCCCTCTCTTGAGCCGGACAGCGCCCTGGAGAAGGACTATAGCGCATATGCCGCCCTTGCCGAAGAGAAGGTCCGGACAAGCGGGCTCATGGACGGCGGCATAGACCGGGTGGAATACAACTGCCAGGGATACTCCGGAAACGATCCTGTCATCTCCCTGGATGTCATCGGGGAGAAAGGCGAAGTCCTCTGCATCGGCTTTTCCCGTTATGACCAGTCCTTCCTGGGGCTCATCACGGACACCTCGCGGAAGATCCGGGAGGCGGTCCCGAAGGATGTGACAGGCGAGGGCATAACCGAAATAACCGTAGAATATTCCTCTTCCTCTTTCTGAAGACATGCCGGAGCATCTGCAGGCGCGCCGGACTGCCGAATCAGTTGCTCCGGAGCATCCACAGACGCGTGACTGCATCAATGTAGTAGTTCTGAGTATAGGCCCTGTGGGGGTCTTGTGAGATTCCTGTGGAAGGCCATGCAGGAGGCAGCGCGCAAACGCCAGGGGAGGCACCAGTTTTACGCTGGTGCCTCCCCTGTTTTCTGTTTTCCATGCCATTATTACCTTAAAGCAATCAGCCCTCGTATCCGTTGGGATTGTTCTTCTGCCATCTCCAGGAGTCCTCGCACATCTCCCTGATGCCCCTCTCGGCAGTCCAGCCAAGCTCTTCCCTGGCAAGCTTCGCGTCCGCATAGCAGGCTGCGATGTCCCCGGCCCGCCTGGGCTTGATCGCATAGGGCACCTTCACCCCTGTGGCGGCCTCGAAGTTCTTCACCAGGTCCAGCACGCTGTATCCGGTGCCTGTGCCCAGGTTGTAAATCTTCAGTCCGGCCTTCTCCTCGATCTTCTTCAGGGCCTTCACATGGCCTATGGCCAGGTCTACCACATGGATGTAGTCGCGCACGCCCGTGCCGTCGGGGGTGTCGTAATCATCCCCGAATACCCCCAGCTGGGGAAGCTTGCCCACTGCCACCTGGGTGATATAGGGCATCAGGTTGTTGGGGATGCCATTGGGGTTCTCCCCCATGGTGCCGCTCTTGTGGGCCCCGATGGGATTGAAGTAGCGCAGCAGGATCACATTCCACTCATTGTCCGCCTTCTGGATGTCGGCGAGAATCTGCTCCAGCATGGACTTGGTCCAGCCGTAGGGGTTGGTGCACTCTCCCTTGGGGCAGGCCTCCGTGATGGGGATCTCCGCGGGGTTGCCGTACACGGTGGCGCTGGAGGAGAAGATGATGTTCTTCACATTGTGCTTCCTCATGACGTCCACCAGAGTCAATGTGCCCGCGATATTGTTCTCATAGTATTCCCATGGCTTCTGCACGGATTCGCCCACTGCCTTCAGGCCCGCGAAATGGATGACCGCGCCGATGTCCTCCTTGGAGAAGATTTCCTCCAGGGCCTCCCTGTCAAGGATGTCAGCCTTGTAGAAGGGGACTTTCTTCCCGGTGATCGCCTCCACCCTCTCAAGGGATTTCTCGCTGGAATTGCTCAGATTGTCCAGTACCACCACTTCGTAATCTGCCTGCTGCAGCTCTACCACTGTGTGGCTGCCGATGAACCCGGCGCCGCCTGTCACCAAAATCTTCATAGCATCCTCTTTTCCGCACGGGCCCGCAGGCTGTCCCCCGGCTTGCCGCGCTTATTGTGATTTGTTTTCTTTACATTTTCAGATTACCCTAAATAGCCGTTTTTCTCAATATTCATATGTTTAGAGAATCTGTCGAAATGTTATATGATAC
>NZ_CAJUCP010000047.1:0-1861 GCF_910585425.1 uncultured Acetatifactor sp. | reverse complement strand
CCGCCCGGGCGCCTCAGGTATGCTACAGGGTCACGCCGTTTTGCCGCAGCAGCTCCCTGGCGCTCTCCACGGAGTCGATGCCGGTCTTGTTCTTGATGGGGGCGAACTCCTTCTCCCGCACCACCTCGAAAGGCAGACAGCTCCCCATCTGGTGGATCATGTCCAGGATCAGGTTCTCGAATTTGTAGCCGTTGGGGGCCTGGGGCTTCACCAGCTCACCGGCCTCGTCCAGATAGGGGATCTTCTTCTCCACCACATGCAGAGGCAGGCTCTGGGACACGATCCGCTCCAGCTCCTTCACATTGAACAGGTAGTTCAGGATGACGCCGAAGTGGTAGGCGGGCTTGCCCTGGGCGTCTTTGGCGTCCATGAGCTCCTGGGTCATGTCATAGTATTCCACGATGGAGGGCCTGCCGTCCTCTAAGCAGATGGCCCCCACCTTCTCGTCCAGCGTGACCTTGCCCACCACCTTGGCCCCTGCCACGCATTCCCTCTGGAGCGTAGCGCCCACGAAGCAGGGATCTGCGATTTTCTGGAGCACATTGTCCACCGCGAAGGCATTGAGCCATTCTATGCCCTCCCTGTGGATCAGGTCCACCAGCCCCGCGTCCTTCAGGGAGATGAACCAGCCGCCATTGCCATTGGGGGAGCTGGCCATCCTGCCCTTTTCCTCCATGTACACCTTTCCCTCATAGTCCACCGCCAGAGCCATCTTCTGCTGGAAGAAATGCACATATTCCGCCCGATAGCCGAAGAACTCATGCTCCGTGAGGAACTTTACGGTGGCATCATGGTTCTTGTCGCTGGTCATGACGAAGAGATGGATCCAGGCGTCCGCCTGGCGCACCACCTGCATCAGATTGTCCACCAGGCATTGGAATATATAGAGTTCCCTGGTGATTCCGATGTTATACACGCCCTTGGGGTCGTCCGAGCCAAGCCTGGTGCCCATGCCCCCTGCCAGCAGCACCGCGCCCACCTTTCCTGCCCGGATGGCTTCGATTCCGGTGGCGGTGAAGGATTCCCGGTTGGCCTCGATCTCCGGAAGCTCCATGGCCGCAAGGGGAGTGATGACGCCCCGCTCCAGCAGCTCCTCCTGGTGCTTGCAGGAATCCAGGATGTCCATATCGGAGCCCCCTATCTGCTCCAGCAGCGCCGCCTGTCCCTCCGCGGACAGCTCGTCGTAGTATTTCAGGACATGCTCCTGACCGTACTTTTTCAGTTTCTCCTTTGCCTGTGCCAATGTGATGCTCATGTTTTTTCTTCCTTTCCTCTTTTATGATAGACGCCGGAATGGTTCCCGGCGGTGGGTGTTTCCTCATTCTGGTTCCTGGGGATGTCGCCGCCTTCCATTATTTATACCGCTGCCGTCCTTTATTTCAGAGAGGGCCTCCAGTTTTCTGCTGGCTGGTTTGGCAATGTCCGAGTCATCGATGATGATGACCGCATAACCATCCTTCACGTGGCGCTTTACCTGGTCGAGGTAATTATTCATGAGGAGATTCTTGTCCTCAAAAGCGTTTTCAACAAAAAAGAAATATCCAAAATCAATACCGCCGTCCCCGCTGGTTTTAGTAGTTTCTGTCTCAAACCCCATATTTTCTACTAACTGTTTACATACCTTTTCAAATTCCATTCCTGATAAAGAATTTATATCCGCATCAATATCATTAATTTCTTGCCTACTTTGTTGTTGCTGATATTTAGCCTCATTCTGTTCTGCTTCTATTTTGTTTTGTACAGTATATGAATCATCATTTGCAAATTCTCTCTGACGATTCAATTGTCCAATTTCTTTTAAATATTTGGTGTTAGTCAATAAATATGTTGGTATTGCTTCACAGAACTACTAAGTTGTAGT
>NZ_CAJUCP010000046.1 GCF_910585425.1 uncultured Acetatifactor sp. | reverse complement strand
AGTACAGTCTATACCATCGGTTTCTTTCGGTCAAGCCAACGTGTGAACTGTAACGACATTTCGTGCAGGAATCCCCACAAAAGGGGATTCCTGTTTTAAAATGGGGAAAACACAAAAAGCAATTCGACCCGGAAGAGGCCGGGACGGAAAGTCGGGAGGAACCAAGAACGGATGAAGAAAAAGAAAAAAGCGGATAAAACGAAACAGTATTCCCAGTGGGATAACTGCCGGTACGCCCTCCGCCAGCTGAGGCAGAAGGAGGGGAATATGGGCATGGCCGTCTGCGGGGGCGACGTGGCCCTGGGGGTCCTGCTGCCCTTCCTGGAGGCGGCGCTGGCCGGGGCGGTGGCGGCCATATTGGTGAGCGGGCGAAAGCCGTGGGAAATCCTGCTGCTGGTGGCGGGCTATGTGGTCCTGCTGCAGACAGTCCGGTTCCTGCAGGGGCATCTGCGGAACCTGCGGTTTAAGACATTGTTTCTGCTGCGGATCGACATGGGGATGGATTTCTTCAGGAAGACCGTGTGGATGGACGGACAGAGCCTGGAGAGCGCCCAGGGACAGAAGAAGTGGAAGGATGCCAGGAGGAATCTGTACTCGGGGAACAGCCAGGGGATAGAGGCCTATACAAAAGCCTGGTGCGATCTGGTGATGCAGCTGATTGGCCTTGTCCTCTATGGTGCAATCGTGGGGCAGGTCAGCCCGATCCTGCTGGCCATACTGGTCCTGCAGACCCTGCTGGTGTCATATCTCCACACAAAGGCGGGAAAGCGCGCCTATGCCATGGAAGATGAGATTGAGAAGAAATGGGGCATATTCCAGTATCTGCGGCGGGAGACCGTGATTCCCGGCAATGGGAAGGATATCCGGATGTACCGGATGGACAAATGGTTCCTGGGGATGTTCCATGGGCTCATCGACAGGGTGTGCGCCCTGATAGACAGGCAGCAGACCGGGTACATGGCGGCTGGCATGGCGGAGAATCTGCTCACCTTTGCCAGGAGCATGGTGGTCTACGGGTGGCTGATCCGGGAGATGGCAGCGGGAAATATGACGATACCGTCATTTCTGCTCTATGTGGGAATCGTGGCAGGATTTGGCGCATGGATGAACGGGCTCTTTGGGGCCTGGCGGCAGATTCTGGAGAATGAGAAGCTTATGGACGACTACCGGGACTTCATGGATTTCGGTGTGGTGGAGGAAGGAAGACAGGCGCCGGGGAGGCCCGGGCGCACCCATGAGATTCGGTTCGAGCATGTGTGCTTCCGATATGACGGCAGCGGGGAAGATACCATCCGGGATCTGAACCTGACCATCCGGCCGGGAGAGCGTCTGGCGCTGGTGGGGCCAAACGGCGCGGGCAAGACCACTCTCATCAAGCTCCTGTGCGGCCTCTACCGTCCTACCTCCGGCACCGTCTACCTGGACGGAAGGGACATCCAGTCCCTGGACCAGAGGGCAGTCTTCCGGGAATTCGCCGTGGTGTTCCAGGACGTGTTCGCCTTCTCTTTCCCATTGGCGGACAATGTGTCCTGTGTGGACTGTGGGCGGGAGGATTCGGAAAGGCTTCGGGAGAGTCTGCAAAAGGCGGGGCTCTGGGAGCGGGTGCAGGCGATGCCGAAGGGGGCGCGGACTTTCATGAACAAGGATTTGGACGAGGCGGGCGTGGCCCTGTCCGGGGGCGAGGTACAGAAGCTCATGCTGGCCAGGGCCCTCTACAAGGACGCGCCCATGGTCATCCTGGACGAGCCCACCGCCGCCCTTGACCCCATTGCGGAGAGCGAGATGTATGAAAGGTATGATGAGCTGGTCCAGGGGAGGACGGCAGTCTTTATCTCTCACAGGTTAAGTTCCACACGGTTCTGCGACAGAATCCTCTTCCTGGAGAATGGCCGCATCACGGAGGAGGGGACCCACGGGGAGCTGATGCAAAGGGGCGGGGCCTACGCGGAGCTCTTTTCCATCCAGGCCAGGTATTATAAGGAACAAAAAACGGAATGCGCAGCGACACTATAAAGTCGCGAGAGCGCACGAGAGCAAATTTCATGAGAGCACTTCGAATGAAATTTGCTCTCCGAAAAGTGCGCCGAAGAGACTTTATCCTTCAGTGCCGTCGCGCAGCGACCAAAAATAAAAAACGGAATGCGCAGCGACACTATAAAGTCGCGATGGCGCACGAGAGCAAATTTCATGAGAGCACATCGAATGAAATTTGCTCTCCGAAAAGTGCGCCGAAGAGACTTTATCCTTTAGTGCCGTCGCGCAGCGACTTTATTCAGAAAGGAAGGGCAGTATGCGTGAATTGAAATCTATCCATAAAATGGGGATTCGGCTGTTGAAGATGATACACGGGGAGGATTCTTCCGTCATCCCTCTGCACCTGCTGGATGTATGCCTTTCCCTGGCGCAGATCTACGCAGGGCTGTTCCTGACGGCGGGGCTAATCGATGCGCTGCTGGCGGGGGCGTACCGTGAGGCGGCATGGCAGGCCGTGGTCCTGCTGGGGGCCACCCTCCTGCTCTGCCTGGCCCAGCATCTGCTCCAGAGGCGGTTCAAGAGCCTCGGGACGAGGATGTGGCTGATTTTCTATGTGTGGCTGCGGGAAAAGGTGTTCTCCATGGACTATGAGAGCATGGAGAAGCCGGAGGTGGCCGAGAAAATCCTGTTTTCGGAGCGCACTTCGGACATGTACGGAGGCCTTGACACCCTGCTGAACCACTATTGCAATATTCTGCGGGCGATTTTGAATATCCTGCTGTCGGTTTCCCTGGTAGTCCATCTGTGCCTGACAAGACCGGCGGGAGCCCTGGGCCTGGTGGGGAGCCTGGCGGGCCCGATTCCCTCCTTTGGGCTCTTTGCGGTATTGCTCGTGGGTATGTGCGCCTGCTCTTTCCGGGCTTTCACCAAATTTGCCGCAAGGCAGATGGAAATCTTCAACAGCCACACGGGAGTGGAGGAGAAGCTCACCTATTTGCTGAACAATGTGTACGACAATGAAAAGGTGGGAAAAATCATCCGTATCTACGGCATGGAGGAGATGATCCTGGAAAACACTGCCCAGGAAGAACGGGAGAGCAGAGCCTATTTCGAGAAGAGGTGCGACGTGAGGAACGCGGCAAACGACGCCAACAACCTGGTGAGCAGCGTCTTCGCTGTAGGCGCCTATCTGCTGGCGGCGCTGAAGGTGGTGGCAGGGGCCGTCACCGTGGGCGCGTTCACCCGGTATGTGGGCGCGCTGAACCAGTTCGGCTCCGCCTGCTTCTCCCTGATTTCCGAGCACGGGGAGCTTCAGAAGATCTGCACCACCATGACGGACTTCCTGGCCTTCCTGGACATGGAGAATCCCCACGCGTCGGGCAGCATCCCTGTGGAGAAGCGGGACGACGGGGAGTATGAGCTGGCCTTCGAGAACGTGAGCTTTCGGTATCCCGGCAGCGAGACATTTGTCTTGAAGAATGTGGACTTCAGGCTGCGCATTAAGGGGAAGCTCGCGGTGGTGGGCAAGAACGGCGCGGGCAAGACCACGTTCATCAAGCTCCTGTGCCGCCTCTACGAGCCCACGGAGGGGCGCATCACCTTGAACGGCACGGACATCCGCAAGTATGACGAGGAGGAATACCGCCGCATCTTCGGGGTGGTGTTCCAGGACTTCAAGCTCTTCGCCTTCCCTGTGTGGGAGAATGTGGCGGCGGGCTATGGGAGGGAGGATGAGCGGATCTGGAAGGCCCTGGAGCAGGCGGACGCAGGCGGCCTGGTCAGGAACATGGAGAAGGGGCTGGATACCTGGCTGTACAAGGGATTGGAGGACGGCGTGGAGATCAGCGGCGGGGAGGCCCAGAAGCTGGCCCTGGCCAGGGCACTGTACAAAGACGCGCCGGTAGTCATCCTGGACGAGCCCACGGCGGCACTGGATCCCAAGGCGGAGGCTTTGGTCTACGAGCGCTTCGGGCAGATGGTGGAGGGCAGGACCAGCATCTACATCTCCCACCGGATGAGCAGCTGCCGGTTCTGCGACGAGATCATCGTATTCCAGGACGGCCAGATTGTGGAGCAGGGCAGCCATGAGGAGCTCTTCGCCGCAGGGGGATGCTATGCGGAGATGTGGAACGCCCAGGCGAAATATTACGCATGAGTCTCTTTCCAGAGGGAGAAGGCCGCGGCTTTCTCCTCCTTGGTGCGCTTTCCGGGGAGAGCCCTGTGACCCTCGGAGTACAGCACCAAAATAGCTCCGGGAGCGTCACTTCCACCCATAGGAGCCCACGGAACTGTGGTAGAGTGGGAGAGGAAAAAATATGGGGAGAACCGGAAAGAACCGAAAGAGCCATGCTGAAATTTTCTCCTTGTAATTTGGCATCATACATGGTAATCTAAATACAGGCAAAGAATTCATATCCGATATCATTCAGAAGACCACTACGGGTCTTTCCGTAATACCTGACAATAGAAACGTCAAAAGGACGGATTCTATCGTATCGAACTTCTTGCTGGGCGGGAGCCTACATCCCAAAGAACATGAACTGACAACGACAGCAGGAAGGGCAGAGGCCAATACCTTTCCTGCACCCTCACTTTCAGAAAGGAAAGGATTGGATATGGAAGGAAAAAGGGGAACAGAAACCAAAAGGACAGGAGAGGCCGTGAAAGAGACCGGCAAAGCTGCAAAACCCATAGGGACAACAAAAGCCAGCGGCGCAGATACCGCCCGGGAACAGGGAACGCCCATAAGCACGCCCCACGACAAAGGCTATAAAAAGAGCCTGTCAAGGCCCTCTGAATTCCTGCATTTTCAGAACTGGCAGGTGCAATCCGCACTGCATGCAGCAGGGTCAGGGAACTGGGCCTTCAGGAGACGGAGGAGTTCCGGAACTGGGTGAAATATATATTGCTGTCCGTCTGCGGCAATAAGGAAGCGGTGGTGGAGGAAATCCTGAACTGGGCCGGAAACGGGGAGGACGACATGGAATTTAAATATAATATCATCAAGGCGTTCGAGGACGAGCGGGCCGAGGGAAAGGAAGAAGGCCAGATGCTGAAGATGATCAGCCTGGTCAGAAAAAAGCTGCACAAAAGGATTGAAATAAACGAAATTGCGGACATGCTGGAGGAAGAAGCGGCAGTCATTGAGCCGATTTATGAGCTGCTTCAAAATCATGCTGAGTGGGATGACGAAAGAATCTGCAGGGAGCTGGCAGCATCCCGGGAAGGGATTGCTGCCGTAGAGCAGGGAAACGGCTTTTGATTGTAAATGTCCCTCAAAGCTCCTTCCCCATGAACCGTCTGGGCTCCCCGCCCGGATTGACCGCCAGGACAGCCGCCAGGATTTCTTCTCTGCGGCTTTCCGCCTCCGGCAGTTTGCAGACGATATCGTTCAGATCGTAAGGCCCATACCGGAAATGCCCCACCGAGGCGCCCTGGAACCGGCCGTCTATCAGCAGGTACTGCAGGGGCTCGCAGTCGTAGGAAAGCCCCTCCGTCAGGTCTTTCACCATCTGCTTCAGCACAGGCTCCTGGGCCTTGAAGAGAAAGTCGTTCCGATGGAGGGCGTAGACGCAGCGGAAGTCTTTCGCCACATAATCCTCCAAAAGGGCCGCGTCATCTTTCAGCAGACAGCCGGACTCCCGGGGGACCAATACGCCCTCCGCAGTCAGCTCCGCCACAGCCCTGCGGATCTCCTTTTCGGGCACCCGGTAGAAGGCCTTTGCCATGGCGGCGTCGAACCACACCATCCGGTAAGCGAACCGCCGCAGCAGGATCTTCAGGGCCGCCACCCGGGTATACCGCCCGGTGTCCACCTCCGGGAACATCTCCGGGAACCGGTACCATCCCCTGTCCCATTCTCCGTCATACTGGTCTTCGTAGAGCAGAAAGGCTTCCTGGAGCCGGTGCAGGATGGGGGTGATCTGCTTCACCAGCAATCCGGTCTCTTCCTTGAGTTGCTGGATGTTGAAAGGGCCGGCGTTTTCGATGAGGGTGAGGACTTCCGACTGCTGCGGGGTGGGGCGGGTCAGGGGCTTGTGGTATAGGCAGGCGAACAGTTCCATGTCCTCGGCCATGACCCATCCCAGGTTGCCGCCGGCAAACCGGCCTTTCACGAGCTTCCGCTGCAGTTGGCGCTGCCGGTTGAACTCCATGTCGTCGAAAGAGGCGCGGAAGGAGAGGACGGGAGGTTCCCCGAAGCCGTGCCAGTATACGTTCTGACCGGGCTGGGTGTCCCGGTACAGGGCTATGTACTCGGTTTCGTCCGCTTTTCGGAGGAGACACTGGCGCTCCATGCGCAGAGAGAGGATTTTTTCGTCCATTTCTGTTCTTCCTTTCGTTTGTTTCTGGTGTTGGCGCTGTTTTTTGCTGCTCTCGGGCACCGATGTCAGGTTTGGGCATCTGGTGGTAGGCGGCAGAGGAAAGGCCGGGTTTCGGGCAATGAGTCCTGGAGCCTGATGCTTTGGTTCTGTATGGGGTCAGGCATTGTCCGCGCTGTGCCAGGCTCGGCATTGCTCGATTCGGGCCCCATGGGGCGTATCGCCGTGTTCCGGGTCGCAGGAATAGTCGGCCAGCATGTCGCAGGGGATGTCCGGGCATTGTCCGCAGTGCAGGAAGCCTTTCTCCTGGCAGCATTTGGCTACGGGGCATTCCCCGTGGAAAGGGCGTCCCTCTGTCTCGATACAGCCGCCGCAGCCGCAGGTCTCCTTGTATCCGCATCCGGTGCAGTGCAGCCCGCATCTTGAATCAACCATGTCAGTTACCTCCTTTTTTCCTCCACTATACCATTTTGAACATGACAACAGTATGTCATGTTGAGAGGTATATTGCATAACGCCGGAATTGTCCTTGGCGCTTTGTTGGCTTATCACTGCTTGCAAAGCAGGTAAAGGCCCTGCGGTGGGAATTGAACGCTGGCTGGATTTGTGCTATACTATAGGCGGGTCAATTCGATAAAGAGGGATTTGAGGGGCTTTCACTATGAAGAAATTTTCGAAAGACATTCTGCGCGGGATGATTGTAAAGGGGCGCCTTCGGGAAGCGATGGCGTATTTGGAACAGTTCCCGGAAGCGGCAGCACTGTATCAAAAGGGCATGGACTTGTATCAGAAGGAACACTACCTTACTTACGATGTGGACGGGGAATTGAACGAAATACTCCTGGTCTATCAAAAATATTACCGGGATGCCTTTTATCTGGAGCTCTCTGCCCAGGAGGCCGCGCAGCGGCTGCGGGAACGGTTGGCAGAACGGTTCCAGACTGCGCCCGATTTTTCGCTGGACGAGTTGGAGGAAATGGCCGGAGCCGCATTCCGCCGGAAGTCGCTCCATGCCCTGACGGGACGGACCAGTGGGTACTACGGTCCTTACATATGGAAGGACGAGGAACTGAGGCATTACAAGGTGGAGCTGCCGGAGGGTACGCAGGACTACGCAGTTAAATTTCTGGATGGATTCATCATGAAAAGCTGGCTGGACTACATTTCCTTCGGCGAGACAGGTACCGGAGGATGGTCCAACGGCGACGGGCTGATTCACTGCGTCAGAGCCGCCTGGGATCTGGAGTCAGAAGATTTCCAGGTGTCCCTCCTGAAGCACGAAGCCCAGCACGCCATGGACCAGGCCCGTTATAAGGACATCACAAACAAGGAGTTGGAATACCGGGCCAAGCTGGTGGAACTGATTTACTCCAAAGAGCGGAGGATGTTGGAGCGTTTCGTGAGTCAGGCCGACGCAACAAGAGCAGACAATGGGCATGGATTATCCGCTGAGCACATTGTAAGAGGATTCGAGATATGCCTGAAAAAAGACCGCGGCAGGCTGGCCGGGCTCCCTATTGAGACAGTGCAGACAGTCGCCCGGTCGCTTTTTGCAGAGAGCTGTAAAGAAATGGCGGCAAAATACCGCTGATCAGAGATCGTTCTCAGTATAAATCCCGGGCGGCGTCCAGTTCGGCTTTCATCCGCTCCACCATCTCCGGCGGCCCCAGGACTTTCACTTTCCTGCCGAAGCGCAGGAACCATTCCACGGCCTGTTCCCGGGTGGTGAAGCCCCATTCCGCATAGAGCCTGCCGTCTTCCTGCGGGGTGAAGCAGGCGGGGCCGTATTCCTCCACCAGGCGGTATTTCAGGGAGGGGTCGTAGAGGGCGGCGACCATGTAGTCGTCCGTCATGTGGGAGCCGAAGCGCTTTTTCTCCTCCGGGATTTCCCTGGGGGAGAAGGGCTCCTCCGTCACTGTCAGGTTCCACAGGCGGCGCAGCTTGTACAGGCGGAAGTCCTGCCGCTGCCTGCAGAAGCCGAAGACGTACCAGTCAGACCATTTGAAGACCAGCAGGCAGGGCTCTATCAGCTTGTCCGCCTCTCCTTTTTCATAATAATAGCGGAAGGAGATGCACCGGGACGCCTGGATGGCGGCTTTCATCTGCTCCAGTTTGGACGCCAGGTCGTTCTTGTAGTGGGAGGCCAGGTCGATGGCCATATGGTCGTCCAGGCTGACGGCCTGGCTGCCGCCGATCTTCCGGGCCAGAGTTTCACCGGAGGCGGAGCGGGAGACGCTGTCCAGGGACTTCAGTCCCGTGAAGATGGCCGCCAGCTCCTGTTTGGTGAAGACGGTTGTGTCCAGGGAGAAACCCTCCATGATGGAGATGCCGCCGCCCGCCCCCTGGGTGGTGACCAGGGGAATGCCGGCTTTGCAGATGTCCTCGATGTCCCGGTTGATGGTGCGGCGGGACACCTCGAACTTCTCGGCCAGGTAGGGGGCGGTGACGGTCTTTTGCTGCTGCAGGGTGGTGATGATGCCGATCAGGCGGTATATTTTCATGGGTGTGTCGGGCTCAGCTCCAGCGTTCTCTCATAGGACGCGATGACCGCATCGATGACAGCTCCCCGAAAGCCCGCCTCCTCCAGTCTGCGCACGCCCTGTATGGTAGTGCCGCCGGGGGAGCAGACGGCATCCTTTAAGGCGGCGGGATGCTGGCCGGATTCCAGGGCCAGCTTGGCGGTGCCCAAGAGCATCTGGGCCGCCAGCTCCATGGCCTGCTCCCTGGACAGGCCGCAGGCCACCCCGCCGTCCGCCATGGCCTCCAGGAAGATGTCCGCGAAGGCGGGGCCGCAGGCGGAGACAGCGGAGCCCGCGTCCATGCGAAACTCCGGAATGGCGGAGAACCTTCCAGCCCAGGCGAAGGCCTCCAGGAAGGCCTGCAGGTCGCTGTCCGCCACATCCTCGCTGCAGGTGTACTGCACCATCCCCTCCCCGATGGACACCGGGGTGTTGGGCATGATGCGGATCACGGGGTAGCTTCTGCCCGCCAGCTCCCGGATCCGGGCGATGGTCAGCCCCGTGGCCATGGTCACCAGAAGGAAGGGGCTCCTGCGAAGCGCCAGCACAGGGCTGATCTGGGCCAGGACTTCCTCCATGAGCTGGGGCTTCACGCCCAGAACGATGAAATCCGCCTCTCTGGCGATCTCCTGATTGTCCGAGACCCGGGCCTCCAGGGTCTGGGCCAGGGCCAGCGCCTTCTCCGGGGAGCGGTTGGCCAGGAGAATCCGGGAACCATCTATAGTATGCCTGGCGGCCTGGGCCAGGGCGCCGCCCATGTTGCCCGTGCCGATGAAACCAAAAACCGTACTGTTATTATCCATATGACAATTCCTCCTGCTTTCTCCTCCGGATCATTCCCTGATTTGGCCTTCTCCGTAGATTACATACTTACTGCTGGTGAGCTCCTCCAGCCCCATGGGGCCCCTGGCATGCATCTTCTGGGTGGAGATGCCGATCTCCGCCCCCAGGCCAAATTCGCCGCCGTCCGTGAAACGGGTGGAGGCGTTGACATATACCGCCGCGGCGTCCACGGCGTCCAGGAAATGCTGGGCCTTGAAGTAATTGTCCGTGACGATGCACTCCGAATGGCCTGTGCCGTGGGCATTGATGAAGGAGACGGCCTCCTGGCAGTCCCTGACAGTCCGCACCGCCAGGATGTAGTCGTCGTACTCCGCGTCCCAGTCCTCCTCCGACGCGGGGAGGGCCCGTCCGCCCAGGATGCCCAGGGCCTGTCCGTCTGCCCGCAGCTCCACATCATGCCTGTCGAGCAGCGGCAGGGCCTTTGCCCAGAAGGCTCCGGCGATGTCCTCCTGCACCAGCACGCACTCCACGGCATTGCACACGGAGGGGCGGGAGCACTTGGCGTTGTAGAGAATCTCCGCGGCCATGTCCAGGTCCGCCTCGCTGTCCACATAGATATGGCAGACCCCCTCGCCGGTGCGGATGACGGGGACGCTGGCCTCCTTCGCCACTGCCCGGATCAGGCCGGCCCCGCCCCGGGGAATCAGGACGTCCACGTAGCCGTCCAGGTGCATCAGCTCATTGGCGCTCTCCCGGCTGGTGTCCTGGACCAGGCTGATACAGTCCGCGGGCAGCCCCGCGGACACAAGGGCCTCCCGCATGAGGGACGCCGCGCAGCGGTTTGAGTGGATGGCTTCCTTTCCGCCCCGCAGGATACAGGCGTTTCCCGACTTCAGGCACAGTGCCGCGGCGTCCACGGTGACGTTTGGCCGGGCCTCATAGATGATGGCGATGACGCCCAGGGGCACCCTGCGCCTGCCGATGATCAGCCCGTTTGGCCGGGTCTCCATCCTGTCCACCCGTCCGATGGGGTCGGGGAGGGCGCAGATCTGCCGAATCCCGTCCACTATCCCTGCGATGCGCTCCGCCGTCAATGTCAGCCGATCCAGCAGAGAGGAGCGCATCCCGGCCTCCCTGGCGGCGGCTATGTCCCGGGCATTGGCCTGCAGCCACTCCGCCTGCCTGTCTGTGAGTATGTTCGCCATGGCCTGCAGGGCGGCGTTCTTTTTCGCCGTGCCCGCGGTGGCCAGGGGGGAGGCGGCGGATTTTGCGGCCTGCCCCTGCTGTTGTAAGATGGTCATGTAGTCTCCTCCTGGTTTGTCTCGGTAAAAGATTTCCGCCTTTGCGGTCGGACGCTCCAAAGGGCATCCGCCCCGGGGCCCACCTACGCCCCTCCGCGTTTAACTGATACTGCGTCTGCCCACTCCCGCATTCGCAAAACTCGCGCCTGCGCGCTCTTGCGTCTGCATTCGCAGGCGCGTTTTGCTCATTTGGAAGTGGGGTACTAATCCAATGGCTCGGCTGCATTGCAATAGCTTGCATGCAGACAAGCCATTGGATTGCAGCCGCGCAGGTGGAAAAATTTCGTCTGCCAGCCATGCCGCCGCGCCGCTTCAGGATCCAGCCGCCAGGAAGCGGGTGCCGATTTCCTGCCCCTCCACGATGCCGTAGAGGTCCTCCATGCGTGCTCCGTTGGCAATCACCATGTCGCAGCCCGCCTCCATGGCGATGCGGGCTGCGGAGAGCTTGGTGGCCATGCCGCCGGTGCCCCGCCAGGTGCCTGCGCCTCCGGCCATCTCCAGGATCTCCGGGGTCAGGGCGGCTACCCGGTGCAGCAGCTTTGCCGCCGGGTTGGACTTCGGATCCGCGTCATAGAGGCCGTCGATATCGCTGAGCAGTATCAAGAGATCGGCCCGGCACAGCTTCGCCACGATTGCGGAGAGGGTGTCGTTGTCCCCCAGCACCTTGTGTCGCCCGGTCTCAATCTCGGCGGAGGAGACGGAGTCGTTCTCGTTCACCACCGGGATGACGCCCATCTCAAGCAATGCAAAGAAGGTCCCTTTCAGATGCTCCCGCCTGCCCTCGTCCTCCACATCCTCCCCGGTGAGCAGGATCTGGGCGGCGGACTGGCTGTATTCGGAGAAGCTCCGGTCGAAGATGTGCATCATCTGGCACTGTCCCACCGCGGCGGCCGCCTGCTTCATCCGAAGCTCCCCGGGGCGCTCCGGCAGGCCCAGCCTGGAGGTGCCCACCGCGATGGCGCCGGAGAACACCAATATCACCTCATGCCCCATCCCGTGCAGGTCCGAGAGGATCCGGGCCAGATGGTTCATGCGCCGCAGGTTCGGCGCGCCGGATTCATGGGTCAGGGTGGAAGTCCCTACTTTCACTACGATTCGCTTTTCGTCCTGTCTCAAAGGCTCATGCCTCCCTCGTATAAAATGCGGGCGGTGTGCTGCCCGTGAAAAAACTGATCCCAGTATAGCACAAGTCATTTTAAAAGAAAACAACAATTGTAATGGAAACGGTATTTTGCTATAATGTGGGGAAAGGGAAGATTCTTTATTCCCGCGAGCAATGAGTCAAGCGGCCGTGCTTGCACGGCCAGTTGGCGAATGCCGCGAGGGTCAAATACCCCGCTGCTCTGCAGCGTTGCAAGCTTGATGCCCCGTTGCTTGCAGCGGGGTATTTGATTTATAGAAGAAGCAGATAAGCTGCGGAAAGAGGGCAGAGAGAGGAATGGGGATGCATAAGAGACGATTGGCCACAGGTGCCGGGAGGAAGAATGCCGCAAAGGCTGTGGAGGACGTAAAGAGCGCGGCTGAAAGCATGGAGGGCGGACAGGCGGAGCAGGAATATATCGTCCTGAACCGCCAGGAGGAAGAGGACTCCCCGGAGGCGGGGAAGCGGAGCCTTGCGGATTACGCGGAGCTTGAACGCTACCAGTATTTCGACATGGCGGCCATCAGGAAGACCATGCGGCTGACCAAGGCAGTGACCCAGAAGGCGGAGGCGTTGTGCCGGGAGGACAAGGTAAGCCTCCAGGATGTCCAGAGCGGATACGCGCAGGGCAGGAGCGAGCTGGTGGGCGAGGCCGTGGGAGAGGGCAGGGAGGGGAAGGCAGTCTTTCCCGTCCACATCCTTTTTAACAGGGACAGCGCCCTGTATGCGGAGTGCCAGTGCGCGGAGTGCAGAAAGCATTATTACAGCATGTATTACAGGAGGGAATACTGCGCCTATCTGGGAGCGCTGCTGCAGCGGGTGGAGGAGGACCTCAGGGACAAGAACCTGGGGGACGCCACGGACTGGCGGGGGATGCAGCTCATAAGGGCCTTTTATGAGAGCCATGCCAATACCGTGATGTCGGATGCCATAGGAAAGGCGGAGAGCATGACTTTGGTTCCCAGGGTGGTTCTGAAGAACGGGGAGCTGAAGGTCTCCTTCAAGGTGGGGGAGAAGAAGCTGTTCGTGGTGAAGGATCTCTTCGAGTTCTACACCAATGTCCAGGAGTCCAAGACCGCCTCCTACGGCAGCAGCACCAGCCTGAACCACAGCATCTCCAATTTTACGGAAAAATCCAGGCCATGGATCGACTTCATCGGCCGGATCGTGAAGGAGGAGCTGAACTTCGAGCGGAGGATGATAGAGGCCAACAGCTATTCCAGGCGGGCCGCCTCCAAGGACGGCGAGCTGGCTCTGAGCGGCTGGCGGCTGGACGAGCTCTACGGGCTGCTGGGAGAGAATCCGCTGGAATATGAGGACAGGGACAGCGATACGAAATGGAAGACGACCCTGTATGCGAAGGAGCAGAATCCGAAGATATCCATGACCATCCGCAAGAACGACTTGGGGCGGCCCAGGGAGTTCCATGGTATCACGGTGAGCTGCCGCATGCCCCGGCTTTTCTACGGGGTGGGCACGGCCTACTACATCTGCGAGGCGGGGCTGTGCAGATTGGATACGGAATTCCTGCAGAAGATCCGCATCATGGCCCAGTTCTTCGACGAGGGCGCGCTGTCCTTCCAGGTGGGCAGGAACAAGCTGCCCCAGTTCTATTATTCCGTGCTGCCCCGGCTGGAGGGCGCGGTGGACATCATGGAGGAGAACGCCGAGGAGATAGCGGCCTTCCTGCCGCCCCAGGCCCGGTTCGTGTTCTATCTGGACGCGGCGGACGACAATATGAGCTGCCGGGTAGGGGCCAGGTATGGGCAGCAGGAATTCCGGGTGGTGGACTTCGGCGACAGGGAGGGGCCGCTGGAGCCTTTCCGGGAGGGCACCAGGGAGGAGGAGGCCCTGTTCCTGGCCAGGCAGTGGTTCCCCTACTGGGACAGCAGGGAGAAGGAGCTGAGCTGCGAGGGGGATGAGGGGCTCATGTTCCAGGTGCTGGACAAGGGCGTGGACGCGCTGCTGGCTTTGGGGGAGGTGCAGTGCACCAGGCGGTTCACCAACCTGAACATCGGGCGCAGGGTGCGGATGAGCGTGGGCATATCCGTGTCCAAAAACCTGCTGAACCTGGACATCGCCACCCAGGACGTGCCGCCAGAGGAGCTGCTGGACATCCTGAAGAGCTACAGACAGAAAAAGAAATACTACAGGCTGCGGAACGGGGATTTCCTGAGCCTGGAGCAGGACGCCCTGCAGACCCTGGCGGAGATGGCGGATTCCCTGCGGATGAGCCCCAGGGAACTTTTGAAGGGCAATGTAAAGCTTCCCCTGTACCGGGCTTTGTACCTGGACAAGCTGCTGGAGAAGAACGAGGAGATCTACAGCACCCGGGACAGCCATTTCCGGGAGATGGTGAAGGACTTCAAGACCGTTAACGACGCGGATTTCGAGGAGCCGCCCACCCTGCGGGAGATCATGAGGGGCTACCAGAGGAACGGCTACAGATGGCTTCGGACCCTGGAGGCTTACGGCCTGGGGGGAATCCTTGCGGACGACATGGGCCTGGGCAAGACCATCCAGGTGCTGGCCGTGCTGCTGGCGGCCAGGCAGGAGGGGAAGGAGGGCACGGCGCTGGTGGTGGCGCCCGCCTCGCTGGTGTACAACTGGGGCGAGGAGATACGCGCTTTCGCGCCCCAGCTCTCCCATTGCTTCATCACCGGGGGACAGGAGGAGAGACGGGAGAAGCTTTCCCATTACCGGGAGTACGATGTGGTGGTGACCTCCTACGACCTGCTGAAGCGGGACATCGAGAATTACGAGGACAAGGAGTTCAGCTATCACATCATCGATGAGGCCCAGTATATCAAGAACCATACCACGGCGGCAGCCAAGGCGGTGAAGGCGGTGAAGAGCAGGACCCGCTATGCCCTGACAGGGACGCCCATCGAGAACCGGCTCAGCGAGCTGTGGAGCATCTTCGATTTCCTGATTCCGGGATATCTGTACGGGTATGATGTGTTCCGGAGCGACTTCGAGGCCCCCATTGTCCGAAATGAGGACCAGGGGGCGCTGGAGCGGCTGCAGCGCATGACAGGGCCCTTTATCCTGCGCAGGATGAAGGAGAACGTGCTGAAGGACCTGCCGGAGAAACTGGAGGAGAACCGGTACGTGAAGTTCGAATCCGGACAGCAGAAGCTGTATGACGCACAGGTAGTCAATATGAAGCAGCGGATCGGCATGCAGGACGCCCAGGAATTCCAGCGGAACAAGATACAGATCCTGGCGGAGCTGATGAAGCTGCGGCAGATCTGCTGCGACCCGGGGCTGTGCTTCGAGGACTATAAGGGCGAGTCCGCCAAGCTGGAGGCCTGCGTGGACCTGGTGCGCAGCGCCGTGGAGGGCGGCCACAAGATATTGCTGTTCTCCCAGTTCACCTCCATGCTGGAGCTGATCGGGAAACGCCTCGATCAGGAGCAGGTCAGCTTCTATACCATCACCGGGGCCACCCCCAAGGAGAAGCGCCTGCAGTTGGTGAAGGCCTTCAACGGGGACGACACCAAGGTATTCCTGATCTCCCTGAAGGCGGGAGGCGTGGGCCTGAACCTGACGGGGGCGGACGTGGTCATCCACTACGATCCCTGGTGGAACCTGGCGGTGCAGAACCAGGCCACGGACCGCACCCACCGCATCGGCCAGACGAAGATGGTAGTGGTGTACCGGCTGATAGCGAAGGGCACCGTGGAAGAGAAGATACAGGAGCTCCAGGAGAGCAAGCGTGCCCTGTCGGAGCAGGTGATCTCCGGGGACGCGGGGCAGTTGGGCGGGATGACCAAGGAGGACTTTTTGTCCCTGCTTTCCTAGTGCCCCGGCGCAGGAATCCTTGCATCGGTATACAGGCCCGGAAAAAATTTTGGTACAGGGGAATATTTTCCATATCTTGTCCATATACTGGTAGAAAAGGACTTAAAACAGTTCTGTGAAAGGAGAAGTCTATGGCAAGAGGACAGCGTAAGACCATTGAGGAAAAGATAGCGGCAAAGCAGGAGCTCATCGAGGCTCTGGAGACCAGAGTGGAGTCGGAGAAGCGGGAGCTGGAGGAGCTGTATATGGAGAAGAAGCGCAAGGAGCTGGAGGCCGTGAGCGACATCATGGCCGAGTCGGGACTGGGGCCGGAGGAAGTGGCGGAGGTTCTGCAGGAGTATCTGGAGCGCAGGGAGCAGGCCGCCTCTTAGCGCGGATGTAATGGGAATAGAAAAATGGCTGGAAATGTTTCGCCTATGGAGAATCCGGGGACAGGAGAGAGCTGCCCCGGATTTTCCGCATGTAAGCCTGGGCGGCGCAAGTGCCTCGGAACGCAAAATAGTACATAGGGGAAGGGATTTCGGGCAAAAAAGTACATTGCACTTTTCCGGGAGAAAGCATATACTTTGTCGGAAACAATCTCCTCCGCTTCATCACCGGTGGCAGGGGATTTCGGAAAAGAGGTATGGACATGACGAAAGATATGACGCAGGGAAGCCCCATGAAACTAATCCTGGGATTTTCCGTTCCGCTTTTATTCGGATTTCTGTTCCAGCAGTTCTACAGCCTGGTGGATACGGTGATCGTAGGTCGCATCCTGGGCACGGACAGCCTGGCGGCAGTGGGGGCCACGGGCTCCGTGAACTTCCTGATCATCGGCTTCTGCATGGGCGTGTGCAGCGGCTTCTCCATCCCTGTGGCCCACAAGTTCGGCGCCCGGGACTTTGGGGACCTGCGCAGGTATGTGGCCAACTGCGTCTGGCTGTCCCTGGGATTCGCGGCGGTGCTGACCCTGCTCACCGCCTCGCTGGCCAGGCAGATCCTGGTCTGGATGCGCACGCCCGCGGACATCATCGACAGGTCTCATGACTACATATGGGTAATCTTCCTGGGGATTCCTGTGACCTTCCTCTACAATATGACCTCCGGCGTCATACGGGCCCTGGGGGACAGCAGGACGCCGGTGATTTTCCTGGTGATGTCCTCCTTCCTGAACGTGGGGCTGGACCTCTTCTTCATCGTGAACCTCCACATGGGGGTGCAGGGGGCGGCCTGGGCCACCGTGATCTCCCAGGGGGTGTCGGGGGCCTGCTGTCTGCTGTTCATGGTGAAGAAGTTCGAAATCCTGCGGATACGGCGGGAGGAGTGGAGGCCGGACGGCCATAGGATGGGGATGCTGTGCGGCATGGGGGTGCCCATGGGGCTGCAGTATTCCGTCACGGCCATCGGCAGCGTGATCCTCCAGAGCGCCACCAATACGCTGGGCTCCGGGGCCGTGGCAGCCGTCACCGCTTCGGGTCGGATCAACGGGTTCCTGGCCTGCCCCTTTGATGCCATGGGCTCCACCATGGCTACCTACGGCGGGCAGAACATCGGGGCGAAGAAGCTGGACCGCATCGGCCAGGGACTGAAATCCTGCGTCATGCTGGGGATAGGGTACTCCGTGATCGCGCTGCTGGTGAGCGTCTTTTTGGGCAGGCCGCTGGCGGAGCTGTTCCTGGAGGCCTCCGAGGGCGAGATCATCGGCAACGCCCGGATGCTGATGATCTACAATACCGCTTTCTACGCCCTGCTGGCCCTGGTGAACATCATCCGCTTCCTGATACAGGGCATGGGATTCCCCGCCTTCGCCATCCTGGCGGGGGTGTTCGAGATGGTGGCCAGAGGCATCGTGGGGTTCGTGCTGGTGCCCATGCTTGGATTCACGGGAGTGGCGTTGGGGAACCCGCTGGCATGGCTGTTCGCGGACCTGTTCCTGATTCCGGCCTACTTCCACGTGCGCAGGACGCTCACGAAGCAGCTTTCGGATTCGGAGAGCCGGGAGAGGGCTTAGTTCCGGTGTACCGGACTTTTCCTGATAGTCTGGTCATGACCTGGTATTGATTATAATATACCCTCGGAGGAATGACAATGGAGGGAATGGTTCCACGCCGTTCTTTCCACGGCTTGTGATTCCATTCCCTCCGGGGATTTACTGACTGGCCTCCAGCTTCCTGGACGCGAAGGCGATCTCCTGCTCCAGGTAGTCCGGGACCGGGGTGTTGCTGTTGCGCAGCTTCTGGCGCAGCATGCTCAGCTTCTGCACACGCTGTCCGGACAGGATCCGCTGGCGGCTGAGGAGCTCGGAGAACATGGGGTTCTGCTCCAGCCCTGCGTCCATGGAGGCGGGGAGAGGGCAGTACAGGAACAGGATCCTGCGGGCCACCTTGTTCATCCTGGCCGAGCCGCTGCTCTCGTAGAAAATCCAGGTGATATAGTCCCTGACGAACATCTCCCGGAAGCTGTTCTTGGCCCGGACCAGGCTGTTCTGCAGCTTCTCCTTGGCATCCTTGCTCAGCTCCGTGTTCTTCTTGTAGAACTGCATGTAGTCGAAGTATTCGCTGGTCAGGGAAGGCTCCGACACATCGTTCCAGCGGCCGCTCTGGATGCGCTTGCACATCTCCCAGCGGAATTCGCCGGTCATGCGGACGATCGCTGTGTCCAGGCTCTCCATGTAGAACGCGGGCAGGATCATGCGGCTGGGGCTGTTGCGCTTGCGGCCCTCGATCTCCTGCCACAGGGAGCCCCTGATCCCGGCGTTGGGCATCAGGATGATGTCGGGCAGGTATTCCACATGCATGGGCTCCCGGTTCATGACCTGGGCCAGCTCGTAATCGATGGTCTCACGGTAGAAGGCGGAGAAGTCCACCTTCTTCAGCATGGTCAGGGCGCTCTCTACCTTTTCCGGTGTGACGAAGGAGTCCCGCAGGTCCTTTAGCATGTTCTCGGCGGTGAACAGGGGGCAGAAGGTGGTCACCCGGCCATAGGTCACCTTGTTGGCGCTGGGGAAGAGGTTCTCCAGCTCATAGCGCACCTTGGCCATGCGGTCATTCTCCAGCTCGGCCACCTGGGCGGCGGAGAGATTGTTCTTTTTCTTCTGCAGGTGGACGAAGTCGTCGTAATCCTCGTCCAGCTCGCTGCGGCTGGGGTTCTTCTCCCCGTCATAGATGGCCAGCAGCCAGTCGTAGAAGGTGTAGACGCCCATCTGGCCCGGCTCGCTCATATAGCTGGCCAGGCGGTAGAGGGCGACAGCGTTGTCTTCACCTGCCAGCTTCTCGTCCACATAGCCGAAATAGAGGAACATCCGAACGGGGAGGGGCATGCCGGACACGGACAGGGAGCGGAGGAACACTTCCGTGTACAGGAGATAGAATTCGTCCGTGAGCTTCCTGCGCAGGCGGGTGCACTCGTCGTCCGTGGAATTTTTGTCCTTGGTGTCCCGGTAGAGGACCACATGCTCCCGGAAGGCCGCTTCCTTGTCGCCGTCGAGCCCGGCATAGTCCAGGATGGTCTCCAGGGAGCCCTCCAGGAGCTGGAGGATGTCCGCATCGGAGCCGTCCCCGGTGCCTGTGGACGCCTGGGGATGCTGGAGGGCGCCCTCCTTCCGGCGGAAGGCCTCCACCCGGGTCTCGGCCTGGGCCTCGGGAGGGATTTCATATTCGTCGGGCAGGCAGAGCATCTGGGAGATGCTTTCGTACAGCCCGCCGGTGTCCTGCCCCTCCTGGCGGAGGCGGTAGTAGAGCTTGGTCATGGCATCGAAGAGGTCGTTTCCCGAGGGATTGAAATAGCAGTCTATGATCTGGGAGCGGTACTGGGCCTGGGCCTCCATCACCCGGTAGGACTTGTTCAGGTCCAGGGAGCCCTTACGGAGCGCCCCCAGGGACAGCCCCGGCTCCTGCAGCAGCACGCCTGCGTCCGCGCCCATGTAGATGCGCTGCAGCGCGGAATAATACCTGCTCAGCCATTCATCGCAGGAGTCCTCCAGGCTGGGTGCGATTGCCTCCACCTCCGGGGGAATCCGGGAGGGGGCCTTGTGCCGCTCGCACAGGTCCGCGTACAGGGCGCAGTCCGTCTGGAGCCTGCGGTAGAGATTGGCGCTGCTGACCTCGGACACGGAGCACTGCTCCAGCATGGCGTCGAACTGACGCAGCAGGGAGAGGAGGAACAGCTTGGCGATTTCGGGGCGCACCTGCATGAGATTGCCCAGGGCCTCCAGGCTGGTCAGGGGATAGGGTATGAGGGTGGTGTCCTCCAGGGCGGTGTAGGTCAGAAAGTGTATCTCCGAGCATATCTCGCAGATGCCCGCCACATCTCCGTTTCGGATCTGGTAGGAGCCTCCTGGGCACTGTACCTCCACCCGCCCCTGGGAAATCAGGTACAATGTGGTCATTGGCTGTTCGCTGCTGCAGATGGTCTTGTGTTTTTCGATGACGATTCCTGGCATAGTGCGTTTTCCTTTCTAATCTGAAGCCTTCTCGGCTTTACTGTTCAGGTTCTTCTGTGCCGTGGACAGCATCAGCTTGATCCGGTTCAGCTGGTTCACCTCGCTGGCGCCGGGATCGTAGTCGATGGCCACGATATTGGACTCCGGATAGCGCTTGCGCAGGGCCTTGATGACCCCCTTGCCCACCACATGGTTGGGCAGGCAGCCGAAGGGCTGGGTGCACACGATGTTGGGCACGCCCTCGCGGATCAGCTCCACCATCTCCCCGGTGAGGAACCATCCCTCTCCGGTCTGATTGCCGATGGAGACGATGGGCTCCGCGTAGGAGGCGATTGTCCGGATGGGCGAAGGAGGGGTGAAGTGCCTGGATTTCCGGAACTCCTTCACCATGCTTCCCCGGAGAACATGCTCTATGGTCCAGATGCCCAGGGCGCAGGCGCGGGCGGTTTTCCTGCTGGTGCCCAGATGCTCCGCCTTGTAGATCTGGTTGTAGAAGCAGTAGAGCATGAAGTCCATCAGGTCGGGCACCATGGCCTCCGCCCCCTCGCTCTCCAGAAGCTCCACCAGATGGTTGTTGCCCGCGGGAGAGAACTTCACCAGAATCTCCCCCACGATGCCCACCCGGGGCTTCTTGACGTCCAGGATGGGGACTGCGTCGAACTCCCGGATGATGTTTCGGCACATCCTGCCGAATCCCAACAGGTTCACATGCTTCGAGGAGACGAAATTCTGTGCTTTTTTTACCCATTTCCTGTGCAGGGCGTCTACGCTGCCAGGGACTGCCTCATAGGGGCGCATCCGGTATACGCAGCGCATGAAGATATCGCCGAACTGGGCGGCCAGAGCCGCGCGGATCAGCAGGTCGGCGTTCAGGTGGAAGCCGGGATTGCTCTCGATGCCTGCCAGGTTCAGGGAAATCACGGGAATCTGCTCCATGCCCGCCTTCTGCAGGGCCCTGCGGATGAAGCCCACGTAGTTGGTGGCCCGGCAGCCCCCTCCGGTCTGGCTCATGACGATGGCAGTCTTCTGCAGGTCGTACCGTCCCGACTGCAGGGCCTCCATAATCTGCCCCACCACCAGCAGGGAGGGGTAGCATGCGTCATTGTTCACATATTTCAGCCCCACGTCCACGGAATGGCGGTTGTCGTTGTCCAGGACTACGAAATTGTAGCCGCAGGCACTGAAGGCCGACTGCATGATTTCGAAGTGGATGGGGGACATCTGGGGGCAGATGATGGTATAGTCCCTGCGCATCTCCTCGGTGAAGGGCACCTTCTCTATGGCGGAGGAGTGGAGCGTGCGCTCCTTATGGCTCTTCTCCCGCACCTTGATGGCGGAGAGCAGGGAGCGCACCCGGATTCTGGCGGCCCCCAGATTGTTCACCTCGTCGATCTTCAGGCAGGTGTATATCTTGCCGGAGCCGGACAGGATGTCGCTCACCTGATCCGTGGTCACCGCGTCCAGGCCGCAGCCGAAGGAGTTCAGCTGGATCAGGTCCAGGTAGTCCACTGTCCGCACGAAGCTGGCGGCGGCGTAGAGCCTGGAGTGGTACATCCACTGATCCGAGACGATAAGGGGCCTCTCCGGGCAGCCCAGGTGGGAGACGGAGTCCTCCGTCAGCACCGCCAGGTCGAAGGAGGCGATCATCTCCGGCAGACCGTGGTTGATCTCCGGGTCGATGTGGTAAGGGCGTCCGGCCAGGACGATGCCGCGCTTTCCGGTCTCCTGGAGCCAGGCGATGGTCTCCTCCCCCTTCTTCCTCATGTCCATGCGGGTGCGGTCCAGCTCCTCCCAGCCGGCCGCAGCGGCGGCGGCCACCTCCCTGGCGGGCAGCTCCGCGAACTCCCTGGTCAGGGCCTCCGTGACGGTGGAGATATCCCGGAAGGACAGAAAGGGATTGCGCAGCGTTGCCTGCCCGTTTCCGATGGCCTCCACATTGTTCTTGATGTTCTCGGAGTAGGAGGTGACGATGGGGCAGTTGTAATGGTTGGTGGCCCCCTCCACCTCGTCCCGCTCATAGAACAGGGCGGGGTAGAAGACGAAGTCCACCTTCTGCCTGATCAGCCACTCCACATGCCCGTGGGCCAGCTTGGCGGGGTAGCACTCCGACTCGCTGGGGATGGACTCGATGCCCAGCTCGTAGATCTGGCGGTTGGAGCTGGGGGAGAGGATCACCCGGTATCCCAGCTTCGTGAAAAAGGTATGCCAGAAGGGATAGTTCTCATACATGTTCAGCACCCTGGGGATGCCCACCGTGCCTCTGGGAGCCTGGTCCGGGGCCAGGGACTCATAGGAGAACAGGCGCTTTAGCTTATAGTCGAAGAGATTGGGCACATCGTGGGCATTCTTCTGTCCGCCGATGCCCCGCTCGCAGCGGTTGCCGGAGATGTACTGACGGCCTCCCGAGAATTTATTGATGGTAAGGCGGCAGCTGTTGGTGCAGCCCCGGCACTTCGCCATGCTGGTCTCGTACTTCAGGGCGCAGAGCTTCTCGTAGGAGAGCATGTGGGTCATGTAGCCCTCCTCGAAGCGCTCCCTGGCGATCAGCGCCGCGCCGAAAGCGCCCATGATGCCCGCGATATCGGGCCGGATGGCCTGGCAGTCCGCGATTTTCTCAAAGCTGCGCAGGACGGCGTCATTGTAGAAGGTGCCGCCCTGGACGACGATGTTGCGCCCAAGCTCCGAGGCATCGGATACCTTGATGACCTTGAACAGGGCGTTCTTGATTACGGAATAGGCCAGCCCCGCGGAGATGTCCGGGACCCCCGCGCCCTCCTTCTGGGCCTGCTTCACCCTGGAGTTCATGAACACGGTGCAGCGGGTGCCCAGGTCGATGGGATGCTCCGCGAAGACGGCGGCCTCCGCGAAATCCTCCACGCTGTAGTTCAGGGATTTGGCGAAGGTCTCGATAAAGGAGCCGCAGCCCGAAGAGCAGGCCTCGTTGAGCAGCACGCTGTCCACCGCGTGGTCCTTGATCTTGATGCATTTCATGTCCTGGCCCCCGATGTCCAGGATGCAGTCCACATCGGGGTTGAAGAAGGCGGCGGCATAGTAATGGGCCACGGTCTCCACCTCGCCGTCGTCCAGGAGGAACGCGGCCTTCATCAGGGCCTCGCCGTAGCCTGTGGAGCAGGAGCGCACGATGCGCACGCCCTCCGGCAGCAGCTCATGGATCTCCTTCAGGGAGCGGACGGCGGTCTTCAGGGGGCTGCCGTCATTATTGCTGTAGAAGGAATAGAGCAGGGAGCCGTCCTCCCCCACCAGAGCAATCTTGGTGGTGGTGGAGCCGGCGTCGATGCCCAGGAACGCGTTGCCTTTATAGTCGGCCAGACGGGCCGTGCCCACATGGGCTTTCCTGTGGCGCTCCCTGAAAGCGTCATAGGAGGCCCTGTCGGCGAAAAGGGGCTCCATGCGCTCCACCTCGAACTCCATCTTGATGTCGGAGGAGAGCCTGCGCAGCATCTCCTCCATGGAGCAGGAGACGTCCTCCTTTGCGTTCAGGGCGGAGCCTATGGCGGCGAACAGATGGGAGTTGTCCGTATTGACGGTGTGCCTGTCGTCAAGATGCAGCGTCCGGATGAAAGCCGCCTTGAGCTCCGACAGGAAATGCAGCGGGCCGCCCAGGAACGCCACATATCCCCGGATGGGCTTGCCGCAGGCCAGGCCGGAGATGGTCTGGTTCACCACGGCCTGGAAGATGGAGGCGGCCAGGTCCTCCTTTGTGGCCCCCTCGTTGATCAGGGGCTGGATGTCCGTCTTGGCGAACACGCCGCAGCGGGCGGCGATGGAGTAGAGGGACTTGTAGTTTTTGGCGTATTCGTTGAGCCCGGCGGCGTCCGTCTGGATCAGGGATGCCATCTGGTCGATGAAGGAGCCGGTGCCCCCGGCGCAGATGCCGTTCATGCGCTGTTCCACATTGCCGCCCTCGAAATATATGATCTTCGCGTCCTCGCCGCCCAGCTCGATGGCCACGTCCGTCCTGGGCGCAAGCTCCAGCAGGGCGGAGGACACGGCGATGACCTCCTGGGTGAAGGGCACCTCCAGGCAATTTGCCAGGGTCAGGCCGCCGCTTCCCGTGATCATGGGATGCAGGGTCAGGTTGCCGAACTGCTGATATGCTTTGTCCAGGAGCCTTGAGAGGGTCTCCCGGATATTGGCAAAGTGGCGCTCATAGTCTGAGAACAGAATGCGGTGCGCTTCGTCCAGAATCGCGATCTTCACCGTGGTGGAGCCTATATCAATGCCGAGAAGTACATCGGCATCGCCAAGAAATGCATTGGCATCGCCGAGAAATGCTTCGGCATCGCCGAGAAGTGCTTCGGTATTGGCATCGCAATGAGCGGCAGTTTTTGTAGTAAATTCCATGCAAAATCATCCTTCCTGAAAATAAGCCAGTCTCAAAACTGGTAAAAGAATGCTGACATATCATGACATTCTAAGACATTATAGTACACTGCGGCGCAAAATGCAAATAGATGGACGTGTAAAAAGTTTATTAAAATACTGATTTTTATATAAAATAGGAAAAGTCTGGTTTACTTATGGAAGCGGGGATGGTAGAATACTATTATCCTGCGGGCTGCCGGAGTCCTGTTTCCAGTGTATTCGCAGGGCCCCAAGGCTATTCGACATAAGGAGTGAACGAGATGAGCAATTTTGAGAAGAGATTCGGAAAGTACGCCGTCAGCAACCTTTCCCTGATACTGATTCTGTGCTATGTGGTGGGCTATGTCATCCAGATGGTCAACGGCAATTTCCTGCTGTACCTGACGCTGGATCCCTACGCCGTCCTCCACGGCCAGATCTGGAGGATCTTCACCTGGGTCATCGTGCCGCCCTCCTCGCTGGATCCCTTTACGATCATCATGCTCCTGTTCTATTACAATATCGGCACCAGTCTGGAGCGGACATGGGGGACTTATCGGTATAACGTCTATCTGTTCTCGGGCATGCTGTTCACTGTCCTGGGCAGCTTCGTGTGGCTGGGCATACAGTTCTTCCTCTCCGGAGGCGGGGAAGGGCTTGCGGCCACCTCCCTGATTGTGTCCGCCCTGTTCAGCACCTACTATATCAACATGTCCATCTTCCTGGCCTTTGCCGCCACGTTCCCGGATGTGCAGGTGCTCCTGATGTTCATCATCCCGGTGAAGGTGAAGTGGCTGGGCATTCTGGACGGGCTGGTACTCACATACGATTTCCTGTTCCGGGGAGGGCTTGTGACCAGGATTGTCATCCTGTCCTCTCTGCTGAACTTCCTGATTTTCTTCCTCACCTCCAGGAGCCATATCCACATGTCTCCGAAGCAGATGAAGCGCAGGGCGGAGTTCAGGCAGGACATCCGGCGCAACTCCAGGGTGACCAAGCATAAGTGCGCCATCTGCGGCCAGACCGAGGACGATGATCCCAATCTGGAATTCCGATTCTGCTCCAAATGCAACGGCAATTACGAATACTGCCAGGAGCATCTGTTCACCCATACCCATGTGAAGTAAGTTCGGAAAACAAAACGAAAGGAAACGGAAAAAAGTGAATCAGGAAATCGTTTTCGCGCAGACGCTGGAAAAGGTGCGCAGGCTCTCCAGGGAACAGGGGAACAGCATCAGGGAGGAGCAGGTGAGGGAGAGCTTCGCCGGGCTGGAGCTGGGGGAAGCCCAGATGGAGATGGTGTTCGACTATCTGAGGAAGCATAATGTGGGCATCGGAGAGCCCGGCGACCAGGACGCGTATCTGACGGAGGAGGAGAGGGACTATCTGCAGATGTACCTGGACGAGATAGAGGGGCTCCCTGTCTGCAGCGACGGACAGAGGACGGCCTACGCCATGTCCGTGATGGCCGGGGACAGGGCGGCCAGGCAGCAGTTGACGGAAAGCTTCCTGCGGGAGGTGGCGGACATCGCCAGGCTCTACGCGGGCCAGGGCGTGCCTCTGGAGGATTTGATTGGAGAGGGGAACGTGGCTCTGGCGGTGGGCGTGGAGATACTGGCGCAGACGGGACAGGCCCCGGGGGGAAGCTTTGACGGAAAGCCCTCGGAGGCCTGCGGCATGCTGGCCAGGCGCGTCATGGACGCCTGCGAGGAGTGCATCCGGGAGCGGGCCCACCAGGAGAAGAATGACAAAAGAATCGCCGACAGGGTGAACCGGGTGGCGGATAAGGCAGGGCAGCTCTCGGAGGAGCTGCGCAGGAAGGTGACGCCGGAGGAGCTCTCCCAGGAGACCGGGCTGTCCGGGAAGGCCATCCGGGACGCCATGCGTCTGAGCGGATTCAAGATAGAGGACATCGAGACGGACAGGAAAGCCTGAGACCGTCCGGGGACAGGGCGCGGGGACCTTGCGCCGTCGGGGGCAATATGGAGAAGAAGAGATACGAGGACTATAAATACAGTATGCAGGACACTTCAAGGCTCTATGTGGGAAGCAAATATACCTTCCGGGAGCTGCTGGACGAGGATGAGATCAGCTTTAAGTTCCGCCTGATCATGGAGCGGTACATCCTTCCCGAGGCGGACAGGGAGGATACCCTGGAGACCCATCTGTACTACCTGGCCCCGGACAGCTTTCTGGTGAAGGTCTATAAGCAGATGAAGGCCAGGGTGAAGGTGAACGTCATCGAGGAAAAGAAGCCCTTCTTCGGGGGGACCAGGGGGAAGACCGCCCATGTCCCGAAGAAACGGTACGTGACGAAGCAGCTCACGGTGGAGGAGCTGGCAGGCATCCCTCCAGCGGAGAAGGAGAGGCAGGGCTGTGTGATACAGGAGCTGAGCGTCAGCAAGCTGGCTTTGCTGGGACTTTGACTTTAGGACAGCGGTATCAGGTATATATTGATATATATTATATAAGAAGAGCAAAGGAGCGCAAAAATGAGGGTAGAAGAAGTAGCGAGCTATGAAATCATTGAGAAAAGGGAGATAAAGGACATCGACAGCGTGGCCTATCTGTGCCGCCATAAGAAGACCGGGGCCAGGGTGGCCCTGCTGTCCAATGACGACGACAACAAGGTGTTCTACATCGGATTCCGCACCACGCCCAAGGATTCCACCGGGGTGGCCCATATCCTGGAGCATTCCGTGCTCTGCGGCTCCAGGGAGTTCCCCATCAAGGATCCCTTCATCGAGCTGGCCAAGGGATCCCTGAACACCTTCCTGAACGCCATGACCTATCCTGACCGCACGGTGTACCCGGTGGCCAGCTGTAATGACAAGGACTTCCAGAACCTGATGCATGTCTACCTGGATGCGGTGTTCTACCCAAATATCTACGGGAACGAGGCCATCTTCCGCCAGGAGGGCTGGCACTATGAGCTGGACGAGGCGGGGGAATTGTCCTACAACGGCGTAGTCTATAATGAGATGAAAGGGGCCTTCTCCTCCCCGGACAGCGTGCTGTACCGGGAGATCAGCACGGCCCTGTATCCCGATACCACCTACGGCTGGGAGTCCGGCGGGGATCCGGCCTTTATCCCCGATCTGACCTATGAGCAGTTCCTGGAGTTCCACAGGACCTATTACCATCCCTCCAACAGCTATATCTATCTCTACGGCGATATGGACATGGCGGAGAAGCTGCAGTTCATCGACGAGCATTATCTGTCCTCCTTCGACGCACTGGAGGTGGACTCCCGGGTGTCCGCCCAGGAGCCCTTCGCCTGTCCGGCGCGCAGGGTGAGGCAGTTCCCGATCAGCCAGGGCGAGGACGCGGACGAGAATACCTATCTGGCCTGGTGCCAGTCCGTGGGCGACAACCTGGACAGGGAGCTGTACGTGGCATTCCAGATTCTGGACTTCGTGCTCTGCACCGTGCCCGGCGCGCCCCTGAAGAAGGCGCTGATCGACAAGGGCATCGGCAAGGACGTGTTCAGCATCTATGACTATGACCTGAGGCAGCCCTACTTCGGCGTGGTGGCAAAGGGCACATCCCTGGCCAGGGAGGAGGAGTTCCGCGCCACGATCCTGGAGACGCTCGGAGGGATCGTGGAGAACGGATTCGACAGAAAGGCCCTGCTGGCGGCGATCAACCACTTTGAGTTCCGCTACAGGGAGGCGGATTTCGGAAGCTTCCCCAAGGGGCTGATGTACGGCCTGCAGGCCCTGGGGAGCTGGGTGTATGACGACAATGCTCCCTTCATCCACATCGAGGCCAACGAGACCTACGCCAGGCTTCGGGCCAGGGTGGAGGAGGGCTATTTCGAGGAGCTGGTGAAGAAGTACCTGCTGGATAACCCCCATGCCGCCATGGTGGTCCTGGAGCCCAGGGAGGGCCTTGCCGGGGAGCAGGAGGCGAAGCTGGCGGAGGCTCTGGCGGAGACCAGAAAGGGGATGTCCCAGGAGGAGATAGCCGGCATCCATACCATGATGGACGCCCTGAACGCGTTCCGGGAGGACGTGGATTCCCCGGAGGACCTGGCAAAGATTCCGCTGCTGAACAGGGAGGACATGAAGCGGGAGGCGGCCCCCCTGATCAACGAGGAGAGGAGCCTGGCCGGGTGCCCCGCCCTGTACCACGAGGTCTTTACCAATGGCATCGGGTATCTGCGGCTGATGTTCACGGTGAAGGACATCCCGGCGGAATATTTCCCCTATATCGGCATCCTGCAGAACGTGTTCTGCCATGTGGACACGGCCCATTATACCTATGGGGAGCTGAGCAATGAGATCAATCTGGCCACCGGGGAGATCGGGGTCACTTACAACAGCTACGGGAAGGTGGAGGACCCCGGACAGTGCACGGTCACCCTGGAGGTCTACACAAAGGCGCTGTACCGGAATCTGCCCAGGGCCCTGGAGCTGATGGAGGAGCTGATGCTGTCCAGCGATTTCTCGGACGGCAAGCGGCTGAAGGAGATCCTGGCGGAGAACAATTCCAGATACCGGGAGTATGTGCTGGAGGCCGGGAACAGCGTGGCCCTGAACAGGGCCCTGTCTTACGGGGACGCCAGATACGCCCTGAACGATGCGCTGACGGGCATAGGGCAGTACAGGCTGGCTTCCGGGCTGGAGAAGGACTTCGAGGCGGACAGGGAGCTTCTGACAAAGCGCCTGGAGGGCCTGTGCCGGATGATCTTCCGGCCGGAGAACCTGCGCGTGGACTTCACCGGGGACGCGAAGGCCTTCGCGGATCTGGAGCCCGCCATGGCCGCTCTGAAGGAGAAGCTGTACACCTGTGAGGTGGAGAAGGGCAGCTTTATCCCGGAGGTGGCCCGGAAGAACGAGGGCTTCATGACTGCCGGGCAGGTGCAGTATGTATGCCGGGCCGGCAATTTCCTGAACAAGGGCCTGCCCTACAAGGGGGCGCTGCGGGTGCTGCAGGTGATGATGGGATACGAGTATCTGTGGACGAACATCCGGGTCAAGGGAGGCGCTTACGGCTGCATGTGCGGATTCGGAAGGACGGGGGAATGCTTCTTCGTCTCCTACCGCGACCCGAACCTGGGCCAGACCATCGACGTGTACGAGGCGGCGGCAGACTTCATCGGGAGTTATGATGCCAATGAGAGGACGCTGACCCAGTACATCATCGGCACCTTCAGCCAGCTCGACATGCCCCTGACGGCGGCGGGCAAGGGCAGGCGCTCCAGAGAGGCCTATATGAGAGGAATCACCATGGACATGATCCAGAAGGAGCGGGACGAGGTCATCGACGTGACTGCGGAGGACATCCGGGGCCTCTCCGCCTATATCAGGGCCTTCATGGAGGACGATTTCCTCTGCGTGGTGGGCAGCGAGCAGAAAATCCGGGAGGAAGCGGATAAGTTCATGAATATCGAGAACCTTTCGTAGGTTTTTTCGTCTATAAGGACAGTGGGAGCCGTGCTTGTACGGCTTCTGCTGTCAGAAGCGTAGGACCGGGGCATTTCTGACAGACAAGAGCGCCCCGGTCGCGCTGTCCTCGGACAGTGCCATCTGAGGGAGGCCGCGCCTGCCGGGAGGCGGGGAAAGAACATGGCGCGGGGCCGCACGCCCGCAAGGCGGGCAGAGGGGAGGACGGTATGGAAAAAAGAACGATTGGCCAGGGGATACGCGGCGCGGAAGGGGCGGCAGCAAACGGATGCGCCCGCAGGCATGGGCATGGGACAGGGGGCGGCAGGATTCGGAGCGGAAGGACAGGCCAGAGGATTTCCGGAACGCGGCTCCTGTGCATATTTGTGTGCATATTGACTACGATTCTGTATTCCGCCTGCGGCTCGTCCGGCGGAGCGGACGGCGGTATCTTTGCGGCGACGGACAGCAAGGGCAGCGCCCAGGAAGCGGGCGTGAACGGCGCGGGAGCCGGTATGTATTCCATGGAGGAGGCTGCGGAGTACGAGGCTTATGATACCGCGGACGGCGGAACCCCGGAGGAGGGAACCGGCCAGGGCGCAGGCGTCCAGGAGGGCCGGAAGCTGATCCAGACCGTGGGCCTGGAGGTAGAAACGAAGGAATTCCAGCAGATGATGTCCTCCCTTGAGACACAGGTGGAGGAGCTGGGCGGGTACATAGAGAACATGGAGACCTACAACGGCAGCAGCTATTCCGACTATGTGTCCTCCCGCTACGCGAACCTCACCATCCGCGTCCCAAACGGAAAGCTGAACAGCTTCCTGCAGACCGTGTCCGACATCGGCAATGTGGTCAGGCGCAATGACAGCGTGGAGGACGTGACCCTGTCCTATGTGGACATGGAGAGCCGCAGGAACACCCTGCGCACGGAGCAGGAGAGACTGCTGGCGTTCCTGGAGAAGGCGGAGACCATCGAGGAGATTATCGCTTTGGAGCAGCGCCTGTCCGAGGTGCGCTATGAGCTGGAGAGCATGGAGTCCCGGCTGCGCACCCTGGACAATCTGATAGACTACAGTACTGTCGAGCTCCATGTGTCGGAGGTCAGGGAGCTGACGGAGGTGCAGGCGGAGCAGCCCGGCCCGGGAAAGCGGATCGCGGACGGCTTCATGAAGAGCCTGCGGGACATCGGGGACGGCCTGCTGGAGCTTGCCATCTGGTTCCTGGCCCATCTTCCCTATCTGGTGCTGTGGGCCGGTGGAATCGGGGTGGCCGTCCTGCTTTGGAGGAAGGCCCGCATCAGACGGCGCAGACAGAAGGAAAACAGGCAGCGGGAGGAGGAAGCCCGGATACAGGCCCGGACGGCCCGGATGCAGGAATGGGAGGCCGCAGGCGCCGTGGAAAGCGCTGCGCCGGAAGCCGGGGACGGAAAAAAAGAAAATAATGAAAATAACCTGGAAAAATGACAGCGTCACAATTGATTTTTCCGGAGAGCTCTTGTATACTAGACAATAGAATCCTCTCTTGGATTCTATTGTACAGACAGACGCAGCCATAAACAAATATTGACAGACAAATGAGGTAGAAATGGAGAATAAATCGTACAAATCAGGCTTTGTCACCTTGATCGGTAGGCCGAACGTGGGAAAATCCACGCTGATGAACCATTTGATCGGGCAGAAGATCGCCATCACGTCCAGCAAGCCCCAGACCACCCGCAACCGGATCCGCACCGTGCTGACCACGGAGGAGGGCCAGATCGTGTTCGTGGACACACCGGGCATCCACAAGACCAAGAACAAGCTGGGCGAGTACATGGTCACCGCCGCGGAGACCACCCTGGACCAGGTGGACGTGATCCTGTGGCTGGTGGAGCCCTCCAGCTTCATCGGAGCCGGGGAGCGGCATATCATCGAGGAGCTGCAGAAGGTGAAGACCCCTGTGATCCTGGTGATCAACAAGACGGATACCGTGAAAAAGGACGAGATCCTTTTCTTTATCGACACCTACCGCAAGGCTTTGGACTGCGCGGAGATCGTGCCCGTGTCCGCCCTGAAGGGGGACAATACGGAGGAGCTGGTGAAGTGCATCTTCAAGTACCTGCCCGAAGGGCCGGCCTATTTTGACGAGGACACCATCACCGACCAGCCCATGCGGGAGATTGTGGCGGAGCTGATCCGGGAGAAGGCCCTGCGCCTCCTGGAGGACGAGGTGCCCCACGGAATCGCCGTCAGCGTGGAGTCCATGCAGGAGGCTGACAAAATCTGCCACATCGACGCGGCCATCGTCTGCGAGAAGGATTCCCACAAGGGCATCATCATCGGGAAGGGCGGCCAGATGCTGAAGAAGATCGGCAGCGAGGCCAGGCTGGAGATTGAGGAGATGCTGGAGATGCAGGTGAATCTGAAGATTTTCGTGAAAGTGCGCAAGGACTGGCGGGACAGCGACCATCTGCTGCGGAATTTCGGCTACAATCAGAAGGATATTTCCGGCAAAGATTAGAAAGACCTGCCAGATAAATCCACGAATATAAAAATTGAAAATGCAGACTCTAAGTGTGGAAAGAAGTTCTGAGCCACAGGCCGGACATCGCCGGAACGTGGCGGGAAGCTTGGTACGCAGGAGGATGCAGGAATGGAAGAAGGATACTGGAAGCAGTTCGAGAGCAGCGGGAAAGTGGAGGACTATCTGTCCTTCGTTTCCAGCGCGAGGCAGGAACAGACCAAAAAGGGCGATCATGCAGGACTATATATGGGTGACTGGAATCATACTGAAGCAGAGCCTGGTGGGGGAGTACGACAGGCGTATCAGCCTTTTGACTAAAGAAAAGGGGAAGGTGGCCGCTTTTGCCAGAGGAGCCAGGAAACCGGGAAACCGGCTGGCGGCGGCTACCAATCCCTTTTCCTTTGGGAGCTTTCGGCTCTACGAGGGCAGGAACGCCTACACGCTGGCCGAGGCGGACATCAGGAATTATTTCGAGGAGCTTCGCTCCGACTACATCGGCGCCTGCTACGGCATGTATTTTGCCGAGGTGGCGGACTTCTGTACCAGGGAGGGCAATGACGAGCGGGAGATGATGAAGCTGCTGTACCAGTCCCTCCGGGCGCTCTGTGCCACGGCCCTGCCCAACCCCCTGGTGCGCTGCGTCTTTGAATGCCGGGCCATGGCGGTGAACGGCGAGTTCCCCGGGGAGTTCACCAGGGAAGCCCTGGAGGGGATCCTGGGGGGCGGGACGCCGGAGGATTCCACGCTGTACGCGCTGTATTACATAACGTCCAGCCCCCTGGAGAAGCTTTACACATTCAAGGTGGCAGACGCGGTCCTGGTGCAGCTGCAGGCCGTGGCGGGCCGGTACATGAAGCGCTTTGCGGGACAGCAGCAGTTCAAAAGCCTTGAAGTTCTGCAAACTCTCTGTTGAAAAAACGGATTGTTTTTGGTACAATTACTTATGGCTTTTCGGGATAGGGGAAAAGCCGCACATCTGTGCGCACGCAAAGCGCACAGGGTAGCATAAATATAGAAGGAAAGATTGAGGCTTAGCGCGGATGATGAGAAAATATGGAAGACTTGCGGCAGCCCTCTGCCTGTGCATCCTGTGCCTGGCGGGATGCGGGGAGGCGAAGGTGCCGGATATCGTGGACACCCCTTCCGTGGCCGTCAGTAAGGAGGGGGAGGTCACCGTATGGCAGGTGGGACTGTTCGATAAAGCCGACTATGTGCTCTCGGAGCTCCAGGCCATGGCCACCCAGGAAGCGGCCCAGTTCAACAGCGCCAGCGGCAGGGAGGCCGCTGTGACTGTGGACAAGGTGGAGGCGCTGGAGGACGGCAGCGGGAAAGTGGTAGTGGCATACCGGTTCGACGGCTGGGAGAGCGCCGCCGGGTTCCTGGAGGAGGAGCTGTACTTCGGAACAGCGTCCCAGGCGGTCCAGGAGGGACGCACGGCGGGCATGGCCCTGGAGGGCGTAAAGGACGGCGCGCCCTATTCGGAGGAGCAGTTGAAACAGGATGCGGACAGTAATGTAGTCATCACGGACATCAAGGCCAACATCTACTGTCCCGGGAAGGTGACGCATGTGAGCCCGGGGGCGACGGTGAATCCGGACGGCAGCATCGACACATCGGGGACGGAAGGGCCTGTGTGCATTCTGTATCGCTGAGCCGGTGTGGCTGGCGGATGCAGCTGGACAATAGAAAACGGAAAGGTATGGTTTCGACATGGAAAAGACAATGGACAAAATCGTGGCCCTGGCCAAAGCCAGAGGCTTCATCTATCCGGGCTCCGAGATTTACGGCGGCCTGGCCAACACCTGGGACTACGGCAACCTGGGCGTGGAGCTGAAGAACAACGTAAAGAGGGCCTGGTGGCAGAAATTCGTGCAGGAGAACCCCTACAATGTGGGCGTGGACTGCGCCATCCTCATGAATCCCCAGACCTGGGTGGCCAGCGGCCATCTGGGCGGCTTCTCGGATCCCCTGATGGACTGTCGGGAATGCCATGAGCGCTTCCGGGCGGATAAGCTGATAGAGGACTTCTGCGGGGAGCAGGGCATGGAGCTTGCGGAGAGCGTGGATTCCTGGAGCCAGGAGCAGATGAAGGCCTTCGTGGAGGAGCATAATATCCCCTGCCCCAGCTGCGGCAAGCATAATTTTACGGACATCCGTCAGTTCAACCTGATGTTCAAGACCTTCCAGGGCGTCACGGAGGACGCCAAGAGCGTAGTCTACCTGCGGCCCGAGACGGCCCAGGGCATCTTCGTGAATTTCAAGAATGTCCAGAGGACTTCCCGCAAGAAGATTCCCTTCGGCATCGGCCAGATAGGCAAGGCCTTCCGAAACGAAATCACGCCGGGCAACTTCACCTTCCGCACCCGGGAATTCGAGCAGATGGAGCTGGAGTTCTTCTGCGAGCCCGGCACGGATCTGGAGTGGTTCCAGTATTGGAGAGGCTTCTGCAGGGACTGGCTGATTTCTCTGGGCATCAAGGAGGACGAGATGCGCCTGCGCGACCACAGCCCCGAGGAGCTGTGCTTCTACAGCAAGGGCACCACGGACATCGAATTCCTCTTCCCCTTCGGCTGGGGCGAGCTGTGGGGCATCGCGGACAGGACGGACTACGACCTGAGCCAGCATGTCAATACCTCCGGGGAGGACATGACCTATTTCGATGACGAGAAGAAGGAGAAGTACATACCCTATGTGGTAGAGCCTTCCCTGGGCGCGGACCGTGTGGTGCTGGCCTTCCTCTGTGCGGCCTACGATGAGGAGGAGCTGGAGGGCGGCGACATGCGCACCGTGCTGCGCTTCCATCCCGCCCTGGCGCCTGTGAAGATCGGGGTGCTGCCCCTGTCCAAGAAGCTGGGCGAGGGCGCGGAGAAGATTTACGCACAGTTGTGCAAAAAGTATAACTGCGAGTATGACGACAGAGGCAACATCGGCAAGAGGTACCGCCGCCAGGATGAAATCGGCACGCCCTTCTGCGTCACCTACGACTTCGACTCCGAGACGGACGGCTGCGTGACCGTGCGCTTTAGGGATTCCATGGAGCAGGAGAGAGTGGCGATCAAGGATCTGGATGCCTATTTTGCGGATAAGTTCGTGTTTTAGGAAATGGGTGGATTACGGGGGCAGAAGCGTTCTTCTGCCCCTTTTTATACTGCAGACCGCCAGGATTTACAGTGGTGTCCCCGGGAAAGTACCTGGCTGGCGGTCTGCAGTCGGGCCGCACTGCAAATTTAACTGGCGCGCAGTATATATGCGCACGGCGGGTAGGGGAAGGCTTTCCCCTGCTCGATTGTGCGGACGCGGGTTGACAGACCGGGCGGCAGCGGAAGGAGAGGCTTGATATGAACCGAGAGGAAGCGTTTCGGATACTTGGCATCGAGGCTACAAAGGACGAGAGGGCGCTGAAAGTCGCTTACAGGGAGAAGCTGACGGTGACGAACCCGGAGGACGATCCGGAGGGCTTCAAGAGATTGCGGAGGGCCTATGAGGAGGCCTGCAGATACGCCAGAGAGACGGAAGATGCGGAGGAGGAGCAGGAGCCCCCCAGGGACACCACCCCCTCGGGCCTGTGGCTGGAGCGGGCCGTGGAGATATACGGAAATATCCGTTCCAGACAGGACGTGAAGCTCTGGAAGGCCCTGTTTGACGATGATGTGTTCCTGTCCCTGGAGGAGGAAGAGAACTGCCGGGAGAAGCTGCTGCGATTCCTGACGGAGCATTTCAAGCTGCCCACGGAAGTCTGGAAGCTGTTCGACAGGCGGCTGTCCATCGTGAAGGACGCGAAGCTTCTGCGGGAGAGGTTCCCGGCCAATTTCGTATATTACATCGTGGGCCGGTGCGAGCGGGGGGAGGATCTGGACTTCACCCAGTTCCGGGGGCCGGAGGACGGGGATTACGACCGGTTCCTGGAGCAATACGACCGCTGCTGGCAGGCGCTGCATGAGGACAGGCTGGAGGAGGCCCAGTGCTGTCTGGAGAATGCGGACGCCACGGGCATCCGGCATCCGGTGGTGGAGGTGAGCCGGGCCAATGTGCTGGTGCGGCAGGGAAGAATCGGGGAGGCTGTGGACTTGCTGGAGAGGGAGCTGGCCGAATACCCGGGGGATCCTATGATCTCCTACAATTTCGCGGAGATCCTCTGGAGCCAGAAGGACAACTGCAGCTACAGGAGGCGGGCGGCGGGACTCTACCAGGAGCTGAAGGCGGAGAACGACAGCCATTACATGGCTAACGCCCGGCTGGCCGAATGGCATTATGAGGAGGGGCGCTTCCGGGAGGCCAAGAAATGCGCGGAGAGGGTGCTGACGGCAGGGGCGGACGACGGGTTCATGGAGCTCCTGGCCAAGATTAACAGCGAACTGGAAAAGGGGCTGGAAGCCGGATACCGGGAGCGCGGAGACTGGGAGAGCGGCCTGGAGCTTTGCTGGTGCTACCTGCAGGACGGCAGGACCGCCCAGGGCATCCGGCTGGCCCTTGGGCTGGAGGGGAAGCTGCCTCCGGAAAAGGAGGCGGAGTATTACGGGCTCATGGCGAAGCTCTATACGGAGGAGGCCGATTATGAGGAGGCCATAGCCATGACCAGGCACTGGGAGCCAGCCCTGGAGGCCAAGATGGCGAAAAACGCCGGCGCAGACGAGAATGAGGATAGAAAAGACAGGGACAGGCTGCGGCAGGCCCGCCTGATCCGGATGCAGTGCTGCCACAGCCTGGGCTACAGGGACAGGGAGAAATTCGCCCTGGCGATCCAGGAGGGGAAGAGCATCCTCACAGGGAGCGCGAAGGACGTGGGCGTCCTGCTGGAGATGGCGCAGATCTATACAGCCATGGAGGAGTACGAGCTGAGCATAGAGGTATGCCAGCGGCTGATAGAGGAATTCCAGGTCTTCGCGGCGTATGCCTCCATGCTGGAAGCCTACAGGCGGCAGCTTGACGCCGCAGGCGTAGTCAGGGCTGCCGGACAGTGCATCCGGTATTTCCCCGGATTCGTGAAGTCCTATGAGTACCTGGCCAAGGTGTATCTGGACCTGAACCGGAGAGAGGATTTCGACAAGGTGTATGAGGACGCGCAGAAGAACGGCGTGGGCAGCGTGCTCATCGATGCCTACCGGTTCCAGATGCGGGAGAAGGCCATGGATGTGGCCCGGCTTAACGAGAAGCTGAAGGAGTTCCGGCGCAGCTATTTTAAGCATGTGGAGGAGGGGAAGGAGGAATATTATGAGAAAGGCCTTCCCATCCTGACGGAATATTTATATCATTATCCCGATGATTTCATGCTGGTGGAGCGGGCGCTGTTCCACAGGGCCGCCCATCGCCTGGAGGAGGCCAGGGAGGATTTCGAGAAGGCCCTCTACATCAACCCCTCCAACCCCTATGCCCTGAACGGCCTGAGCTTCACCTACAAATATCAGGGGGATTATGAGCGTGCCCTGGTCTGTCTGAAGAAGGCCATCCTGTACATGGACCAGGAGATGTCCCCCGTCATCTACGCGGACATGGGGAACCTCTACGCCCTGCTGGGGGACGCGGAGACCGCATATAAGGCCTACCGCCGGTACGAGGAGACAGCGGGGGAGAACAGGAACAACTGGTTCGGCGACAATCTGGCCGAATTCGCCATGCGGGCTGGCAGGGTGGAGGAGGCTGCGTCCATCTATGAACGGTTCTACGTGAAGGACAACTGGACGCGGCATGAGCGGCTGGTGAAGCTGTACCTGGCCGCAGGGGAGAAGGACATGGCGCAGCAGGCGCTCCGGCAGTGGAAGAGGGAGCTTGGCGGCGGGCTCAGGGAAGCCGTTCTGGATTTCCTGAAAAGGGGCTCATCGGACGGCGCCGGGAAGCGGAACAGGGTCTCCTGCCCGGCATATTATTGCTGCCGGGGCTGGTGGGAGCTGCTGTACGGCAGCAAAGGCGGCGCGGTGCGGGCCTTCGGGAGGATGTTCCGCAACGGCCTGACAGAGAAGACCATGGAGGGGAAGATCTGCGATGCCGTCTTCGCCTGCATCCTCTGCGGCAATGAGGAGAAGGGCAGGAGATATGCGGCCAGGCTTGCGGCCTGGCTGGACAGGGAAGGGACCGTGGGCAGGCGCAAATACTATAACCGACAGAAAGGGCACCTGCAGATGGAGTTCCTGGCGGCCTATTACACAGAGACGCCACAGAAGCTGCAGGAGCTGCTGGATACGGAAGACAGATGCGAAATATGCCATTTCTGTACCAGCCCGCTGTGCAGGGAGCTGGAGGGCGTGAGGATCCTGCTCCTGCTGCGGACGGGGAGGCGCCAGGAGGCGGAGGAACGTCTGCTGCGGAATCTGCAGGTGCAGCCATGGGACGAATATATGCTGGCTATCAGGCATGTGGCGTTTGGGGGGTGAGGCCATTCAGATAAAAAAGTTCGCCTTACTGTCATGTTAGGCGAACTTTTTATTGCTTCTAATATTTTATGCCCAATGTGCGGGCAGTGCAAGTCTAAATTTATTGTCTGTATAATGGGGTTAAAATCCTCGCCTTAAGGCGAAACCAGGTCAACAGTCTTGTCTCATTGTGCATGATGATAGTATTGGGGGATGATGACGCTGACAAAAAACCCATTGACAATCCCCCACACATGTATTATCCTATCATTAAAGCAATTTATCTAAACTCTGTTTCTTTCTGATGTCAAATGGCATTTCTGCCGTTTTTCACTGGAAAAAGCGCAACTGTAGACATGAAAGGAATGAAAAATGCGGCAGGGATGGGGAGCCAGATTCCGCGGTCCCGGCCCCGAAAAGGAGGATTCATGGGAGCGGAGAACAATGCGATGCTGTCCTATCTGGAGGACGACAAACGATTCGCTGATCTGTTCAACCAGCTATATTTCAAGGGACAGCAGGTGGTGGACGCGGAAGAGCTGGCGGAGGCATCGGAAGTATATCATGGGAAGCCGGGAGAGAAAGGGGATCAGCGGACGCGCGACATCAAGAGGTGGCTGAAGTCCGGCAAGGAATTGAAGGTTCTGGCGGTGGAGAGCCAGAGCGATGTGAACTACATCATGCCCTGGCGCATCATGGATTACGACTGCCGGGAATATGGGAAGCAGATACGGGGAGCCCAGAGGGCGAACCGGGAACTGGCCAGACAGGGGAAGAGGGTCTATGCGAAGGATGGGGAGCGGCTGAGCGAAGTGCGGAAAGAGGAGCGCTTCGCGCCGGTCTACACATTGTGCCTGTACCATGGGGCGGAGGACTGGGACGGCCCCAGGAGCCTGAAGGACATGATGGATTTTGGGGAGGATTCGCAGGGACGCGGGGACGAAGAGGCATGGAGGGACTGCTTTGCGGATTATCCCATGCGCCTCGTATGTGCCAATGAGCTTGCGGACTGCTCCGGTTTCCGGACATCGCTGCGGGAGCTGTTCGCCATCCTGTTCTGCCGCAGGGACAAGGAGCGGCTGAAAGAGCTCCTGGACAGAGAGTCGGCCTATCAGAATATGGACGAAGAGACTGCCCGGACACTGGGAGTGTTGATGGGGATAAAGGGATTTGCCCGAAACAGTAACAGATATAGGACAGAGAAAGGAGAATACGACATGTGCCAGGCAATCAGGGAGATGGTGGAGGATAGCAGGATGGCGGGAAAGGCCGAGGGAATCGCCGAAGGAGAGGCCCGTGGAAAGGCCGAGGGAAAGGTCGAGGGCAGCGCCGGTCAGATAATCGAAATCATAGAAAATATCATGAAGGAGCTGCAGTGCTCCCTGGAGAAAGCATGTAAGGTAGCCGGGAAGACCGTGTCGGAGTACCGGCAGTCGGAGCAGATATGCGGGAAAGTATAGATTTTCTCAGGAGGATGCCGGCACTGTTCAGCCATGCGGCTTGTGCCCTCAGGATATGGGATTTGTCAGGAGGACGCATGACCGGCGCCCGCGGCTGAGGGAAGTGCTGGTTCGTTTTCAGAGTGGACTAGGAGGTATGATTATGAAAAAGAAAATGATGTTGCCGTTGGCGGTTATGGTGCTGCTTCTTTCCGGAGGCTGCGGAAAGACAAATGAGGGATCCACGCAGGTGCCGACAGCAGTGAAGCTTTCGGAAGACGAGGCTGGAGAAGGGCAGTCCGGGGAGGGGCCGTCTGTGGATTTTGCTTTGGGGAATCCGTCCGGCGGAGAGGCTTCCGGGGAGAATCCCCAGGAAGGAGGACAGCAGCCGGAGGGACTGGAGACTGCTCATCCCGGGAGCGGCCCGGACGGCGCGGAGACAGGATTCCGCTTCGAGGATCTTTCCGACAGGGTATTCTATTTCAGCAGCGGTGCGGGAGCCTGGTTCACGGAGCTTCGCATCCGGAGCGACGGCTCCTTCGAGGGGCTATATCAGGATGCGGACATGGGGGTTACGGGGGATGGCTATCCGTACGGCACCTTATATTATTGTGAGTTTTCCGGAAGGTTCGACCAGTTGGAGAAAGTGGACGACTTCACGTACAAAATGAATCTGTCAACCATCTCTTTCAAGCATGAGCCGGAGATAGAGGAGATTGTCGATGGGGTCCGCTATATTTATTCCGGTGCCTATGGGCTGGACGGGGAGGAGTTCTATCTGTATCTTCCGGGATCCAAGCTGGCCGATCTGCCCCAGGCCTTTCGGGAGTGGGTGGGATATTATGACCTGGAGGCTGTCCGGGAAGAGGAGCTGAGCTTCTATGGGCTATACAACGCGGACGGGGAGCTGGGCTTCTCCAGCAGCGTCTATGTGGAGCAGAGCCTTTCCGAGAGGATTGCCATGGAGATTTCCTATGCCGAGGAGCAGGAAAAGCAGGTGGAGAAGATGCAGAAGGAAGCCGTTACGCAGACGGAGATGAACGAGTCCGCTGCGGAGCTGTACCAGTTGTGGGATGACACCCTGAACGCCGTGTGGAGGCTGCTGGAAGCAGATCTGGATACGGCGGACATGGAGGCCCTGCGGAAAGAGGAACTGGAGTGGATCGCATCCAAGGACGCGCAAGTGCAGGCCGTCGGGCAGGAGCATGAGGGCGGAAGCGCGCAGCCGCTGGACGAAGCGATGAAAGCGGCAGAACTGACCAAAGCAAGGGTATATGAGCTGGCAAAGTACGCGGAGCAGGAGAACTGATATCTCCCGGAAGACGGGATTTCCTGAATTCGCAGCGCTCCCTGGAGAAGGTCTGCAAAACAGCCTGGAAAGTATAAATTTTTTCCAATCCGGATTTTTAACGTGAATAAGTCCGGTAACTGTGCTATACTGGTATTCAATGGGCAGATATCCGGAGGAGGGGAGGCGCTTTCCTCTGAATGGATATACCTTACAGCGGCGTCATGGAGGTAAGCATGATAGTAGGAATCGACTTAGGTACGACGAACAGCCTGATAGCATATTTCACGGAAGAAGGGCCGAAGATCATTCCCAACAGGCTGGGGAAGAATCTCACGCCCTCGGTGGTCAGCGTGGACGGTGAGGGGAATGTATATGTGGGGGAGACGGCCAGGGAGCGCATGAGCCTCTACCCGGACACCGTGGCCGAGACCTTCAAGCGCAGCATGGGCACGGAGCGGGATTACGTATTGAGCGGGAAGCATTTCAGGCCGGAGGAGCTGTCCAGCCTGGTGCTGCGCGCGCTGAAGGAGGACGCGGAGAGCTTCCTGGGGGAGGAGGTCACCGAGGCGGTCGTCAGCGTGCCGGCTTATTTTGACGACAAAAGGCGGAAAGCCACCAAGCGCGCCGGGGAGCTGGCGGGCCTGAAGGTGGAGCGGATGATTTCGGAGCCTACGGCAGCGGCGGTGGCATACGGCCTGTATGACAAGACCAAGGACACCCGCTTCCTGGTGTTCGACTTAGGGGGCGGCACCTTCGACGTGTCCATCCTGGAGCTGTACCACAACATTCTGGAAGTCCGGGCCGTGGCCGGGGACAATTATCTGGGCGGCGAGGACTTTACGGAGGCGATGGCGAAGCTTTTCCTGCAGAAAGCGAAGCTGCAGATGCAGAGCCTCTCCGAGAAGGAGCAGGTGCGCCTGTTCCGGGAGGCGGAGAAGGCGAAATGCGCCATTAACGACAATGATGTAGTCTCCATGGGCTTTTTATATAAGGAAGAAAGCCTGGAGCGGAAGATTACATATAAGGAGTACGAGGAGGCCTGCGAGGAGCTTCTGATGAAGATTCGGGAGCCGGTGAAGAAGAGTCTGGCGGATGCGGGTCTGAAGCTTTCGGACATCGACGAGGTGCTGCTGATCGGCGGGGCTACCAGGCTGAACATCGTGCGGGATTTCCTGATACGGCTGTTCCGCAAGTTCCCGGATACCAGAATGAACCCGGACGAGACGGTGGCACTGGGGGCGGCGGTGCAGGCGGCCATGAAGGAGCGCAGGGAGGAAGTGAAGGAGGTCATCCTGACGGATGTCTGTTCCTTTACTCTGGGCACCGAGGTGGTGGTGGAGTACGATGAGGGGAAGTATGAGGACGGCAGGTTCTGTCCCATCATCGAGCGCAACACCGTCATCCCCGCCAGCCACACGGAGCGGCTCTACACCGCCCGGGACAACCAGAGCAAGGTGCGCGTCCGGGTGCTGCAGGGGGAGAGCCGCTTTGCCAGGAACAATCTGTTCCTGGGGGAGCTGGAGATCGATATCCCCAAGGGACCAAAAGGGCGGGAGGCTGTGGACGTGACCTATACATATGACATCAACTCCCTGCTGGAGGTGGAGGTCGCGGTGGTGTCCACGGGAGAGAGCCGGAAGATGGTCATCAAGGGGCAGGAAAACGAGATGACCGAGGAAGAAATCAAAAAGCGCATGGAAGAGCTGGCCTATCTGAAGATCCAGCCCCGGGACTATGAGGAGAACCGGCTGGTGCTCACCAGGGCGGAGCGGATGTACGAGGAGACCCTGGGGGAGCGCAGGCGCATGCTGGACCGGTACATCACGGCCTTCGAGGCTGCGCTGAAAGGCGGAGACCACGATGAAATCATGGAGACCAGGGAGGCGCTGAACCAGGCGCTGGAGGAGGAAGACGATGAGTGAGCGCCGGGGAGGGAGCGTGAGAGTCGCCCTGATACCCAGAACGGCGGAGCATGTGAGGATTTACTGGAAGAGGATCCAGGATGAGGAGATCAGGAAGCGGATTCCCCTGCAGAGCCTTTCCCTGGAGGAGACGCTTGCGCAGTTTGAAGCCTCCCGGCGCCCCGGTGCAGGGAGCTTCGGCATGTGCATCGAAGCGGACGGCGCCTACGTGGGGGACATATGGTGCTATGGAATCCATGGGGAAGACGAGAAGACGGCCATGCTCAGTTTCCTGATATTTGAGAAAAGCCTCTGGGGAAAGGGCGCTGGCAGCGAGGCGGCGAGGCTCTTCTGCCGGGAGGTCCTTTCCCGATATGGAATCCGCAGGCTGGGGGCCTTTACCTATGCGGAGAACATCGGCTCCCTGAAGGCTCTGGAAAAAGCGGGCTTTCTGGAAAAGGAGCGTTTCCTGGAGGAGGGGAAGCTTTCGGTCTATCTGGAGTGGCAGAAGCCCTCTGCCGATACGCGGTAAGAACGCCGGGGTGCCCCCCTGCCCCTGGATTCGTAAGCCTGTTGACAGCCCTGCGCGGCGCTGCCGACAGGCGTTTTCGGATTCTAAAGCTTATGGAACTCCGGATTGCGCTTTTCGAACACGCAGTAGTAGCGGAAGCCGCATTCCCTCAGGACTTCCGCGGCCCGGTCAAAGGAATCCCCGATATGCCCTGTGTCATGGGAATCGGAGCCGACGGTGACGATTTCGCCGCCCAGCTCCCGGTAGCGCTTCAGCACGCCCATGCAGGGATGGAGGTCGCGCATTCCCTTCTTGATTCCGCCGGTGTTCAGTTCGATGCCCTTGCCTTTGTCCAGGAGCTCATTCAGAATCTCGTCAAAGATATCACGGTAGGCCGAATAGGAATATCCCTCGTCTTTTTCCGGCGCATACCTTACCGCGTAGTCAAGGTGCCCATACACGTCGAAGTTGGAGAATTTCCGGATGTTTTCCAGTGTGGATTCGAAATATTCCCTCAGGGCTTCCTCTTTGCTCCTGCCCTGGAAGAAATCGGGATAGTAGACATCCTTGCCGTGGCAGATATGGGAGGAGCCGATGATGAAGTCGAACTCATAGGACTTGGCGTAGACCGCGTTCTTCCGCAGCGCCTCCGGCTGCAGCCCCAGCTCCACCCCGAAGAGCAGGCGTATCTTCCCGGCGTATTTCTCCTTCAGCCGGGCCAGGTCATAGAGGTAGGGGTCGGTGTCCAGCAGGAAGATCTTCCCGTCCAGCCCCTCCCGGTCAGGGTAGTCGAAATCCTGGTGTTCCGTGAAGCACATGGTCTCCAGTCCCAGTGCGATCCCCTGCAGCACCATCTCCTCCATGGGGGTGTGGGAATCGCCGGAGAAGGAGGAGTGCAGGTGGCAGTCTGCTGTGATTGACATAGTTTGCTCCTTTCGGTTGTAAGCTTCTGTAGGTTACGGGCAGAGATTCTCAAAAACAGGGGGGTAAAAAGCCACACCGCGCATCGGATGTCCGGAGGACCGGCGGCCCATGCGGGCGAAGCATCTGATTCCCTGGACACTTGAGTCTGCCTTTTGCGGACATTATATCATATTTTGCCCTGTTGAGTATCCTAATTCTAAACAATCTGTAAAATTTCCGAAATTATGGCAATTATTTTTCATTTACATCTTGAATTCTCCTTCAAGATTGGGTAAAATATCCTTGTTGATAAAAGTTTGACAATCCGGCATGTCCCGCAAAAATCGGACAAGGGTTGTCGAAACACATAAAAATATTAGGAGGGAACTAAAATGGCAGTAAGAGTAGCAATCAATGGTTTTGGCCGTATTGGCCGTCTGGCATTCAGGCAGATGTTCGATGCTGAAGGGTATGAGGTAGTTGCTATCAACGATCTGACCAGCCCCAAGATGCTGGCTCACCTGTTGAAGTATGACTCTTCTCAGGGCAAGTACAAATATGCCGATTCCGTAGTGGCAGGCGAGGACAATATCACTGTAAACGGCAAGACCATCACTATCTACAAGGAAGCAGATGCTAAGAACCTTCCCTGGGGCGAGCTGAAGGTTGACGTGGTTCTGGAGTGCACAGGCTTCTACACCTCCAAGGAGAAGGCCAGCGCCCATGTTACCGCTGGTGCCCGTAAGGTTGTTATCTCTGCTCCCGCAGGAAATGACCTTCCTACCATCGTTTACAATGTAAACCATGACACCCTGAAGGCAGAGGATACTGTTATCTCCGCAGCTTCCTGCACCACCAACTGCCTGGCTCCCATGGCGAAGGCTCTCAATGACTTCGCTGCTATCCAGAGCGGTATCATGACCACTGTTCACGCTTACACAGGCGACCAGATGATTCTTGACGGACCTCAGAGGAAGGGCGATCTGAGAAGGAGCCGCGCAGGCGCCTGCAACATCGTTCCCAACTCCACCGGCGCTGCCAAGGCTATCGGCCTTGTCATCCCTGAGCTGAACGGCAAGCTGATCGGCTCCGCACAGCGCGTGCCCACCCCTACAGGCTCCACCACCATCCTGGTAGCAGTCGTTAAGGGCGAGGTCACCAAGGAAGGCATCAATGCCGCTATGAAGGCTGCCGCTACCGAGTCCTTCGCTTACAATGAGGATGAGATCGTATCCTCCGACGTAATCGGAAGCACCTACGGCTCCATCTTCGATGCGACCCAGACCATGGTTTCCAAGATGGAAGACGGCAATTCCCTGGTACAGGTTGTTTCCTGGTATGACAATGAGAACAGCTACACCTCTCAGATGGTTCGCACCATTAAGTATTTCAGCGAGCTGGGCTAAGTGTGAGAAGAAGTTCTAAGGCCGCATAGTACGCGGCCTAAGAACTTCTAGGCTCGCTAGCGAACAAGTTCGCTTTGCAAGCCAATCTCACACAGAAGAATGCCCAAGCGAATTCCATTCGCTTTATGCATGGGCATTCTTCCAGGTTTGCACCAGGTTATTTGTGGGAAGTGTATGAATGTAGCGACCTATAAGGGGTCCGGTCTGAGGGACCGGGCCTCTTTTTACGACAATTAAAATGGAGGTTTTGTAAAATGGGCTTGAATAAGAAATCCGTTGACGACATCAACGCAAAGGGAAAGAGAGTTCTGGTCAGGTGCGACTTTAACGTTCCGCTGAAGAACGGCGAGATTACGGACGAGACACGTATCGTGGCGGCGCTGCCCACGATCAAGAAGCTGATTGACGATGGCGGCAAGGTAATCCTCTGCTCCCATCTGGGCAAGGTGAAGGAAGGCCCCAACGAGAAGGAATCCCTGGCGCCTGTGGCCAAGAGGCTGTCCGAGAAGCTGGGCAAGGAAGTGGTGTTCGTAGCCGACTACAATGTCACCGGCGAAGCCGCCACCAAGGCTGTGGAGGCTATGCAGGAGGGCGATGTGGTGCTGCTCCAGAATACCCGTTTCCGTGGCAAGGAAGAGACCAAGAACGGCGAGGAGTTCAGCAAGGAGCTGGCTGACCTGGCTGATTTGTACGTATGCGATGCCTTCGGTTCCTCTCACAGGGCCCATGCCTCTGTTGAGGGCGTCACCAAGTGCATCACCGCAAAGGGCGGCGAGAATGCGGTTGGATACCTGATGCAGAAGGAGATTAACTTCCTGGGCAATGCGGTGGAGAACCCCGTAAGGCCTTTCGTGGCTATCCTGGGCGGCGCGAAGGTTGCCGACAAGCTGAACGTCATCTCCAACCTGCTGGAGAAGTGCGACACCCTGATTATCGGCGGCGGCATGGCTTACACCTTCTTAAAGGCAAAGGGCTATGAAATCGGCAATTCCCTGGTGGACAATGAGAAGATCGACTACTGCAAGGAGATGATGGAGAAGGCCGAGAAGCTGGGCAAGAAGCTGCTGCTTCCTGTGGACTCCGTCACAGTTGCAGGCTTCCCGAATCCCATCGATGCCCCTGTGGAAGTACAGAACTATGATGTGGAGAACATGCCCGCGGACAGAGAGGGCTGCGATATCGGGCCTAAGACCGCTGCCATGTACGCAGAGGCTGTGAAGAGCGCTAAGACCGTGGTATGGAACGGGCCTATGGGCGTATTCGAGAATCCCACCCTGGCGGCAGGCACCATCGCCGTGGCCAAGTCCCTGGCTGAGACAGACGCTACCACCATCATCGGCGGCGGCGATTCCGCGGCAGCCGTGAACCAGCTGGGCTTCGGCGACAAGATGAGCCACATCTCCACCGGCGGCGGCGCATCCCTGGAGTTCCTGGAGGGCAAAGTCCTTCCCGGCGTTGCAGCAGCAGATGATAAATAAGAGAAGCGGCGCATTCCCAGGGTGTAAGGCTCGCAACGCCGTGCGTTGCGGCAGCAGATGATAAAGCCTGAAGGAAATCTAAGCCAGCGAAGTATGCTGACTAAGATTTTCCAAGTCAGGCTTGATATCGCACATATTTTTTTAAATATAAAGAAAAAAGAGGTATAGGTATCATGGCAAGGAAGAAGATTGTAGCCGGAAACTGGAAGATGAACATGACTCCCAGCGAGGCTGTGAAGCTTTGCGGCGAGTTGAAGAATCTGGTAAAGAGCGATAGCGTGGACGTAGTCTACTGCGTGCCCGCAATCGACATCGTGCCCGTTGTGGAGGCCGTGAAGGGGACCAACGTGGCTGTGGGCGCTGAGAATATGTACTTCGAGGAGAAGGGCGCTTACACAGGCGAAATCTCCGCGGCTATGCTGAAGGACGCAGGCGTACAGTACGTCATCATCGGACACTCCGAGAGAAGAGATTACTTCAAGGAGGATGACGCGCTGCTGAACAAGAAGGTGAAGAAGGCCATCGAGGCAGGGCTGACCCCGATCCTGTGCTGCGGCGAGTCCCTGGAGCAGCGTGAGATGGGCGTGACCATGGACTGGATTCGTTTCCAGATTAAGTCCGACCTGGTGGGCGTGACCGCAGATCAGGTGAAGGAGATGGTCATCGCCTATGAGCCTATCTGGGCCATTGGCACAGGCAAGACAGCCACCACGGAGCAGGCCCAGGAAGTCTGCAAGGGCATCCGCGACTGCATCGCCGAGATGTACGATGAGGCTACCGCCGCCGCGGTGCGCATCCAGTACGGCGGCTCCGTGAATGCCGGAAACGCGGCGGAGCTGTTCGCCCAGCCAGACATCGACGGCGGCCTGGTAGGGGGCGCTTCTCTGAAGGCTGATTTCGGGAAAATCGTCAACTATTGATTTGATTTAAGAATGACTACTTAAAAGGGGGCATCGTAAGGTGCCTCTTTTGAAAACTTTCAAAATAACATATCAGTAGAAGATGAACACGGTAGTTATCCCATTATATATGCAGCTGTAAATCAAGGATGGCCCTTCAGACTGAGAAGCTGTTTCATTGGAGATTGGTTTTACCACTACATATGAAAATACCAAGTTGATTGAAACAGAATTCCAGGGTTCAGGCTTTCTTATGAATAATCAAAAGCAATAAATCAAGAAGAGGAAGGGCAGCAATTTGATGCTGTTTACTCTTCCTCTTCGTTGCCTGTTTTGTCAGGAGTAAATTCACATATATCGTCTAATGTGCAATCCTCCAAAACATTCAAAATGTTGTTTAAGGTATTCACATTCACATTTCCAGTTTTCAGACGCTGTATCTGACTTCTGCTAATCCCCTTGTAAGTGTACAGATGATATTGGCTTATCCCACGCTCTTTGAGAATCTGAAACAGTCTGTCGAATTTTATCATAATGTGCGGCCTCTTTTTCTTGCTTATAATTTAATATACCCTTAAAATAGGTACTATAGTAGAGGACGAAAAAAGGTACGTACCCTTAAAAGGGTACTAAAGAAAATGGAGGGATGCGTAAAATGACACATGAAGAATTAATCTGTAACGATTTCAAAATTAGGTATGCTATGGGCGGCAGTATCCGACCGCCCTATAGCTTCAACTCCGTTAGGTCGTTTGGATTGAACTGCATCTTCCCACACAACCGTTGTACACTTTTCTTTATTGGACACACTACCCATTCTCCGTCCATCTTTCCAGCCTTGATCT
>NZ_CAJUCP010000045.1 GCF_910585425.1 uncultured Acetatifactor sp. | reverse complement strand
AAAGCTTCCTGTACATCTGCCTTCCTAAAGGCCCCTTGGGAAGCATGCCCTTGACCGCCAGCTCGATTACCTGTTCGGGCTTCTTGGCCAGCTTTTCCTTCAGGGTGGTCTGCTTCATGCCGCCTACATAGTCGGAATGGTGATAATAAATCTTCTGATCCAGCTTCTTGCCGGTGACCTGAATCTTCTCGGCGTTGACGATGATCACATAATCGCCTGTATCCATGTGGGGAGTGAAGATCGGCTTGTTCTTTCCTCTCAGAACCTTGGCGACCTCTGAGGCCAGGCGGCCCAGGGTCATGCCCGCAGCGTCTACTACATACCATTTTCTATCGATTGTAGCTTCACTAGCCATAAAAGTTTTCATTACTTTCCCTCCGTATTGCGTTCTCCTTGAGTCTGTATCCCGTGTCCGCCGCATCCTGCAGATGTCCGGGCTGCATTCCACGCTTCGCCGGGACGGTTTTTCTATTTTCAAATGCTTCGCCGGGGCTTTGGCTCGGCATTCGGAATCGTTGTCACACTTGGTTATTGTACTATAACCGGTATCTTCTGTCAATCATTATTTTCCAAAATATGCGGAAAAATTACGTGGAAATCATAAAAACTCATAGCGCACCAGCGTCAGCCCGTGGGCCGGGGCGGTGGGCCCCGCGGCGGCGCGGTCCCCGGCCTCCAGGATATCCCGCATGGACTCCGGCTCCCGCTTCCCCTGTCCCACCTCCATCAGGGTTCCCGCTATGATCCGCACCATATTGTAGAGGAAGCCGTTGCCGCACACACGAAGGACCAGGTCCTGGCCCTGCTCCTCCACCCACAGCGCGTGCAGCGTCCTGACGGTGCTGCGCACCTGTGCTCCGGTCTGGCAGAAGCTCCTGAAATCATGCTCCCCCTCCAGGTAGGCCGCCGCCTCCCGCATGCGCGTCACGTCCAGGGGATGATAGGTGAAATAGGAATACAGCCGCTTCACGGGCTGGGGGAATTCCCCCCGGTAGATCCGATATTCATAGGTCTTGCGGCTCTCGCAGTACCTGGGATGCCAGTCCCCCGGGACTTCCTCGGACTTCTGGATCCGTATGTCCTCCGGCAGCCGCTGGTTCAGCGCATAGGCGACCTTCCCCGCGGGCATCCGGGACAGCGTGTCGAACACCGCCACGTTCCCCAGCGCGTGCACCCCGGAGTCCGTGCGGCTGGCGCCGATGACCTGTATGGGCTCCTTCAGAAGCTCCGTCAGGCATCTGTTCAGCTCCGACTCGATGGTGATTCCATTGTCCTGGACCTGCCAGCCGTGATAATTCGTGCCGTCATAGGCCACTGTCATGCGGATGCGCTTTTTCTCCATCTCCTGTCCTTTCTCTCCCCGCCAGGCAGCCTGCGGCTTTCCGGTGGATGTATCTGTCTGATGCGTCCTGCCGCTGTATCTGTCCGCCAGGTCTTTGTCCGCCGCCCCGGCCGGAAGACATACGTGTAATCTTTCAGAACCGCAGCCTGCCCGCCGTTATGCTGATCGCCAGATAGGCCAAAATGCATATCTGCCCCAGCCTGTCCCGCCTCTGGTAGACGAGGGGCTTCATCTTCGTCCTGCCCTCCCCGCCCCGGTAGCACCTGGCCTCCATGGCCATGGCCAGGTCGTTCGCCCTGCGGAAGGCGGAGATGAACAGGGGCACCAACAGCGGCACCAGCGCCTTGGCCCTCCTCACGATGTTCCCCGTCTCGAAATCCGCCCCTCTGGCGATCTGGGCCTTCATGATCTTGTCCGTCTCCTCCAGCAGAATCGGGATGAAGCGCAGGGCGATGGACATGATCATGGCCACCTCATGCACCGGCACCCGGAGGGCCTTCAGGGGCTTCATCATGCTCTCCATGCCGTCCGTCAGGTTGTTGGGCGTGGTGGTCAGGGTCATCAGGGAGGATCCGATGATGAGCATGGTCAGGCGGATCGCCATGGTGACGGCCGTCCGCAGGCCCTCCACCGTGATGGTCAGCCTCCAGACGGAGACCACCTCCGTGCCCGGTGTCAGGAACAGGTTGAAGGTCACCGTAATCAGGAGCAGAAAGACGATTGCTTTCATCCCCTTTACGATGAACCGGAACGGCACATGGGAAAGGCCGATGACCGTGGCCAGGAAGACGGCCGCCACCCCATATCCCAGGAAGTTCCGGAAGAAGAATAAGGAAATGATGTAACCCAAAGTCCCCCCCAGCTTTACCCGGGGATCCAGCCTGTGGATCACGGATTCCGTCTGATAATATTGTCCTAATGTAATATCCCTCAGCATATCTCTCCTCGCCTGTATCCAAATTTATACTGACAGTCGCTAAAACCTGCTCTTCATTGTGGCCCGGCTCACGGGCGAAAGGCTTCCGGAATCCGGCCCAGTGCGTGCAGCACGGTCTCCACTGCCTCGCCGGTGGTGGTGGCGTTCACGTCCACGTCAAATCCCCTGTCCTTCAGCGCATGGAGGATATAGGTGACCTGGGGCGCTGCCAGCCCCACCTCCTCCAGCTCCCTGTAATGGGCGAACACCTCCTTGGGCGCGCCGTCGTACATGACCCTGCCCTTATTCATGACCACAATCCTGTCTACATATTCCGCCACGTCCTCCATGCTGTGGCTCACCAACAGGATGGTCATGCCTGTCTGGACCTGCAGCTCCTTGATCTGCCGCAGTATCTCCTCCCTGCCCTTGGGATCCAGGCCCGCGGTGGGCTCGTCCAGAATCAGGATTTCCGGCGCCATGGCCAGCACCCCCGCGATGGCCGCCCGTCGCTTCTGGCCGCCGGAGAGCTCGAAGGGGGACTGATAGTACAGCTCCATGGGCATCCCTACCTTGCGCAGCGCGTCAAAGGCCTTCAGCTCCGCCTCCTTCTTGTCCATGCCCAGGTTCTTCGGCCCGAAGCACACATCGCTGAACACATCTACCTCAAAGAGCTGATGCTCCGGATACTGGAAGACCAGCCCCACCCTGCTGCGCAGCTTCTTCATGGGGAAGTCCCTGTCGTAGATGTCCTCCCCGTTGAAATAGATATGGCCGCCGGTGGCTTTCAGCAGGCCGTTCATATGCTGTACCAGAGTGGATTTCCCCGATCCCGTATGGCCGATGATGCCCACGAACTGCCCGTCCGGAATCTGGAGACACACATCGTCCAGGGCCTTCACAGCCAAAGGGCCGTCCTCCCCGTATATATAGTTCACATGATCCAGAATAATCGACATACCGTTACCTCTTGCTCGTTTCTGCGCTTTCCGTCCCTTTGCGCCTCCGGCAGTCCCCTGTCACCTGCTCCCCGCCAGGGCATCCGCCAGCTCCTCCACAGTCAGGATGCCCTCCGGCAGACCGACTCCTTTTCTGCGCAGCTCATGGGCCAGCAGGGTCACCTGGGGCACGTCCAGCCGCAGCTCCTGCAGCCGCTCCACCTGGGAGAAAATCTGCCGGGGCGTGCCCTCCATGGCGATTTTCCCGCTGTCCATGACGAATACCCGGTCCGCGTGGATGGTCTCCTCCATATAGTGGGTGATCAGCACCACCGTGATGCCCTCCACCTCATTCAGGGCCCGCACCGCGCGGATGACTTCCCTGCGGCCCTTGGGATCCAGCATGGCGGTGGGCTCGTCCAGCACGATGCATTTGGGGTGCATGGCCAGCACCCCGGCGATGGAGACCCGCTGCTTCTGGCCGCCGGAAAGCTTGTTGGGGGAATGCCTGCGGTATTCGTACATGCCCACGGCCTTCAGGCTCTCCTCCACCCGCTCCCAGATCTCTTTCGTGGGGACGCCCATGTTCTCCGGCCCGAAGCCCACGTCCTCCTCCACCACCTGGCCGATGATCTGGTTGTCCGGGTTCTGGAACACCATGCCCGCCCGCTGGCGGATGTCCCAGATATGCTCCTCCTCCGAGGTATCCATCCCGTCCACCCAGACGCTGCCCTCCGTGGGGTTCAGGATGGCATTGATATGCTTGGCAAGGGTGGATTTTCCGGAGCCGTTATGGCCCAGGATGGCAATGAACTCCCCGGGCTGCACGTCCAGATCCACCTTGTCCACAGCCGTGGTGAAGCCCTCCACATTGCCCTCCTCGTCCCGCCTGACATATTCATATACCAGGTCCTTTGTCCGAATGATTCCCATGGCCTTCCCTGTCCCTTTCGTAAAATCTTTTCACACTCTGACATTATATTCGATTCCGCCGGGGATTACAAGAGAAAATCATGTCCTGTGCGCAGCCTCCCTGTCCTCTCCGCAGATTTACAAAATCGCGTTCCTGTGCTATTCTAATGATACGGGAAAAGCCCACAGAACCCACAGAAAGGAATCTTTTATGGATAGAGAGAAGATCGTGAAGATGGTAGTGGTGTTGGCGGCCATCGTCGTCATCGCAGGCAGTCTGAGCAGGCTGTTCAGCAGCAATTCCATGAGCCTCAGCGAATACGCCCATATCAATGGCGGCAGCCCTACCCAGGAGCCCACAGCGCCGCCAGAGGACGCCGATGCAGTGTCCACGCCCACCCCGGAGCCGCCGGACAGCTCTCCCAGCCCCTCCCCGGAGCCTGAAAACATCCCTGACCCGGAGGGAGACGCCGATGAAGAGGAAGACACGCCTGTCTCCTCCCTGACCGGGGCCGTCCTGAACGGCGCCAGCCAGGCGGACCAACGCTTCACACTGGAGGAGGGCTTCTATTACGAGCCTGTCTCCGACAACCTGCGCCGGTACATGACGGGCGTTTCCTATCCGGCGGAGGATACGGGGGCAGAGAGCCCGGAGCCGCCGGAAATCTCCTTCGACGAACTGCGCTATGTCCACATTCTGCACATAGACTACGACGGAAATCCCACCGAGGGGGAGCTGGTCTGCAATGCCGCCATAGCCGCCGATCTGACGGAAATCTTCCGGGAGCTCTACCGCAATGAGTACAGGCTGGAAAAGGTGCTCCTGATCGACGAATACGACGGGGACGATACCGCCTCCATGGAGGACAACAATACCTCCTGCTTCAACTACCGCACGGTGGACGATACGGACCGCCTGTCGAAGCATGCCTACGGCCTGGCCATCGACATCAACCCCCTGTACAATCCCTATGTCACCTATACGGAGGAGGGCGCCGAGCAGGTCTCCCCCGCCTCCGCCCTCCCCTACGCCCGGAGGGACCTGAGCTTCCCCCACAAGATCGACGAGGATGATTTATGCTATGAGCTCTTCACCCGGCATGGCTTTACCTGGGGCGGTGACTGGAACGGCGTGAAGGATTACCAGCACTTCCAGAAAACCCTGGAGCCCGCCGCTCCCTAGATCCTGATCTCCGTCCACTTCCCCCGGCGGAACCGGATGCTGGCGAAGAGGAACCGGGACAGTTGGTCCGCGATGACCCCCACCCAGATGCCCGCTATCCCCAGGTTCAGCACATAGCCGAAGAAATAGGAGCCCAATGTCCTCACCAAAGTGACGCTGATGGTGGAGGCGATCGCCGTGTACAGCGTATCCCCCGCCCCCCGCAGGCATCCCATATAGATTACCTGTGCAATCTGCAGGATGACCACGAAGATGATGATATGCATGATGTCTATGCCGATCTCCACGATCTCTTCTTCCGCAAAGAAAAGCTCCATGAGGGCCCGCGCCCCAAAGAAATAGATGACGGCCAGAGCCACCGAAATCACGGTGCCTATCATCCGGCAGGTCTTGCCGTATTGCCTGGCCCGCTCCGGCTCCTTTGCCCCCAGGCTGAATCCGATCAGGGCTACCGCCGTGGCCTGCAGGCCGTCCCCGAAGGAGAAGGACAGCCCCATGATATTCATCCCCACCTGATGGGCCGCCATGGCCGCAGTCCCCTGGTTCGCCGCCATGATGGCCGTCAGCATGAAGCCGATGCGCATGAGGATCTGCTCCGCGAAGACGCTGTAGCCCACCTTGATGATGTTCTTCAGGGCCTCCATGGCAGGCCTGATCCGCTCCTTTATTATGTAGGGAATGCTTACGAAATTGTCGTCCTTCCATACGGACATCACGCTCATGACGCTGGACACCACGGTTCCCAGCACGGTGGCCAGGGCCGCTCCCCTGATCCCCAGGGCCGGAAAGCCCAGATGCCCGCCGATCAGCAGGTAGTTGAACAGGATATTCACCGTATTGGACACCAGGTTGGTGCGCATGGTGATGCGGGTGTTGCCCGCGCCCCGCTGCGCGGAGTTGATGCCCATCTGGACGCAGTTGAAGATCATGCCGCCCATGATGATCCTGAAATACAGCACCGCGCTGTCATGGGTGAGCTCCTCGGAGCCGCAGAGCCGGATGATAGGGTCGGCCAGCGCCACCATCAGGACGCTGACGGCGATGGCCATCGCCAGGATGAACGCCAGGAAGGTGGAGAAGATCTGGTTCGCCTCCTCCCGCTTGCCCTGGCCTTTCCGTCTGGCCACCAAAGCCGATATGGACACATTTGCGGCGATGAACAGGGATAGCCCCACGAATTTGGGCTGGGTGGTCAATCCCACCGCCGCCACCGCGTAGGAGCCCATGGAGCTCACCATCAGGGAGTCCACCAGGCCCGCGAACGCGGCAAAAAACGACTCCAGTATCGCGGGCCATGCCATGTCCAGAGTCTTCTTTACATCATCCTTGTCATACTGAAAGAGTTTCATGATCGCTCCCTGTGTAAAAAGGGAACCAATGATCTCCCATTGGCTCCCCCTTCCTTATTCTCTATACTGATATTAAACGAGCTCCAGAATGACTTCCATGGCGGCATCGCCCTTGCGGAGGCCCTTCTTGATGATCCTGGTATAGCCGCCGTTGCGGTTGGCGTACTTAGGGCCATACTCGTCGAACATCTTCGCGGCCAGATCCACCTCTTTGGTGTTCCTCTTGCGGCCCGCTGCCTCTGTAGGAACGTATACCACAGGATACAGCACTTTCAGGATCTGACGCCTTGCGTGCAGCCTGGAAGGGCGGTCCTTCTTGATTTCCTTCTCCACGTTCTCGAATTTGGTGACGCGCTTGCCGTCGATCACTTCCTTGACGCGCTTGCCGTCCTTATCCTTCACCGGAACCTTGGCGGTAACGGTGACTGTGTCGTAGTTGTCCCTCTCCCTGACGGCCAGTGTGATCAGATGCTCCGCGATCTTCCTGACTTCCTTGGCCCTCGCCTCGGTGGTGACGATTTTCCCGTGATACAGAAGAGCTGTCACCTGATTTCTCAGGAGCGCCTTCCTCTGGGGTGATGTCCTGCCTAATTTCCTGTACTTTGCCATAATTGTTTCCTTTCTCCTTTCATGGTACACCCGGCCATGCCTTTTGGTCTTACTCGCCGAGTATAGCCGCTTGCTCCGCGGCACTCTGATTTCCATTTAGAGATGAGCCGCAGGCGCACCCTTTGGATTTACCGCCCGCAGATTATCTTTCTTACACAGTCTTTGATCTAGCACACTTTACTCTTCACTTGGGTTAAGCTGCAGGCCCAGCTCTTTCAGCTTCGCCAGCACCTCTTCCAGGGACTTCCGTCCCAGGTTGCGGACCTTCATCATGTCCTCCGATGTCTTGTTGCACAGCTCCTCCACTGTGTTGATGCCTGCCCTCTTCAGGCAGTTGTAGGAACGGACGGAGAGCTCCAGCTCATCGATGCTCATCTCCAGCACCTTCTCCCTCTCATCGTCCTCCTTCTCCACCATGACCTCGGCGGTCTTGGCGTTCTCGGACAGATCGATGAAGAGGCTCAAATGCTCGCTCAGCACCTTGGCCGCAAGGCTCACTGCCTCATCGGGAGCCAGCGTCCCGTTGGTAAATACATCCAGTGTCAGCTTATCGTAATCGGTAATCTGCCCCACGCGGGTATTCTCTACCGAAACATTTACTCTCTCAGCAGGCGTGTATATAGAATCGATTGCAATCACACCAATCGGTAAATCCTCGTGTTTGTTCTTATCGGCGCTTACATAGCCACGGCCCTTGGTGATGGTCAGCTCGATGTAGAGCTTGGCATCCTTGCCGCTGAGTGTGGCAATTACCAAATCCGGGTTCAGAATCTCGATATCCTGGTCTGCCTGAATGTCAGAAGCATGTACGATTCCTTCGCCTTCGTATTCAATGTATGCAGTCTTGGCTTCATTGGTCTCGCTGCTGTTCTTGATGGCGAGGCTCTTGATGTTCATGATGATCTCCGTCACATCTTCCTTGACGCCGGGCACACCGCTGAACTCGTGCAGCACGCCTTCGATTTTGATCTGGCTCACCGCAGCGCCGGGCAGAGAGGAAAGCATGATTCTGCGCAAAGAATTGCCAAGGGTGATACCATAGCCTCTTTCCAGGGGCTCTACTGTGAATCTGCCATACTTCTTGTCTTCTGAAATCTCAGCAACCTCAATATTGGGTCTCTCAAACTCAAACACTCGAATACCCTCCTTTTTTTGTTTTATAATACACAAGCGCTCCAAAGCCATATCCCTCCCATCTGCGGTAGGGATATGGCCTCAGAGGCCAGCAGGGCTTACTTGGAGTACAACTCGACAATAAGCATTTCGTTCACAGGGACATCGATCATCTCTCTGGTAGGGAGATTCCTGATCGTTCCTTTCAGATTCTCCATATCCGATTCCATCCATTCGGGCACCAGCCTGCCGCCGGTCACCTCCACGATCTCTTTATACCGGTTCATGGATCTGGCCTTTTCGGTGAGCTCGATTACATCGCCGGCTTTGATCAGATAGGAGGGAATGTTCACCTTCTTGCCGTTCACAAGGATGTGCTTATGGCCCACTACCTGTCTCGCCTCTCTCCTGGTCCTGGCGAATCCCATACGGAACACCACGTTGTCCAGTCTTCTCTCCAGCATGACCATCAGGTTCTCACCGGTCATCCCCTTCATCCTGTCGGCTTTCTTGTAATAGTTCCGGAAAGGCTTCTCCAGAACGCCGTAGATGAATTTTGCCTTCTGCTTCTCGCGGAGCTGTAAGCCATACTCGCTTACCTTCTTGCCTGCTCTCAGATTCTGCCTCTTGGACTTCTTGTCATAGCCCAGGTAGGAAGGCTCCAGGCCCAAAGCCCTGCATCTCTTCAATACGGGTACACGATTTACTGCCATTTTCTATTTTCCTCAACTTTCCTGTTTGTTTACAGTGCCCAAAAAGCACCTTCTTCCAACGATATTTCGTTAACTATACACGACGGCGCTTGGGAGGTCTGCATCCATTGTGGGGGACAGGGGTCACGTCACGGATGCTCACTACCTCCAGGCCACATGCGGAGAGCGCCCTGATAGCAGCCTCACGGCCTGAACCGGGGCCCTTCACGAATACATCGACTGATTTCAGCCCATGCACCAGAGCCGCCTTCGTAGCTGTCTCTGCGGCCATCTGAGCCGCATACGGAGTAGATTTCCTTGAACCTCTAAATCCCAGACCACCGGCACTTGCCCAGCTGAGCGCATTTCCCTCGCTGTCAGTCAGTGTAACAATCGTGTTGTTAAAAGAAGACTGGATATGTGCCTGTCCGCGTTCAACGTTTTTCTTAACGCGCTTTTTTGTCACTTTTTTTGCAACTTGTTTCGCCATTTTAAACTAACCTACTTTCTCATCATTCTACAGTTACGCATTACTCACTGAATCTTACTTTTTCTTGTTTGCAACGGTCCTCTTGGGTCCCTTGCGGGTCCTGGCGTTGTTCTTGGTGTTCTGACCGCGAACAGGCAGGCCCTTACGATGACGGATTCCGCGATAGCATCCGATTTCCTGCAGACGCTTGATGTTCAGGGCGATTTCACGTCTCAGGTCGCCCTCCACCGTTACGCCGAGCTTCTCGATAGCCTCGGAAATCCTCTTCACCTCATCATCGGTGATATTCCTGACTCTGGTATCGGGATTCACGCCCGCCTCCTTCAGAATCTTGTTAGAGGTGGTCCTGCCGATCCCATAGACATAGGTCAGTCCGATTTCGATACGTTTCTCTCTGGGTAAGTCAACACCTGCGATACGAGCCATTTAAATTTCCTCCATTTTCTGTTACTAATTGATTGGGGCTTCCACCCAACCGGACACTCATCCATTTCTCTGATCCATCCGATCTTTCCAGAACAAACTGCTTCAACCCTGCAAGAAACGCGCCCGCGCGTTTCTTGCGGACGAAACATAGATATTCTTAGGCGGCGTCCTTTGACGCCTTAGAATATCTTTTCGTCCTGGTATCAAGAAGTAATCTCCTGTAAGCCCTATCCCAGTTCTATGTTAATCAATGTACAGGCCAAAACTGCCCGCCCATCGGTTCAGCCGCGCATAAAAACAGGACAAGAACTCACTTGACATGCCGCAGTCCTCCGAAAAAGACTGCGCTCATGCGGTGATTATCCCTGCCTCTGCTTGTGTTTCGGATTCTCGCAGATAACTCTGATGCGTCCTTTTCTCTTGATGATCTTGCACTTTTCGCACATTGGTTTTACTGATGATCTAACCTTCATCTCAAACCCTCCTTTCAAAAAAGACCATTTTGTATTATAACATGGGAAAGGCTTGTTTGCAACTGTTTTTTATGATTATCCGAATCATATTTTTCGGACAATCCACAGAAAGCGTCTCTTCCCAATCATTTATCTCTCCAGATGATGCGCCCCTTGGTCAAATCGTAGGGCGACAGCTCCAGGGTCACCCTGTCCCCGGGAAGGATACGGATGAAGTTCTGGCGCAGCTTGCCGCTGATATGCGCAAGCACCCTGTGTCCGTTTTCCAGCTCCACCTGGAACATGGTGTTCGGAAGCTTCTCTACCACAGTACCCTCGATTTCGATTACATCACTTTTAGACATATGTCCCCTCCAAATTTTATTGATTGCTCATACATTCATGACAAATATTGCTTCAGCGCATATTTGATTTCCTCCGGGTATACCTTTTCCCCGGCCCGCAGCCTCTCCTGCAGGCTGTCTTCCACCTGCGCATTTATCGGCTGTATATGCTTCCTGCGCTTCTTTTTCGGCCGGTCGGGGCCTTTCAGCCTTCCGTCGCTGAGGTATACGAAGTCATCCTCCTGGCCCACGACTACATATAAGCTTCCCTTATCATGTCCGGCCTTCGAGGTCGCAAACTGTCCTATCATACGAATATCCGTCCCTTTCCGCCGCCTGCAGGACGCGCTAGCATCTCGTCAGGATCTCAGGCTCTCCATCCGTTATCAGGATGGTGTTCTCATAGTGGGCCGACAGGGAGCCGTCCTCTGTGACTACGGTCCAGTCGTCATCCAGCCATTCCACGTCCGCCCTGCCCATATTGATCATAGGCTCCACGGCCAGCGTCATTCCCGGGCGGAGCTTTGGCCCCCGCTTTATCTGCGCGAAGTTGGGGATCTGGGGATCCTCATGGAGCTTAGTCCCCACGCCGTGGCCCACCAGGTCGCGCACGATGCCGTAGCCGTAGGGCTTTATATACGCCGCGATGGCATTGGATATCTCAAAGAGCCGGTTCCCGGCCTTTGCCTTCTTTATGCCTTCGAAGAAGCTCTCCCTGGTGGCATCGATGAGCCTACGGGCCTCTGGGCTGATTTGGCCCACGCCGTGGGTCCTGGCCTCGTCGGAATGATACCCCTTATAGATCATCCCCGCGTCCAGGCTGACGATATCGCCCTCCTGCAGGATGCGGTGCCTGCTGGGAATGCCATGCACCACCTCATCGTTCACGGACACGCAGATGCTGGCGGGAAATCCGTTGTAATGGAGGAAATTCGGAATCCCCCCCATCTTCCTGATCAGGCTGTCCCCCTTGATGTCGATCTCCCTCGTGGAGATGCCGGGGCGTATCATCTCCTCCAGCTCCTTGTGCACTATGGCCAGCCGCCTGCAGGATTCCCGGATCAGCCCGATCTGTTCTTCTGTCTTGATTATAATCGCCATGACGAGGCACTTCCTATCCTAATATCTCTACGATGCTCCGGAACACATCCTGCATATCCATGGTCCCGTCCACGGTCCGCAGCACGCCCTTCCCGGTATAATATTCGATCAGGGGCTGGGTCTGGTCATGGTACACCTTCAGGCGGTTCTGCACCGTCTCCGGCCTGTCGTCGTCCCGCAGCACCAGCTCGGAGCCGCAGCTGTCGCAGACGCCCTCTTTCTTAGGCGGAATATGCTCTACATGGTAGGTGGCCCCGCACTTCAGGCATGCCCGCCTGCCGGACATCCTCTTTACGATATTCTCGTCCGGCACATCCACGTCCACCGCGTAGTCGATTTCCTCTCCCAGCTTCCCAAGCGCCTCGTCCAGCACTTCGGCCTGGGGAATGGTCCTGGGGAAGCCGTCCAGCACATAGCCGTTTTTGCAGTCCTCCTGGGCCACCCGGTCCAGCAGGATCTTCACTGTCAGCTCATCCGGAACCAGGAGGCCCTGATCCATGTACTGCTTCGCCTCTTTGCCCAGCTCCGTGCCGTTCTTGATGTTCGCCCGGAAGATGTCCCCTGTGGATACATGGGGAATCCCGTATTTTTCCGCTATCATTTTCGCCTGGGTTCCCTTTCCGGCACCCGGCGCTCCCAACATGATGATCTTCATTATCTGCCTCCATATGCAATATCGTAAAACCGATAATATCATTCTGTTAAAACATTTTATAAAAAGGAGCTCTCCCCGACTTTGGGAAAGCCCCTTCTGTAAGCTCCATGCTCCAGCCTTCCCTCTGGCCGGCCTCTTATTTCTCCAGGAAGCCCTTGTAATTGCGAACCAGCATCTGCGACTCCACCTGCTTCATGGTCTCCAGGATGACGCTGACGATGATGATAAGGCTGGTGCCGCCGAAGGACACCGTCGCATTGAACACGCCGCTGAAGATATACGGCAGCACTGCGATGATCGTCAGGCCTATGGCGCCGATGAACACGATGTAGTTCAATACCTTGTTCAGATAGTCGCTGGTAGGCTTTCCGGGCCTGATGCCGGGAATGAAGCCGCTCTGCTTCTTCATGTTGTCGGCAATCATCAGGGGATTGAAGGTAATGGAAGTATAAAAGTACGCAAAGAATATGATCATTGCGATATAAAACAACAGTCCCACGGAATACCATATCTGGCTGGGATTGCACCAGTTGCCCGCGTTCAGGTATTTCAGAATCTCGCTCCAGACGCCTGTGCCGTTATATCCCGCAAATGAGGAAATATAGCCGGGAAGGGACAGAAGCGACTGCGCGAAGATTACCGGGATGACGCCCGCGGTGTTGACCTTCAGCGGAATGTTGGAGCTCTGGCCTCCCATCATCTTCCTGCCCTGCATCTTGTTGGCGTACTGCACGGGAATCCGGCGGACGCCATCGTTCAGGACGATGACCATCACCACCATGGCCACGATGATCGCGAAGATGACCACCACACCCAGCACTGCCGTTGCCGGAGCCTTGCCGAAAACGAACTGCTGGAACAGATTGCCCAAATCCTCGGGCAGCCTGGAGATGATATTGATCACCAGGACGATGGATATGCCGTTTCCGATGCCGTTCTCGGTAATCCGCTCGCCTACCCACATCAGGAACGCACTGCCCGCGGTAAGAGTGGCGATGGCGCAAATCACGTTCAGAGCATTGTACTGAATCAGATATCCCTGTCTGCCGAAGCCGATGGCCATGGCCGTGGACTGAATCAGCGCCAGGCCTACCGTCACATATCTGGTGATGGCGGCAATCTTCTTTCTTCCATCCTCGCCGTCCCGCTGCATCTCCTCCAGCTTGGGGATTGCAATGGTGAGCAGCTGCATGATGATGGAGGATGTGATGTACGGCGTGATGTTCAGGGCCAAAATGGACATATTGATGAACGAACCGCCCGTAACCGCATCAAAGAAGCTGAAAGTCCCGTCGGACTGAGCCGCGAACCAGTTTCTGAAGTATTCCCCGTTCACCCCCGGCACAGGCAGCTGTGATCCTATGCGGATCACAACCAGCATTGCGAAGGTAAAGAGAATCTTGTCTCTAAGCTCTTTAATTTTGAATGCGTTCTTCAGCGTCGTAAGCATTACATCACCTCTGCTGTTCCACCAAGCGCCTCAATCTTTTCTTTTGCGGATGCACTGTACGCGTCTACCTTGACATTGAGCTTTTTGGTAAATTTTCCGTCCCCGAGGACCTTTACGCCATCCCCGCGCTTCTTGATGATGCCGGCCTCCAGCAGCGTATTCACATCTACGGTGGAACCGTCCTCGAAACGCTCTAAATCGCTCAAATTAATGGCAATGATTTCCTTGGAATTGATATTGTTGAAGCCTCTCTTGGGGATACGTCTGTACAGAGGCATCTGGCCGCCCTCGAACCCGATCCTGGGTGCTCCGGAACGTGCCTTCTGGCCCTTGTGCCCCTTACCGGCGGTCTTGCCGTTTCCCGATCCATGTCCGCGGCCTCTCCTGAACTCATGATGCTTGGAACCTTCTGCGGGTCTTAAATTGGATAAATCCATCTCGTACACCTCCTTTTCGACTATACCTCTTCCACCTTCAGCAAGTGGGCTACCCGGCGAATCTGTCCTCTCGTAGCGGCATTGTCAGGAAGGATGATAGACCTGCCGATCTTGCGGAGTCCCATGGATTCGACGATCGCCTTGTTCTTCGCAACGGCGCCGATGGTGGACCTTACCAAAGTAATCTTCAATTTCTTATCTGTGTCTGCCATTGTTGCTCTCCTTTCTACCGCATCAGCATAAAGACTGCTTATGCCAATACCTCTTCAACGGATTTGCCACGGCTCCTTGCCACTTCCTCAGGGGATTTCAACTGGCTCAGGCCGGTGATCGTCGCAAGGACAACGTTCTGCTTGTTGTTGGAGCCAAGGGACTTGGTACGGATGTTCTTGATGCCCGCGAGCTCGCACACCACACGTGCAGGGCCGCCTGCGATGATACCTGTACCTTCGGGAGCCCTCTTGAGCAGGACGTTGGCGGAACCGTACTTGCCCACAAAGTCATGGGTGATGGAGCTGTTCTCATCCAGCGCGACCTGCACCAGATGCTTCATGGCGTCTTCCTTCCCCTTGCGGATAGCTTCCGGAATCTCGACAGCCTTGCCGAGCCCTGCGCCCACATGGCCGTTGCCGTCGCCCACCACTACCAGAGCGGTGAAGCGCATGTTGCGTCCGCCCTTGACAGTCTTGGCGACACGCTTGATGGCTACGACCTTGTCGTTCAGCTCGAACTGGCTTGCATCTATGATTGTTTGTTTCATGGTGTATTCCTCTTCCTTTCCTAGAATTCCAGGCCAGCTTCTCTGGCTGCGTCAGCTAATGCTGCAACTTTACCGTGATATATATAGCCGCCTCTGTCAAAGACAACAGTCGTGATGCCTTTTTCCACTGCCCTTTTGGCAATGACGGTACCAATATATTTTGCCGCAGCGACGTCATTGGTCTTCCCAAGCTCTGCCTTGATATCCTTCTCAAGGGTGGAAGCGGATACTAATGTATTCCCAACAGTATCATCGATAATTTGAGCATACATATGATTATTGCTTCTGAAGACTGCCAGGCGGGGCCTTGCGGCAGTGCCACTGAAGCGGTTACGAATTCTCATGTGTTTTTTCACACGTACTTCTTTTCTTGATTTCTTGTTAACCATCTTCATACTCTCCTTATCTGTTATTTCTTACCGGTCTTACCAACCTTGCGCCTGATGACCTCATCGGCATACTTGATACCCTTGCCCTTGTAAGGCTCAGGTCTCCTCTTGTCCCTGATCTCAGCGGCAAACTGGCCGACCTTCTCTTTATCGATGCCCTTGACGACGATGACATTGGTCCCCTCTACCACGGACTCGATGCCCTCAGGGTCTTCCATCTCCACAGGGTGGGAGTATCCGAGGTTCAGGGTCAGCTTCTTGCCGGCCTTGGCGGCCCTGTAGCCTACGCCGTTGACCTCCAGCTTCTTCTCATACCCCTGGGTGACGCCTACCACCATATTGTTGATGAGGGTCCTGGTCAGGCCGTGAAGGGATTTCATCTTCTTCAGGTCATTGGGCCTGCTTACATGAATCACCGCGCCCTCCATCTTGATTTCCATTTCAGAGGGCAGAACTCTCTCCAGAGTGCCCTTGGGACCCTTTACGGTCACCTTGTTATTTTCTGCAATTTCCACAGTTACGCCTGCGGGAACCGCGATTGGCATTCTACCTATACGTGACATGCCCGTACCTCCTATATATTATAAAAAACAATCTTCCATGGTATACGCTTCTTCCACAGAATACACTTCTTCCATGGAATGCACTTCTTCCATGATATCGCACACAACTGCCGCAAATCTGGAAGAATGCCCGCCCTTGGCATTCTTCCGCGTGAGACTTAGATTTTCTTAGCGGGCGTCCTTTGGCCGCTTAGAAAATCTTCTCACGCTATTACCAAACGAAAGCCAGTACCTCACCGCCCACGTTCAGCTCTCTCGCCTTTTTGTCGGTGATCACGCCCTGGTTGGTGGAAATGATGGCTATCCCCAAGCCCCCCAGCACTCTGGGCAGTTCGTCCTTACCCGCGTACACGCGCAGACCCGGCTTGGAGATCCTCTTGATGCCGGAGATGATCTTCTCGCTCTTGTCGGCGCCATACTTCAGGGTGATGTGGATGGCCTTGAAGTTGCCGTCATCGATAACGTCATATTTCGTGATATATCCCTCATCGAACAGAATCTGGGCAATGGCCAGCTTCATCTTGGAAGCAGGGATATCTACTGTATCATGCTTGGCAGCATTTGCGTTACGGATTCTTGTAAGCATATCTGCAATAGGATCGCTCAATGTCATTGTATTTTCCTCCTTCTTACCAGCTTGCAGGCGAGCAACCTGCCTGGCTACTTGAACCGCCTTTACCAGCTCGCCTTCTTGACCCCGGGTATCTGTCCCTTGTATGCCAGTTCGCGGAAGCAGACCCTGCAGATGCCGTACTTTCTCAAGTAAGCATGGGGACGGCCGCAAATCCTGCAACGTGTGTAAGCCTGTGTGGAGAACTTGGGTTTACGCTGCTGTTTAATCTTCAACGATGTCTTAGCCATGTGAAATCTACCTCCTTATTGTTTTGCGAAAGGCATATTGAACAATGTCAACAGCTCGCGCGCTTCCTCATCGGTCTTCGCGGTGGTCACAATGATGACGTCCATGCCTCTGGTCTTGTCGATCTTGTCGTACTCGATTTCCGGGAAGATGAACTGCTCCTTGATACCCAGGGCATAGTTCCCTCTGCCATCGAAGGCATTGGGGTTGACGCCTCTGAAGTCGCGCACGCGGGGCAGCGCCAGGTTCACCAGGCGATCCAGGAACTCATACATCTTCTCGCCACGCAGAGTGGTCTTGCAGCCGATGTTCATCCCCTCACGGATCTTGAAGTTCGCCACGGACTTCTTCGCCTTGGTGAGGACTGCCTTCTGGCCGGTGATGATCTCCATGTCGGACACGGCGTTCTCAAGCACCTTGGGATTCTCCTTTGCCTCGCCGATGCCCATGTTGATGACGATCTTCTCAAGCTTGGGAACTTCCATCACGTTCTTATATCCAAATTTCTTCGTCATTGCGTCTACGATCGTCTCGTAGTACGTTTCTTTTAATCTTGCCACTTTAACGCTACTCCTTCCCAACTGTGAACTCCACAGTTTTTGATTAATCAATCACTTCGCCTGTCTTCTTCGCGAAACGGACCTTCTTGTCGCCTTCCATCCTGAAGCCGACTCTGGTAGGCTGTCCCTTGTAGACAAGCATTACGTTGGAGATATCAATAGGAGCTTCCATGTGGACGATGCCGCCGTTGGGGTTCGCAGCCGAGGGCTTCGCATGCTTTGTGATCATGTTCACGCCTTCCACCACGACTCTGTGCTTCTTCCTGTCGATGGAAACCACTTTACCCTCTGCATTACAGTCTTTGCCGGCGATTACCTTTACGGTGTCGCCCTTTTTGATCTTTAACATAGCCATAATGGGCACCTCCTTATAATACTTCGGGAGCCAGAGAGACGATTCTCATGAACTGCTTGTCACGAAGCTCTCTCGCTACCGGCCCAAAAATACGGGTTCCTCTGGGTGTCTTGTCATCCTTGATGATGACCGCTGCGTTCTCGTCGAACCTGATGTAGGAACCGTCCTTGCGGCGCACCTCCTTGACGGTACGGACTACCACTGCCTTGACCACATCGCCCTTCTTCACAACGCCGCCTGGTGTTGCGTCTTTAACGGACGCAACTATGATATCGCCCACATGCGCATATCTTCTCGTAGAACCGCCCATGACACGGATGCACAGAAGTTCCTTTGCACCGGTGTTATCAGCGACTTTCAGTCTTGTCTCCTGCTGAATCATGTTTTTCCTCCTCCGCCGCTTCTACGGCCAAATTTCACACGAACTGGCCAAGCTTATTTGGCTCTCTCTATGATCTCGACAAGTCTCCATCTCTTGTCCTTGGACAGGGGCCTTGTCTCCATGACCTTGACGGTATCTCCGATATTGCACTCGTTCTTCTCATCGTGGGCCTTCAGCTTGTATGTCCTCTTTACGATCTTCTTGTAACGGGGATGCTTTACATGCTCTTCGATCGCCACGACTACTGTCTTATCCATCTTATTACTGGTGACCTTGCCAGTACGCACTTTTCTCAAATTTCTTTCCACGATTGATCTCCTTTCATTGCCCTGGGACAATTACGCTCTTGACTTCTCGGTGATGACTGTGTTAATACGTGCAATGTTCTTCCTGACTTCCTTGATCCTTGCAGTATTGTCCAGCTGGTTGGTTGCGTTCTGGAATCTCAAATTGAAAAGCTCTTTCTTCGCGGCAACAAGGTCCTTTCCTAACTCTTCCACGGACTTGCCCTTTAATTCTTCTACAAACTTACTAGATTTCATTATTCTACACCGCCTTCCAAGTCTGCCTTTGCAACGATTTTACACTTGCAGGGAAGCTTATGCATTGCCAGACGCAATGCTTCCTTTGCCTGATCCTCGGGAACACCGGCAATCTCGAACATCACACGGCCGGGTTTGACCACTGCCACCCAAAACTCCACGGAACCCTTACCGGAACCCATACGTGTCTCGGCAGGCTTCGTGGTGACAGGCTTATCAGGGAAAATCTTGATCCACACCTGTCCGGTACGCTTTGTGTAACGTGTCAGCGCGATACGGGCGGCCTCAATCTGATTGGACTTGACCCAGCAGGCTTCCGTAGCCACCAGGCCGTACTCTCCGTGAGTGATGGTGTTGCCCCTTGTCGCCTTACCTGCCAGGCTGCCACGGAACTGTTTACGATGCTTTACTCTCTTGGGCATTAACATTATTTATCACTCCCTTCCGTCTGATTTCCTTTTGTGGGAAGTACCTCGCCTTTATAGATCCAAACCTTGACGCCTACCTTTCCGTAGGTGGTGTCAGCCTCTGCAAAACCATAGTCGATGTCGGCCCTCAGCGTCTGAAGGGGAATGGTGCCCTCGCTGTAGAACTCGGTGCGGGCGATGTCCGCGCCGCCCAGGCGTCCTGCACAGGCTGCCTTGATTCCCAGAGCGCCGGACTTCATGGTCCTGCCCATGCAGGACTTCATGGCGCGCCTGAAGGATATGCGGTTCTCCAGCTGCTGAGCGATGTTCTCGGCTACCAGCTGGGCATCCTTGTCGGGCCTCTTGATCTCCTTGATGTCGATCAGGACCTTCTTGTCCGTCATCTTGGAAAGCTCTGTCTTGGTGATTTCAATCTCAGCGCCGCCCTTGCCGATGATGACACCGGGCTTCGCTGTGTGGATGATGACTCTGATCCTGTCGGATGCCCTCTCGATCTCAATCTTGGAGACACCCGCGCTGTACAGCTTCTTCTTCAGGTATTTTCTGATATTGTAATCTTCCACAAGGTAATCCGCGAAATCGGATTCAGCGTACCATCTGGAATCCCACTCTTTGATTACTCCGACTCTTAAGCCATGAGGATTAACTTTCTGTCCCATTTATTCGTCCGCTCCTTTCCCTACTTCCTCTCATCCAGCACAACAGTGATATGGCTCGTTCTCTTCTCGATCCTGTAAGCCCGGCCCTGTGCCCTGGGTTTGATGCGCTTCATGGTAGGGCCCTTGTTGGCATAGCACTCCGCGATATAAAGGTTATCCCTGTTCAGCCCCAAGTTGTTCTCGGCATTGGCCATCGCCGACTCAATCAGCTTCTTGACAAGGCCGGAAGCATATCTGGGATTATATTCCAAAACAGCAAGCGCGGTATGCACGTCCTTGCCCCTGACTGCATCCAGTACGAAACATGCCTTCTGTACGGAAACCCTTGCATAAGACAATTTTGCCGAAGGCCTTGTGTCCTTCTGAGCGTTTCTCTCTCTCTTAATCTGACTTCTATGTCCCTTAGCCATTGATATAAACCCTCCTTCTCCTTACCTAAGCTGGACTCCTTCCCGTCCCTGGCATGTCTAGCCATGGAAGAAGCCCGCTGCCACGGTTATCTAACTTTCGATTTCTTCTCGTCCTTACCGTGGCCACGGTAGGTTCTGGTGGCTACGAACTCGCCAAGCTTATGGCCAACCATGTCCTCGGTAACATATACAGGTACATGCTTTCTGCCATCATGGACCGCAATGGTGTGTCCTACAAAGGAAGGGAAAATCGTAGAACGACGGGACCATGTCTTGATGACCTGCTTCTGTCCGGAAGCGTTCAAAGCATCTATTTTCTTTAACAGGCTTTCATCCGCGAAAGGCCCTTTTTTCAGTGATCTAGCCATTGTCTTTCCTCCTCAATCTTACTTGATCGCTCTACCGTCACGTCTTCTCACAATCAGCCTGTCTGAAGGCTTCTTGGACTTGCGCGTCTTATAGCCCAGTGCAGGCTTGCCCCAAGGAGTGCTGGGCCCGGGACGTCCGATACCAGTCTTGCCTTCGCCGCCGCCGTGAGGATGGTCGTTGGGGTTCATGACGGAACCGCGGACTGTAGGACGGATGCCCATGTGGCGCTTGCGGCCGGCCTTACCGATATTGATCAGATTGTGATCCGCATTGCCCACGATGCCGATGGTAGCGCGGCATGTCAGAGTGACCATTCTCATCTCGCCGGAGGGAAGGCGCAGGGTAGCGTATTTGCCCTCTTTCGCCATAAGCTGCGCGCCGTTTCCTGCGGAACGGGCCATCTGGCCGCCCCTGCCGGGATACAGCTCCACATTGTGCACCATAGTACCTACCGGAATCTCGGACAGAGGCAGACAGTTGCCCACTCTCACTTCGGCTTCCGGCCCGTTCATGACCTTCATGCCGTCGGTCAGGCCCTGAGGAGCGAGGATATAGGACTTCTTGCCGTCCGCATAGCAGATCAGCGCGATGTTGGCGGATCTGTTGGGATCGTACTCGATGCCGATTACCTTTGCAGGGATTCCATCCTTGTTCCTCTTGAAATCCACCAGTCTGTATTTTCTTCTGCAGCCGCCGCCTCTGTGCCTTACGGTGATCTTGCCCTGGTTGTTGCGGCCGGAATGCTTCTTCAGTGAAACGCAAAGGCTCTTCTCCGGTGTCTTCTTGGTGATTTCAGAGAAATCAGAGCCCGTCATATGCCTTCTGGAAGGTGTATAGGGACGATATGTCTTGATTCCCATTTTTCTGTTCTCCTTTTCTTTGATTCTTTGCGCGGCTGCCCCCCTGGCAGCCACATACCTAAATCGTTCCGGACGGAACTTAGATGTTCTCAGGCAGCGTCTCCCGATGCCTTAGAGCGTCCTTCCATCCTGTTAAAGGCCGGGGTAGATCTCGATGTCCTTGCTGTCCTCTGTCAGCTTGACGATGGCCTTCTTGGTCTTGGCGGTCATTCCCACGGAATTGCCGCGCCTCTTCTGCTTGCCGGGGAGGTTCATGGTGTTCACGCGCTGTACCTTGGTGCCCTCGAACATCTTCTCCACAGCCTCTTTGATCTGGCATTTATTCGCCTCGGGATGAACCAGGAAGGTATATTCCTTTCTGGACATTCCGTCCATGCTCTTCTCGGTGATCACCGGTTTGAGGATCACATCATAGTATTTGATAGCTGCCATTATGCGAACACCTCCTCTATCTTCGCCACGGCATCCTTAGTCAGGACTACCGTCTTTGCCTTCATGACATCATAGGTATTGATCATGTTCGCCAGCGCCGTGTTGACATCTGCCACGTTCCTGGCGGACAGCACCACGTTCGCATCGTTCTCCGCGATGACCACCAGGCCCTTATCCACCTTCAGGTTGTTCATCACTGCCACGAACTTCTTGGTCTTGATCTCATCGAACTTCAGCTCATCCAGCACGATCAGCCTGTTGTCCTGGACCTTGCTGGTCAGAGCGGACTTCAGAGCCGCCCTCTTCTCCTTCTTGTTCATCTTGAAGGAATAATCTCTGGGAACGGGCGCGAACACTACGCCGCCGCCTTTCCACTGGGGAGACCTGGTCGATCCCTGTCTCGCGTGGCCTGTCCCCTTCTGTCTCCAGGGCTTGCGTCCGCCTCCGGACACCTCGCCGCGGGTCTTTGCCTTCTGGGTTCCCTGACGTTTATTTGCAAGCTGCTGTACAACTGCCATGTGTACCAGATGCTCATTTACCTTCACACCAAATACCGCATCGTTTAATTCGATTGTACCGACTTCCTTGCCTTCCATATTATAAACAGATACGCTTGCCATATGATTGGCCCTCCTTTCGCATTAAACTAGCATTCTACCTTTACGGTCTCTTTGATGGTGACTAATCCCTTCTTGGGACCGGGCACTGAGCCCTTGACCAGCAGCAGATTCTTCTCCGCGTCCACCCTCACCACTTCCAGGTTCTGGACGGTGACCTTCACGCATCCCATGTGGCCGGGCATCCCCTTGCCCTTGAACACGCGGCTGGGGGACGAACATGCGCCGTTGGAGCCCTGATGGCGATGGAACTTGGAACCGTGCTTCATGGGTCCTCTGTGCTGTCCCAGCCTCTTGATAGCGCCCTGGAATCCCTTACCTTTGGAGATTGCGGACGCGTCTATCTTGTCGCCCTGCTGGAAGATGTCCGCCTTGATCTCCGCGCCCAGCGAATACTCTTCAGCGTTCTCGAACTTGAACTCTCTCACATATCTCTTGCAGCTGACGCCGGCCTTCTTGAAATGGCCCTGCTCCGGCTTGGTAGCGCCGTGCCTGTGGATGACCTCGCGCCTGCCGCTGGCATCCTTGTTGATGATCCTGGCCTTCTTGTCAACGAAGCCTACCTGCACTGCCTTGTAGCCATCGTTCTCCACTGTCTTGACCTGCGTCACCACGCAGGGGCCTGCCTGAAGGACGGTCACGGGAATCAGCGCGCCGTCTTCAGAGAAGATCTGGGTCATTCCGACTTTTGTCGCCAAAATTGCTTTCTTCATGTTTCCTCTCTTTCTGCCCTTTGGGCTTCATCTACATAGCGGACCACACAGCCACTGTTGCGCCATGGCCGCCGGCGGTTCCCCGCCGCCTGTGTTCATACGTCTAAGTAGAGGTTTTATTCCTATTTGGTTCTCATCTTGATGTCGATGTACACGCCTGCGGGCATCTCCAGCCTCTGCAGGGCATCCACCGTCTTCTGGGTGGGCGCTATGATGTCGATCAGCCTCTTGTGGGTCCTCTGCTCGAACTGCTCTCTGGAATCCTTGTACTTATGCACTGCCCTGAGGATTGTCACCACTTCCTTCTTGGTGGGAAGGGGCACGGGGCCGCTCACCTCGGATCCGGTCTTCTTCACAGTCTCGATGATCTTCTTCGCGGATGCATCCACCAGCTGATGCTCATACGCCTTCAATGTGATTCTCATTACCTGACTTGCCATAAAAAAAGTCGCCTCCTTTTCGCACTTTTCAAGTGAAATGGTAATTTCACTTTGGTACGACAAGCGGTGACTGTACACTCTCCCGTGTGTGTCCTAAACTCTCACGCAACTGTCTTGACCTTTGGACCTCACATTCAGGACTGCATGTCTGCAGAATTTCAATCGGTACAGTGACTTGTCGTCAGTTTCTAACTTGACATTCGCTCCACGGAAAACCCGGTCGCCATTGCTGACGGCCAGCAACCTCGCGCTTCACAGCTATCATGTCACAGCAATTCTTAGTATACATGGCAGAACTTTACTTTGCAAGAACTTTTTCCGGTGTTTTGCAAAAAAATTGTATTTTTTTTAGTACAATCCGTTCCGTGGAAAACAAATGACTTTTTTCCATAAATATGCTTTAATAAAAAATGGCTGAAAAAATAATCAGCCGGAATCAGAAGATGGCCAAAGCAAGGAGGCAGATATGTGGATTGCCGATAACTGGAAGGATTATGAGGTGCTGGACGCTGCGGGCGGCGAGAAGCTGGAACGGTGGGGGGATTATATCCTGATCCGCCCTGATCCGCAGGTCATCTGGAGCACGCCCCGGGCCCACAGGGGATGGGAGCGCCCCAATGGTCATTACCACAGGAGCGACAGGGGCGGCGGGGAATGGGAGTTCTTCCGGCTGCCGGACGAGTGGGGCATCTCCTACCGGTTCCGGGAGAGCGGAGGGGAGGCGGCCCGAAAGCCCCTTGCCTTCCGCCTGAAGCCCTTCAGCTTCAAGCATACCGGCCTGTTCCCGGAGCAGGCGGTGAACTGGGAATGGTTCTCCCATATCCTGCGCAGCGCCCCCAAGCCCCCGGACAGGCCCCTGAAGGTGCTCAACCTCTTCGCCTACACCGGAGGCGCCACCCTGGCGGCGGCAGCGGCGGGCGCCCATGTGACCCATGTGGACGCCTCCAAGGGCATGGTGGGCTGGGCGAAGGAGAACGCTGCCGCCTCCGGGCTGGGAGACGCCCCCATCCGGTGGCTGGTGGACGACTGCGTGAAGTTCGTGGAGCGGGAGATCCGCCGGGGCAACCGTTACGACGGCATCATCATGGACCCTCCCTCCTACGGCAGAGGCCCCAAGGGGGAAATCTGGAAGCTGGAGGTGAACATCTGGCCCTTCCTCACCCTGGCGGCGCAGCTCCTCTCCCATGACGCCCTGTTCTTCCTGCTCAATTCCTACACCACGGGCCTGCAGCCCGCCGTGCTGTCGTACATGCTCAGCGAGGCGGTGGCGAAGGGCCGGGGCGGCCGGGTGGAGGCCCAGGAAGTCGGCCTCCCCGTATCCGCAAACGGCCTTGTGCTGCCCTGCGGGGCGGCCGGGCGCTGGCAGCGCGATTAGTAGGCTCCTGCTACAGCACGTATTTCCTGAGCGGCGGTATCCGATACAGCACCCAGGCCAAGGCCGCTGAGAGGAGCGCCGTGCCCCCGAAGAACAGCAGCAGGAAAATCCCCAGGGAGAGGGCGGCGGGCAGCGGCAGCAGCGCCGCTCCGGACAGGGGCGTCACATGGAAGAACTTATAGGCCATATTCAGGAACACCGGGTGGATCAGGTACACCGTGAAGCTCAGCGCGGCGGCCTGTTCCCGGAAACGGCCGGTTCCACGCCCTCTTCCAGCCCCCCGCCTCTCCTCCGTCCCCATTCCCCACGCGAACAGCAGAAGCGCCAGCAGGACAGTGAAGGGATAGTTGTAGGCCATCTGCAGGGTGTAGTCCCCCCACAGGCGGCTGGCGGCCATCCCGGCGCACAGCAGCGCGGTCATGCCGGGCAGGATCCCTTTCTCCACCGCCCTCTCCAGCCTGCCCCGCTCCGCCGTGGCGAACAGATATCCGCATATATAATAGAAGAAATAAATCCCGTCCCCCGGCAGGGCCAGGCCTTCCGCTCCCCGCAGTTCCCACAGATACGGCAGCAGGGAGCAGCCCAGGAGCAGCGCCAGCGCCGCCGCGCCCACCGCCCACCGGGGAACGGCCTTCAGCACCCGTTTCAGGAGCGGTGTCACCGCATACAGGAGCAGTATCAGGTACAGATACCACATATGGGACCAGCTCTCTCCCCGGAGCACCTTCACAAAAGCCTCCGCCGGCATGCCCGGGCGGAATCTCCCCTCCGCAGCCACAAGCTCCAGGCATCCGTAGGGCACCCCGAACAGGACCAAAGCCAGCACGATCCGCCTGCAGTATTTCGTCAGCATCCTTCCCAATCCAATCTCCCGCCCGGGATTCAGGAACAGATATCCCGATATCACCAGAAATACCGGCACGCTCCAGCACACCAGGTCCATGGCTGTCAGGAAGACCCTGTTCTCCTCCGGATACAGGCTCATATCCGTGGCGTCCATGACGCCGGTGGCGGTATGGAGCATCACCACCGCCAAGGTGGCCATCACCCTCAATCTATCCAGAAAAGCCTCACGCTCTCTCATCTTTTCGCTGCCTTTCTCCGCAATTTCCTCATGTGTCAACATTGTACCCCCGGGAACAGGCATGCGCAAGCCTATAACGAAATTTTAAGAAATAGGTTGCCTACATCCCGATGACTACAACTTCTTAACAATATCTTTATGCCTGATGTCTTGCCTCCTGTAGTCAAAAATTATATAATAGACTCCAGACAGGATTCAAGCACTGTTTCAAATAAGCATACTAAGGAAAGGGCATATCATGCGAAAAAAACAATTGGATTCGTTACATCATGTGAAGCATTCGGCCCGCGGAGGCCTGTACACGGCACTCTGCGCCACAGCCGCCGCAGGGGGCATCCTGGTCTCAAGGCACCTCAGCCGGAAGGCCGATAGAACCCACAGTGAGCGCATGCAACAGGAAACAGCGTCGGAAAAAATCCACGAAAGCCTCATGCGTGCCGTCTCCCACGACCTGCGCACCCCCTTGTCCGGCATCATGGGCAACAGCCTCCTCTATCTGGAGAACCATGAGACGCTGAACCAGGAGGAACGGCTGCAGCTTGTAAGCCACATCCACGAGGACTCCGGCTGGCTGATCAATATCGTGGAGAATCTCCTGGCCATGACCCGCATCCGGGACATGGACAGCACTGTCCGCACCAGGGAGGAGATCGTGGAGGAGGTGCTGGGGGAAGCTCTGCAGAAAATGAAGATGCGCCATCCGGGCTTTGAAGTCCATGCCGTCATTCCGGACCAGATCGTCATGCTGCCCATGGATGCATTGCTCATAGAGCAGGTCCTCATCAATCTGCTGGAGAACGCTCTGCGCCATTCCGGCAGCAGAGAGCCAGTGGATGTCATCGTAGAGGATGGCGAAAGCCAGGTCACCTTTATCGTCAGGGACTATGGATGCGGCATCCGCGAGGAGGCGCTGAGCCATCTGTCCCGCAATGCGCCGGACACAACCCTTTCGGGCGTCCACAGGAAATACTGCATCGGGCTGGTAATCTGCAAGGCCATCGTCTCGGCCCACCACGGCAGTTTTACGGGGCGGAACCACAGCCATGGTGCGGAATTTATCTTTACCCTGCCAAAAGGAGCTTTTGATGTGAAATGAATGCCAGAATCCGCATTTTACTAATAGAAGATAACAAGAACACATGTTCTTTTATCTCGGCGCTCTTGGACAAGAACGGCTATACGACCACCACGGCTTTGACCGGCAGAGAGGGGCTCAGCCTTGCGGCCTCCCTCTGTCCCAATCTGATCCTGCTGGACATGGGCCTGCCGGACATGGACGGGTTCCAGGTGCTGGAGCAGCTGCGCGGATGGAGCCATGTCCCCATCCTCATCGTCTCCGCCTGTGACGAGGAGCAGGAAAAGGTGGCCGCATTGGATCTGGGGGCCGACGACTATATCACCAAGCCCTTCTATCCGAACGAACTGACGGCCCGCATCCGCACCGCCCTGCGCCACAGCCGCGGAAACGCCCACAGCCAGGTCTATAAGGCCCTGGATCTGGAAATAGACTTCGACAAGCGAATCCTCCGCCTGGAGGGCAGAAGGGTCCACCTGACCCAGATCGAGTACCAGCTTCTCTCCCTGCTGGCCGAGAACGCGGGGCGGGTGCTGACCTACAACACGATCCTGCGGCGCATCTGGGGGCCATACGCGGAGGAGAACAACCAGATCCTGCGTGTGAACATGGCGAACATCCGCCGCAAGATAGAACAGAACCCGGCTCAGCCCCAATATGTCTTCACCGAGGTGGGCGTGGGCTACCGCATGCTGGAAAATGAAAATGGGTAGAGCCGGCTGTTGCCGGCTCTATTCTCCTCCCATGGAACAGAACATCTCCCAGATTTCCTCCGCCGTGCCCCGCCCGTTGAAGGAGATCAGTACGCCGTCCCCGTACAGCACGCTGAAATTCCCCCTGGGGGTATCCGTATCTCCCCTGTCGTCATAGGATTTCATCCGGCTCTCCACAATCTCCAGGCTAAAATCCTCTGCAGCGAACACCGGATTGTCGAATGTCTGCCGGTATTCCTTCGGCACGGTCTCCCCGTAGGGGACTTCATACAGGCGCTCGTCGTAGGTCTCCGGCTTCTCCACATCCACCGTGGCCGGTGGCGTCCCTGTCTTCTCCAGATGCAGCATGATGGAGTCCATCCCCCTGCTCCAGCGCAGGCTCAGGTTCGCCTCCGTAGCTTCCGTCACCCGGTGGGCTTCCTCAAAGGCATATCCCGCCGGAAGCGCCGTGGGGACATAGGCCCCCAGCGCGGCGTCCTCCCTGGCCTGGGCCAGCGTCAGCTTCTGAGACTGCGGCGGCAGCGGACAGCCGGCGGTATCCTCAGGGCTTCCGTTCTCTTTCACGGCATCTCCCCCGGTTCCGCTGCCGTCCCGCTTCCCCTCCTCTATGGCCGCTTCCTGCCCCGGCGGCATCTCTCCGCCGTCCGCGTACTGCCCGTCCATGAATTTGTCGGCTTCCGTCTGACGGATCTGCTCCCCGCCCTGTCCGGCCTCCACGGCATCCTCAGCCCCCGCCGCCTCCGGCGCGGTATCACAATTCACCTCATCCCGGGGCACGGCCTCTTCCTCGTCCTCCCGGATTTCCTCCATATACGGCGCCGCAGCACCGCCTGAGGAATCGGCGCCGCCCATCCTCGTCCGGGACAACTGATATCCTCCCCAGCTTGCCGCCCCCACCACTGCCAGGCACAGCACTGCCGCAACAGCCCTGGCCCCATGCCAAAAGTGCACGCCGCGCCCGGTCCCCGCGCAGCGCTCCAGCAGGGCCTGGTCCACATCGGACAGCGCCTCCATCAGCCGCATGGCGCGTTCCGGCTCCTCCCGCTGCCCATCCTTCCGTTTAGAATCCTCATATCCCCTCATATCACCACGCCCTCGCTTTCCAGATATGCCCGCAGCCTGGCCCTGGTGCGGAACAGGGAGCTCTTCACCGTATTCAGCTTCATGCCGTAGCGCCTGGCGATGTCCCCGTACTCCTCCACGTACCAGTAGCGGCGCAGGAAGATATTGCAGTCCCTCTCCGGCAGCCCGTACAGGAATTCATTCACCAGCCGCGCCAGCTCCGCCGCCTCCACCTCCGCCTGGGTGTCGCGGGCATCGGGCAGGCATTCCGCCAGCTCGTCCAGCGCAAGCTCCATCTCGCCCTTTCCTCTCTTCATGGCATGCTTTTCCTTCCATCTGTCCAGGGACAGGTTCCTGGTGATCGTCCCCAGGAACAGCGCCAGGCGGTTCGGCCGCTTGGGCGGTATGGCGTTCCAGGCCCGCAGCCATGTATCGTTCACGCACTCGTCCGAGTCCTCCCTGGAGTACAGGATGTTCCAGGCGATGCTGTAGCAGTAGTTCCCATAGGCCTTCTGGGTCTCATAGATCGCCTGTTCCTGTCTCCCCCAATATAAATCCAGTATCTGTGCATCCTTCAAGATATGCCTCCCTCCTATGTGCGCCGCGTCCCCGGGCCGCGCAGCCCTCTCCTGTCTCTATAGACGACATAAAGCCTTACAGGTTTCATGGAAATGCAAAAAAATCGGAACAGGAAAAAGGGCAGGAATCCCCCGCCCTTCTCTTACGAATATCTCACATCAGCGGCGCCACCAGCCGCATGATCCTTCCAATCGCCCTGTCCTGCAGCCGCAGCTTCCCGTAATCCCCCTCTTTCATCTCGATGCACTTGCCCAGCGTATCCTGGAAATCCTGCTCCATCACCGCTATCTGGGAATTCCGGTACAGCACCACGCCGCACTCGAAATGGTGGAAGAGGCTGCGGTAGTCCAGGTTCACCGTGCCCACCACCGCCTTCACATTGTCGGAGATGAACACCTTGGCGTGGACGAAGCCCGGCTCGTACTCGCAGATCCGCACCCCCGCCTCCAGGAGCTGGTCGTAATAGGTCTTGGCCAGGAGGAAAGCGTATTTCTTGTCCGGGATGTGAGGCATGATGATGACCACCTCCACCCCCCGCTTCACGGCGTAGCTCAGGGCAGTCAGCATCTGGTAATCCGGTATCAGATAGGGGGTCATGATATGCACATAGGTATGGGCCGTGTTCAGGATCTCCAGGTACACCATCTGCCCCACCCGCTCCGGCCCCAGGGGACAGACGCTGTAGGGAATGGCATAGCCGTCGCTGGAGCAGCCCGCCTCCCCGGGGAGCCTGTATCTTTCATAGGTCTCCTCCTCCGTCCCGTCCACGTCCCACAGCTCCAGGAACATATAGGTGAACCGCTCCACGGCCTCCCCCGAGATTTTGGCCCCCACATCCTTCCAGTGGCCGAAGCGCTCTTTCCTGTTGATATATTCGTCCGCCAGGTTGATGCCGCCGGTGAAGGCCACTTTTCCGTCAATGACCAGGATCTTGCGGTGGTCGCGGTTGTTGTAATGGGGGGAGAAAACAGGGCGGATCGGCGCGAACATCTTGCAGCGTATCCCCTCCGCCTCCAGCATCTGGGGGAAGAACTCGGGCAGGTTCCACAGCACATTGGTGCCGTCGCACATGAATCGCACCTCCACGCCCTGCCTGGCCTTCTCTTTCAGGATGTCCAGGATCGTCCCCAGCATCTGGCCGCCGGACACGATGAAGAATTCCATGAAGATGAACTTTTCCGCCTTCTTCAGCTCCTCCACCATGTCCACGAACTGGCTGTCCCCCAGGGCGTAATATTTCATCTGGGTGTTGTCATACACCGGGCTGTTGTCGTATTTCTCCAGGTAATAGGCCAGCTGCCCCATGTGGGGGCTCTCCGTCCGCAGCCTGTCCCTGGTGTCGCTCCTGGGGACCACGTACTTCCTGGTATGCTCCGACAGCTCCGTAAGCCGCTCGTACAGGACCGTAGTGCCCGGCTGCATGACGATGGTCATGTAAAAGATGGCCCCGAACACAGGGAATATGGCAATGGGCAGCATCCAGGACAGCTTCAGGTCCGGATTGCCGGGGGCATTGTAGATATAGATCACCACAATGGCGCTGACCGTCAGAAAAAGCCCGTAGAACAGATAGCTGTAATTGCGCAGGAGGAAATATCCCACCGTCAGCAGGATAAGCTGCGCCAGAAAGCCCAGCAGGATCATGGCGAACCTGCCATAGATGACCGTCTTGAGCTTTCCCAGCACCTGATTGACTTTTTCTCCCATGTTCATGAAAATCACACTCTCTTTTCTCTATGTGGAAGGGGCCCTTGCGCACTCCCCGCCTCCGGCTTCCAGAAAAGAGTCCAGGTTCACGAGGCAGCGGTAGAGGATCTCCATCTCCTCCCCGCTCAGGTCCTTCACGATGGCCCTGATCATCTTCTTATGGAAATCTCTGTGGTGGTAGAAGGCCTTCCTTCCCTTGTCCGTCAGCAGGACATGTACTACACGTTTGTCTTTCGTACTGCGCTCCCGCATAATATAGCCTTTGCGCTCCAGTCCGTTCATATTCGTGGTCAGGGTGCTGACCGTGACGGAGAGCCGGTTCGCGATCACGGACATGTTCCTGGGCTCCTCCACGCCGATTGCCTCTATGATATGCATATCGTTGTTGGTGATGTCCCTGTACTCCTCGGTGATCACGGCCTTCGCCTCCATGTCCATCACATGGTTGAACAGGCTGACTAACAATTCGTTTATGGAGCGCCTCGTATTCTGTACCATTTATCCCCCGCTATCCTCCCCGGACCATATAATAATAATGTACCCATTTCTGGAAAAAAGTCAATAGGCTTTTCTCTGCCTTCCACCTACCATTCCATCACGCAGGCCCCGCAGGTCAGCCCTGCCCCGAATCCGGACAGCACCAGCCGCATCCCCCGCCGCAGGTGCCCCTCTCTGTTCAGCTCGTCCAGCAGAAGCGGGATGGCCGCGGAGGAGGTGTTGCCCACCCGCTCCAGGTTCATGGGAAAGAGGGAAAGGCTTACGCCCAGGCGCTTCGCCACGCCCTCTATGATGCGCCGGTTGGCCTGATGGAGCACGAACAGGTCCACGTCCCCTATGGCGAGCCCCGCCTTTCCCAGGGCCTCCTCCACATTCAGGGGCACCTGGCGCACCGCAAAGGCGAACACCTCCCGGCCGTCCATCTGGAAGAACCTGCGGTAATCCTGCTGCCCGGCCCAGGGATTGGAAAGCTGCCTGCCGCCCCCGCCGAGCACCCCGCCCTTCTTCCCGTCCGCATGCTGCACGAAGCCCAGGATGCCGCCCGTCTCACATCTCTCCACGTATACCGCCCCCGCGCCGTCCCCGAAGAGGATGCAGGTGCCCCTGTCCTCCCAGTCCACCAGCTTGGAGAGCACTTCGCTGCCGGCGATCAGAGCGTTTCTGTAGATGCCCGCCTCCACATAGGCCCACGCCGTGTGCAGGGCAAACAAAAAACCGGCGCATGCCGCGTTTACGTCAAAGGCCACGGCATTCCCGGCTCCGATCTCGCTCTGGATCCGGCAGGCCACGCAGGGGGCCGCTTCCTCCGGGGAGCAGGTGGCCGCCAGGATGAGCTCCACCTCCTCCGCCTGCTTTCCCGCATCCGCAAGGGCCCGCCCGCAGGCTGCCGCCGCCAGGGAGGCCACTGTCTCCCCGGTGGACACATGCCTGCTGCCGATGCCGGTGCGCTCTCTGATCCATTCGTCCGATGTGTCCACCATCCCCTCAAGTTCCCTGTTCTCCACCACGCGCCCGGGGAGGGCGCTTCCTGTTCCCATAATCCGAATCGACATAGTATTATGTTCTCCTATTAAAGTCGCTGCGCGACGGCACTGAAGAGGGCTTCGCCTCTCGGCTCACTTCTGGGAGAGGAATCTTCATATGGAAGTGAACATATGAAGATTCCTCTCGTGCGCCTTCGAGTCTTCGCCCGTAAGTCGCTGCGCGACGGCACTGAAGAGGGCTTCGCCTCTCGGCTCACTTCTGCGCCTCTCCCTGTTTTTAGTATCTGCGGAATCTTTCGTAGCGCTGGGCGGCGATTTCCTGGCCGGACAGGCCCTGGTAGCGCTGCAGGAAGGCCATGATCTGCTCCTTCAGGTAGCCGCCGATGGCCTCCGCAGTGGTGCTGTCCGCCCCGCCGAACTCCGGGACGATCCTGTCCACCACGTGCAGGAGCTTCAAATCCTGGGCCGTGATGCGCATGATTTCGCTGGCCTCCCGGGCCCTGGAGGAATCCTTCCAGAGGATGGAGGCAAAGCCCTCGGGGGACAGGATGGAATACGTGGCATTCTCCAGCATCCACACCTCGTTCCCCACCGCCGTGGCCAGGGCACCGCCGCTGCCGCCCTCGCCGATGAAGATGCACAGCACGGGCACCTTCAAAGCGGACATCTCCTGCAGGTTGCGGGCGATGGCCTCGCCCTGGCCCCGCTCCTCCGCCTCGATGCCGCAGTAGGCCCCGGAGGTATTGATGAAGCTTACGATGGGGCGGTGGAACTTCTCCGCCTGCTTCATCAGGCGCAGGGCCTTGCGGTAGCCCTCCGGCATGGGCATGCCGTAATTGCGCCGCTGGCACTCCTTTCCGTCCTTGCCCTTGTGCTCCGCGATCACCGTCACCGGCTGTCCCTCCAGAAAGCCGATGCCGCCGATGATGGCCGGGTCGTCCCGGAAGCTCCTGTCCCCGTGGGCCTCCACGAAATTATCGAAGATGCTGGCCATGTAGTCACAGGCGCTGGCCCGCTCCAGCCTCCGGACGGCCTTCACCTTCTCCCAGGCGCCTGCGGGCTTCACGTTCCAGGTCTGCTCCTTCAGCACTTCGTTCAGCACGAAATGGAAGTCCTTCCCCCCGGTAAAGTCAGCGTACTCCCCCTCCTTGCCCTGATGGGATTTCACCAGGAAATACAGGGTCTTCTTCAGCGCCTCCCTTTTCACGATGCCGTCTATGATGCCGTGCTCCACCAGAAATTCCGCCGTCTGGAAGCCCTCCGGCAGCTCCTGGCCGATGGTCTGGCGGATGACCCTGGGCCCCGCGAAGCCGATCAGCGCACCGGGCTCCGCCATGACTACGTCCCCCAGCATGGCGAAGCTGGCCGTGACGCCGCCCATGGTGGGGTCTGTGAGGATGGTGCAGTACAGCAATCCGGCCTCGTCCAGCTTCCGGATGGCCGCGGAGGTCTTGGCCATCTGCATCAGGGAGATGATGCCCTCCTGCATCCTGGCCCCGCCGGAGCAGCAGAAGAAGAACACCGGCAGCCTAAGCTCCACGGCCCGCTCGATGGCGGCGGTGATCTTCTCCCCCACCACATGCCCCATGCTGGCCATCAGGAACCTGGAGTCGCAGATGCCCAGCACGATGTCCTGGCCGAAGACCTTGCACTGCCCCACGGTGAAGGCTTCCTCCAGGCCGGTCTTCTCCCTCGCCTCCCGGAGCTTCTCCTCATATCCCTCGTAGGAAAGTGGGTTTCTCACCGGCATATCCGTGAACCAGGGCTGGAAGGTATGGGGATCCGCCACCATGCGGATGCGGTTGTTGGTCCTGACCCGGAAGTATCCCTCGCACTCGTAGCAGATGTACTTGCGCCTGGCCACCCTGTCCCGGTTCACCATCTTCCCGCATCTGGGGCAGCGGATCATGTAGGCTTCCTTTTCCTGGGAGCGGACATTGGCATCCGCCTGCGCCGCTTTCATTTCGCCGGCGGGCTCGGACGCCCCCTGGGACCCTTCCGCCCGGTGCCCGCCGGAGCTGTCCTCCTGATTCCGCTGCCTGGCGAAAAACGTGACCCGTTTCCTCCGCAGCCGCTCTTCTGTTTCCGATGCTTTCTTTCTGAACAGTCCGCCCATTTTAAGTCCTCCTAATATAGTCGCTGCGCGACGGCTCAAATTGCCGCATGCGGCAATTGGGTAAAGTCACTCGACGCACACTTGGGAGAGGAATTTTCATCCGAAAATGCACGTATGAAAATTCCTCTCGTGCGCCTTCGCGACTTTGCCAATTTATACTGCGCGACGGCTCACTCCGCCCCGATTGCGAATGTGAGCTGGGCCTGGGCCACCACCTTGCCGTCCACAGTGGCCACCGCCTCGCTGATGCCCAGGGGGCCCTTGCACTTGACGACCCTGGCCTCCAGTGTCAATACATCCCCGGGAATCACCTTCCTGCGGAATTTCGCCTTGTCTATCCCCGCGAAATACGCTGTCTTCCCCTTCCACTGCGGGACGGACAGCATGGCCACCGCTCCCGTCTGGGCCATGGCCTCCACAATCAATGCCCCCGGCATCACCGGATTCCCCGGGAAATGTCCCTGGAAATAAGGCTCGTTCATGCTGACGCACTTTCGGCCCACCGCCCGGGTGCCCGCTTCCAGCTCTTCAATGGTATCTATCAGCAAAAAGGGATAGCGATGGGGTATGATCTCCATGATCTCCTTTGCGGTTAACAATGACATGACGCAATCTCCTCCTACTCCATTTTCCCCAAAAGGATGCTGGCATTGTGCCCTCCAAAGCCCAGGGAATTGCTGAGGGCATAGGGCACCGCCTCCTCATGGCTCTCCATACAGTAATCCAGATCCAGCTCCTCCTCCGTCTCCCGCAGGCCCACTGTCCTGTGGAGGAATCCCTCCTGGATCTCCTTCACGCAGGCGATGAACTCCACCGCCCCGGCGGCTCCCAGCAGATGGCCTATCATGGATTTGGTGGAATTGATGCGCAGCCTCTTCGCGTGGTCACCGAAGGCGAGCTTGATGGCCCTGGTCTCGAAGAGATCGTTGTGGTGGGTGGAAGTGCCGTGGGCGTTGATATAGCCCAGCGCCCCGGGCTCCACGCCGCCATCCGCCAGGGCGTTCTTCATGGCCGCTGCCGCGCCCGCGCCGTCCTCGGCGGGGGAAGTGATGTGGTACGCGTCGGATGTGCATCCGTATCCCAGCACCTCCGCGTAGATCCGCGCGCCTCTCCTCCTTGCGTGCTCCAGCTCCTCCAGCACCACGATGCCCGCGCCCTCGCCCATGACGAAGCCGCTCCTGTCCCTGTCGAAGGGGATGGAGCATCTCCGGGGATCCGTGCTGGCGGACAGGGCGTTCAGCGCGGCAAACCCGGCGATTCCGATCGGGCATACCGCCGCCTCGGTCCCCCCGGCCACGCAGGCGTCCGTCTCCCCGTACTGGATGGAGCGGAAGGCCTCCCCGATGGAATTGGTGCCCGTGGCGCAGGCCGTGGCCACATTCAGGCTCTTGCCCTTCAGGCCGTAGGCGATGCTCACATTGCCCGCCGCCATGTTGGATATCATCAGCGGCACGAACAGAGGGCCCACCCTGGAGGGGCCTTTCTCGGAAAGCCTTCCGCACTCCCGCTCCATGGCCTGCAGGCTGCCCACGCCGCTGCCCACGAAGCATCCCACCCGGTAGGCGTCCTCCTTCTCCATGTCCAGCGCCGCGTCCGCCAGGGCCTCCCCTGCCGCCGCCACCGCGTACTGGCAGAAAAGCTCCATGCGCCTGGCCGCTTTCTTGTCCATATAGCGCTCCGGATCGAAGTCCTTCACCTCCGCCGCCAGGCTGCATTTATAGCCCCCGGCGTCGAACCTGGTAATGGGCCCGAAGCCGATGCGCTCCTGCCGGATGCCCTGCCAGAAGTTCTCCACGCCATTGCCGATAGGGGTGATGGCCCCCATCCCTGTCACTACTACTCTTCTCCTCATGCCATACCCTCCAAATCACGATAACACGCCCTGAGTCCGAAAGCCCTCAGCGGGCCTTCTGTGGCTCAGGACTTCTCCTCACACCATCCCGCCGTCCACGCATATGACCTGCCCGGTGATATAGTCCGACCTGTCCCCTGCCAAAAAGGCCACCAGCTCGGCCACGTCCCGGGGGCTTCCCATCCTGCCCATGGGGATCGAGGCCACTGCCGCCTCCCTTGCCTTCTGGGGCAGAGCCTGGGTCATCTCCGTCTCGATGAAGCCCGGCGCCACGGCGTTGACGCAGATGTTCCTGCCCGCCAGCTCCTTGGCCACGCTCTTCGTCAGCCCGATCAGCCCCGCCTTGGACGCGGCGTAGTTGGCCTGGCCCGCATTTCCAGCCACTCCGGACACGGAGGAGATGTTGACGATCTTGCCCTTTCTCTGTTTCAGGAAATATCTGGTCAGATGGCGGATGGTGTGGAACGCGCCTTTCAGGTTGATATCCATTACATGGTCGTAGTCCTCCTCGGACATACGCGCCACCAGATTGTCCCTTGTCACCCCGGCATTGTTCACCAGGATGTCCACATGTCCGTAGTCCGCCACGATTTCCTCCACCATCCGGCCGCAGGCCCCGAAGTCGGACACGTCGCAGCCTATGGCCCGGGCCGCCCCGCCCGCCGCCTCGATCTGCGACACCACCTCCAGGGCGCTCTGTTTGGAGCCATTGTAATTCACCAGCACCGTGGCTCCCTGTCCGGCCAGCGTGAGCGCGATGGCCCTGCCGATGCCCCGGCTGGCTCCCGTCACCAGGGCCACCTTGCCTGCCAGCTCCCTGCCGGAAGCCGGAATCTTTTCTTCTACCATTTTCTCTGTCCCTCATTCTGCCCGGCCGCCGGTCCTACCCGACGGCCCGGGCCGCTTTTATGTCCCTTGGAAACGCTGTTCCGCCCGAAACGCCCTCCGTATTCCCGTCCCATGAGCCAGGCAGCGGGAATACGGTCAGGGCAGATGCCCTCCGCCTTTGCCGGCCCCTTAGGCCAGCGCCGCGTCCAGATCCTCCACCTTGGCCACGTTCAGTACCTTCACGTCCCGGCTCATCTTCCGCAGGAACCCTGCCAGCGTCCGCCCGGGCCCGATTTCCACGAAGGTGTCCACCCCGTCCGCAAGCATCCGCTCCATGGTCTCCCGCCATCTCACCGTGGAGGACACCTGCCTGGCCAGCAGCTCCTTGATCCGGGCGCTGTCCGTCACATAGTCCGCCTCCACATTGCAGATGTAGGGGATGCGGGGGGCTTGCACGGAAACACCCTCCAGCTCCGCCGCCAGCTTCTTTCCGGCCTCCGCCAGGAGCGGGGAGTGGAAGGGGCCGCTGACATTCAGGGGGACGCACCGCTTCGCGCCTGCCGCTTTCAGCGTCTCGCAGGCCGCCTCCACCGCAGGGGCCTCCCCTGTGATGACGATCTGTCCCGGGCAGTTGTCGTTTGCAATCGACACCACTCCCGCAGTCCCGGCGCAGACCTGGCGTATGCTGTCAGCGTCCAGCCCCAGCACCGCCGCCATGGCGCCGCCCACCGGATAGGCCTCCTGCATGAAGATGCCGCGGCAGCGGATCAGCCGGAACAACGGGTCGAGCTCCATGACCCCGGCAGCCGCCAGCGCCCCGTACTCCCCCAGGCTCAGCCCCGCGGCGCAGTCCGCCCGAAGGCCCTTCTCCTCCAGCACCTTCAGGATCGCCACCTCCGTGGCCAGCATGGCGATCTGGGTGTATTCCGTGACATCCAGGCTCTCGTTCTCCGTAAAGCAGAGCTCCCCTACGTCCAGGCCCGCGGCCTCCCCGGCTGCGGCGTACACGCTCCTGGCTGTGGGAAAGGCCTGGAAGAAATCCTTTCCCATCCCGCAATACTGGGCTCCCTGTCCCGGAAAAATAAACGCTGTCTTTCCCATTTCAATCCCTCTATCCAAATAATCATTTTATCATCGATAAGTAAACGTTGTTTCAATGCCGTCTCCCGGGATCCAGCCGGAAGTCCTCACGCCCCCCGGCCTCGCAGCAGGTCCGCCGCCTGCCCCATGACTTCCTCTATAATCTCCCGGCAGGTCTGCTCCCTGCTCACCAGCCCCGCGATCTGCCCTGCCATCAGCGTGCCGTTCACGGCATCGCCCTCCAGCACGGCCCTGCGCAGGGCTCCCACGGTGAGCTGCTCCAGCTCCTCGAAGGAGGCGCCCTCCTTCTCCAGCTTCAGGTATTCCCTGGTCATCCGGTTGCGCAGCTGGCGCACGGGGTGGCCGTGGCTCATGCCCGTGACCTCGGAGTCGATGTCCTTTGCGGCGATGACCTTCTTCTTGTACGCCTCATGGGCGATGGACTCCTTCGCCACCAGGAAGCGGGTGCCCATCTGCACCGCCTCCGCGCCCAGCATGAACGCCGCGGCAAAGCCTCTTCCGTCCCCGATTCCCCCGGCAGCGATCACAGGGATCTCCACCGCGTCCGCCACCTGGGGCACCAGCGCCATGGTGGTGGTGGATCCGATATGTCCGCCGGCCTCCGTCCCCTCCGCCACCACGGCGTCCGCCCCCGCGCGCTCCATCATCCGCGCCATAGCCACGCTGGCCACCACCGGGACCACCTTCACCCCGGCAGCCTTCCAGTCCGCCATGTACCTGCCCGGATTCCCCGCGCCGGTGGTCACTGCCTTCACGCCCTCCTGGGCCACCACCTGGGCGATGGCGTCCGCCTCCGGGTTCATCAGCATGATGTTCACGCCGAAAGGCTTATCCGTCATGGCCCTGCACTGCCGTATCTGCTCCCGGACGAACTGCGCCGGAGCCGCCCCCGCGCCGATGATGCCGAAGCCGCCCGCCTCGGACACCGCGGCAGCCAGACGGCACTCCGCTATCCATGCCATGCCCCCCTGGATCAGAGGATATTCCGTTCCCAGAAGTTCCGTTATCCTAGTCTTCATTCCCGTCCCCACATTCTCACCGTTTCTTTCCATGGCTCTCCAAATATCCGCGCTGCGGGGCATCCTTACATCTCAATGCCCTTGGCCGCCAGATAGTCCATCACGTCCTTCACCGTAGCCAGCTTCTCCAGCTCCTCGGAGGGAATCTCCACGTCGAATTCGTCCTCCAGCGCCATCACCAGCTCGAACAGATCCAGGGAATCCGCGTCCAGATCCTCCTTGAAGCTGGTCTCCTCCGTGATCGCCGCCCCTTCCGCATTCAGCTTCTCTTCAATGATTTCTTTCAGTTTCTCAAACATAGCCGCCTCTCCTTTTACCTCTCTCTTATCTGGTTTTCATTACTATGAGAAATAGTTTGAAATTCAATTTGTTTGAATATCAAGTAATTTGATTCTCAAACTATTCGGAATGATACCTTATTAAAAAAGAAATGTCAATAGAAATCTGGTATTTTTTTAAAAATATAGTATAATTGTAACTGTAAGATACCATCAACCGGGTTCATTTTTCAAAGGAGCAACAGCACAATGTCATCCTACACAATACCAGAGGCTACGGGCGCCTCTATCCGCCCCAGGAACCTGTTAAAGCATAGGACTTTCCTCATCACAGACTTCGGCGCCGGTGAAGATGCCGCCCCGGCCGTGAACACCCAGGCCATCAACAGCGCCATACAGGCTGCCGCGATGGAAGGCGGGACTGTAGTCTTCCCGAAGGGAACCTTCCACACCTATACCATCCTCCTGAAAAGCAATGTGAATCTCTATCTCTCGGAGGGCGCAGTGGTATCGGCCGCCAGGACCGACAATCCCCATTCCCGCCAGGCCGCGCCCGGCGAGGGTGGCAATTATAAGGAGCCCGAGGTGAACCGCTACGTAGGCCTCCAGGACCATGGGCATTCCTATTTCTCCAACAGCCTGATCTACGGATCCGACCTGGAGAATATCATGATCTCCGGCAGGGGCCTGATCACCGGAGGGCGCTTCGATGAGAAAAGCGGCATCCTGGAGCATGTGCTTCAGGGCGGGGATCCCCAGGAGCCCATGTCAAGGGAGGCAAAGGGCCATCAGGAGGAGTGGTTCGGCAATAAGGGAATCGCTCTCGTCCGCTGTGAAAACGTGGTCCTGGAGGATTTCTCCGTCACCATCGGCGGGCATTTCGCCATCATCGCGGAGGGGTGCCGGAACCTGTACGTGAACCACATCCTGGTGGACACCATTAGGGACGCCTTCGACATCGACTGCTGCCGGGACGTGACGGTGCGGCATACCATCTGCAACTCCCTCACCGACGAGAGCCTGTGCCTGAAGGCCTCCTTCGGGGCGGGCATCTTCGAGCCCCTCCAGAACGTGCTCATAGAGGACTGCACCGTATGCGGCTACGACGCGGGCAGCGTATACGCCGGGGAGTACACAAGGGACAAGCTGATCGCCGTGGACCGCTGCGGCCCCACCGGGCGGCTGAAGTTCGGCACGGAGGCCACCTGCGGCTACCATCTGGTGACGATCCGCCGGGTGCGGTTCGAGAGGTCCAGGGGCTTCTGCATGGAGTCCGTGGACTGCTCCTCCCTGACCAATGTCATCTTCGAGGACTGCGTCCTGGACAATGTGTCCAGCTCCCCCATTTTCCTGCGGGCCGGAGACAGGGCCAGGTTCCCCGTGACGGGAAACGCCTCCTCCTCGGCCTACCCGGCTTCGGACACCGATGTGCGCCTGGACGACAGGAACTGGGTGCTGCCCAACGAGAGGGCCTACCACTGCTATCCCGCCAGGCGCTATGCCCCTCATTATAACCGGACGAAGACCGTCACCGTGGACGGACATTCCTCCTTTGAGATCGTGGATCCCCTCAATCCGGTGGAGTGCAATCCGGCCAATTACGAGGAGTTTGACGGGCATTACTATCTCAGGGTCTGGCAGTCCGAGAGCTACGCCCAGAAGAACACCTCCAGCCGGGGGAGCTCCCGCCAGAATCACGGCGCCCTGCACCCGGAGGCCCACGGCGCTTATGTGGCCGACCTCTCCAGGGAGCTGAAGGAGGCCGACCTGCCCTTATACGCCAATGCGATCGGATCCGCCACCATGGCCACCGTGAGCAATGTACTGATCCGCAACGTCACCGTCACCAACGCGGATCCCCGCTACCCTATCCTGCTGATGGGGCTGACGGATTCCCATATAAAAAATATCGTTTTGGAGAATATCTCCGTGGAGTACAGAGGCGGCCTGACCATGGAGCACGCCGTGGAACAGAGGCAGTTGAACACGGAGTGGAAGTTCTCCCAGTTCCACACGAAGGAGCGCGTCCAGAATCTCCCCTGGCTGGTGAACACCTTCTTCTCCAGAGGCGAAGGCCTGCTGCCCCGGGCAGACTGGGATGCCCGGGAGAACTGCTGGCGGGGGAATCCCTATAACGTGCCGGAGCTGCCGGGGGCCTATCCGGAGCCCAGCACCTGGGGGATCCTGCCCGCCTACGGCCTCTTTGCCAAGCATGTGGACGGCCTGACCCTGCGGAATATCCGTTTTTCCTGCAAGGTGCCCGACGGCAGGCATGTCTGCGTCTTCGATGACGTAAAGGATGTCTGCGTGGACGGGATGGAGGCCCACTGTGCCCGGGACATGGCTCCTATCGCCGCCGTCACCGATCATTACAGACGGCATACCAATGCGGAGGACGTGCCGGAGCAGCCCTATTTCACCACCGAAGTCACAGGGCTGGAAATCCACAGGCCCTTGGTCCTGTGGGACGGAACAAAGGACGGCCAGCCCAGGACGCTTCACGCCAAGTCCGACTGCGTCAAGCAGGTGGAGATCAATGCCCCCGCCCCCGGCACTCCCCAGGACAGCCTCTATCCCCTGCCCACAGCGCCCTGTCAGGAGACCGGATATCATTACGAGGTGGAGACCGACAACTATCCTCTGCCCCTGACTGTGTACCGGCCCTATATCCAGCCCGTGGCTCCTGTCCGGATCCGGGCCGGAGAGCTCTGCCGCATCCGTCTATCCGTGCGCAACCCTGCCAGCGATGTGTCCGAGGAGGCCACCGGCACCAGGCTGTACAACGGCCAGGTCCTGCTGCCCCACTACAGCGTGAAGGGCGTGGCCTCGCCTCTGCAGATTACCTGTGAAAACCTGCCGGAGGGCGCGCAGCTGAACCCGGACGACACAGAGTTCCTCTGGACGCCCACCGGCAGCCAGAAGGGCGAACACTACATTGTCTTCGCGGTGGATGACGGCCTGATGCCGGAGAAGATGCGTATCAAGATTACTGTGGAGGATACAGAAAATGACTGACTATTCCCTGCTCCTGGAGCAGCTTGCTTCCATGACCCGCACGGAGCGCGACACCATCGCGAACCTGGCCAACGCCTCCGCCCTGCTGTACATGAGCTTAATCGACATCAACTGGGCAGGCTTCTACCTGGTGCGGGAGGGCCAGCTGGTCTTAGGCCCCTTCCAGGGGAAGCCCGCCTGCATCCGCATCGACTTCGGAAAAGGGGTGTGCGGAAACGCGGCTGCGGATGATACTGCAATCCTGGTCCCCGATGTGCACGCGTTCCCGGGGCATATCGCCTGCGACGCCGCCTCCCGCTCGGAGATTGTAGTCCCTGTCCACCATGCTGGACGGCTGACGGCCGTGCTGGATATCGACAGCCCCCTCCGCGGGCGCTTCACCCGGGAAGACCAGGAAGGGCTGGAGCGCTTCTGCGCTGTCCTGGAGGACGCCTGCGACTGGCGGATCTAGCGGTGCATTCATTCCCGGGCGAGCAGCGCCTGATGTCCGCGCCAGGACGGGGCGGCGGAAAGAATACAGCCTAATATTACATAGAAATGAGGATGGAATCCATATGGCAAACGAAATTACCAAGTGCCCCATGTGCGGCACAAAGCTGAAAATGATAGGCGGGCGGATGACCTGCAAGGAGTGCGGCTATTATGTCAGAAGCACGGAGGAGCAGAGCGCCTCTGAGGGCGCTGCCTTTCCCCAGCGCGACACCAATACCGCAGGCAGCCGGAGCAGCCGCTACGTCTCCTCCGGACAGTCCGGCTATTCCGGGAGGCCCACCGTCTACGTCCCTTCCTCCCCCGGAAGGCCCTCGGAGCACAATCCCACCGTGGCGATCGTGATAGGGGTGCTGGTGGGCGTCGTCTGCATGGCCCTGTTCGCCCTCATCGTCATGTTGAAATCCGGCTCCTTCCAGGACATGTTCCCGCTCCCGGACAGCAGGGCCGACAGCTACGCCGACTCCAACCCCCGGGCCAGCTCCTCCCAGGCTTCGAAGGAGACGGACGCGCCCGCCAGAGAGGAATTCGGCTCCGGCCCCATAACCCCCCAGTCCAGCTTCTTCCGGTCCGTGGCGGAATACATCTGGGACAAGCCCTGCGACACCATCACGGCGGAGGAGTTCGCCAGCCTCACCGCGCTGCAGATCGACCGCGACGAGAGGAGCATCACCTTTCAGCTGAACGGCGGGGAGACCGATACCGCCACCTATGAGACCGACGCGGGGCTGGAGCTCTCCGACCTGTCCTGCTTTACCGGGCTGGAGTGGATCTCCATCGACGATTCCCTTTCGAAAGGGGACCTGAGGGGCCTGGAATCCCTCACCGGCCTTTACGCCGAGAACAGCATCACCGAGATGGCCTCCATCGTCCCCCATCCGGAATCCATCACGGAGCTGGGCGTATACGATTCCTTCCTTGCCTCCAGCCTGTCGGGGCTGGACGCCTTCCCCAACCTCATGTACCTGAAGGCGGATTATGCGGGGCTGGAGGACATCTCCGCCCTGGAGCAGTTCCCCGACCTGCTGGGCCTGGCCCTGTCGGGCTGCGACAGGCTCACGGACTTCTCCCCGCTGATGTCCCTGCCCTGCCTGGAGGAGGTGAGCATCCAGTCCGACCAGCTCAAGAGCATCGATTTCGTCAGGAGCATGCCCGCGCTGACCAACCTGACCATAGAGAGCACCCAGATCGCCAGCGTGGACGCCCTGGGGGACTGCCCCCAGCTGGAGTACCTGTATCTGTACCTGGACGGCTCCTATAACACCACGGACTACTCCGTCATCGGCGATCTGTCGCTTTTAAAGGAGCTGGCCCTGGAGATGAGCGGAAACTATAATGGCATCATGCCCTCCTTTGCGAACCTGACGGATCTCCGGTCCCTGGCGCTGAAGGGTGTGCGGGACGTGTCCCCCGTAAAGGACGCGGTGGGCCTGACCTACCTCTCCCTGGAGGACTGCAGCGGGGATTCCCTGGATATGTTCGCCTCCCTGCAGGAGATCCAGGTGCTGTACATCAATGATTTCTCCTCCTATACCAGCTCCCTGGAGCCCCTGACCCATCTGCCGAAGCTGACCATACTGAGCCTTGACGGCACGTCCGTCTTCGGAAATGTGGAGGAGATATTCGGCATCCCTACATTGCAGTATCTGTATCTGGACGACTGCCAGGTGGGCATGGACTTCGCCGCCATCCCCACCAACGAGACCCTGGAGCTCCTGTCCATGAACGACATCTCCATCCTCCATGACCCCACCTACAATAACGGGGACAGGGTAAAGCTGTCGGAGCATTACGATATGTTCAGCCATTTCCCGAACCTGACGGAGCTCCATCTGGAGTCCACGGGGATAGACAGCATCGAATTCGTGGCGGGCCTGCCAAAGCTGCAGTACCTGAACATCACGGACAACAATGTCACCAGCTTAAAGCCCCTGGAGGGCTTGAGCGATTTCCAGGCGGTGTGGTGCGGGCAGAACACCATACTGGAGAACCTGCCGGAGAGCAGCGGGATTTCGGTGTACACTACGGAATATTAGTAAAACATGGGGAAATGCGCCAGGCTCCATAAGCTGCGTCAATGACAGAAAGCCCCGCCCCCTGCCTTACAGCACGGCAGGGGGCGGGGCTTTTGCATTTCTCTGTGGGATGCCTCTGTACTGTCCAGCTCCTTATTGGACTACGGACAGGTATCTGTCATATGCGCCCTGCTCGATTGCAAGCAGATCGGCCAGGCCCATCTGGTCCAGCGTGCCGACATAATTGTCCCAGTCAGCGTCCAGATCCAGCTCTCCGGTGATGAACTGCGCCTTGGTGGTCTCCAGATACTTGTTGATGTCATTGTACAGGGTCAGCCTTGCGTCCGCCTCCTCTGTGGTGTAGGCGATGCGGGGGAACATGTCCACAAAGCTGATGCCCTCCTGACGGTTCGCATAGGCTGTCAGAGCCGCCCAGCCGTAGGTCTTGACGACATTGTCCCTGAGCAGGGTATCCATGGGAACCTCGAACAGGGCCGCCCTCACGGCATTCTCCTCCACCAGGTTAAGTCCTGTATTGATGACCGCACCCTTATAGCGATACTCCTCGTCGGAGGCATAGCCCTCCGGGCAGCGCATCTGGGGATTGTCGAAGTCAAGCTCGTCATCATGCACATAGTCAAACGTGACGCCCTCATATCCTCTGGTGGCAGCCAGCTTGCCCTCCTCCGAATAGAAGTAATCCAGGAACTTCACTACCTCCTCGGGATGTTCGGTGTCTGCGCCCACCGCGATCGTGATGCTGCTTCCCACGGGAGTGGCAAGAGGCGCAGTCTTCTCGCCGTGGAGGCTGGAAGTCAGACCCGCCAGGCCCACCCACTCGGCGTCATAGCTGATGTCCCTGTTCGCCATGACGAAGGGCGCGGAACCACAGCCGAAGAACCCGTATACATCGCCCTGCTGCTTGCTGGTGATCTCATCGGAGGTGATGGTGTAGGCCTGCTGTTCCATCAGTCCCTCTGCGTACAGCCTGTGCATGAACCTCAGAAACTCCCTGTAGGCATCCGTGGTATTCACCAGGTAGACCTTGCCGTCTTCCTCTGCCTCCAGGAGATAGCTAGGGCTCCCCACGCCTCCCATCCTGATTCCGTAGGCATTCAGCAGCACATTTTCCACGGCATAATAGCTGGCCTGATACAGCATGGGCACCTCGTCGTTGGGGTCGCCGTTGCCGTTGGCGTCCTGCTCCTTGAAGGCCTTCAGCACATCGTACAGCTCATCGATGGTGGATGGGACCTCCAGATTCAGGTTCTCCAGCCACTTCCTGTTGATATAGGTCCTGGACAGACGGTCAGTCAGATCCACGCTGACTCTGGCCAGTCCATAAATGCTGCCGTCGGAGGCAGTGACAAACGCTTCCAGCCCGGGATATTCCTCGAAGGTCTTCTGCATGTTGGGCATCAGGTGGATATAGTCCTTCAGGTTCAGGAAATATCCCTCCTCCCCCCACTTATTCATGTCGCCTATGCCAATGCCCGCATTGATGACCAGATCCGGCACCTTGTCGTCTGCCACCATCAGGGTGCGCTGGGTCTCCCAGTCGGTCTGATAGAAATTGCAGTTCAGGCGGATCCCCAAGCGGTTGGCGTATTCCTCGATGACTGCCAGCTTTGTCCAATCCTCCAGACCCGAGGGCTGCGGCCCTGTCACCTCCAGCGTAATCTCCTCCTGGGAGATACGGCCCGCAGCAGAGGCCTCTCCGCTCCCGCCGCTCTCCGCTTCTCCTTCCCCACTGCCCTCAGCTGCATCGCTGCCCTCTTCCTCTTTGCCGCCCTCCTCCGCCCTGCTTTCCCCGGCAGGAGCGCCGGAAGAAGATTCTTTACTGTCGCCGCCACAGGCTGCCAGGCCGCAGGCCATTGCCGCTGCCGTCAGCACGGCCAGCAGCTTCTTAGAACATTTTCTCATTCCTTATACCTCCCTGGTATGATTTTATAATATACATATCTCCGGAAAGCCTTTTCTCCCGAATGTATTATTCCGGAATCCACAGGCTCCGTCGATACGCAGTTACCCTTGCGGCATCCCCACACGGCCCTCCGGCCGTCAGCCCTTGACAGAACCGATCATCACGCCCTTCTCGAAATACTTCTGCAGGAAAGGATAAATCAAGAGCATGGGTGCCGTAGAGAGCACGATGACGCCGTATTTCAGCATGTTCGCCGTGTCCGCCTGCTTGATCAGGGCCATCATCTCCTCCACCGAAAAGGACTTGCCCTCCGCCATGGCGGTCTGGGCGAATGTGCTCCTGGTCAGGATTTCCCGCAGGAACAGCTGCAGGGGATACTTTCCTCTGTCTTTCAGATAGATCATCTCCGTGAAATAGGAATTCCAGCGCCCTACGCCATAGTACAGCGCCATGACCACAGTGATGGCCTTGGACAGGGGGAATACGATCCGGTTGAATATCTGGAAGTCATCGCAGCCGTCTATGATGGCCGCCTCCTGAATCTCCATGGGGATGGCGGTCATGAAGTAAGTACGGCAGACAATCAGGTTATACGCGGAGACCAGGCCGCCGATCAGTATCACAGTCCTTGTGTCCAGAAGCCCAAGCTGCTTCACGTTCAGGTATCCCGGGATCAGGCCGCCGCTGAAGTACATGGTGACCATGAAGAACACCATCAGGAACCCTCTCCCCTTCAGGTCCCTCCTGGACATGGCATAGGCGCAGGGCAGCGTGGCCGCCAGATTGAGTACCGTGCCCAGGAACGTATAGAAAACTGTGTTCACATAGCCTGTCCATATCTCGGTGTACTGCATCAGGTATCTATATCCATCCAGGGACGGCTGCACCGGCCAGAGGATCATGTCGCCCCCTGCCACCGCCTTGGGATTGCTGAAGGATGCGCTGACCACGAATATCAGAGGATACAGCATCAGAATCAACAGCAGAATCAATATAATGTACATGACGATGACAAATATCCTGTCGCCTGTGCCGGTATCTCTTCTCACTTTTTGGCTCTTCATAGTCTATGTACTCCTTTCCTCAGAACAGACTGGTCCGGGTCGCCCGGCGGGATATGGCATTGGCGACGATCAGGATGGCGGAATTGACCACAGAGTTGAACAGTCCCGCCGCCGTGCCAAAGGAGAAGTCGGACTGCTCCAGGCCCACCTTGTACACATAGGTGGAGATGACCTCGGACGCGCTGACATTGGTGGCATTCTGCAGCAGATACACCTTCTCGTACCCCACGCCCAGAAGGGAGCCGCAGTTCAATATCAGCAGCACGATGATGGTGGGCACCAGCACCGGCAGATTGATGTACCATATCTTCTGGAGCCTGGAGGCGCCGTCCATCTCCGCGGCCTCTATCAGGGACTTGTCCACGCCGGAAAGGGTGGCGAAGTAGATGATGCTGCCCCAGCCCATCTCCTGCCATACGCCGCTGAGCACGTAGACCCATTTGAACATGGCCGGTTCCTGCAGGAAAGCCACGGGCTCCGCCCCCGTCATGGCGATGAATTTATTGATGATGCCCGAGGTAGGGCTCACGAACAGCGTCACCATGCCGCACAGGACCACTACGGATATGAAGTGGGGCGCGTAGGATATGGTCTGGAATGTCTTCCGGAACCGATTGCTCTTCACCTCATTCAGCAGAAGCGCCAGGACGATCGGGATGGGGAAGCCCAGGACCAGCGACAGCAGGCTCAGCGTCAGGGTGTTCTTCAGGATGACCGGGAACCAGTAGGAGGTGAACAGCCGCGCGAAATTTTGGAATCCCACCCAGGGACTGCCAAGGATCCCTTTCCGCATGCTGAAATTCTTGAAGGCGATGAGGATGCCGTACATGGGCTTGTACGCGAACAGGGTGAAGAATATCACTGCGGGCGCGCACATCACATAGAGCCGCCAGTTCCTCAACACGCTTTTCTTCCTGGGTGCCGCCTCTCGTTCTCTTCGTTTCGTCTGTGCCATGTCTCCTCCATGCTTCCCAGAAGCAGGGCCATGCGCAGGGATATCCTGTTCCTAAACCTCCATGCCCGCACACTTGGCACCACCATAAATGAAACTGTGCAG
>NZ_CAJUCP010000044.1:29072-49842 GCF_910585425.1 uncultured Acetatifactor sp. | reverse complement strand
AATCTGGTTTACTGGCCATATAACCTTACCGACCCATTTGCTGACTAACACCATAACTTTTGCGCATATGCAGAATGCCCTGAAATATAAATAATCTGCATTCCTCTGTTTTCCATCCCGTTTCGGATAAAATCACCCACCTCTATCCCCGTCAGCTTAATCAGCTCTATGTCCAGAAACAGTATGTCCAGATGACCTCCCTGTTCAAGATATTGGCACAGCTCTTCTCCTGCGTACCATACCTGAATATCCATTCTGAATTTGTTCTTCTCAGCATACTGCAATATCATTTCCTCAATTGCAGCACAAGTATTTTTTCCATCATCACATATTCCAATATTGTACATACTATTCCCCCGTATTATTTCTTTTGCAAAATCATACATTATCCATGCTTATATTTCAACCCCTTTCTTTGTTTGACATTAGAAAACCAGCCGGAGATTCCTCCCCGGCTGTATCGTGTATTCCTCTATATTCTTTTATTGCATTTCACATTTCATATCCTTCACGATACGCTGGATACTTTTCTCCGACAGGAAGTATCTGCCCGCCAGTTCCGCGCATCCCGCGCCCTGCTGCCAGTCCGCGTAGATATTCCGGTTCCTGCGCAGCAGCTCCTGCCTGATGGGGGTGCCGCTGCCCCACTGCCTTCTGTTCCCGGCCTTTTTGGGGATGTAGATATTCTCCCCGTCCACGTACCGCTGGATGATTTCTATGATTTCCGCCGGCAGAATCTCTTCTGCTCTCCTATAGCCCATCGCGCCCTCCTTATTGCGTATTTTCCCATAGTCGAATCCTCGCCCGGCGAGTCCTCTCCTGCCATGAAAAGAGCACGGCTATAGCAAATTTATCTTCTCTTTTTTATAAAATTGCGATAGCCCGTGCTACGCAATATACTCAGGTCTTCCCATAGACAGATGCGCCTCCCTTCCCCGATAAAGCCCCACGGTCCTTACACGATGGCCTCTATCAATATCTTTCCGCCAACCGCAATCTCACGGACTCCAATCTGCTTCTTTCTGTTGAAATTGAAGCTGACCATATAGCCCTTATCCTTGTGATAGGCATCCAGATAATCCACAAGCTGCTCTTCACCGCGCCTGTTGTATTCTTCGCCTCTCCACACCTTCATTTCTATCACATATTGTTCCCCGCGATAGTCCACGATGATGTCCGTCCTCTTCAGCTCCCGCGTCCTTGATTCCACATAGTAATTCCCTGTCCCATTGATTATCGGCCTCAGATAGAGCAGGAAATACTTTCTCCCCTCCTCTTCCACAAAGGCCTCTCCCCTGTCGCCGTACAAATCATTGAAATGTATCGCGAAGCTCTCCAGAACCAGTCTCATGTCCAAATGGCCGTCCACGATGAACCGGTTCCTGTCCTGCAGAGAAGCCTTGTAGATTTCCAGGCCCTGCATCTCGGCCAGGGAGAGGTAATAATTATAAAGCCGCGTCTCAAAGATACGGTTGGCGATGACTGCCACGCCGCATTGGTTTCGGATGAATCCAAACATGGTAGCCGCATCCATCGCCGGGTCGTCCGCATTATATACGATGCTTCTTCCGGTGAAGAGCAGCGCGCGCAGCATCCCATTCAGGGTGGGGTATCCCGTCAGCTTGCCCGTCAGAGATTCAAAGAGCGTGTTTTTTTCCGCCAGAATCACCCTCACCGCCTTCTGGAATCCATCCTCCGTCCAGGCTCTCTTCTTTACACTATTTTCCAGCGCGCCACGGCCCTGCGTCCCGCCGATTTCCTCATCCATCAGCTTACACAGCCGGGATACGAGAAACGGATATCCTGAAGTATACGCATGAATCAGATTGGCCATCCTCCCGATATCCATACCGATTCCGTAATCAGAATCATACTCCTCCAGCATCCCCGCAATATCCCCGGGTGAAAAGCTCATGTCAATCTTGAAATCCGTTGCTATATTCCAGGGACTATTTACCTTATGCTCCTCCTCGGGCCGAAGCTTTCTCCTCAGATTCTTTACATCGCACACCCCGGCCAAAATCACCGAGCGGAAAGTGGGCTGCAGCGAACGCCGGATATAGTACGCCCGCAGCTGTGCAAGGAAATCCATGAACACCTGGTTGTCCGCCGCGCTGTCCACCTCGTCAATCATCAGCACTATGGGCCGGTCAGCGGCAGCGCAGATATCGCTCAGCTCCTCGAACAGCTCCATCAATGCGAACTCGCCCCTTCCTCCCTGGGCGCATTCCTGCAGCCGGGACAGGGCTGCCTGGAACGCCTGGCTCCCTTCTTCCTTATCCCTCCTCAGAGCGCGCAGAAAGGACTTTGCGAAAGCCGCTGCAAAGGCGCTGCCACTGCGGAATTTTTCCGCGTCAAAGGTCTGGAAATCCAGCAGGACCACACGATACACGTTCTGCAGATAGTGCTCAAGGGCCATCAGGACAGTGGTCTTCCCATATTGTCTTGCCCTGTTGACAGAAAAATACTTCCCTGCGTCCACCAGCTCCCTGATTTCCCGCAGCCTCTCGTCGAGCCTGACCATATAGTGTTCTTCCGGAATACATGCTCCTGTCACATTGAACGCTTTCGCCATCCCTTCCGCTCCTTTCCTGTCTGCTGCCGTCCCGTGCTTCCGCCTCCCTGACTCTCTGAAGTCAGTTTCCCCCGGCTCTTACTCCTTATGAAGATTCGCCTACCGGAACAGGGGCTTACAGGCCGGGTAGATTCGCTTGAACTGCTGATACCGCTCCTCGTATTTCGCCACCAATTCCGCCTCCGGTTCCACGGTCTCCACCACTTTCACCACCTTGGCGGCGATTTCCTCTACACTGGCATACTCCCCGCAGGCCACCGCCGCCAGCATGGCGCCGCCCATGGAGGGGCCCTCCTCGCTCTCCGGCACTTCCACCCTCAGGTTCAGCACATTGGCCACGATTTTCTTCCACAGGGGGCTCTTCGCGCCGCCGCCGCAGATTTTCGTGCTCTTCAGCTCGATCCCCAGGGACTTGGCCACCTCCAGGGAGTCCCGCAGGGCGAATGCCACGCCCTCCAGCACGGCCTGGGTCATGTCCGCCCTGGTGGTGTCCATGCTCATGCCGATGAAGACAGCTCTGGCTTCCGGGTCATTGTGGGGCGAGCGCTCTCCCATGAGATAGGGCAGAAAGAACACATGGTTCTCCCCCAGCTTCTCGATGGACTGCTGCTCCAACCCGTAATCCTTTGTGCCGATGATGTCGTCCATCCACCATTTGTTGCAGCTAGCCGCGCTGAGCATGCAGCCCATGAGATGGTAGCTGCCGTCCGCATGGGCAAAGGAGTGCAGGGCATTGTATCTGTCCACGCCGAACTGCTTCGAGGAGATGAAGACGGTGCCGCTGGTGCCCAGGGAGATGTTGCACATATTGTCTCCCACGGTTCCGGTTCCCACCGCCGCCGCCGCGTTGTCCCCGGCCCCGGCCGCCACCTTCACGGAAGGGCTGAGGCCAAGCTGTGCCGCCACCTGGGGCAGCAGGGTACCCACGGCCTCATAGCTCTCGTAGCATTTCGCAAGCTGTCCTACCCGGATGCCGCAGATATCGCACATTTCTTCCGACCATCTGCGGTTCTTCACATCGAACAGCAGCATGCCGGACGCGTCCGACACATCCGTGCAGTGCACGCCGGTGAGCTTATAGGCGATATAGTCCTTGGGCAGCATGATTTTGGCGATCCGGGCGAAATTCTCAGGCTCCCGGTTCTTCACCCAGAGGAGCTTGGGGGCGGTAAAGCCCGCGAAAGCGATGTTGGCGGTGTACGCCGACAGCTTCTCCCTGCCGATCACATTATTCAGGTATTCCGTCTCCTCCCCTGTCCTGCCGTCATTCCAGAGGATGGCGGGACGGATGACATTATCGTCTTCGTCCAGGATCACCAGGCCGTGCATCTGGCCGCCGAAGCTGATGCCGGCAACCTGCTCCTTGTCCACGTCCTGAATCAGTTCTTCGATTCCCAGGATGGTCTGTTCATACCAGTCCTGGGGCTTCTGCTCCGACCAGCCGGGGTGGGGGAAATACAGGGGGTATTCCCTGGAGACGATGTTCACGATTTTCCCCTCGCTGTCCATGAGCAGCAGCTTCACGGCTGACGTTCCTAAATCTATTCCTATATAAAACATGTAAATCCCTCCTGTCTGTCTCTTCAATATACACACAATGCACACTGCTTCTTCCCGCACTTCCAGGATATGCCGAAAACCTACTTCCTGTCATGCCGCCTACGGCGGCACAAACAATTAATGAACTGGTGCAAGTCCGTAAGAATGCCTATACTTGGCATTCTTACCGGAATGATTTAGATTTTCTTAGTCCCGCGTACTTTGCGGGCTTAGAAAATCTTCATTCCGTGCACACTTCAGTCTTCCGTAAGGCACAGGTTCCTGCCCTTCAGCCCCAGGAAGCTCCCCTCGTCCAGTCCGCCTTCCGCGTGGCCGATCAGCCATTTGTTCACGGCGGTGAGCATGGCGTCCTCGTTGGAAAGGCCCACGCCGGACTTTGCCTCGTCCACCTTTTTATGGGCTTCTTTCAGGGGATAGTTCGTCCCTTTCGGCAGCACGATGGCTACCTGGAAGCCGCTCGCATCATCTACATGGCAGGGCGCGTAGTGCAGGGATGTGGCATATACCTCCACCGCTGTCCCGGCGGGCACCAGGAAGGCCTCCACCTTGGACGTGTCGTATGTATGGTCTGCCTCCACGTCCGAGAGCAGCCCCAGCATCAGCACCGCGTCTGTGGCCGCCACGTTGATCTCGGAATCCCTGTGGTACTCCAGGGCGTTGAGCTTGGTATTGTGGCCGTTGCAGTAGCCAATCTGGATGGGCATCTCCCCGTAGGCCACCCTGGACAGCTCCTCCATCACGGGCAGGGCCTCCAGCGCCTCCACGGAGGGCTCGTAGGCCACATCCGCCGGAACCGGCGTCTTCTTCAATTCCTCCACCAAATCGGTGAAATCTATATTGTCTACCACTCTGCCGTATCTTTTGAATACCTCGTCTGTCACCTTTAGAATCTTCATCCTTCTCCTGATACCTCCTGTTATGATTTCTTTTCCTTCCGCTGTCTTCCAGCCAGTTAATCGTCTCAGCCTCAAATCCCTTTCCTGTTTTTAGATACCGTCCGCTGTCGGCCGGTTTACCGTCTCAGCCTCAGATTCCCTCCGCCAGCTTCCAGGCGCTTCCCTCTGCCAGCCACACCTTCATCCCGGACACTCTCTTGCTGCCTGCCGGGCTTGTCTCAGACTCCCTCCGCCTTTTTCCAGGCCTGGGCAATGACCTCGTGGCCCGCCGCAGTGGGATGGACGCCGTCGCCGGTCCAGCGCTGCGCCGGGAATTTCTTCTGGGCCTCATCAAAAGCCTGCTGCAGATCCACGTAAATCAGTCCGAACTCCTCCGCCAGCTTTCTCGTCACCTCCCTGCGGGCCGCCACCTCGCCGGAGAACACCTCCCAGTCCGGCGTAGTGGCCGGGCCGGGCATCACGTAAGCGCCCATGAGGATGACTCGCGTCTGTGGCAGCGCGGCAAAGGTCTCCCGCAGCAGAATCCGGTACACTTCCTCGAAAAGCGGCACGCTGATCCCGTCATGGTTCCCGAACTCATGCCACACATCGTTTACGCCAATCAGAATCGTAATCACATCCGGCTCCAGGTTCAGGCAGTCCCGCTTCCACCTGGCCAGCAGATCCACCACCCGGTTGCCGCCGATGCCGCAGTTCATCACCTCGCAGTCTCCATCCTGAGCCATCAAATCCGCCTCCAGCAGGCGCGGATACCCGCAGCCTGTGGCGTAGGGGTTCCCGTAGTCCCCTCTCCCACAGTCCGTGATGGAATCTCCCTGAAATAAATATCTCATATCGTCATTCTTCCTTTCCTGTAAAGTTTAGTTACTTTCTATATTACACCATAACGCTTCTGATTTCCATGAAAATTTGCGCGATACATGGAAAAGGCATGGAAAATGGATACGGATGGACATGCCGCTCCTCTAATCGAAATGCCGCTGATTGGCAATAAGGCTAAATCCTATCGATTTCGCATGTGTGAGCTTTTGTTTTGGAATCATAGCCAATCCCCACCAGCACAATCTCACCGCGCTTCTCTCCAAGATGCATACTTTAAAATGGGTCTGGACGTTGGAATCATATCCGCGTCTCCAGCTTCCGGAACAGCCTCACCAGCACGAAACCGGCGATGCCGGCAAGAAGGACCTCCGCTGTGACCTGAGCGTAAGGCAGCCCATAGAGAGGAAATATTTTATTCAGGATAAAGAGTGCCGGGATTTCGAATACAATCTTTCGTAGAACGGCAAATAGCAGCGCCTTGTTCCCCATGCCGGTGGCCTGGAACACCCCTACTGCCAGAAAGTCCACGCACATAAAGGGTAGCTGCAGGCACATGCCCCGCAGGAAATGGCTGCCATAACCCACAATCACTTCATTATCCATGAACATCCCCACCAGCGCCCCCGCAAAGACCAGATATCCCACTGAGACCACCGCCACACAGCAGATTCCCAGCTTCATGCTGTACAGGATCGTCTCCTTCATGCGCCGGTAATTCCTGCTGGCGTAGGTATAGCCCACCAGCGGAAGGATTCCCTGGAACATGCCGAAGAACAGGTTCAGGGGCACCATGTTGATTTTCTGAGCTATCCCCATGGAAGCCACCACATCGGAGCCGAAGGAGGCGGAGAAATTGTTCAGCAGGGTCATGCTGGTCACGTTCAGCAGATTCTGGATACAGGCGGGGATTCCCACCGCAAATATGCCCAGGAGGATGGTTTTATCAAAGGAAAACAGCTTCGGCGATACGGACACATAGGTTTTTCCCCGCCGGACGAACAGCAGCACGAAGAAATAGCAGCAGGCCAGCGTATTGCCCAGGAAAGTGGCAAGCCCGGCTCCCGCGGCTCCCATATCCAGGCCCCAGGGCAGGATGAAGATCGGATCCAGAATCATGTTCAGGACACATCCGCTGATGGTTCCGATACTGGCATGGAAGGTAGCTCCCTCTGACCGGACCATGTACGCCATGACCACGTTCAGAATAGCCGGAACGGCTCCGCAGCAGACCGTCCACTGCATATAGGCACCGGTGGCAGCCATGGTGCTTTCCTCCGCGCCCAGCAGGGCAAGCAGGCCAGGGCGGAACAGGATGCTCAGCAGGGAGAACATGGCAGAACAAAAGACCGTACAGTAAAATCCGATTACGGAGCAGCGCTTCACCGTGTCATGCTCATGCCGCCCCAGCGCACGGCTCATCATGCTGCTGGTGCCCGCTCCGAACAGGTTGTTCACAGCGTTGAAGGCCAGCATCAGCGGCGCCACCAGAGTGACGGCGGCATTCTGCATAGAATCGTTGAGCATGCCCACAAAATAGGTGTCCGCCAGGTTATAGACGATGGTAATCAGGGAGCTGATAATCGTGGGTATGATAAGCTGCCTTACCGCTGCGGGTACTGCCATCTTCTCGAAGAGCTCGGTCTTGTCCTGGTTTTTCATGGTTTCTTTATCCTCTCTGTCCCGTTTATGGTGCGATTCAGTCAATTAATCCTGTTTTGTCCACATATTCACTGTTTATGATTCTCTGAAATCCGCTGTTTCCCGGATTTAGATAGATTCCTATGAGGACTCTTTTCCCGTACAGGTCTTGACATCAGTGTTTTATTCAATCTTATGTCTTATACGTTGAAAAGTCAACGGCATTCACTAGCAGTATCATTATATGTCCCCGTCTTCCATTCTTTTGGATTAAGTGGTATAATATTGGCTCATAAGAGAACTGAAACTTAAAAGAAAAGGAAGGTAATTCTCATGAAAGCAATCTCAATCCGAAAAGCCTTTGCGCTTTTCCTGACCACGGCGACTATTTTCGCCACAGCCTCCTGCGCTTCCTCCCAGCCCGGGGAAAGTAAAAGCCCCTCAGGAGAAAGCGCGTCCCAGCAGTCCTCCGGGGAAGAAAGCTCCGGGGACGAGAGCGCCCAGGAACAGTCCTCTTCTCCCAAGAAAAATCTCCTGATGAACAACGCTTCCGCCCAGGCCCTGGTAGAGAGCTACGGCAGCTTCGCCGAGGCCCATGACGCGTTCACCACCACCCTGGCCAGGCAGGAGAACGACAGCGATACCGTCCCGGAGCCTCCGGAGGGCCTCTTCGACCTGGTTTCCTACTCCTCCAAGGTGGGCGACCTGGCGGCCTATGTGTCCAGCGACCCCGGCGACGGGGAAAAGCACCCTCTGATCATCTGGGTGGTAGGCGGCTGGGGCAATGGCATCGACGACTTCCCCTGGTGCTATCCGGCCTGGGACAATGACCAGACCGGCTCCGCCTTCTGGCAGGCGGGTGTCCTGACCATGTACCCTTCGTTCCGGGGCGGCAACGGCAATCCCGGCCATTATGAGGCCCTCTTCGGCGAGGTGGACGATATCGTTTCCGCTTACGAATATGCCGCCTCCCTGCCCTATGTGGATCCGGACCGCATCTACCTGGGCGGGCACAGCACCGGCGCTACCAGGGCGCTTCTGGCCTCCGAGTACACGGACAAGTTCCGGGCAGTCTTCTGCTACGGCGCGGTGGACGAGGTGAAGTACCACAACAACAGCCAGTTCACCTTCGATACGGAGAATGAGGACGAGTTCACCATGCGCTCCCCCATCCACTGGCTGGACAATGTAAAGAGCCCCACCTTCCTCATAGAGGGCAGAGACGGCAATTCCGAGAACCTGGAGCGGATGCAGCAGGCTACGGACAATGAGAACATCCACGGCTATGTCATAGAAGGAGCCGACCATTTCTCCACTTTGGCCCCTCTCACCAGGCTGGCGGCAGAGAAGATCCTGGCGGACACCGGGGAATCCTGCTCCATTTCCATCACCCAGGATGAGCTGGACGCGGCCATGGCCAAGGAGCCGGAGGTTCCGGTGCCCGTCATGACCTCCCGCACCATAGATTCGCTGGGCCTGACCTTCTCCTGTCCTTATCTGTGGATGCTGGATGATTCCGATGCGGAGGAGCTGTCCCTCTATTCCCGCTATGAGGACGACAATGCCTGGGACATGTCCGTGCTCTACATCGACACCTATTCCCTGGCAGACATCCCCGACCTGGCCGGCCTGGGGGAAAGCCTGGCGGCAGAAGCGTATGAGACTGCGCAGACCACCATCGCAGGCCTGCCCGCCCTGGACGCCGCCACCACCTTCCAGGGGGATGACGGCACCCTTTACTACCAGCATTATGCGTTCATCCAGACCGATTCCCGCTATGTGAACTTCTCCTTCGTGACCTTTGAGGACTTTAAGGAGGAATCAGACCTTCTGTTCCAGAGCATCCTGGACAGCGTCTCCTTTGGATCCGCACAGTAAAATTTTTCCCCAAAATCCGAAGGCGTCCTACGACAGGACGCCTTCTCCATATCCGTCTTCCCGGTCTGCACCAGGGCCTCCAGCAGCAGCTGTCGCCTGGGACAATGTCCTTTTCGCTATCCCCGGAACCGGTTCAGGCAGGCATACAGCTCCTGAATCCTTGGCCTTGCCAGGCCGCAGGGCACGAAGGAGCCCGCGAAGGGCTTCCAGTTCTGCTTCTCCCAGGCATTCCAGATGGTCTCCACGGTCTGGCGCACGGTCTTCTTTCCGTCCATGACCTCCTCTAAGCCGTACCGCAGCAGATGGGCCAGGGCATTCACCTGCTCCGAATCCAGGAGCTGCTCCAGATAGCGCACATTGACTTCCTCCCTGTCCATGGAGAAGGACTCCAGGCCGAAGGATTTCGTCTTCATGTGCTCATGGCGTCCGTCTCCGCCGCGGCTGCCGCCGCGTCCTCTTCCGCCATGTCCCCTGTCCTCTCCGGGGCCATGTCCTCTTCCGTCCGTGCCGTTCCCCCGGCCCTCGGAGCCTCTATATCCCTGGCCTCCTCCCGCACCGCGGGACTCTGCCACGGTAAAGCTCCCGCTCTCCGCGTCGCCTGCGCCGTATCCGATGTTCCTCGTCTCCAGCTCCCTGCCGTCCCATCCTCTCCCTCTGCCCTTCTGGGCTTTCCGGAAGGCCGGGAGCACCCGGTCGAAGGCGGGCACCGCGAAGCCAGGCGCCTGCACCCTGGGCGCGGCATGTCCCTGGCACAGCCCCTTCACCCGCTCCGTGATGTCCACGGGGCGGTAACAGTCCATCATCAGGATATGGTCCGCGATGTAGAAGAAGGCCCCGGAGCTGCCTGCCACCAGAATGGTGGAGATCCCCGCCTTTTCATACAAATCCCCTGCCCGCTCCAGGAAGGGCGTGATGGGCTCCTTGTCCCGGCTAATCACCTGCTGCATGAACTCGTCCCGCACCATGAAGTTGGTGGCGGAGGTGTCCTCGTCAATCAGGAAAAGCCTGGTGCCCGCTTCAATCCCCTCCACCACCGCAGCCGCCTGTGAGGTGGAGCCGCTGGCATCCTCGGTGGTGAATTTCCCGGTGTCCTTCTTATTGGGCAGGTCGTTGATGAACAGGGAGATGTCCACGTTCCGGATGGACCTGCCGTCCTCCGCCCGCAGCTTCAGGGCCGTGTCCTCGGTGATGACGAATTCCCGTCCGTCTCCTTCTATGTGGTCGTACACTCCCATCTGGATGGCCTCCAGCAAAGTGGATTTCCCGTGATAGCCGCCGCCCACGATCAGCGTGATGCCCTCCGGGATGGCCATGCCGGTAATCTTTCCCCTGTGGGGCAGCTCGAAAGTCCGCTCCATGGACTGGGGGGAGGTGAAGACCACGCTGTCCGCCATGGGCAGGTCGGATATGCCGCTCTTCCTGGGCAGCACGGAGCCGTTGGCCACGAAGGCCACCAGCTTCTCCTCCCTCAGGATGCGCCGCATGGCGCTCTGGTCCTCCGCCAGGTGCACCACCCGCTCCAGCTTCTTTCCGTCCAGCCTGGCGTAGAACAGGCTGCCCTCCACGCAGCGGGGCAGGAAGTCGAACAGAATCTTGTCCAGCTCCCCCGCGTTGATGGTGCGCCCGAAGGCCGGGAAGCCCACATGGAACCGCACCGTCAGGCCGTCTCCGGTAATCTCGCAGGCACTGCGCTCCAGCACTGCCTGTCCGCAGCGGCTGATGGACAGCAGGCCGCTCTTCCCCGAGCCCTTGGCCTTGAAATTGTACTGCTCGAACTGCTTTCCCACCTGCCTCACCAGGAAGTCCTGCAGGGCGATGCGGGAGCAGTCTTTTGCATAATAGGCCGCCGGGAATTTCGCCAGCCCGTGGGGGATCTCCACATGGAGGCTGGAGGGGGAGGCGAAGGGATCCCCCTGCACATGGTCGATGACCAGCGTGTACCGGTCGAATTTCCACGCGCCCGCCAGGGATTTGTAGGCCGGGTAGCTCTTATGGTCGATGGAGCGCAATAATGTCCTCAATTCATTCTGTGTCTTCATAGTCGTCCGTTCCTCTCTGATACAGATAAAAAGCGTCTCTGTTCCGCTCTCTATTCTAATATATAAAATCCGCCGCGTCAATGCTTACGGATTTGTGTTTCGCGGCTGTTTTTGCTTGACAGATATTACGGTTAGTGATATATTTATTACAGTAAACGTAATAAATATAGAAGGAGGTTCTATGAGAGATTATGGCAAGGGCGGCGCGCTCACGGAGGTGACCTTCTATATCCTGCTGGCCCTCTACACTCCCAGGCACGGCTATGCCGTCATGCAATTCATTGAAGAGAAGACAGGCGGGCGGCTCGTGCTGGGGGCGGGCACTTTATACGGCGCGCTGAACACGCTGGCGGATAAGGGCTGGATCGCTCCCTGGGGAAAGGAGGACAGCGCCACATGCGAGGATAACGCTCACCGGGGAAAGGAGGGCAGCGCCACATGCGGGGACAACGCCCACCGGGGAAAGGAGGGCAGCGCCACATGCGAGGACAACGCCCACCGGGGAAAGGAGGATGCCTCTCCATCGGACAGCACCCACCGGAAAAACCAGGGCGCCTCTCCTTGGGGCAACAGGGACACAGCCCCCTGGAGAAGCAGGGACGGAAGGAAGAAGGAATATATGATTACGCCTCTGGGCAGGGAAATCGCCGCAAGGGAATACGGGCGGCTGCAGGAGCTGACCGATGTGGCGGCACATATCATGGATATCCGGCAGACATAAGGCGCACAGCGTACCGTTTTCAGAAAAAGAAGAACGAAGTCAAGAGCATAAGGAGGGATTCTGTTATGGCAAAAAAATATTATCGTTTTTTCGGCAGTTTTCTCGTGGCCCAGGAAGGGTGGCTGAACAAGATGGCGGACAGAGGCTATCGGCTGATCCGCACGGAAAAGCTGCTGTATGAATTCGAGGAATGCCCGCCGGCCCGGACGAGATACCGCATGGAGTTCATCGGCGGGAAGTCGAAGCCAAGCGCCGCCCAGTACCGCGCGTTTCTGGAGGGCATGGGCTATCGTGTGTTCTACAAGAACATCAATCTGAACTACTCCGTGGGAAAGGTGCGCCTGCGGCCCTGGGCGGAAAAAGGCGGCCGGATCGCCACCAATTCCACCACCTTCAACCGTGAGCTGTTCATCGTGGAGAAGGAGAATGACGGGCGGCCCTTCGAGCTCCACTCCACCTACGAGGACAGGATGCAATACTGCAGGAGCCTGCGGGCCCCCTGGCTGTTCCTGTTCGCCATGTCCGCGGCGCTGGGGATACTGGCCAGGGCCTGGTTGGGAGGCGTTTTCGCGGTATTTTCCTTGGTTCCGCTGGCGCTGTACCAGCTTGAGCTGATCCGGCTGGGGAAGGAGGCCAGAACCAGGGAATGGTAAGCGAATCGCCCGGCGCATTTTGGACTATCCGTACAATGCAATATGTGTTCTGATATGGTACAATCTTCCTGTTACCGCCCCAATACTGGTGACAGGAAGGGGGTGCTGTTATGGACATATTTCAGTCATTCGTTGTCTCTGTGTTGGCCAGTATAGTAGCATACTATCTGTGCAAGCGGTTGGACGGAGATGAGTAGTCGGTAATCCAGCCCAAGCGTTTCACTTCTCCGCCAAAAAGAAGGAGAAGCCCCGAAAGTACTCAGACTACTTTCGGGGCTTCGTTCCTTTTTGTGCTGTCATGCATATTTCAGTCGTCATAACCAGTTACATTATAGCATATGCGGCTTTCGATTACAATATACTAAAAAATTTTTTATACGGATATCGCCACCAAAGGGCTGTTCAGAATCCGCAGCTTCCGCTCCCGCTCCCAGAGCCCGCACAGCTCCCCGAAATACCTGTCCGGCTCCGCCATCCACCCGGCAAGGAGATCCAGCTCCCCCAGCTCCTCTTCCGTCAGCCTCTCCAGCCTCCCGTCCAGATAAGCGGGCAGGAAGGTGTATGTCAGCTCCTGGTTCATCAATGCATGGAAATCATAGATCAGATAGCGAATCAGCGCGGGAAGGGCGCAGGTTCCCAGACAGTCCGCATAAAGGAACTGCTTCCCGTCCGTCTCCCCCCTGCGCACTGCCAGATAGGCCTGCGCCACCCAGTCAAAGCTCTCCTGTGGTATGTCGTACTGGGTAAGGGGCATGCCGCTCTCCTCATAGAACCCGTCCGCGTCAAAGGTAATCCAGCGGCCCTCCTCCCGGCTGTAATACTGATTAATCCAATGATCCATGCTGACCCCTTCCCTGAAATAAGGGGCGAACCCGGCACGGCATCTGGCGGGAATGCCTTTGGCTTTCAGGATCGCGCTCATGAGCACGGACACATAGCGGCATGTGACTACTATTTTGTCTTCTGTCTTCCTGTCCCTCACGAACCCGCGCCCGTCCATGCGGAACAGCTCCGCCGTCATGGCCGGGGCCGTCAGCAGGACATCATCCTCGCAGCGCATCCTGTACCAGGGGTATCTGTCCATATCGCCGTAGAGCAGTGTGGCGTTGGCATTGGTGTTGCCCTCCTTCAGGGTGACCCTGTGTATCACCTGGCCGCAGACCAGCCTGCCCAGCATGGGAATATCATCCGGCAGGGAGCGGAAATACTCCCCGTAGGCCCCCGCGTATGTATAGGTGCTCGTCTTCCTGTAATGCTCCAAAATATTCTCTTCCATAAGCCGCGTCCTCCGAATCGGTTTTTTCGGCATCTGCCCGGACAGGCTGTCCCGGATGCCATTGCCAGTATAGCATCTACCGCCGCGGCTTTCCTGATTCTGAATGCTTTCTTTTGTCCGCACCCTTTTCCACCCAGTCCGCCATCTCCTGGAGCCTCCCCAGGCATTCCCGGAAGAACATCCTGTACCCCTCGCAGAAGTAGCTCCTGTATCCCTTCTCCTCCGGGTAGAACAGCTTGCTCCTCTGGCATCCGCCCCGGCAGACCCTGTAATACCCGCAGTTCCTGCAGACCTGGGAGACCTTCCCGGATTCCTCCACGAATGCGATTTCCCGGCGCTTCATGTCAATGTGGTCCACCCGGTCCGTGTTGAAATTCCCCAGCCGGTATCTGTCCATCACATAGAAATCGCAGGGGTAGACGCTGCCGTCCGCCTCCACTACCATCTGCATGCCGCAGACGCCCCTCTGCTCGCAGGACTCCGGCATGCGCCCCAGGAGGATGGCCACATAGTTCTCAAACTTGCGATTGTAGGGCATCCGCCCCCGCCGCCAGTCCTCATGCCACAGCGTGAACAAATCAATCAGAAACCGTCCATAGGCCTCCGGCGTCAGGGAGTGGGGCTCCTGTCCCCATTCCTTCTCCAGAGGATCCAGGCACTCGATGTATTGCTGGTATCTCCATCCTTTTTTATCGTAGAACCGATATATCTCTTTGATGTTCTCCGCCACCTGCCTGGTCACCACCGTGAGGATGTTGTACTCCACTCCGTGCTTCTCCAGCAGCCCTGCGGCGGCGTCCACCCTGTCGAAGGTAGGCCCCATGTCCCCTCTGCCCCGCCGCAGGGAATCATGGATTTCTTTCGTGCCGTCCACGGACAGGCCCACCAGGAACCGGTACTGCGCAAAAAAGCTGCACCAGTCGTCATCCAGCGCGTAGCCGTTGGTCTGGAAGGCATTTGAGACACGGATGCCCCGCCTGTTGTACAGCCTCTGGTACTCCATGACCTTCCGGAAGAAGTCCAGCCCCCGCAGGGTGGGCTCCCCGCCCTGGAAGGCATAGCTGATATGGCCCTCCGCCCTTAGCAGCGTCCTGCGGATCACGTTCTTCAGGGTCTCCTCCGTCATGAAGCCGTAGGAGGGCTGCGTCCTGTTGCGCATCTCGTCACAGTAGAAGCAGTATGCGCAGCTCATGTTGCAGTTGCCCGAGGAGGGCTTTATCATTACGCTAAGTGGTGGCATCTCTTTTTATCTCCTTGTCCGCAGATCCGATTTCTTATAATCAATTTCTTCTAAATCAATTTCTTCTGATTGATTTCCTCTGATCGCCTTCCCTGTTCAGATATGGTATTTCCGAAATAGCTGCTGTTGGAACACCCTGTCAGTGGCCGAGCGGAGCAGATCCTCCTGGCGCCCTTCGGCAAGGAGCAGCCGAATCAGTTTATTGGTGCGCTGATTCCCTCTCCTTTCACCTCTCTTCTCACCTTTCTTCTCCGCATGCCTTTGTATATCATCCAGCGCTTTGCACATATCCCCTTCCTCCTCTCCGCTCTCCTCATTCAATGTATATCGCAGACTCTCCCTGAGATCTTTTATATTCGTACAGGCATCGATGACGTCCACTGCGCTCCTGGGAATCCTTGAGAAAAAATCCCGGTTTTCCCGGATATATTTCTCGTACCGTTTCCTGGAACCGGTATGCTTCATGAATCCCAGCACATATTTCAAATCCGAGTCCATCTTCTGCAGATCGCTCTCCGGAATGGCGCGCATGGAAATCAGGTTCACCCTGTAATCTCCCACCAGCCCGGCCATCCTCTCCGGCAGCGCCATGATATCCGTCATCATCTCTTTTAATGTCAGGGGCTTGCGCCACTTCTCCTTCCCCCAATACAAGGTCAGATGCAGAATAGGCTCAATCCGGTTTTCTTTTTTATAGCGGTACTTAAAATCGTCCCCTTTCCCATACTTTTCCCGGGAAAGCACATTCCGCTCCTGTACCTCCTCAATCCCCTTTCCATAGGCCAGGCAGTCCAGCTCCATCAGGCGCCATGGATAGGTCAGGTTCACCGAGTCCTGATTCTCCAGGGCCAGCTTGAAGCTTACCCCGCACATGCTGGCATTTCCTATGAAATCCCTCTGGCGGAAGGACAGCTTCCCCCTTGCGTTCCGGACAGTATAGAACCCTTTCGCCTCCACACACTGCCAGTCCTGCGGCAGCTTTTCTCCGATGTAATACTCCAGCACTGAACGTATCCTGTCAGGACGGTTCATATATACCGCCAGTGCATTGTTCGGCTCACCCATTTGCCCTCCTCATATTCATTTTCTGGTATTAAGCAGGGTTTCTGAATGACGGAATTACAGATTGAAAAGCCTTGCAGGCACATGGCCTGGATTTAGAATATCCTGCTCAAAGAATCTGGTTACTGCTTTGAGTATAACATATCCGGTCCCGGGTGGCAATGCTTGTTTTTTTATATATAAATATTTTGTTTTTCGTATATCTTTGTCCTGCGTCACAAGCCAGGCAGCCGCATCTGCCCGTCCCGGCGGCTCTTCATCTTCCGCTCCGTGATCCTGTCCAGCTCTGTCACCCGGCTGCACAACAGCGGCGCGTCCGGATCGTATGCCTGGAGATTGCGGCGGCGGGTCGTTTGGCTGTGGTTGGCATAACAGTAGGCGCAGCCGTTCTGACAGGTGTCATAGAGCCCTATGTCGATGCTCTCGGCGCAGCCGCAGGCAGGCCGCTGGTTCTTGTCCTTTCCCAGGTCCATGGCGCATCCCAGCAGTCTGGAGACAAGTCTGTCGTCAATGCAGCGGGCATGCTCTATGCCAAAGGCATCCAGGTCGATGTCCTCCGCGCAGGTGTCTATGTTCAGCTTATGGGCATGGGCAATCCCTGCGAAGCTCTCCGCCAGGGCCTCCTTCTGGCCATGGGACAGCTCATGGACATCCTTCCCCCGGATACTGCCCCCAATCTTCGGATACAGGTCGATAAAGCTTATGGTGACCTTTTCCGTAAAATCGCCCAGTCTGTCCGCCATATATCCAAATCTTTCCCTATGCCACTCCACCGGATACCTGCCGTTCACGATGACAGGGTCATACCGCCATATGACCCTGTGCCTGCCCAGCCGCTCTGACAGCCGCCGGAATGTATCCATCCTCTCGTCCAGAGGCGGGAGATTCGCCTCCATATCCCTTCCATAGGCATTCAGCGTAAACTGGAAATAGTGCGCATATCCCTCCAGCCGCCCCAGCTTTTCCATCATGGGGGCCGGATTCTTGCTCCAGAACACGATGCAGTCCACCACCTCCGGCGCCAGGCTGATTTTGCTCACCTGGCGGGCATTCATGGGATTCCTTACATACACATATCCCTCTTCAATCCGCTTCAGGAACCAGTCGGAAAAGAATGCCGGGATATCGGTTCTCCTGCTTGCGCTGATTATCATGTCCCCTCTCAGTCCCCCTTCTCCAGCCTGGCCTTCGCCACTTCCTTCACGATGTACAGAATCGCCACGAACAGCAGCGCCGCCACGGGCCAGATAAAGGCTGTGTACCTCCAGTTGTCGGTATACAGGCCCACGCCCAGGAACAGCGCGGTGACCAGGCACCAGTACACCGCAGGGAAGAAGGATGTCTTCTTATGGAGCGCCTTTTCCTCCACGGTGTAGTCCCCCTCCTGCAGGAGCTTGTCAAAGCTGCCCTGGATGCTGCCCGCCCATACGAACAGGAACACTGCCACAGCTACCATGGAGAGCAGAACTGCCGTACAATAGATGTAGGCCAGGTCTCCCGCGGAAAAGGCTGCCGCCACCATCAGGGGCACCACGCCGATGATGCACAGCGTGACCCCCGCCACGATACAGAAGCGGTACCGCCCCGCGAAATCCTCCTTCCGCTTCCTGACGATTCCCTCCACGCCATACTGCAGGGCCAGCTTCTCCTTCTCCAGATACCGGTACTTTTCCGTGTGCATGTCGCCGAGGATCAGAATCGCCACGCCGATGGCCACCAGAATCAGGAGTATGACCATGCCGAAGCCCCCTGCCATGTCCTCGCTTATGGCCGCCGCCCCTCTTACTCCCGCATCCGCGCCGTACTCCGCCAGGCCGCTGAGCACAATCATGGGGATGGGGGAGAGGACGCACAGTCCCGCCCCAAAGGCGATCCGCCCCGCCAGCTTTTTGACCAGGCCCATGAATCCGTTGGCCTCCTCCAGGGAGACCGCCCTCTCCTTTGCCGCCTCATAGACGTCCTCGGTCTCGGAAGGCTGCTCTGTCTCCAGCTCTTCCTTCAGAAGATAGTCCGTGCTGACCCCGAAGAGGCCGCTGAGGGCGATGATCTTGTCGATGTCCGGTAATGAAGCGCCGCTCTCCCATTTGCTCACGGACTGCCTGGAGATGTTCAGCTTCTCCGCAAGCTCCTCCTGGGACCATCCGTTCTTCTTCCTCAATGTCATGACCTTATCTGCCAGAATCATAATTTTTCCTGCCGCTCTTCGGCGGCTTTTCCTTTCCGCACCTGCCGTGCCCCTTTCCCGAACGACGTCCCCTTCCGGCCGCCCCGGGATGGAGCAATCGTAGCAAAAAAGCCGGTTGACAACTACCAATTGCGCTTGGAAATCTGTCAACCGGCGGTTGCATATGGCTCTTTATGGCGCGAAAATCCCGAATCACTCGAACTGCGCCGCATACAGCTTATAATAGAATCCCTTCCGCTCCATCAGGCTCTCATGGTTCCCCTGCTCCACAATGTCCCCCTTGTTTACTACAAGTATGTAGTCCGCATTCTGGATGGTGGACAGCCTGTGGGCGATCACGAAGCAGGTCTTGTCCTTCATCAGCTCCCGCATGGCCTTCTGGATCTTCCGCTCCGTGCTGGTGTCCACATTGGATGTGGCCTCGTCCAGTATCAGCATCCTGGCATCGTAGAGCATGGCCCGGGCGATGGTGAGGAGCTGCTTCTGGCCCTTTGAGATGTTGCCGCCGTCCTCGCTGATGACGGTGTCGTACCCCAAGGGCAGCCGCATGATGAAGGGATGGATATAGGCGGCCTTTGCCGCAGCCACCACCTCCTCCATGGTGGCCCCCTCCCTGCCGTAGGCGATATTGTCGAAGATTGTCCCCTTGAACACCCAGGTGTCCTGCAGCACCATGGCGTAGGCCCCCCGCAGGCTCCTCCTGGTGTAGTCCCTGATGTCTCCGCCCTCCACCAGGACCCTGCCGCTGTCCACGTCATAGAAGCGCATCAGCAGGTTGATGATGGTGGTCTTCCCGGCTCCGGTGGGGCCTACGATGGCCACCATCTTCCCGGCCCCGGCCTCCAGGTTCAGGTCATGGATGATGGTGCGGCCCTTGTCATAGCCGAAGTACACATGCTCCAGGGCCACATTGCCCTTCACCCCTGCAAGCTCCGCGGCGCCGCTTCTGTCCGCCAGCTCCTCTTCCTCGTCCAGCAGACCGAACACCCTCTCTGCCGCCGCCAGAGCCGAGTACAGCTCGTTGGTGATATTGGCGATTTCGTTGATCGGGCCGGAAAACTTACGGGAGTACAGCACGAAGGAGGAAATCTGCCCCAGGGTGATGTTCCCCAGCATGTACAGGAAGGAGCCGAACATGGCGATCAGGCACAGGCCCAGGTTGCTGATGAAGTTCACCGAGGGGCCCATGGTGACGCCGTAGTACTCTGCGTCATAGTAGGCCTCCGCCGCGTTCTGGTTGATGGTGTCGAAGCGCTCGGACACTCTGTCCTCATAGGCGTAAGCCATTATCGTCTTCTGCCCGGAGAACATTTCCTCCACGAAGCCGTTCATGATTCCGTAATTCTTCGAGCGCCTGGAATATCTGGGCTGGGTGATGCCCCGCATCTTCGCGGTGTAGATCACTGCCGCCGGAATGGTCACCAGCACCATCAGCGACATGGTGGGCGCGATGTAGATCATCATGGCCAGCGACCCCACCACGGTCACCAGGCTGGTCAGTATCTGCACCACGTCCGTGGCGATGCAGGTGCTGACTACATCTATGTCGTACGATACCCGGCTGATGATGTCCCCGGCCTGGTTCCGGTCAAAGTACCCCACCGGCAGCCGCATGAGCTTGTGGAACACATCCCCCCGCATCTTCCTGGCGATCCATTTCGAGATGCACATCATCATCATGTTGATGCAGATCGTGACCACGGAGGAGCAAACATAGCAGAACAGCATCCGCTTCGCGTAATAGTACACCTGGTCAAAATCCACCTTTCCCGCCCCCGCCGAGGCCGCGTTGATGGCAGACCCCGCCATGCTGGGCCCCAGAAGCGCAAGGAAATTGCTGACAAAGCACAGCGCCACGATAATGGCCAGAAGCCATTTATACGCTCCTACATATCGAAGCAGACGCAATAGCGTCCCCTTCGTATCCTTCGGCTTTTTCCGTACAGTCTCCCTCGATGCCATAATCCCTCTCCTCCCAGACATCACTCCAACCTGGACACCAACCCCGACCCAACCATCTCTCCGACCTGAACACCGCATCCGCACCAGCCAGCGCCCAACCTCAACACCAAACCCGACCCAGTCATCGTCCCAACCTGAGCACCAGTCACCGCCCAACCTGAACACCGCGTCCGACCCAGTCATCGCCCCAACCTGAGTATCGCATCCGACCCAGTCACCGCCCGACCTGAGCACCAAATCCGACCCAGTCATCTCTCCAATCT
>NZ_CAJUCP010000044.1:0-28972 GCF_910585425.1 uncultured Acetatifactor sp. | reverse complement strand
GAGCACCGCAGCCATACCAGTCATCGCTCCAACCTAAGTATCGCATCCGACCCAGCCACCGCCCAACCTGAGCACCAAATCCGACCCAGTCATCTCTCCAATCTGAGCACCGCAGCCATACCAGTCATCGCTCCAACCTAAGTATCGCATCCGACCCAGTCACCGCCCAACCTGAGCACCAAATCCGACCCAGTCATCGCTCCAACCTGGAAGAATGCCCGCACTTCGGGCATTCTTCCGCGTGAGACTGGCTTGTCTGGCGAATTCATTCGCCGACAAGCCTAGAAGTTCTTAGGCATCGTACTTTGATGCCTTAGAACTTCTTCTCACGCTACGCTCCCATCTGCACCCGATGAATCTCCTGATACATAGGACAGTTCTCCATCAGTTCCTCGTGGGTGCCGTGCCCGATGATCCGTCCCTCCTCCAGAACGATGATGTCGTCCAGGCTCATGATGGAGCTGATGCGCTGGGCCACGATGATCGTGGTGGTGTCCGCGTGGTGCTCCCGGATGGCCTTCCGCAGGGCGGCGTCTGTCTTGTAGTCCAGCGCGCTGGAAGAATCGTCCAGAATCAATATATCCGGGGCCGCCGCCAGCGCTCTGGCGATCAGCACCCTCTGGCGCTGGCCGCCGCTTAAATTGGCCCCTCTGACCACGGCCTTGTGTTCGTATGTATCTTCGTACTCCCGTATGAAATCCCGCGCCCTGGCGTCCGCGGCAGCGGCATCCATCTGCTCCGGGGACACGTCCCGGCCGAAAGCGATGTTCTCCTTCAGGCTGTCCGCAAAAATCACGTCATTCTGGAACACCACGCCGAACATCCGGTGCAGCGCGTCCTTGTCATAGGTGCGCACGTCCTTTCCATCGATGAAGACAGCTCCTTCGTCCGCGTCGTAGAAGCGCATCAGTAGATTGATGATCGTGGTCTTTCCGCATCCGGTGGCGCCGATGATGCCCAGCGTCCCGCCCTTTTTCATGGAAAAGTCGATATCGTCCAGGGACTTCTGCCGCCCCTGGCCATCGAATCTGCCGTCAGCCTGCCCTGGGAAATGCTCCGCGCCCGCTGAATCCCTGCCGTAATGGAAGCCCACATGTTCGAAGACAATATAGTCTTCCCGTTCCGTCACCGCGGCCTCCGCTTCCGGCAGCGGCGTCAGCTCGTCCTCCGCATACACCACCGCCGCAATCCTGGCCGCGGACGCGTTTGCCTTTGACATCATCATAAAGACCCGGTTCAGGCCCATGACCCCCATGGATATCATGTTGAAATAGGTCAGGAAGGCCAGGATGACCCCGGGCCTGGTGAGCCCGCCGTTGACCCTGACAGCGCCCACCACCACCACGATGGTCAGGCCCACGTTCAGCACGAAAGTCATCAGCGGCCCCGGCAGGGCCATGACGATGCCCGCACGGATGTCCTTTCCCGCCATCTGCTCATTGGCCTCCCCGAAGCGGCGCATCTCGTAATCCTCTTTCGAGAGGGCCTTCACCACCCGTATGCCTGTGATGTTCTCCCGCATGATCCGCACGATGTCGTCCACGCACTGCTGCACCTTTTCATACAGCGGTATGCCCTTCCAGGACACGAACACCACCAGCCCGATCATGATGGGCGCCAGGATGCACAGGACCGACGCCAGCCCCACGTCCATGGTCAGCGTGATCGCGATGCCTCCTATCAGCAGGATGGGGGCGCGCACCCCCATGGCCTGGAAGCTGCGGATGAAGTTCTGCACATTGTAGGAATCTGAAGTCATCCGGGAATTCAATGACGGCAGGCCGAATTCATCTACCTGGTTCCCCGATAATCCCAGGGACTTCCAGAACAGATCCCTGCGGATTTCATAGATGCTCTCCTTGGCCACCTTGGTGGACATCCGGTTGGCCTTCACATTGGTCTGGCGCACGAAGACGGCCAGCACGATCATCACCGCGCCCCAGCCGAAGATCAGCGCCCTGTTCTGCCTGGGCACCACATCGTCCACCATATGCTCCAGGACGTAAGGGAGCATCAGCTCCCCCAGGGCGGCGATGGACTTAATCGTCATGGCCGCCGCTATCATCCCGCGGTATTTCTTCAGATAAGAAAATATGAATCTCATGCTTTTCCACCTTGCGCGCTCCGGCGCACATATCAGTCAACACCCCCGCTGCAAGCAGCGCGGTTGTTGACCCTCGCGGCATTCGCCAAATCGATACTGGCGCATCCGCTTGGCTCATTGCCCGCGGGAATCAAAACTCTGAAAACCCGCTTCTTCCCAATTCATCCCCTAGTTATAATCCACATCCATCAGACAAAGCCCCGCCGCCGGGGCCGTAGGGCCCGCCTTCTGCCGCACGAAGCCCGTGAGGGATTCCTTTACCTCATCCAGGGTGATGTTTCCGTAGCCCACCTCCAGGAGAGTCCCCACCATGACGCGCACCATGTTCTGGAGGAACCCGTTGCCGTGGAAGGTGAAGTACAGATACTCCCCCTCCCGTTTGATTTCGATGCTGTCCACATTCCGCACCGTGGACTTCTTCATCCTGGGGTTCACGCAGAAATTCCGGAAGTCGTGCTCCCCCTGCAAAAGCTCCGCGGCCTGGCGCATCTTCGCAAGGTCAGGCCGCTCGTCCAGCCTGACGCAGTATTTCCTGTCGAACACGGACTTCACAGGCCCGTCCTGGCAGGTGTACCGATAGGTCTTGCCCGTGGTATTGTACCGGGCGTGGAACCTGTCCGCTGCCTCCCTGACCTCCCGCACCGCTATGTCGTCGGGCAGGTAGCGGTTCATGTAATCCCGGATCTCCTCGCAGCTCATTTCCGTCTCCATCCAGGCGTTGGCCACCATGCCTTTGGCGTGGACCCCCGCATCGGTGCGCCCCGCCCCGATGACCTCCGTCTCCTTCCCGCACATCAGCCCCAGCACATGCTCCAGCTTCCCCTGGATAGTGTTCTTCTCCGGCTGGCGCTGCCATCCAGAGTAGCGGCTCCCATCGTATTCCAATAAAAATTTAAAATTCTTCATCCGTTCTGTCCTCTCCTGTCTTGCAAAATGTACTCCGAATCTGATAAGATGGTGGATATGTCATCATATATTGATTATAAGGTAAGATGCCACATAAAGCAAACATAATCGTCCCGGCGGGAAATGTCAAGACCTAATTTGAAAATATGCCCCCCGGGCCTCCAGAGCCATCGCCCAAATCCCAGACAAGGAGCCCCAGACATGAAAAACGACTACCTCACACAGAAAAAGCCTCTCAGCGCCCTGATCGTCTTCGCCCTGCCCATGATCGTGGGCAATCTCTTCCAGCAGACCTATACCATGGCGGACTCCGCCATCGTGGGCCGCCTGGTGGGTGAGGACGCCCTGGCCGCCGTGGGGGCCAGCTACGCCCTCACCAATGTCTTCATCTGCATCGCCGTGGGCGGAGGCGTGGGGGCTTCCGTCATCGTCAGCAGACACTTCGGCGCGAAGGAGTACAGCAGGATGAAGCTGGCCGTGTCCACAGCCTTCCTGACCTTCCTGGCCGTCAGCATCCTGCTGGCCGCATTCGGGCTGGCCTTCTGCCGCCAGATCATGCTGGCGCTGCATACGCCCCCGGAGGTGCTGGACATGGCGGTGCAGTACCTGGGCATCTACTTCTGCGGTCTGCCCTTCCTGTTCATGTACAATGTGATCTCCTCCATGTTCAACGCCCTGGGGAAGTCCAGGATCCCGCTGTGCTTCCTGGTCTTCTCCTCCCTGTTCAACATCGGGCTGGACCTGGTTTTGGTACAGCGGTTCCGCCTGGGCGTGGCCGGGGTGGCATGGGCCACGCTGATCGCCCAGGGCCTCTCCGCCCTGCTGTCCTTCGGGGTATTCCTCTATGTGCAAAAAAAGCTGGAGTGCGGGAAGACAGGCATCTTTGACAAAAAAGAGCTGGCGGACATGACCCGGATCGCCCTGCCCTCCATCCTCCAGCAGTCCATCATCTCCATCGGCATGATGCTGGTACAGTCCGTGGTGAACGGCTTCGGCCCCCAGGCCCTGGCCGGCTTCTCCGCGGGCATCCGGGTGGAGTCCATCTGCGTGGTGCCCATGGCCGCCATCGGCAACGCCATGTCCTCCTACACCGCCCAGAACTTGGGGGCAAAAAAAGAAGACCGCATCGTAACAGGATACCATGCGGCCAATCTGATGGTCATATTCTGCGCTCTTGTGATCTGCCTGGCCCTGGAGCTGTTCCACAGCCCGATGATTGCCTTCTTCCTGGGTAGCGAGGGCACGGAGACTGCCATGGCAACGGGCAACGACTACCTTGTCTTCATGGGATGGTTCTTCTGCCTCATCGGCTTCAAGATGGCCGTGGACGGGCTGCTGCGGGGCGCGGGGGACATGAGGATGTTCACCATCGCCAACCTGGCCAACCTGTTCTTCAGGGTGGCGGCCTCCATGTCCCTGGCCCCTGTCCTGGGCATCGAGATGGTGTGGGTCACGGTGCCCGTGGGGTGGCTGATTAACTGGGCCATCTCCTTTGCCCGGTATCGCACGGGGAAGTGGCGGCAGATTACGCCAGGCTGACAGGCCATGTCAGCACCGACTGCCCGCTTCCTACCCGCAAAGCCTTCCGAATCCCCAATCGCCCGGAAGCTATCTGCGCAGCTTCTCGAACAAATCCCCGATCAGCCTGTCCCGATTCACATGATAGACATACCGGATGAAATGCCTGGTATTGTCAAAGGCATACTTTCCGTCATACTCCGGGATCGGGCTGTGGATCAGGTAGTCCTGCATGAAGTCCCCGTCCAGGAGCCAGGCCACTGCGGTCACGTCCCAGATGACCCTCGACCAGAACCTGCCCGCATCCAGCAGGGTCACTTCGTCCAGCACATGCTCCAGGAGATAGTCGCACAGCCTGTTCCTGCCCTTAAGATGGTATTCCAGCTCCGGCCCCGTGGTGGCGAATTCCGAGACCACACCCATGCAGGGAAGCTGCACCAGGGGAACGCCGCAGCCAAAGACGATCCTGGCGGCCGCGATGTCCTGCACCATGTTGAACTCCTCCGTGTCCGGCCAGCTCAGCGCATGTCCCCCCAGCCATACCACCACTATGCGGCCTGTAATCTCCGGGTTCAGGAGGATGGCGGAGGCGATGTTGGTGATCGCGCCTATGCTGATCACGTACAGCGGATTCCCGGCAGAATACTGCATGGCCCGCTCTGCCAGGTCCTTTGCCGCGTCCGATATCACAGGCTCGTCTTCGCCCGGCAGGTAACCCGTGGAGCCCCTGTAGGTCACCTCCTTCAGCTCCTCGGCCTCCAGCAAGGTGAGCACCTTCAGGATTTCCTGGTAGCTCCTCTCCATGCCGTCCGCGGGGCCTGTGGAGTGATGGTTCGAAAAGGGCGCGGCGTAGATGGCCTTCACTTCCAGCTTTTCCACTGACCTGACCATATAGGACAGGGCGAACTGGTCATCTATCTCGTTGTAGGTATCCGTATCCAGGATGACATGGATTTTTCCCGCGGGCCTTTCCAGCCGCCTCACCATTTCCGCATCGGACACTCTGTTCCATTTGGGAGCAGCGTTCATCATGTTGGTATCCTCCTAAATCTCGTGTTGGTTTTTGTGGTTCGTGATTCCCCTAAGACCATGGCAGGGAGAGCTTACACCGAGTTATCTTTAAACTTTATGGAAGGAATCTGCCCCAGGACTTTATCGATATTTCCCCTCCTCCGAAAAAAAGGAGGCAACCTGCCCTGTTTGTTGTATCTGGTCGTGACTGGGTTCTCCTCCGTCAGTTTCTCCAGCAGATGCGTGAAGAATCTCTCCCAACTGAAGAATTCACTGCTTTCGATGTATTTACAGGGACTTTTCAGTATATCCTTCAGTCCCCTTTCCTTAAGTATGCCAGAAGCTAACAACAGCCACTCAAAAGATTCCGGCAGGTATAGCACATAGTTGCTGAATTCTTTCAGATACTCACATGTCTCCCGCATCTTTGAGCCATATGCTGCGCCGTCCGCAATAATCAGGACAGCGTCTCCAGGCCTGCTGTATATATAATCTGTAATCTTGTCCCTGCCATGAGCCGATATGCAGGCTATCCCCAAAGGTGCGCAGACTTCAGAGAAAAAATCATGTCCGGCATTGGAATCCTCTGTTATGACCAATGTAGGGTTTATCTCGGTACTGTGGGCAAATTCTCCATACAGGCGATACATGGAATTGTATACAGGAACATTTTCCGCCATTTTCCCATTGGACCTTATACCATATATTTCATTTACGCTTATAGGGAGCGAGCCTAAAGCCTCCCTTGTAACGATGACATAATAATTGTCGGAAGCTTTGGCAGCTCTTGCGAAATCATTGGATTTCACGAAAGCATTGCCCTCATCTATGAATACTATGGTATCATGTACGCCATCCAGCAGCTTGTACCAGTCCCTGCCGCCCAATGGCATACATACTCTGTCACATTCCAGCTTCACGCCACTCTTGGAGCCCTGCTCATAAAATCTTCTGATAAGCCCCACCAAAGTCGTCTTGCCAGTCCCGCTGTCGCCCTGTATAATCGTGATGTTCCTGTTTATGGTAAAATCATATTTTATCCTTTTCGTGCTCACAGATATTCTATAGGCACCCTTCATCTGCATTCTCCCTTAAGAATCTGCTCGCCTGGGGAAGCAGTTCTGACATGTCCCGTACTGTCTGACAGCTATTGAGCACCATCACTTCCACGCCGAAGGGCTTCTCCCGGCCGAAATCCATGATATGCCTCAAGTTGATTGTGACATCCTTTATCTGGGCTATCTCCAGAATCCACTTCGCGCAATTGTCGCCGCAGGTAGACGCATTGAATATATTCTCCGGTTCAAAATACATCAATAGCAGGGTCTTTGTCCCCCCTGCCAGGCTCACTGGAGGAATCTGGCCCAGCACAGGGCTTTCGATGCAATGGCTGCTCAGCACCTCTGATTTATCTATGTCCTTGATTACCGCTTTCGCAAAGGTCGAAGTAATCCACGCATCCTCATATACTACATCAAAGTAATCGGATGTATTATATATCGCTTCCTCCATATCTCCAAAATATATTTTCAGCATGATTCTTTCCCCATATACAATCCATATCAGCCCAGGCCCCGCTTCCGGAACTTCAGACAATGCGCCAAAGCCCACAGGCCCTGGCGCACTGTATCACGTTCATCCCTGCGCCGTCAATCCAGCACAATCTCCCTGTGCTGCTCGGCGGAATCATAGATGGCCTGCAAAATCTTGGCCGTCTTCAGCACGGTGTCGATATGGGAGGGCAGCTTCTCCCCGGTGCGGATGCATCTGACGAAGGAGTCGATCTCCGTCTGGAACATGTCTTCGCTCTTTCCCTCGGGGGTGAATTTCACCAGCGCGTCATGCTCCGCGGTGTACACGGTGAAGTCCCCGCCGTACTGCAGGCGGATGCCGCCCTTGTCGCCCATGAAGTCGATGAAGGTCTCGCTCTCGCCGATGTTCTGCGCCCAGGCGCCGTGCATGGTGAAGGTGGGGCCGTCGGTGCGGATCAGGGCGGTGACGGAATCGTCCACATCGTAGATGCCGTCCTTCACGGGAGGGCCTGCCCACATATCCTTGTAGGTATATCCCTCAATGTCCCTGCCCAGCTTGCAGAAGGTCTCGCCGGACACGGTGAGGGCCTTGGGATCGCCCAGGCAGTACATGGTCAGATCCAGATAATGCACGCCCCAGTCGATCAGCACGCCGCCGCCGGCAATCTCCTTGGTGGTGAAGGCGCCGCCCAGCCCGGGGATGCTCCTGTGGGCCCGGAAGCTGATGTACACATGGTAGATCTCTCCCAGGCGGCCTTCCTGGATGTACTCGCGGATACGGTTCACCTGGTTGTTGAACCGGTTCACCACGCCGATGTTCAGCACCTTGCCGCTCTCATGCTGGGCCTGCTGCATGGCCACTGCCTCCTCGTAGATCCTGGCCGCGGGCTTCTCGCAGAGCACGTTCTTCCCCGCCTTCAGCGCATCTATGGAGATCACGGAGTGCATCAGGTTGGGGGTGCAGACGGATACGGCCTCCACCTCAGGGTCTGCCAGCACTTCCTTGTAGTCCACCACAGCCTTGCCGCAGCCGTACTTCTCCACGGCAGCCTCCGCCCGCTCCGGGATGATGTCGCAGAAATACTTGATCTCCACATCCTCGTTCTTCATGTAAGAGGGGATGTGGGCGCTGTTGGCGATGGTTCCGCATCCGATGATTGCCACTTTCATTTTGTCCATAGCTATGTTCTCCTTTCAGGCCTCCTGTCAGGGCAGGCTTGTATGATTTCATTGTGCCATAGAAATAGTGAAAAGACAATACTTTTTTCATCGTCTTGCGAAAAGCTTTCCACCGTGATGCCTGTACACCCTATCGCCCTCAATGTATTCTTTCAGAATGCGCTCCCGCTCCTCATCCACCTCTGTCATTTCCGGCAAATCCTTAAGGCCCGTTACACCACAAGCTCCACCGCAGCCTCCCCGTCCCCGGGGCGCTTCACCAGAATCCTCTCATAAGGCTTCCCATACCCTCCATGGACGATTTCCCCGCTGACGGAACCGTCCTCCTTCACCGTGAAGCGGTACTGATGGTACTGCCCCTCTCTGTAGGCGAAGTCCTCCCCGTTGTCCAGGTAATGGTCATAGCTGCCCTCTCCGGGATATACGTCCAGCAGGAGAACATCAAACGGTTTCTCGCCCACATAATTCTGCTCCTCCATCATGGGCAGGATTGTCCCCGCCTTCACGTAAATCGGGCAGGTGTCCAGCGGAGCCTCCCGCACGAACCACACGGGCCCCTGGATCCGCTCCTTGGTCCAGTAGTCGTACCATACGCCCTCCGGCAGGTACACCATGCGCTTCCTCATGCCCTGCTGCACCACAGGGGCCACCAGGATCTGGCTGCCCACCAGGAACTCGTCGTTGCACTCCCTGGCGGTCTCGTCCTTCTCGTAGTGGTACACCAACGGCCGCATGATCGGCGCTCCTGTGCGCTCCTCCTCATAGAACAGGTCATAGAAATAGGGAAGCAGGCGGTAGCGCAGCTTTACGTACTTCCGGTAGATGTCCAGCACCTCCGTCCCGAACCGCCAGGGCTCCTGCTCCCTGGTGCCCATGGAGGAGTGGTTGCGGAACAGGGGCGAGAAGCATCCCACCTGCACCCACCTGGTCAGAAGCTCCGGCGTGGTGTCCGCGCCGAACCCGCCGATGTCCGTGCCCACGAAAGGCATGCCGGAGAGGCCTAGGTTGCAGAGCTGGGGGATGGCCATCTGCACATGGGCCCACATGCTGTGGTTGTCCCCTGTCCAGGCGGTGGTGTATTTCTGGCTCCCGGCGTAGCAGGCTCTGGTGATCACGAAGGGCCTGCGCCCGTCCAGCTTCTTCAAGCCCTCATAGGTGGCCTTTGCCATGAAATGGCCGTACACATTGTGCATCTCGCTGTGGTCGATCTCCCTGTCCTCGTCCGTGAACTTCACGTCGTCGGGCAAGGGCCCGTGGAAGCTGGCGGGCTCGTTCATATCGTTCCAGATGCCCCGGACGCCCATGTCCAGCAGGAATTTCTGGTTCTCGCCCCACCATCTGCGCACGGCGGGATTGCCGAAATCCGGAAAGGCCGCGTCCCCGGGCCAGACGGCATTGATGTAGATTTCTCCCTCCGGCGTCCTGGCAAAGTAGCCCTTCTCCACGCCCTCCTTGTATACATGATACGCTTCATCCTTCTTCACCCCGGGATCGTTGATGGTGACGGCCTTGAAGCCCCGCTCCCTCAGGCTCTCCAGGTAGCCTTTCGGATCGTCATGGTAGCGGCCCATGTTCCAGGTGAAGACCCGGTAGCCCTCCATGTAGTCGATGTCGAAGTGGATGACATCGCAGGGGATATCGTTGTCCCGCATTCCGGAGGCCACTTCCTCCACGTCCTCCTGGGTCATGTAGCCCCATCTGGACTGATGATATCCCAATGTCCAGCGCTGCGGCAGCGGGCAGGTGCCCGTGAGATAGGTATAACCCTGGAGCACCTGTGCCAGGGAATCCCCGGCGATGTAGTAGTAGTCCAAATCCCCTCCCTCGGAGCCGAACCAGTAGTATTTATCCGACTCCTGTCCCATGTTGAAATAGCTCTTGAAGGTATTGTCCGCAAAGATGCCATACACATGGCTGTCCGTCAGGGCCATGAAGAAAGGGATGGACTTGTACAGGGCCTTGAAGCTGTCCACCTGGGGATCCGGATTGTCGGTATTCCACATTTCGTACTCATAATGACGTTTTTCCAGAAATCCCGTCTTGTCCCCCAGGCCGTAGAAATGCTCGCCGCCCGTGAGCTTCTTCACCACCTCGAATGCGCAGCCCTTCCTCCCGGCCAGGGCGGAATGCCCCTCGGCCTCCAGGAGCCTGATCATCTCGCCGCTGACCCGCTTTAAGGGCTCCCGCTGTCCTCTGTAGTCCGCGCAGACCTCCGCGCCCTCCTTGTCATAGAAGTCCACGTAGAAGCCGTCGCCGACCCGGACGGAGACCTCTCCGGTGTGAATCCAGAGGCCGTCCTCTTTCCGCTGGGTGCGGATGTCCACAGGCACTGCCTTTTCGCCCTCGATTGCTTTGGAGCCGGCCCTGCCTGCGCCGCTGCCGCAGAACACGTTCACGATGCGCGGCGTCAGCGCCTCTATCCTGGCCTGTGCCTCCTCGAAGCTCAGCTCCACAATCTGTCCTTTTACCTCATATCCTGTCAGTCTGCCATATCCCATATTTTCCTCATTCCTCCTTACCTAGTACCCCAATGCATGAATCCTTGAGCAATCAGCACCCGCTGTCCGGACGGCACAGGCAAAAAGCCCTCCCGCCTGCTTTCTGCCCCCGCGATCCTGTTTCATATCCTATAGTATGCAAAACTGCCGGGCCTTAAACGACATGTGCCCGACAGCTCTTTGCCTATTTCTCCTGTTTCGGTGCTTCCGCTTTGCCGGTTCCCTTCCCTGAAATCTCTTCCTGCTCTTTCGCAGCGGCCTTCTTATCTTTCGTCCCTGCCGCTCCTTCTGCCTTCTCCGGAGCCTTCTTCTCCTTCTGCGCCTTTTCCAAAGCCTCTTCCTTTGCCTTTTCCAGGGCCTCTTTCTCCGCCTTCTCCAGCGCTTCCTTTTCTTCCCGCTCTTTCCTCAGCTTCAGCTCCTTCTTCTCGTTCTCCTCCCGCTGCTTCTCCTCGGAGAGCCTGCTGCTGATCCTGGTGAGGCGGTAGATTTTCTCGATTGCCCCGTCGGACATCATGTCCGCGGACATCCGCCACTCCCAGTTCCCCCCAAGGGTGGAGGGGTGGTTGATCCTGGATTCCGCATCCAGCCCCAGGTAATCCTGGACGGGAATGATGCAGGTGTTGGCGCTGCTCATCATGGCCATGCGGACGAAATCCCAGTATTTCTCCTCATCCGGCGTGGAGGCGTTGTCCATGTACTCCGCGGCGAAGTCCCTGGACTCCTGGTCCAGCCCCTTGTACCACTGCACCAGGGTCTCATTGTCGTGGGTGCCGGTGTAGACCACGCAGTTCCTGTCGTAGCTGTGGGGCAGGTAGTCCGTCTCCTCCCTGGGGTCGAAGGCGAACTCCAGCACCTTCATGCCGGGATACCCGCTGTCCTTCAGAAGCTGCACCACGGAATCCGTCAGGAAGCCCAGATCCTCCGCGATGATCTCCTTGTCCCCAAGCTGCCTGCGCAGGGCGTGGAAGAGCTCCATCCCCGGGCCTTTCTCCCAGTGGCCCCGCTCCGCGGTCTCATCCCCGAAGGGAATGCTGTAATACTCGTCGAAGCCACGGAAATGGTCTATCCGCACCACGTCATAGAGCTTGAAGCAATGATCCAGCCTCTGGCACCACCAGCGGAAATCCGTCTGCCTGTGGTAATCCCATTTGTACAGGGGATTCCCCCAGAGCTGTCCTGTGGCGGAGAAAGCGTCCGGCGGGCAGCCCGCCACGGCGATGGGCTGGAAGTCGGCATCGAACTGGAACATCTCCGGATGGGCCCAGGCGTCCGAGGAATCGAAGGCCACATAAATCGGGATGTCCCCGATAAACTGAATTCCGTTTTCATTTGCGTATTTTTTCAGTTTTTCCCACTGGACATGAAATTCGTACTGGAGGTATTTGTAGAACTCGATGTCAAAATAGCATTCCCTCCTGTAGTAGTCCAAGGAGTAGTCCCAGCGCTTCTTGATGTCCTCGGCCCATTCCTCCCAGGCGGCCCCGTCAAAGCGGAGCTTCACTGCCATGAAGAGGGCGTAGTCCTCCAGCCAGCCCGCATTCTCCTGGACGAAGTGGATGAAATCGGGATTCTGGGCGATGTTGCTGCGCTCATAGGCCAGGTGCAGCAGGGGGAAGCGCTCCTCGTAGATCTTGCCATAGTCCACCTTGGCAGGGTCGTCCCCGAAATCGCAGGCCGCGCATTCCTCCTCCGTCAGCAGGCCCTCCTCGATCAGGACCTCCAGGTCGATGAAATACGGGTTCCCCGCAAAGGAGGAGAAGGACTGATAGGGAGAATCCCCGTAGCTGGTGGGCGACAGGGGCAATATCTGCCAGTAGCTCTGGCCCGCCTCCCTCAGCTTGTCAACGAAATCATACGCCTCCTTTGAAAAGCAGCCGATGCCATACTTTGACGGCAGGCTGGCAATGGGAAGCAGAATACCACTTGCTCTCTTCATAACTATTTACCCTATCCTTTCTTAGGAATTTCTTTCACAATTCCCTGCGTTCCAACGAACGTTTATATCCTGATTGATTACGGCGCTCCCTTCGGGAAAGGGGCTGATGCGTCATGGGAAACCCGAAAAAAGGTATGTCTGTACAGCGGCATTTTCAGCATGGAAGTGTTCCAGAGCCTTCGGAAATCCGCGTTCTCCACTTTCCGATTGTAACCATTCCCGCTGCAGTTCGACAGCTCTGCCAGAGAGTCCGCCAGGAAAAAGCCTGACTCGTCATAGCCCACTACAGGAACATAGTGCAGCCATTTCCTGCCGGGATATGTGCGGATGAGAACGATGGGAGGGGTTCCGCTGGCAATCTCCCTTTTCAGCGCGTTCAGGTTCCCGGTGCAGTAGACCGCTTTCAGGCCCTGCCGGGACAATAGCTTCTTAACGCCCCGCGGGTACACGGAACCGTCCCTGCGCCTGCACGGCATTTCCCGATACAGCTCCTCACCGGACGCATCCTGTCCGAAATGCCGCAGCACGAAAGCGGAGGCGAAGGCGGAGCACTCCATGGCCGACTGGAAATCGATTCTGTTCGTGCCTGTCGGCAGGAACCGGGACGGATAGCATCTCCGGGCAAAGCACGGGCGTAAAACCCCCATCAACAGGCAATCTACTATCGTGATGACCATAACCGTCTGTAGAACGGCTGCCGCCAAAAAGCGCAGAAAAACCGGATTGCTGAGCATTCCCATGAAATCGGCCCTCCTTAAGCCTCTATGAGGCAGCGCCTTCCCCCGCCCCTGTCTTCCCCAGGAGCATACCGCTGCGGGCCGACACCCGGACGGGTCCTTCCGGCAGTTCCACCTGTCTGCGGCAGTCCGCTTCCAGCCCGTCCGCCAGGATTTCCCAACGCCCCGGCCCCGAATCGTCCTCAAGCCCCGGGCTTTCCTCGGCCCACATACCATCCTCCGGCAGCCCCACCGTGAAGTCCTCCTCGGAACCGTTATATACGATGAACAGCTCTTCCCATGGGGAAGCCCCGCTGCCGGGATTCCGATCTGCTCCGCTCCGATTGTCCACCCGGAAGGACACCACGCCCTCCCTGTGGATTTCCTGGCAGCCGATCCGCTCCGCCGCGAAGGGGGATTTGTCGCACAGGCCCGGGAGCTTTTTCCGGAGGCGTATCAGTCCCCTGTAATACTCCACCAGCTCACTGTACTCCGCCGCCCTGCTCCAGTCCAGCATGTTCAGCTCCGGCGGGGCGCAGTAGCTGTTCTCGTCCCCCAGCTTCGTCCGCCCGAACTCCTCCCCCGCCTGGAGGAACAGATTCCCCTGGCAGGTGAAATAGAGAAAGGCAGCCAGTCTGTTGGCGGCAAGCACGTCCTCATAATCCGCGGAGAAATCCCCCTCCTCACCGTGCATGGACAGCACCAGCTTATCCCAGAGGGTAAGATTGTCGTGGGCCGACACATAGTTCACGATCTGGTTGCAGCTTTTGGGCATATATCCGGCCCCGCCGTCCCGCCAGCCCGTCACCCCGTGGAGGACAGCCTCCTCAACCCCTTCCCCACCGTTGGCGAAGCCCGGAGCTGTCCCGTCGAACACGCTGCCCTTGATGGCATCCCTGGTATCGTCGCAGAAGATGGCGATGCCTTCCTGCAGCATGGCCACGTTCTTCTTCACCGCTGCTGTGGTCCCTTCCTCCATAGGGGAAGGCCCGGCGCTCCAGGGCTCTCCGTAGAGCAGCTTCTCCCCGGGGCCGAATGCCTCGTCCAGCTCCCTGCGGATGCGGTTCATGAGCTCCACGGTCATCAGGCCCATAAGGTCGAACCGGAATCCGTCCACATGGTACTCCCTGGCCCAGTACAGGACGGAATCCGCTATGTAATTGTCCGCCATGGCCCGCCCTGCCGCGATGTCGTTGCCGCAGCCGGAGCCGTTGGACAGCTTTCCGTCCTCCCCCCGGCGGTAGTAATAGCCCGGAGCCGTCCTCTCCAGCCAGGAATCCCCTCTGTGGGTGTGGTTGTACACCACGTCCATCACCACCCGCAGGCCCGCCCGGTGCAGCGCCTGGATCATCTCCTTGCACTCCCTGATCCGCACCGTTCCGTCACTGGCGTCGGTGGCGTAGGAGCCCTCGGGCACATTGTAGTTCACAGGATCGTAGCCCCAATTGAACTGCCCAGCATCCCCCGTCTCGTCCACAGACCCGTAGTCGAAAAAGGGGAGCAGGTGCACATGGGTCACGCCCAGGCTCTTCAGATACGCCATACCGGTAAGAGACGGGCCTTTGGCAGGACGCAGGCCTCCCCCGGGACACGGGCTTCCTGCAGCGCCCGCGGCATCTGCGGAATGCGGGCTGCCCCCAGAGCCTCCCGCCCCGATGCCCTCCACCGTGAACGCCTTGTACTTCCCCCTGAAAGCTTCCGGCACCCCGCTGTCCGGGTCGTGGGAGAAATCCTTGATGTGCAGCTCGTAGATGATGCGCTCCCCACATTCCTCCGGGGCCGCATCCGACGAAAAGCCCGGCGGATCCGTCAGCGCCAGGTCCACCACCATGCTCCGTGCTCCATTGCAGCAGCAGCCCACAGCGTAAGGGTCGGCTGTCCGCCTGTCCTTTCCCTTCGCCTGTACTACATAATCGTAGTACATCCCGTGGAGGCTCTCCGGGAATTCCAGCGCCCAGACTCCCCTGTCCTGAGGCTGCAGCTCCTTCTTCAGCCAGGCTTTGGAAGAGCCGCTATGGTACAGCCGCAGTTCCACCCGCTCCGCCATGGGGCTCCACACCTTGAACACGGTGCGCCCGTCCCTGCAGACCGCTCCCAGGTCTTTCCCGTCATATCCATATCTTTCGTCAAATTCCCTGCTGTAGGCCAAAGCCCCGTTCCGCTCCATATAGTCTGCCAATCCTCATTTCTCCTGATTCCGGCTCCATGCTGTCCGCCCGGTTCCGATTTTACGCGCCGCTGCCGCTTTCCCCATGGTCCCGCGGGCAACGGCACCGCAGACCATGGCCGCCCGTCCATCCATGCGCCCGTTACAGGCCGTCCGCTCCTCCCGGACAGATTCCATCCGCCCGGTTCCGGCGCTGTCTCCAGTTTACATCACTCCACCCGCAAAGTCAATCGCCGCGCCGCATCCACAGGCGATTCAGCCCCCTGTCCTGCCCCCGTTCTTCCGAAACTCCATGGGGCTGCAGTTCACCGCCTTCCGGAAGACGCGGTTGAAGTAGTAGATGTCATTGTACCCGGAGGAAAAGGCAATCTCCGTCACGGAATCCGAACTGTTCAGCAGCAGCTCCTTGGCCCGCTCGATCCGCACCTGCTGCAGATAATCCCCGAAGGAAAGCCCCGAAAGCTTCTTGAAGATGATGCAGAAATAACTCCTGCTGCAGCCGATGTATTCCGCCACGGTGCTGGTGGAGAGATCCTCCTCCAGATGCTCCTTCATGTAGATGACGGCCTTCAAGATCCGCTCCGCGTCGCTCCCCAGAGACCTGTCTGCCATGCTTTCGTATACTTTTGACCGATATGACGAAAGCCACTGCACAATCTCCTCCGTGTCGGAGAAAAGAGGCACCATGATTTCCGGCAGCTCCAGCATCCCCTCCAGCTCCCCGATATACCGGGCAATCATCATCTCCAGCCTCCGCACGTTGGACGCCTTGGACTCCACCTGCGAAATCAGCTCCTTCAGCCGCTCGAAGGCCCCGTCGGAGAAGAACCAGTGCTGCGTCCTGCACACCTCCCAGATAGCCGCCAGCTCCTCCCCCATCTCCTTGGGGGGCACGGCCTTGTTATTGCGCTGTTCGTATTTCTCCAGAATCCGCTGGAGGATGGCGTCCCCATTGTCCAGCTCCATGGAGGTCTTGGAGATATAGTCCAGGCCCCCCAGCCGCAGGGTGGCCTGGACATAGGAGAAATTCTCGAAGAAGGACAGCACCACGAACTGCACCTCCGGCTTGATCTTCCGGCACTCCTCCATGAACTCGATCCCGTTCATCTCCGGCATGTCGATGTCCACGAACACCAGGTCCACCGGGTGCTCCCGGACGAACTGCAGGGCCGTCTTGCCGTTCTGCACGTCCCCCGCCACCACCATGCCGTAGGCCTCCCAGTCCATCAGGGACACCAGGCCCCGCCTGGCCAGTTTGTCGTCATCCACTATCAGAACCCTAATCATGTATGCTCCTTTGCTATCCGCACCGGAATGATGATGGTCACCTTGGTGCCCCTTCCGATTTCGCTGTTGATCGTCAGGATGGACTCTCCCTTATAGAAGCCCTCCAGACAGTGGCGCACATAGCGCAGCCCGATTCCCGCAATGTCCCCCTCCCCGTTGCCTTTATAGCAGAAGGGGCGGTTGAGCTGCTCCAGCTTCTCACGGCTCAATCCGCTGCCGTGGTCCTGGATGGTGATGACCGCGCAATCCTTGCGCTCATCCTGGAAGATGCGGATGTCCACTACCCCCATATCTCCCAGGCCGTAGCGCAGGGCGTTCTCGATCAGGGGCTGGAGCAGCATCCGAATCGTCTCCGTCTCCAGGTATTCCCCCTCCTCCACCTCCATGGTGGCCTCGAAGTCATACCGCTGCCGCTGGAGGTTGATGTACTTCTGCGCGATCTCCACCTCCGTGCGCAGGGTGCTGCTCTTCTCCTCCTTGCCCAGGTTGTAGGCCAGCAGGGACTTGAAGTCCGCCAGGAACCTGCTGATGGACTCCTGGTGCTCCAACTGGGCCATCCACTGCACGGAATTCAGGGTGTTCAGGAGGAAATGGGGATTGATCTGGTACATGAGCTTCTCCCGCTCGGTCTTCTGCCGCTCCTCTTCCTCCGTCTGCACCTTGGTCAGGAGGTTCTTGATGTCCACCTTCATCTCGTTAATCTTGTGCATCAGCTCCCTGAATTCCCTGACCTCCAGATCCTCGCTGACAGGCTCCAGCTTCCCCTCGCCCACCTCCTCGATCGCCTGTTCCAGGGATTTGATGGGGCGGCCCAGCATGTTCCTGGTGGCCAGCATGATCAGCAGGGCCGGGATTGCCGTGAACACGCACAGCAGGAAAATCTTCTCGTACCACACGATCATTTCTTTCAGGTACTCTTCCTGGGGCACACCGTTCACATAGATGAATCCCATATCCGACCGCTTTGCTACAAGATAGTAGTCACCGAAGCCTCCCGAAAAGCTGCCGTCCTCATCCAACGCCAAATCCAGGATCTGGTCCCGGGCGAACAGGTCGCTGTTGGAAAAAAGCACCTTTCCGTTTTCATCCAACTGCATGGAAAGATAGGAAGCGCCCCCCCTGGGCGCATAATCCTCTATATTGGATTTCATCTCGATGTAGATGTCCAGCGTCCTGCCGTCAAAGACCTGACGTTCCTCCAGCAGGGAGACTACAACGATCTCGCTGCTCTTCCTTTTGGATTTGTGGAGGGCCTGGAACTGGTTCTCCCCGATCTGCATCACGCATCCGGCGGCAAAATCCTTGTCCTTGAAGGCCACGCTGTCGAACAGCTCCTCCTTGGTGTCGCTGTCTATGTATATGGCCAGGTTCACATAATTATTGATGAAGCCGATGGAGACGATCTCATTCTCCAGCTCCCGCCTGCGCTGGTACTTCTCGAAATTGTTCTCAGAATACAGGTAATCCTCCAGCATGGAGCCGATGCTGCCGTCCTCCCCCATCTGCTGCATCATGCGCACCATGGTGAAATAGCAGAATTCCAGATGGTCCATCTCGTTGCTCATGTTTGCCATCAGGGAATTCTCCAGGCGATGCTGCTCGACGGACTGGATGGTGATGCTGGAGACCATGTAGAGGGAAAGGATGCAGGCCACCAGTCCGATCATGCTGATCAGCAGGATCCGCCCCTGCAGCGATTTCGTGATTTTTTCTCTCATCATACCCAGTCCGTCCTGACGGCGATTCCCAGCTCCTCCAGCTTCCCGCAGGCCATCTCCACGATCCCGTCATAGACCTGTTCCGGGTCGTGGCAGTCAGAGCCTACGTACACCGAAAGGCCCGCCTCTTTTACCTTTTCCCAGAATCTGTCAAGGGGATATTGGTAGCGCTCCCCCTCCGCGAACTGTTTCTTCCCTCTGCGGAAGCCATTGGCATTGTACTCCAGCGCGAAGCCGTATTTGGCCGCGCCCTCCACGATGATGTCGCAGGCCCTCTCGCAGTGGTCGTCCCAGGGAAAATCGTTCAGGAAAATCAAATCCGGATGAGCTGCGTACCGAAAGTATCCCGTGCGCATGGCTTCTACGATGTTCGCGGCGTAGATCTCGTAGTCCCGGGTATCCGGCAGCTGGTAGACATTGATCAGCTCGCCGTTCTCCTTCTCATAAAAATGCTGGCCCAGCAGCAGATAGTCGCAGTCCTCCCGGGCGAGGAGCTTTTCATAATAGGCCCTGTCCTCCCGGACGTATTCGCCCTCAAAGCCCCGGGTAATCGTCAGGCTGTCGCGGTATGCCTCGCGGAGGGCAGTAATCTCCCCCAGGTACTCGTCCAGCTCCGCGTAGGGCATGCGCAGGCCGAAGCGGTCGTCGTAGAAGGGCATGTGGTCGGAGAAGCCCAGCTTCGATACGCCTGCCCTGACGGCTTCTTCCACGTATTCTTCTGCGCTTCCTCTGGCATGGCGGCATCTGTCACAGTGAGTGTGGTAATTTACACGTTGGATTGTTTTGGTCATGGTCCTTCTCCTTTTTTCTGGTTGGGATTGCGCGTAAAGGAGTTTCCGGTCGGGGGTATCCCCGGTCGTTGGCCTGGGCATCCCCGGGCATGTGCCGTGATTCCCAGGCCGCAAGGGCCTCGCGCCCCGTCGCGCACCCGGAACCGCAGCCCGGCACAATGCCCCGGATGGGGATATTATATCATATCCCGTTTTACCCGCACAATAGGAATGGAACAACCTTTACAGATACATCCGCATTTCTCTTTCCAGAAGGGCGTCCGTGTGCGTTCTGATGATAATCGGCGTACCGTCATGAGTGAGACGGCCTTCCGATACGCCCACCAGCTCTTCCGTCAGAAGGTTCTCATAGCTGCCGTCCGCCATGTGGGCGGCTATCTCTCCGGTGTAGCCCTTCAGGCTGAATATCCCCACCACGCACTCCTGTCCCATCTTGCACCACAGATATGCCACATCCTTGTCGTCATCCCCGAAGCTGCCGTAGATGCCGTCTGCCGTAAGCTCTGTCCTCTTGATCTTCGCGCATCTGGCGATGAAGCCGGAGATGTCCTCCCCGCCCGAGAAATCCGTGGCGTCTTTCTCGAAGATGCTGGGCCTGTGGGAAAGCATCCTCTCCTGCCCCGCGTATACGAACGCGGTCCCCTTCAGCAGGAAGCTTAAGGCCGTCCAGTTCAGGATGGACCGCTTATCCTCCACATGATGGGCGATCCTGTCCTGATCGTGGTTCTCCAGGCAGCGCAGCTTCACGAAATTCTCCGGGTATGTCCCCTCCTGCTTCTCGATCTCGTCCAGGTACAGGGACAGCGGATGCGCGTCCTTTCCTTTCACATAATGCAGGAAGGAGGGCCAGATATCATAATCATAGCAGATGTCGAACACCTCGTACAACTGGGAATCCGTGGCACAGTACCCTCCCTGGCTGCGGATGAACTTGATGAAATGCTTCTCCGTGGACTCTGCCAGCCAGATGGCCCCGGGCCTGACCTGCTCCACCGCTTCCCGGGCCTGCCTCCAGAATTCCACGGGGACTCTGGGCGCCACGTCGCAGCGGAAGCCGTCCACCATCTCAGCCCACATCTTCAGGGTGTCGATCTGGTACTGCCACAGCTCTTCCTTGCCATAGTCCAGATCCGCGATGTCGCTCCAGTCCGGCACCAATGTCACGGTGTTCCCCTGGGCGTCCCGCTTGAACCAGTCCGGGTGATTCTCTATCAGCCAGGAATCCGGCGATGTGTGGTTGTACACCACGTCCAGGATGCACTGCATGCCCCTTTTGTGGATTTCGTCCGTGAGGTGCTTAAAGTCCTCCATGGTGCCCAGGGCCGGATCCACCTGCCGGTAGTCCTTTATGGCATAAGGGCTCCCGTCCCTGCCCTTCCGGTTCAGGACGCCCGTGGGCTGTATGGGCATGAACCAGATGATGTCCGTGCCCAGGGCCTGGATGCGGTCCAGGTCCTTCTCCACCGCCGCGAATGTCCCCTCGGTCGTATGGTTCCTGACGAACAGGGAATACATCATTTTCTGTCTCAGTTCAATATTGGTATTTGCTGCCATCTCGTCCTCCACCTCTATCTGTTTTTTATAAAAAAGATTCCCTGATACACGAACAGCGGCGGGATAAAGCGCCCCGCCGCCTCGTCTCAAAAATGCTTATTCGTTCACGGCTGCCGTGACTTCATCAACGATTTCCTGGCCGCCCTCAGCGTACCACTTGGTCACGAAGTTGTCGAACTCGTCGATGGGAGCCTGGCCCAGGATGATCTTCGCGAAGGTCTCCTCCTCCAGCTTCTGCAGGTTCGCCCACTTGGTAGCCATGGTGTCCGTCTGGCCGCTGAACGCATTGTAGATGGGCTCATAGCCTTCCTCCATGAGAGGCCTTGCGCCTACCATGATGGATACCAGACGAGGGATGTTGGAATCCGCGATTTCATTCTCCAGATCCCAATACTCCAGAGAGAAGTCGTCCTTGGGATCCTTCTTCAGCACTTCGATGGCGTCCAGGTCGCCCTTCAGCAGCTTACGGCCGGTGGTGTCGATGTCTTCCTTCTTCACCTCGCCCATGTTGAACTTCTTCAGCCACTCATAGGAATACTCGATTTCGTCAGCATTGTCATACACGTTGAACAGAGGATACACGGCGGAAGTGGAAGTATCCGCAATCTTGCCCTCGTTGATCCAGTCCTGCTCGTAGGCGATCAGGTAGTTGATGATCTGCACTGCCGCTTCCGGATGCTCATAGCCCTTGCGGACGCACACATACTGGGTGGTAGGATCGGACATGGGAGAGTAGAACTTCCCGTCGCCTGCCAGAGGAGCCATGTAGGCTGCCCATTCCTGGCTGCCGTCCAGGGTCACGCTGTCCACGGTATAGCCGCACCACCAAGGTCCGAAGAATATGCCGGCCCTGCCTGCGGTCACAGGCTCAAGGGCATCGCTTCTTACGAACACTTCGGGGTCGATTACGCCGGCGGCATACATCTCAGCCAGCTTCGCCAGGGCCTCCTTGGTCTGGGGCTGTACGGAACCGTACTCCACCTTTCCGTCATCGCCCTGGAGCCAATACTCGGGATAGGACTCATAAGCGCCGAAGATGGGATCCAGGCCCCAGCGGTTCTGTCCTACGGCAATCAGCTGGTCGCCGGAAGCAGGGCCTACGATACCGATCGTATTGTCGCCGCCCAGCTTGGCCTCCACGAACTTCTTCGCCACATCGAAGACCTCGTCAACGGTCTTGGGCACTTCCAGTCCCAGCTCATCCAGCCAGTCCTGGCGAATCCACATGGTGTTCACGCCGCTGGCCGTCAGGTTGGGCGCAGGGATGGCATACATCTCTCCATCCACGGAGATGGCATCCATCAGGGCATCGCCGCCGGAATGGACGTACTGCTTCAGCCTGTCGGAAGCATACTCTTCAAACGCAGCCGTCAGGGGCTGGATCTGGTCGTATTTCAGCATGGCCAGGTACTGGGTCTGGCCTACGTTCATTGCGTCAGGCAGTGTGTTGGACGCGATGCACAGGTTGATCTTCTGGCCGAAGTCCGTGTTGGAGCAGATCCAGTCATACTGCACATCGATATTCAGATCCTCTTTCAGCCACTGCAGATAACGGCTGTTCTCAAGAGACTCTCCCTCCCCGAAAGAGGTATTTGGATCCAGGCCGTGGCCCATCTTGATGGTAACGGTCTCGGCAAAAGGCTGCAGGGCTTTGGAGTCACCGGCAGCCGCCTCGCCGCCTTCCCCGGAACCTTCTCCCGCCTCAGACTCCTGCCCGGCATCGGCTTCCTCGCCGCCGGCCTCCTCGCTGGACTCTTCTCCGGACTCCTCGGGAGCCGCGGAAGACTCGGATTCAGGCGCGCTGCTGCTGCTGTCTCCGCCGCCGCATGCAGTCATGCCCAGAGCCAGGCTGCCGACTAACATGAGTGACAAAAGCTTCTTCAATTTCATAATACTTCCCTCCATTTTTTATTTGTATTTTCATCGGGATTCCTTCTAAGGACATATTATCCCTTCACAGAACCCAAAGTAATACCTTTGACGAAATATTTCTGCAGGAACGGGTATACGATCAGCACAGGCACCATGGCGATGAAGATCTTCGCCGCGTCCAGGGACTGGTTGTTCAGCTTAGAGGCCGCGGCAATCTGCTCCGCGTTCATGGTGGAGTAGTCCAGGGTCACCACCATCTGCTGGATGTAGGTCTGCAGGGGATAGCTGGCCTCCTTGGTGCTCAGCACCAGGCCCTGGAAGAACTCGTTCCAGTAGCCCACGATGGTGAACAGGGTAATCGTGGCGATGCTGGGCTTGGCCAGGGGCACATAGATGGACGCCCATATCCTCCAGGGGCCGGCTCCGTCCACCAGCGCCGCCTCCTCCAGCTCGGAGGGGAGGTTCTTGAAGAAGTTCATGGCCAGTATCACATTGTACACCGGAAGCCCGCCTGCCAGCACCAGGCCCCAGATATTGTCGATCAGCTTGTAGTTGCGCATGGTCAGGTACCAGGGCACCGTACCGCCGTTGAACAGCATACAGAAGATCAAAATCCACATGAACATGTTGCGCTTGGGGAACTGGGCCTTGGTCCTGGAAAGCGGATAAGCCGCCATCAGGATGCACCCCAGGCTCACCAGCGTCCCCAGCACCACCCTGCAGATGGAGTTCCAGAAAGCGCGGAAGAAAGCGCCCTCGCCTACGATCTTCTTATAAGAGTCCACATTGAAGCCCACGGGCCAGAAGGATACCAGCCCCGCGTTGACCGCGTCCTTGGCGCTCAGGGATACGCAGAGCACGTACCACAGGGGCAGGAGGCAGAGCAGGCCGATGATCACCAGTACGATGACATTTATCACATCAAATATTTTCGATCCTACGGAATTATCTTTTATATTCATAGCGCCCTCCTATTCCAGTTCCGCTCATTTTTAGAATAACTTATATCCCGCGAACTTGTCGGCCATCCAGTATCCCAGCGTGATCAGCACGAAGCTCACGACCGACTTCAGCAGGCCTACCGCGGTAGCCAGGGAGAACTGCAGGTTCACAAGACCAGCTCTGTACACCCAGGTGTCCAGGATGTCGCCCGTGGAGTACACCAGCGGATTGTACAGGTTGAAAATCTGGTCGAAGCCCGCGTTCAGCACATTGCCCAGGGACAGGATTGCCAGCAGGGCCACCGTCATCTTGATGCCCGGCAGGGTGATGTGCCAAATCCTCCTGAAGCGCCCTGCGCCGTCCACCGCCGCCGCCTCGTAGAGCTCAGGGGCGATTCCCAGCATGGTGGCCAGATAGATGATCGCGTTATAGCCGAAGTTCTTCCAGATGTCCGTTCCGATTACCAGGGGCCGGAACATGCTTTCCATGCCGAAGAAGTTCACGCTGTCCCCGCCGAAGAAGTTGATCACCGAGTTGATGGGACCCACATAGCCGAAGATGTTCAGCACGATCTTGGCCAGGATGACCCACGACAGGAAATAGGGAAGATATACGATTGTCTGGATGGGCCTGTACAGTTTCTGGATGCACAGCTCATTCAGCAGAATCGCGAACAGCAGGGGCACGATCAGGTTCGCCACGATCTTGCCCAGCGCGATCACGATGGTATTGATCATGACCTGTCTGATGTCGCTCATCTGGAACATGTACTCGAAGTTTGCGAATCCCACGAACGGCGACTTCCACATGCCCAGCCCGGGGTTGAAATCCTCGAACGCCATCACGATGCCCACCATGGGCACAATGTTGAAAAGCACCAGCCAGATGATTGCCGGTATCAGCATTATGTAATAATGCTTCAGGAACTTTTTGTTGAACATATTCCCGCCCTCCTTCAAGTTTATGAAGTTTTTTATTGTTGATAATGCATATTCTATCATTTTTACCATAAGTCATCTATGGGATTTTGTCAAAAAATAAAAGTGATCTATTTCCAATTTCAACGCTTTTTATCGGAAATACGATCACTTTTAAGTCGGTTTTGTAAAATTTGTTATTTCTGAAGAGAACATTTTTCATGCCGTTTTGGCAATATGCTGTCCTACCAGATGAAAAGCTCCCTGCCGTTCAGCTTCATTAACGCCTCAAGGTAATAATAATCACCGTAAATGATGGAAAATTCGTGCTCTTTGTCATGATAGGCCGCAGTGCACTTCTCCAGCAGGTTGTCCTCCTCCTCGTTCCAGCGCACCCGTTCCTCCGCCAGGACCTCCAGCAGTTTCAGGGCCGCTGACAGATAGATCCTGCTCTGCCTCCCCTCCTTCAGCTTGGCCAGCTCTATCAGGCCGCAGGAGGCGATGGCAGCCGCCGTGGAATCCTCGATAGCCACATCCGGGGGCTGGCGGAAGTCCACGGGGATGAAGCCGCTCTCCGGGATATTGGCCAGAAAATAATTCGCCACCCGCTCCGCGGTGTCCAGGAAAGAACTGTCCTTTGTATGTAGATAGCTTAACGCAAAACCGTACAGCGCCCAGCTCTGGCCCCTTGTCCAGGAAGAGCCCTCGCCGCAGCCCTGGCCGCCGTAGCTTTTCACCATCTCGCCGGTCTCCAGGTCGAACTCCACGATGTGGTTGGCGGAGCCGTCCCCCCGGATGAAGTTCTCCCTTGCCGTATGGGCATGGCTGACGGCTATCTGGGCGAACCTGGGGTCTTTCGTCTCTTCGCTTGCCCAGTACAGAAGGGGCAGGTTCATCATGCAGTCGATGATCGCCCAGCCTCTGTGGTCCTCCGGCCCCCAGTCGTTCCAAGCCCGGATGAAGTTCCCCCGGTTGTTGAAGCGGCCGGCCAGGTTGCAGGCAGCCAGCAGGCCTCTGTTCCGTGAGGCGGGGTTCTTCGTCATCCGGTAGTCCGCAACGGCCGTGGGGAGCCACCGGAAGCCGTTGTCGTGGTCGAGCCTGTTGATGTCCATCAGGCAGGCGTCCAGCTTCCGCTCGTTGTCCTCGGCAATCTCCCTGTAGGACTCCTTTCCGGTCAGGGCGTACATCTGCCACATCATGCCGCCCCAGAAGCCGTTGGTCCACCAGCCGATCTCCTCCCCGGACTTGTCGTCATGGACGCCGTGGAGGGTGGTGTAGGGGATTTTGTCCTTTGACCGCTCTGCCACCCTCTCCAGCTTATGGGCCACCCTGTCCAGGGTCTCCCTGGCCCATTTGATTTCCTGTTCGTTTAGCTGCATTGTTTCCTCTCCCTTCTTATATCAAGGATGCTCATCAAAATGTTTACTTCTATTTTATCATAAACAGCTCAAAGTCTCCATCTGGATTTTGTCAAATAAAAACGAAAAGAGAAGACCTCAGTATATATTCCTCAAGGCCCTCCCTTTATTTCAGTTTCCTACTTCCGCCCGCCGAACCTTACTTACCGCCCACAGTACAACGGGCGGCAGCATGCATACTCGCTGTGCGTTCTCTTTCATTCTGCCGTATCTTTGGCTCAATCGTCTTGTTCAGCTCTGCGATATCACTGCGCGTCACTGTCCGCACCACATGCTTCTGATGCGGCTTTGACGATGCCTTTTTCCCAAATGAAAGAGCTTTACTACCCATAGAAGCCATTTTAATCCCTTTCCCTTTTCGTAAGAGCGAGGCCACAGATGCCGAATCCTGCCCCGGCTCACTGAAACGATTCGATTATATCATAAAATCATATGCTTTGCAATCCTTAACATGCGCTAATAAACAGAATTTATCCATGCATTAGTGTCCAGATTATCATGAAATGCCTGAAACAGATGCCAGTCTTTTATTTCCTCAAACTCCGCGTCCCTTGCCTCAGCGCAGTCCTCTGGCATCCTCCTGCAGATTACGCCGGGGTAATGTATTATGATAAAGCTGTCCGTCTTTCTATCTGCCGATGATGTGGCATCGATAATCACCTCTCCCATGACTCGCCCTTCTGCATATAGCTCTCTGGTGGCAAGCTCACAGACCCATATGAATTTAGGGAAAATTGTCATATTATACAGATCCCTCACTTCATGATTTTTTTCTTGAAACTGTTCGTCGCGAGCTTTCCGGAATGTCCGCGACGACGCCATGAACAGGCGGACGACTACCGGATTTTCTTTCGTTCCGCACTCCTCTGGCATGTATCTGTGCATAAAATCCTTTATACCGAACTGTGCGCTCGCCAATATGGTCAAACAGATATCGTAGGCATCCGCCGCCTCCATAATCATCCTTTTGTAAAGCGGAACCATCATATACTCCACCTCACACCCGTCCAGCTTCAGTAAAGGCATGTCTGCCATATCATCCTTTTCTTCCGTGCATAAGCTGAACTGATAAGGGGTTTTGTTGTCATCCATGATGCAATAAGAACCTACGGTATCTGCCGTATCGCATATCCAAATGGCACATCGGCTCTGGGAATCATATGCACAGGAAAGCTCTCTTCCAATCTGTTCCTTATCCGGCGCAACATGTCCTATGCTAATTACAGAATGCTTGTTCTCGTCACCCAATTTCAATCCCAAAGCAACAGGAATCCCAGATTCAATATAATAATACAACATATGCCGAAATTTTGTTTTTGCCATTTTCTGAGCAGAATAAAGACGTGGGTAAAAGCCTACCTCACAGAAAATCTTGGATATCAATTCATAACTCAACCCTGTAGTCGGCATTCTGCGCTCAAAGCTGTTCATCTCTGCCAATTTGCTGATTTCACTTGGCAATATGTAGTGATATTCCGGATAGGATTCGCTATAGTAGTCCAACAGATTCAGAATCGTGATTTCCGCACAGGATGTAGTCTCTCCATCCTGCATGCTGTAAGGGAATGCCCTTATGTGCAGTTTCTTCCCGTACACAGTCACGTTATATTCTGCCAGTCGGATTTTCCATGGCACTTCATGTGGCAGAAAATATCTGGGGTTCAGCAGAGTACGGCCTATAGAGCGGTTGGCAATCGGTCGGAGCACTATGGATCCCATAAAAATCTCTTCCAGCTCTCCGGACAGATAATCATAAAAATCCTTCTCTAATCTTCCATAAAAAAGACACAGCCTTTTACAAAAACGGGCATAATTGAAATGTTTGCTGGAGAAATAGAAATAATAGCTATCGCGGTATACGCGGTCAACGTAATAATTTTCCACGGTTACTGTAAATACGTCCAAATAAGAAAACAATCTCCATAATACGCAGAATGATGTATTATGATCCTCCAAAAATTTACTGCCCTGATTGAATTCCTGTTCCGATATGTCCAATATCCAAGCGATAAATTCAAATTTCTGTTCATCACTGCTAATCTCAAATACTATGCATTCTTCATCATTTTCCAGATTTACGGCATCTTCAGCCTTCTCTGTATCCCATGCATCCATATCGTCCCTTCCTCACCTCGTAAATCTATACATTCCGTTAAACTCCACAAATACTTTTCGCTCGCATAAGCCGTTTAAAATAACACGAAAAGAGTCTGCCCTTACCGTACATTCCTCCCCATGGCAGGAATAACACTCCCACTTCTCCTCCTGAATCTTATCCAGATAAGAGCAGGGTCCATCCCCATGTGGCATAATATCATCTATTTTGAAGTATTCCAAAGACGCATGTGTCGCTTTCCATCCAAGAGCCTGATAATATACACAACACTCTTCTTTCCTGATATGTGTCCCTGCGCGGTAAACGGCCAAAAGACAGTTCAATATAGTCGAAAAGGCCAGCGTATCGCCATCCACAAGCCATCCCCCAAACTGGACAATCAGTTGTTCAAGCAAATCCTTCCGGGCATCTGTCAAAGAAACAGAATAACGAGTCTTAAAAATAGGGGCCGTAAAACTCTCTCCTTTTTTTAAATACCATAATTCGGTCTCTGACTCATTTAATCCATTCACAGTCTGCTGTTGTTCCCTGACCAGCAAGCAGACCGCCAGCCTGGCTACATCCTCTCCCATATCGAACTGTCCTTGAAGAATCTCCTGCAATTCCGATAGAGACCCATTTAAATGATAAACATGCTCCATATACAAATATCCCCTTCTATATTATACTACATTAGTATAATTATTATATAAGACATGCACTTTGCTTGTCAATCAAATTTTCCTGTCGCTCAGTCCCGTGTTTAGAAGTTAGCACCATAATCTTTAGGAGAAGACTGACACCCATAACC
>NZ_CAJUCP010000043.1:26954-50511 GCF_910585425.1 uncultured Acetatifactor sp. | reverse complement strand
ATTTGTCAAGGTGCCTTGCCGTCTTCATCAGCGGCAACTTTGATAGGATATCATACTGCTTTGTTTTTGTCAACCACTTTTTTGCAATTTTTTAAAATTTATTTTTTCATTTTTCAAAATCACAATCAAGTTCGGCAACGTTCTATATCTTAGCATACCGTCCAAAATTTGTCAATACCATAAAACAAATTTTTTTGTCGGATTTTCAGAGCCCGGATTTTCAAAAAAAGAAGCATTGAATCCTCAATGCTTCCATCTCTGGCAGTAAAGCGGAGAAAGAGGGATTTGAACCCTCGCGCCGGTTGCCCGACCTACACCCTTAGCAGGGGCGCCTCTTCGGCCTCTTGAGTATTTCTCCTTAATCCGAACTGATACTGCCAATATGCTGTTTTGTCACTCTGCGTGACACAAGTGTTATTATACACAAAAGGAATTCACTTGTCAATTACTTTTTAAATGTTTCTGGCAATTTGTTTCTGGCACGTTCCCCTTGAAGCCTACTTTTCAGCCTTCCGTTTCGTCCCGGCGATATTCCTGCGCCGCAGTCTCATACAAATCGTTCCCCGCGGCATCCATCACTACGATGACGGGAAAATCCCGCACCTCCAGCTTTCGGATAGCCTCCGTCCCCAAATCTTCATAGGCAATCACTTCTGACGCAAGAATGGAACGGGAGAGCAGCGCGCCCGCGCCGCCCACCGCCGCAAAATAGACCGCGCCGTTGCGCACGATGGCATCCTTCACTGTCTGAAGCCGCTTTCCCTTTCCTATCATTCCCTTCAGCCCCAAATCCAGGAGTGCAGGAGCATATCTGTCCATACGGCTGGCTGTGGTAGGGCCGGCAGAACCAATCGGCCTTCCTTCCCTTGCCGGGGAGGGGCCCATATAATAAATGACATTGTCCTTTATGTCCAAAGGCAGCTCTTCCCCTCGCTCCAGCGCTTCATGCATCCTTTTATGGGCGGCATCCCTGGCCGTGTAGATGGTTCCCGTCAGATATATGTAATCCCCGGCCCGAAGAGAGGCGGCCGTCTCCGCCGACAATGGTACTGTAATGTGTCTTTCCATTTCCGTTTCCCCTTCTATATCGTCCTCACTGCGTGGCGGTTCACATGACAGCAGATGTTCACTGCCACAGGGAGCCCCGCTATATGTGTGGGATAGGTGTCGATATTCACCGCAAGCGCCGTGGTGGTCCCTCCCAGGCCTCCCGGCCCAATGCCGGAGCGGTTGATCTTCTCCAGCAGTTCCTGCTCCAGCCTGCATACATAGGGTATCTTTGAGCGCTCGTCTACCGGACGGGTCAATGCCCGTTTTGCCATCAGGGCACATTTCTCAAAGGTCCCTCCAATGCCTACCCCCACCACCATGGGCGGGCAGGCGTTCGGTCCCGCATCCTCCACGGCCCTCAGCACGGCCGCTTTGACCCCCTCAATGCCGTCAGCGGGCTTAAGCATGAACACACGGCTCATATTCTCGCTTCCAAAGCCCTTTGGCGCCACAGTGATCTTCACCTTATCCCCGGGCACTATGGCATAGTGTATGACAGCCGGCGTATTGTCCCTGGTGTTTTCCCGTTCAATCGGATCCCCGACCACTGACTTGCGCAGGAAGCCCTCGGTATATCCCTGCCGGACTCCCTCGTTTACGGCCTCCTCCAGCACGCCTCCCTCAAAATGCACTTCCTGTCCCACTTCCATAAAGACTACAGCCATGCCTGTATCCTGACAGATGGGAATCATGTCTTCCCCTGCTATCCGCATGTTCTCCTCAAGCTGCCCCAGTATCTGACGCCCCAGCGCGGATGCCTCCCGATCTGCCGCTGTCCGCATGGCACACTTCATATCTTCCGAAAGGAAATGATTCGCCTCTATGCACATTTCCTTTATATTTTCCGTAATCTCCGAGACGTCCACTGCTCTCATATCCGCTCCTTTATATCCCGCAGCACTTCGGGCTCCTTGCCCACCGCACTATTCCACAATCGTCCTCCTGATGGCTTCCAGCTCTTCCTGGGTGGGACTTCCCGTCTTCAAATTGATGCTCTGGCCGTCGTCCACGTATCTGGGAATCAGGTGGAGATGGAAATGCCGTACCGTCTGGCCTGCCACCTCGCCGTTGTTCTGCATCAGGTTCAGTCCGTCACAGTGAAGCTTTTCCACAAAAGTCGCAGCCATCTTCTGGGCCAGAACCATTACCTCCGACGCACTCTCCTGGGGAAGGTCATATAGATTCTCGGCATGCTCCTTGGGCAAAATCAGCGCATGGCCCTTTGTGGCCGGCCCCAAATCCAGAATCACCCGGAAATTCCGGTCTTCATATAAGGTCTTCGAGGGAATCTCTCCGTTGGCAATCTTGCAAAAAATACAATTCTCTTTCCTCATCTCTCCCCGCACTCCTCCTCTTCGTATCTTTTCCACATGGAAATCACAATGGTTTCCCTTCAAAATCGAATATCTGATCCAGCGACCGCAAAAGCTTAAAGTCCCCTTTCGCCTTCATGGAGCCGGACATAAAGGCCCTCTGGAAGGTCATCCGTCCATTCACGATATCCTCCATGACCGACTTCCCCATCTGCAGCTCTACATCCGGGCGGTCACAGGCTCCATAGCTGCACTCCAGCAGGGCGCCGTCAATGGACAAAATCAATTTTTTCTTCTTCTCTTCTATATCAATGGAATACTCCGCCCGGAATCCCGCCTGCGGCTTGAAGACCCTCTTCAGGGGCGCAAGGTATTCCTCCTCGTTGTCCTGCTCATCCTCACTGAGCATATCGCGGAACAGGCTGGTCAGTTCTTTGATGTCCTGCTTCTGGCGCTGTACATAGCTGTCGTCAGATACATACTGGGAGAGCTGCTCCGTCTCCTGCGGCGTCAGGTTATTGCTCTTGGGCACGGCAATCTTCTGCTTCACCGCCTGGTTGCTGGCCGGAAAGCAGGCTATATGCTGGTTTATGGAGCGGTACATATTCTCGGCTTTCTTTTCAATGATATTAATGTACTGCTCATTCATCTCAAGCGTCACTGTATTTTCGATATAACCGCAGATGCCGTTACAGGGCAGGCCGCCCAGAATCTCCCATGCGGTGGACAGGTTGAGCTCCGCTTCACGCTCTCCGTAGGTGGTGGACATGACTACCGGGCACATATAGATTTCCGCTATCTTCCCCTTGTCCCCGAACAGCCAGCAGGCATCCAGAAACTGCTGCATGTATCCGCCGATGCCGTACCACTCCACTGTAGTAGCGAGAATGATGCCATCCGCGTTTTTCAGCGTCTGCGGCAATGTGGGTATGGCATTCTTGGCCTCATACAGATTATAGCGCGTGACATTGACTCGAAGCTCCTCCAAAATCTCCTGCATTTTGTTGATGACGAACAAAGTCGGGTCGTCAATAATGCCTCTGCCGCCGTAATAAATATTAATGTTCACAACCACACCTCACAATCCATTTTCGGTAAAATCCCACTGATGCCGCAGAATAGGCTTCAATCCGCCGGCCTCTGCCGCCAGCGCATGAACACGCACATGACGCTGGCGGCGACAAAGCCTGTGAGCAGTCCGCCCACATGGGCCGCATTGTCGATATTGTGTCCCACAAAGCCGCTGTAGAGCGAATACCCTATCATCAGCAGCACCCTGACCGGCGTCACATTCTCCATTCTCCTGCCAGAAAACAATACCATAGCCAGCAGCACTCCGTCAAGTCCGAACACTGCTCCGCTGGCCCCCAGGGAAGCTGCCGGGTCATGTTGAAGCGCTCTGGACGCAAGCGACAGCAGATTCCCGCCGATGCCGGAAAGGAAATACAATACGCCGTATCTGACATGGCCTACTTCCTTTTCAATCATGGAGCCGAGAAAAAACAGAATCAGCATATTATTGAACAGATGGTCTATCCCGCTGTGGAGAAACATCGACCACAAAATCCTGCCATACTCCCCCCACACCAGCACGCTATAAACATCCAACCTGCCCACACTGTACAGAAAATCGCCCGTAAAATGGCATGCGGCAAAGACGATGACGTTGACAGCCACCAAAGCCGTGCTCACGATGGGTTGAAATTTCAATGACTTCAATGACTGCAAGGGCCTTCTTCCTCCTGAGCATCGCTCTCTTCCGTCAGAATGTTCTTTGGAATGCTCTTCTTCTGGAATGCTCCTCTTCCATTGGAATGCTCCTCTTCCATAGTATCGATTCTAGCACAGTTTCATGCGCTTTTCAATTAATATTGCCTTAACGGAAAATAAAAACCACCTTGCCGAATCTTATCTCATCCCCCTCCGCCAGTTTTTTCTTTTCGTAGGGACGCATCCGCTGTCCGTTCTGGAAGGTTCCGTTGGTAGAGTTCAAATCCTCCAGATAGGCATCGCCTTCCTCATTCGTGATGCGCGCGTGCATCCTGCTGACCGAGGCGTCCTGCAGCACCAGATCCACTTCCCCCTTTTTCTTTCCTACGGAAAGGCTTGGCTGTTCCAGGCTTAGAAAGAGCTTCCCCTCCGGCGTGAGCAGCCTGTGGGGCTGCTTAAGGGCCTCTGTCTTATCCTCAAAGAATAAGGTCTGTCCATATGTCCCCTCATACCGGGATTTCTCTGCCACCGCATGGCCCGTCATCTCCTGCTGCATGGATTGCCTGTAATCCTCCCTCAGCTTCTGGCTGCGGCTGCGCTTTCCCTCCAAAATGCCCCTGATGCCCTTTCTGCCGGATTTCGGGGACTTTTCCTGTATCTGCGCCTCTTCCTCCCTGACGTCGATGACCGGGAGCGCGGAGGCTGCCGTCCCTCCTGTCTCTTCCACCCTGGATTCCTCCACCATGGTATACACCAGTTCCGGAAGCCTGGTATTCTCCAGACATTCCGCATCCTCGAAAATCTGGGCCTGTAGATAAATCTCCCCGTTCCGCTCCATCTTTTCGTACATGCGGTAGACACAGTCCACAAGCACTTCGTCGTTGTAGTCGATATGCTCCACCCAGAACTCCATAAGCTTCATAAATCCCGATTCTCCTTCATAATACGGGATATACAGGAAGGAAAATACATTGTCTTCCAGTTCCTGGAAAATCTGTTCCGGATACCAGATGATATTGTCGATATCCAGCAGGAAACGGCTCAGCTCCTGCCGGATATGCCGCAGACTCCACAGGAAATCCCTCACCCACTCTCTGGTGATGCAGCGGCCGCCATACAGAAGCGCCACATTCTGTCTGGAGGATATGTCATAGTAAAGATAGGCCTTCCCGTCGATGTAGCGCAGGCTGCAGGGTAGCAGGCCGTTGATCTTGCATCTTCCGAGAATGCTGTACTGGTATCTCTTCTCCTCAGGCATCCTGTCCAGCAGGATTCTTTCGTAATTACAGTTCAGGCTTCTCACATACTCCACATTCAGCATCCTGCCTGTCACCTCCCTGTCTCTTCCCGGAACCTATGGCACAGACGGATGAATGTCACCGGCGAAATCCGATTGTACCCGAAGCTTGCGCTGGTCTCCCATACATTGTCCCCATTCCAGAAATTCCATCCGGGCACCGGAAATGTCAGCCTCCCGGCTCCCTCCGCCAGGAAGCGGTTCCTGTCCAGGGAGGCATCCAGCCTGGTAATCCTCCAGGCCGCATATTTCTCCCTGTACAGTTGGGACATCCGCTCCTGTACCTTCTGCTCCAACTGTGCCGTATCTGAGGCCTCCGCCAGGCTCCCCCACAGAGCCAAAGCCCCTATATCCTGTTCCAGCAGGCATCTGTCATATTGGAACAGCATGGTATAAATGACAAAAAGTATCGCGCCTGTCACCAAAGGCAGCACCAGCGCCGCCTCCACTGTAAAATACGCATTTCGCTCTCTCATCGCTCCTCCCTTCCATGCCCTTCCTGGCATCCCTCCGCTCCTCCTACAATCCCGCCACCAGAAACCACGCTGCCGCCAGAAACGGCAGAAAGGGAAGCCCCGTGTCCCTCCTGGCCCTGCGCAGCGCCAGCAGAGCCATGGCGCACAGGGAAATCAGGAACAGTCCAAGCCCGAACAGCAGCAGGCTCCTGTCACCGCCCAGCGCCATCCCCAGGCATGCCAGCACGATGCCGTCCCCATACCCTGCTTTTTTCGTGGCAAGGGCCGTCAGCAGAAGCAGCACGCCCGGCAACGCCCCTTTCAACATCTCAAAATATCCGCTTTGCCGGGACAAAGCCGCCCACATTGTAAGTACCCCTCCCAATATGAGCATCCACACCGGCACTCTGCGAGTCCTCACATCCATGATGCCCGCGGCCAAAAGCCAGCCTGTCACAAACAGCATGCTCCACATATCTCTTATCCTCCACAGCGGCTGCAGGGCCCCAGGCCTGCCTCCTGTGCCTGTTCTATCGTCACGGATGTCACTGTCCTCTTCAGGCCGGAACACCCCCGGTTGTGATGGTATCGGTCCCCCTGGCCGGTAATGTATACAGTGGACGGCGGACTCCCGGAGGCACATCTGGAGCAGGGCTGGTATCTGCCTCCCCCCTGATTCCTGATATAGTCGATCAAGTCGGCGGGGACTTCCTGTACCGAGAGCAGCAGATGCGTACAATCCATGCTCATATGGTACACGGTTCCGTTTTCCGTGACATAGACGATCTGCGTCACCTCCCCGGCCTCCCCTTCACCGGACAGTCGATATCCGTTCCAGATATGCGCATAATACCGGTTCGCCATCCGAAAGGGCGAGACTCGGATCAGGCTGCTCCATGGCGAGACCGAATATGTGACTACAATGTCGATTTCATCATCAGGTCCAAATATCTCGCTCTCCCAGAGCTGCAGGCCGGCAGCCCCATTCGTCAGCGGAGAGCCATTCAGATAATCCGCCCCTGCGGAGCTTATCACCTGCCCCTTCACATAGGTGGCAGAGACCGCCGTTCCAGCCAGATCCCGCCACCAGCCGTCATTATTCTCCGGCACCTCCCCGCTGTCCAGCGCATAGCCGTACACGGACATTCTGCTCCCGATCTGCCACAGCGCCAGTTGCAGGTTCCCATGCAGACGGATCATCTCTATAGCGCATCCCAGATTCAGGAAAAAGAAAAGGAACAGCGGAAGTACGATGGAGGCCTCCACAGTCATCCCCGCCTCCACTCCCCTGGAAAGCGAGGCGAACAGTGGTGTCCTCTCTATGAAACGGAACAGGACGGACGGGCGGCGTCTGCCGCCGTCCGGGGAAGTATCCGGATTCCGGGCCGAATCCGAAATAAAGTCTTGATGTGTCGGAGAAGGTTTTCCTATTTTCGTTGAATGTAGTGTCTGATTGCTGCCGTTCCATAAAAAGGACATCACTATTCACCTCGCTTATCCCTACCTGTAGCTTTTCTGTCTCGTTATGTCATACTGATAGCCATGGGTGCTCCCAATCCGGACATGGGCTTCTATTGCCCGGAAACAGCCGTCCAGCCGGAAGGCGGCATTCCCCGGCGTCCTCCTGATATCTGCCTCCACCATGTCCATGGCCCTGGCCGTAATCTTATCCGCATCGGTTAGCATCATGAAGATCCTCAGATAATCCTCATAGCCTAGCCCTTCCCCGCCCGTGGTCTCATCCCGCAGGCTGCCGTTCAGCGCTGCCGAAAGGCTGTAGTGCCAGCTTCCATCGTCTTTCAGGAGCGGCACCTTGCCCCCGGCCAGAAGGCTTTTGACGTCATATACGCTCTCCGCGTAAGCCCATGCCAGAAGTATCGCGCTTTCCAGCAGCGGGGTCAGCGCCGGAAGCGCAATTACGGTACACGCCGCCGCTGCCACCAGCCGAATCTCCGCCCGCTTCCTCTCATTGGACATCAGATACATGGCGTTGGCCCCTTCCCTGAGGATGCACAGACGGTTGACGACCCCTTTCAGGTTCTCCAGATCGCTCTCTTTGCCGGTTATCAGATATTCAATCTGATAGCGGAGCGCGTCCTCTTCATGCTCTCTCCCGTACCGTCCCATATACCGCAGAAGATATTCCTGAAAAAGGAACCTCTCCGCCATCTGTCCGGCGCCCTCCGCTTCCTCCCATGCCATGTTTCCCCGGTTAATCTGTCCCTGCCGCATCCTTTCCTGAACCAGGCTCCCCGTATGTATGATATTCGGAGAAACGCTGGCCTCATCTTCCAAAACCAGCCGCAACAGCCCCATTCTCTTCTTCGCCTCCAGCCCGTCCGTGGGGTTCCTGACCTCCGCCCTCTCCCATTGGTCTTCATTCACCTCCACCATCTGTCCATCGTATTTTTCCACCCATTCCCCGATTTCCCCGTCAAGCTCCTGCTTTCTGGCCTCCTCCTTCCCGTCTTCCAGGCCGTTTATCTCCACCTTCTGCATCCAGCCCTGCAGCTCCTGCAGCAGTCCCAGGCCCACATCGGCCTTTACGGCTTCCACCGCGTCCGCGCGGAACGCTGCGCCGCCGTAATCCGTCAAAACGGATACCCCTGTCAATTCCGCGCACTCCACGGCAAGCCCCAGGAAATCCCTGTAGAGATAATCTGAAAGGAAGATATCGTCATAGTTTAGGTTCCCTGACAGATACCGCAGCAGATGCACCTCCGTATTGGCCTTCGCGCAGGTGGCGGTCCCATAGGAGGAGTCGATGGCAAAGAGGTTGTACTGTTTCATCAGCTCCCGGTGATATTCCGCCATGATGCTCTGCAGACCGATGTCCGTCACGCACTCTGCCTCCAGCCTGGCCCCGTTTCTGCGCACACCGTCTATCAGCGTCAGAAACAGGGACAATATGACTGCCAGACACAGGGCAAGCGTTACGGTCAGGTACGCATTCCGCGGCCTCTCCCGAAATCCCTCCATGCCGCACATCACACAGTGCCCGTCTGTGAAGTGATTTTCTGGAACAGGCTGTTGATGATCTGTATAATCTGGCCCTTGAAGATAATGACCAGCCCCACCAGCACCACGATGATCAGAATGATTTCCACTGTTCCCATGCCGTCTTCCTCTCTGATGAACTCTCTCATTCCCTTTAACTGATTCAGCTTCATTTTTTCCTCTCTTTCCGCCGCAGGCGCGGCCAAATAAACATCGGTTACATATTTGAGAAAGCGGGAATCATGATAACTGCCATTACCACTGCCAGCATCAGCACCATCGGCACCAGCAGCTTGGTCCCTGCCTCTTCCCCCATCTTTTTGCTCTCCTGGAGCCGTTCCAGGCCGGACTTTTCCGCCTCTTCGCGCAGCCTCTCCAGCAGTGTACTGTTCCCCCGCTTCAGGTTCTGGGCCAGGAGCGCGCTCAGCCGGATATACTCCTGCAGACCGGCCCTTTTCCCGAAATGCTCATAGGCCAGGCCCTCGGAAATCCCGGAGCGCAGCTCTCTGCAGGTATAGAGCAGCTCCTCATAGGCAGGAGACGCCCTCCCGCCCTCCATGCGGCCCGCCTCATAATCTCCCGCGATTTTCTGTAAGGCCCCCCGGATCGTCAGGCCCGCTCCCACGAACAGCACCAGCTTGTGCACAATCTCCGGATATTCCCGGCGCAGTATCTTCTTTCGCTTCTCCAGCCGTTCATGGAGATCCCTGTCCAGAAACAGGAAGACCGCAACCGCCGTCACCACGGCAACCGCCCATAGCATCATGCTGTTGTCTTCCACCACCTGCTTCCAGCGGATGCTCTCGCCCCGCCACTGCCCCGGCAGCTTCCATTCGTCCTGGCCCAGACTCCCGCTCTGGGACCTGGCCAGCTCCTCTTCCAGCTCCATGCGCAGCAGTTCTTCCTGTGCCGGCACCGGCGGCCTCAGTACCACCGGCAGCTCCCCGCTCCTCTCCCATTCCCCATAGGAGAGCCGGAAGGAAATCCGCACGGTCTCTTCCTCCTCCAGGGAGAATATCTGTCCGGAATCGCTGATCCGTCCCGGGCTGCCGCTTTCCCACCGCACGGATATGGGAATGTCGCCGTAGCTTTCTTTCAGGTTCAGATCCGAATTCACATTCTGCAGGCTTTCATTGGAGCCCAATACATAGTCCGGCAGCTTGTCCAAAAAAGCATCGAACATTTTCTCCGTCTCTTCCGCGGACAGGCGTTTTGGCTCCACCTCCACCTGAAAATCCATCTGCTGCTGCCCAAAATCCGTCCCGATTCTGATTTCCCGGGCCCCCTCCCGATAGCTTCCCCGAACCACTGTCCCGTCCTCCCCCAGGATGACCTTGTCCATGGCGCTGAATTTCGCCGCGGCCGCGAACAGTGTCCCCACGAAGAGGACTGCCAGGCAGATTGCAGCCTTTTTTCCGTAATATTCGGTCTTCAGGCATTCCCTGGCCTCTCCGGGGTGGAGGCTCACCAGATCCCGCTCCACCTGCGGCGAGGAGAACAGCCCCGGAATCCTGTGTATCAGCTTTTTATAGAGAAACAGGGATATCTTGTAAAAAGGCTTCAGAAGGGAGGCCACGTCCGGCGGCGGCTCCTGCTTTCTCGCCAGAAGGGACAACACCAGAAACCCTGTCAGCACTGCCAGCGCAATCCAATACAAATGCAACACCTCCTATTTGCAGTTCCTCACCCGGATCATGCCATGTCCGCCATAATCCTCTTCATGATATGCTCCCCCAGGATATAGGCCCCGAGATACAGCCCCAGGCAGCCCGTCATGACAGCGATGCCTGTAAAGTTATGATAGAGCGAATCGAAATATCCCGGATTTCCCATATCTATATAAAACAGTATCCCGAACGGCATGATCTTCATAATCGTCAGTTCCATCTTCTTGCCCCCCAAAAGCATCTGTATCTCCTGGCGCAGTTCGATCTGCCTGCCTATCTGGTTGGCGGAATTCCGGATGATCTCCGACATATTTCCGCCGTTTCTCTTGGCAAGGGCGAAAATCTGGGCAAACTGGGCAATCTCCTCACAGCGGCTCCGCCCTGCCATATCCACCAGAAGCTCCTCCAGGGGGATATTGATGTGCAGGCCTCTCCTGATAAGCTTCAGCTCCTGGCAGATCGGGGCATCCTCCCCGTACATCAAGGCCATGTCCTGCCTGCATTCCAGAAAGGCGTTCTCCACGGAATACCCCGCCTGCAGGGATGTGGCCACCGCCAGGATGCACTCCCGAAACTGTGCGGCCAGCTCCTCCCTGGCCTTTTCCATCTTCTGTCTCCTTATCAGGCCAAAGACGGACATCCCTATGGCGGAGAGCGGGATCAATGCCAGGAAGCTCCGATAGAAGAAGTAGGCAAAGACTCCCGTCACGCCCGCGCAGAGCAGAACGGCCCTGGCCCTCTCTCCCTTCTTCCAGCGGTATCTATGTGATTCCTGCCGCTTTAAGCTTGTCTTCATGGAACAGCCCTCCTTTCCCGCACAGCTTCCCCACTACCCGGCCCGCATCGTCCTCCCCGGATTCCTCAAAGACGAACAGCGGATTCAGCTTGATTTCATTCTGTTCACAGCAGATTACCTCCGTAATCTCCAGCACCTTTCTGGACTTGTCCCGCAGCCTTCCCAGATGCACGATCACATCCAGGCCGGAGGCTATCTGCTGCCTGATTGCCGCCAGGGGGAGCTCCACCCCCATAAGCACCATGTTCTCCAGTCTGGCCAGCATGTCCCTGGCGCTGTTGGCGTGGCCGGTGGACATGCTTCCGTCATGTCCCGTATTCAGGCACTGGAGCATGTCGATGGCCTCGGCTCCGCGCACCTCCCCTACGATGATCCTGTCCGGCCGCATCCGCAGGGAGGACTTGATCAGGTCCCGCATGGTGATTTCATTGCAGCCCTCCACATTGCTGTTGCGGGTCTCCAGCCGCACCAGATTGGGCAGCCCCTGAAGCTGCAGCTCCGCGCTGTCCTCAATGGTGATGACCCGTTCCTCCGAGGGGATATAGTGGGACAGGACGTTCAGGAAGGTGGTCTTCCCGCTTCCCGTGCCGCCGCTGATGAAGACATTATACCTGGCCTTCACCAGCTTCTCCAGGAAGGCTGCGGCTTCCCGGGAGATAGAATTGCTCTGGATCAGCTGCTCCATGGTAATGGGCTTCTCGGGGAACCGTCTGATCGTGACGATTGGGCCGTTCAGCGCTATGGGATTCATGACGATATTGACCCTGGCCCCGTCGGCCAGCCTCGCGTCCACGATGGGGGAAGCCTCGTTCACCACCCGGTTGCATCCCGCCACAATCTGCTGTATCACATCCTGAAGCTTCTCCGTGGACTCGAAGCCGATGTCCAGCTCCCGCAGCCTTCCGTTCTGTTCTACGAAGATATGGTCCTTTCCGTTGATCATGATTTCCGTGACAGAGCTGTCCTCCACGAATATCTGCAGGATGTCCAGCCTGCGGAGGGAATCGAACAGCTCCTGCTTCAGCCTTCTGCGCAGCTCCACCGGCCAGGCCATCAGCCGCTGCTCCAGAATGACCTGGTCTATGGTATCCTCCACCTCGGCGTCCGTGAAATCTTTCACAAAGTCCATCCGCTCCTGAACCCTGCTCCGCAGCTCCCTTTTCAGCTCCGCATATTCCATCAGCTCTCCCCTCCCTCCTCCAAATCCCCGAGAAGCCCCTTCACCAGATCCGCCAGATCCCCTTTCGTCAGTTGTTCCAGCTCCTCCGGCAGCTTCCGGATATGGGAGAGGGACAGCCTCTTCGTCTTCCCCAGCACATCGCCGTATTCGTACAGCGCCAGGACCTGTTCATATTGGAGCAGCTTGCCCCTGGCGATTCTGTCCTCCCTCGTCAGCGTATAGACATGCCTGCACATCCTGAGGATCTCAAACAGTCCCTGCATGCTCTCTCCCAAATCCAGGACTACATATTCGTATTCTTCCAGCTCCTCGATCCTTTCCAGCAGTCCCAGCCATTCCTGAGGCGTGACCGTAATCAGGTTCTGCCCCGACTTCACGGGCGGCACATAGGCCAGAGCGCCCTTGTGCTTCAGGATCGTCTGCAGCCGCAGCCTGAACTTGTCCTTCTGGGCATTCAGGAAATAGAGGAGATCCGCCAGATCCAGTGTCTGCATGTCCGGCAGGAGCTCGGAAATCCCGGCGTAATGCTCAAAGTTCAGATAGAGCGTAGAGTGCTTCCTGGCCAGCATCAGGCTCATGGTGATGGCAAAGGATGTCTGCATGCATCTGTGCACGGGAGAATAATTCCCGATGAACACGGTCTTCCGGTTGGTCCGCAGAAAAGGGAGCTGGATATCCGCAATCTCCATATAGACGCCCAGCAACTGCCTGAACACTTCCTCGGCCTCCTGGTACTTGTCCACATAGGAGATGTCCTCCCATCTCATGACCCCGCTCTCCCCCAGCACCACCAGGCACCCGGGCGCAAGCCCCCGCAGCTCCTGGCGGAAAGCGGACTCCGCCACCACCAGCATGGCTAGCCCCGATTGCTCGGTGCCCAGCAGGGTGTCTACATTGGTGTAGGTATGCAGCTCCCATGGGAGATTCTTCTGTTTTCTCATAAATTCCGTCATGAGCTGGGCGTATTCCTCCTCCGTATCGCACAGTGCCATGACCTTACACGCCTTTTCTCTCAATAGACACCTCCCAGGAGCAACAGCACACTGACAAGCACAGGCCCGGACAGACAGATCCCACCTTGTGCGCCTCCTGCGCCTCTCTTCCACATTTTCACCACTGAAATCATTGCCGCAACCAGCAAGGAACAAAACAAGAATACAAGAATCTTTTCCGCGGGCAGATAGCCCGCCGTCACGCCAAGGAGCTTCACGTCCCCGGCTCCAAGGCCCCCAATCTTAAAAAACGGATACAGTATCGCCATGACGAGAACTGCCTGTCCAAGATACCACAGCAGCCCCGGCGCCCTTTCGTTCCAGAGCCGCCATACCGCCCCCGCGGCAGCCGTCCATATGATCAGATTGTTGGGTATCCTTCTTTCCCCATAGTCATACCTGCAGGCCGCCGCCAAAAAAACACATAGCGCTGCCAACCACATCATCCCTTTCCTTTTCGTTTTCACAGTGCCTGGTCACCGAGGCGAAACCTGCCTCCAGGATTATCTGAGTCGTAGAATTCATTTGAAATACTTGATTTGAAATGATAGTTGCATTATACCCGCTCTGTTTTCCAATTGCAATAGCCATGTCGAAAAAAGTTGAACTTTGGTACATTCTCACAAAATTCTGTAGATCCCAATCCCGTAAAGGGCCAGAAGCCCCGGAAATCCAAGGATTCCGGATGTCAATACCGTAGCCGCATTGATGCCCACCCCCAGCGGCAGCCCTATGCCGCCCAGCAGAGAATTGATGAAATACATGGCGATCGTCCCCAGGATGCCCCTCATGACCACATTCAGAATCTTCTCCATCGTCCACGCTCCAAAATCCGTCCATGACAGCTCTGCCGACATGGATCCTTTGGAATATAGATATGTCCGCCCGGGGGAAATATGCGGATTTCATATTTTTTCCCAAAATTGGAATAATCTGCCTGCGCCGAGCCTATACTTTTACCGTATCCCCCATACCCTGCAGCACAATAAGCCAATTCCGGCAAAAAAGGAGGCATTGCCATGAAAATGTATTTCAGCCAGAAATCGGGCCCGGACAGCATGACGGAAGAAGACTACACTCCCGTCACACTGAAAGATTCCATAGAAAAAACCCGTAAGGCACTCAACGATGCCTATGCGGGTTTTGATAACGCCGTAGATGTGGACATGATCGACAGCTACATTTATGAAATCAACTCACTCCAGAAAAGATACAAGCATCTGACGAACCTGGCCGCTCTGGAGGCAGGGCCGGGGGAAGAAGGGCTATGCAAACATTCCCCGGTTCGTGCCCTGATCAGCCATGTTCTCAGTTAGGGTCGTCCTTCCATAGGTCAGGCCGGCGTAGACCGTCTGGGAATTGCGCATCACAGGCCCGGCGTCGTTCAACTCAGCCAGCTTCCGATACGCGTCGCACAGCGGTTCGATCACCCTTCCGACCTCGCCCAGGATTTCGCCGTCCCGGCGCTGTTCGCCAAGGGCCAGGCGCCTGATGCAGAACAGATAGAGCTGCATCAGCGCCGGCGCCGGTTCATGCTCCATATGCAGGGAAGCAATCAGCTCGTTCAGGCAGCCCCTGGCCTTCCGGACAGCCTCCCGGAACCCGTCAGGCTCCCCTGAAGGCTCCCCGCCCTCCGCAAGCGCCTGCACCGCGTCCTCCAGATAGCACAGCAGCATCTCATACAGAATCACTACCAGCTGGGTGGGGTTCGCCTGGGTAATCCTCAGTGTAAAATCCTGTTTTTCCTCTTTCTTCATCCTTCTCCACCCTTTTACTGCAGCAGCTGCAGCACCTGGGACGGCCTCTCATTGGCCTGGGCCAGCATGGAGGTGGCCGCCTGTGTCATGACCTGGGCGGTGGTGTAGTTGGTCATCTCCTCCGCCATGTCCACGTCCATGATGCGGGAGTAGGCCCCGGTCATATTCTCGGAGGTGATGTCCAGGCTGTTGATGGTGGACTCCAGGCGGTTCTGGTAGGCTCCCAGCTGGCCGCGGACGCCGGATATGAAGTGGATGGCTCCCTCGATTCGGTCGATGGCTTCCGTAGCCGCATCCTCCGTGCTCACATCCAGCGTCCAGATCTCCTGGCCGTTCTCATTCTTTACGAACTTTGTCTCCAGCCCCATCTCGCGCAGGGAGATTTTGGGGATATTGATTTCCAGCACCTGCCCCTCGTTTGCCCCCACCTGCAGCCGCATGGCTCCGATTCCGGTAGCGTCCAGCTTTAAGTTCTCAATAGTAAACGGCGGATTGCCACATTTCGACACATCCAGCGTCATCTCAAAACCATTGACTGCCTTGAGCGTCACCAGATTGTCCTTAAAGGAGGCAGTGACATCCTTGGGAAATCCGCCGTTATTGGCATCCAATGTCATCTCCACCTTATACTCTCCTGTCACTGGATCTGTGTTCACTTTCAGTTCATCTATCTCGTACACCTTCTTCTCCACCTCAGAAGAATAGGAATATACCTTGACATTAATATTGGCCGTGGCCGTGCTGGCGTCCACATATCCCTTCAGGGAAAATTCCCCATTCAGCAGCCTCTGCCCATTGAACTCCGTGCTGTCCGCCACCCTGGTGATTTCCGCCGTCAGCTGCTTGACCTCGTCCTGAATGACTTCCCTGTCGCTGTCGGATTCCACCCCATTCGCCGCCTTCATGGCAAGCTCATTCATGCGCTGCAGCATCTCGCTGATCTCAGACATGGCCCCGTCCGCGGTCTCGATGATGGAGACGCCGTCGCTGGCGTTCTGGTTGGCCATGGAAAGACCCATGAGCTGGGCGTTCATCCGCTTGGCCATGGCGAGCCCGGCGGGATTGTCCTTGGCGCTGTTGATCTTCAGGCCCGAGGACAGCCTTTGCAGGGACTTGGCTACTGCGCTGTCATTGTTGGCCAGATTGTTGTTGGTGATCATTGCGGCTACATTGTAATTGATTCTCATCTCTTAAACCATGCCTTTCCTGTCGCCTGCGGCTCCGTGCGCGCATCCCTGGCGCCGCGCAGGCTCTTATTTGCAAGACGCATCCGTTCGTCCCGTGAATCCTTAGGAATATTCCTCATGAGGCGGTCTGCACCACAGAGTGCAGGAATACCTTTGCCACCTGATAGAGCTCGGCGCTGTCCGTGGGGGTATGCTCGCCCGATTTGATCAGCTCCGGCATCCTGGCCTCCGAAGTTATGGTGGTGATATTGCCCACCTGCCAGCTCTTCTGCGCTTCCTCTTTAAAGGTATCGGCTATCTGGCGCAATTTCATTAGTTCCACTTTTCCCTCGCCGAACATCATGCCGTGGACCTGGCCATTCTGCAGATAGAGACGGGCCTGCATATGCGCTTCCTCGGAGAGTGTCACGCCCACGGTGACCGTGCCCTTCTCCTGGCTCCCCTTGTCCAGGGTCAGATGCACCCTGGTCAGCGTATCGCCCACATAGACGGGCAGATAATACTCCTCCCGCTTGGCCAGGGCCGCCGCCACGGTGAGCTGCTTGTGGTTCAACTGCATGTTGCGGACGTCCACGCTGCTGTCGGCCTCCGCGAAGGTGGCTTCCTCCACGGATTCCAGGGCAGCCTCGGTCATCCGGCCGTAATCCTCCACGAATTCCTCCATATTGTCCAGCTTCCGCCACAGCGCGGCGGAACCGGTCTCCTCCGCCGCCGGTTCCGGCTGGGGCTTCTGGGCTCCCGCCCCCGACTTGCTGGCCAGCATGGCCATCAAATCGTTCATGGAATACTGCTCCTTCTTCTTCGCGGGCTTCCTGTCGGCAATCTCGAAGAGATTGTCCACGCCGTGGTTCAGCGCCTGGGCGGCCATGAGATTGTCCGCGCTGGAGGGCAGCGCCCCCCTCTGCAGCATGGACACGCTCTCCTTGTCCGCGGCGCTGACTGCTTGCCTCTGCTCCTCCAGCTGGGTCTTGTTGTATTCCCTGGTGGCCTCCGCATCGGACGACACATCTGTAATCACATCGTTGGCCGCCTTGACCAGCGCCTCGGAGACTGCTTCCGCATGGGAGCTGTCCGCAGTCTGAGCCGCAGGGGCCTCCGGCTGGAGCGCTGCTGCCCGGGCCCCTGCGGCCATCTGGGCCGCTGCCGCAGCCACCTGGGCAGCCCCGGACGCCTGAGCAGACCGCTCTGACGGGGCAGAGACCGCTGCCCTTGTATCCCGGGCTGCCCCAACGGACATGGCCGAAGCTACTGCCGGATTCTCTTCGACGGCGGCTGTCCGGGCCCCGTCCATCCGTCCGGCGGCACTGTCCGCCCCAGAAGATGTGCCCTCCGCCGCAGCCTGCCGCTCCGCCTGGCCTCCGGGCCTGTTCGTCTCCCGCAGCCGCGCCTCCAGCTTCGTCTCCTCTATCGCGGCAGCCGCTGCATTGGCCTCGCGGATCTCCCGCACGGTCTTATTGAAGGCCCTGGAAATCTGGGAGGATATGCTCTCCCCCTTGCGCATGACCTTAAGCCTCTCCCCGGTCTCATCCGACACCCGCATGTCCAGGGGCCTGTTCCTGCTGCTCTGCAGCGCGGAGAGCAGATTGGAGAAGTGGATCTCCGTCTGGGAGTTCACCAGAGCGCCCACCGCGGCGCCCTCCGCCTTCTCCAGCTGGCGCACCAGGCGGTAGATGCCGATGTAGCTCTCCCGCTCCTCCGGCGTGATCTCATTGTTGCGCTCCAGCCCGTACAGGAACCGGCTGTAGCTGTCCGCCTCCTTCTTGTACTCCGGCGGCAGGGTCTTGAAATACTGTTCCAGCTCCCCGAAGCTCTTCTCCAGAGGATTGAAGCCGTCCCTGATCATCTTCAGCGTGGCCGCAGGGGTCAGCTTCTCCAGGACGCCCTGGACCTGCCTGTCGGCATCCCTGACGGCCTCCAGGTTGTGCAGGTTCATCTCCATCTGGTTGTATCCCAGAATCCTCACGGCCCTGCGGTTCTCTTCCGTGCACTCAACGCCCAGATCCTTCAATATATGGTCCACATTGGCGAAGGCTTTCTCGATGCTGTCGCCCAGATCGCTCCTGGGCCCTGTCATCAGCTTCTCGTAGCTGGCCTGGGCCTTCTCATAGCTGGCCTGCATCGCCTTTCCTTCGTTATAGATGGTCTCCAGGGACGCCGAGCCCTCTCCCTTGGCGAACATGCCCAGCACGTCCGCGGGGAGCCCGGGCAGCTGGCCCGCCACATTGCTGGCCTTCTGGTAGTTCTGGTACTTCTCCACAGCCATGTTGTCCCTGGGGAAATACTGGTTGGCCAGCTGGTACTCCGCCCGCTTCAGGGCCTCGATCAGCTCCACCATGGGCTCCGTGTCGATGGAGAAGCCGCTGCGCAGCAGCCGGACGTTCACCTCCGCGGACATCCGCAGGCGCACCTCCTCCAACTGCCTCCTGGCGGTGATGTCCCCCACCGTGGCCTCCCAGAGCTCGCTGCTGTGGTAGAATTCGGAGATGGCCGCCGCCCGCTCGTACAGGTTCCCGCCGCTCTCCCCGAAGGAGGCATGGACGGGATCCTTGCCCTCCGCCACCGCGGCGGCAGCCGCTTTCGCGAACTTCTCCTCCGTCATGGGCAGGTCAATCCCCTGCAGCGCCTCCAGCCTTTTTAAATTCTCCGCGGTCAGTGGCAGGCCCTTGTCCAGGAGCCATGCCGCGTTCATGCGGCTTTTCTCGTTCACCTGGCCTCCCGCCTGCTCTATGATCCGGTCGATCTGCCCCTGGAGCCCGCTGTCCTGGCCCCGGCCCGCGCTCTGGGCGTAATACCCCTGCACGTCCTCCGCGTAGAACTTAGCCGAATTCCCGCCTCTGTCCGCGCCGCTGCTCTGGGCCAGATAGAGGTTCCAGATCTCCGCCTCCATCTCATTGTCTATCAGATAATTGTAGGAGCCCTCCCCCAGAGGGGCCAGCTCCGCATTCATGGCCCAGGCCCGGGACACCGCGGAGAGGTTCTCCTTCGTCAGCGGCACGTCCGCCTCCCGGAAGCTGTCCACCACGGACCTGGCCAGCACCTCGCTGCCCAGCGCCGCCGTAAGCTTGCCCACATCCATGTCGTCCGTGTAGCCCACGATGTTCTTGCCTGCCCGGACCAGCTCCGCCTTGATCTTATCTACGATGGTCACCACATCCTCCGGATCCATCGCGCCCGGGTCGAAGCCCTCCTCCTGCATTTTGGCATAGTCTTCCTCAGACATGGTATGTGACATGACTGTCATATAGTCCCTCTGGACGGCCACGTCCACATTGCCGGCCTCCTCCTGGAGCTCGATCAGGCTCTTTCCCTTCTCGCCCCCTGCTGCCAGGATGCCGTCCTCCTGCCTGCCGAACATGTCGGCGAAAGCCGTCTGCCCCATTGCCGTGGCGGATGTCTGCTGGGCCTCGCGGTTCTGCTCCGTCCGTCTGCGCTCCGCCTCCTTGATTGCCTTTTCGTTGAATGATATCTTCAAAATCGTATCTCCTATCGAAAAAATAGTGGTATGTAAAAAATGTCAAATATGAAAAAAGAAAAAGAGCAGGCGCATCCCCCGCACCTGCTCTTTATTTCGGTAAAATCATGAAAAACCTTTAGCCGCCCCCGCATTAAAACAGGAATACCGCCGCCCCGTAGGGAGGAATGTCCAAGCAGATGGAGTAGTCCTTGTTTTGGCAGGGAATTTTTTCCACCGCGACCTCACTCTGCACTTCATTGCCCCAGCCGCCGAAGCGCGCCTCGTCGCTGTTGAGCAGCAGCTTATATTTCTTCCGGGTGGAGGTAGAGGGCACCGGCACTCTGTACCCCTCCCGCTTCACCGGGGTCATGTTCAGCACGAACAGCAGGTTCTGTGTGCCCTTAGAGGACTTGCGCACGAAGGAATAGACGCTGTTCTCCGCGTCGTCGGCATTCATCCACTCAAAGCCGGCCCAGCTGTCGTCCGTCTCATAGAGGGCGGGGTACTTGCGGTACAGCTTCAAAAGCTCCTTCACGTAGGTCTGCAGCCCCAGGTTCTCCTCTTCCTGCAGAAGGAACCAGTCCAGCTCCCGCTCCTCGCTCCACTCCCGCTCCTGGCCGAAATCCTGTCCCATGAACAGGAGCTTCTTGCCGCAGTGGCCGAACATATAGGCATAGCCCGCCCGCAGGTTGGCGTATTTGTCCTTCTTGTAGCCCGGCATCTTGTTCACCATGGAGCATTTGAGGTGCACTACCTCATCGTGGGACAGGGGCAGTATGTATTTCTCATATTCATTGTAGCTCATGGCGAAGGTCATGGCATAGTGGTTGCCCTTCCGGTACAGGGGATCCAGCTTCATGTACTCGCAGAAATCGTGCATCCAGCCCATGTTCCATTTGAAGGAGAAGCCAAGCCCCTCCCCGCCGATGTCGCCGGACACATTGGGCCAGGCCGTGGACTCCTCGGCGATGGTGATGAAGCCGGGGTAAGTCCCTCGCACCACGGAATTGAGATGCTTGAAGAACTCGATGGCCTCCAGGTTCTGGTTTCCGCCGAATTTGTTGGGCACCCACTGGCCGTCCTGCTTTCCGTAATCCAGATAAAGCATGGACGCTACAGCGTCTACCCGGATGCCGTCTATGTGGAACTCCCGCAGCCAGAACAGCACATTGGCGATCAGGAAATTCTTCACCTCGGGCTTGCCGTAGTTGAATATCTTGGTCCCCCAGTCCGGGTGGGAGCCCAGGCGGGGATCCGGATGCTCGAAGATGCACTCCCCGTCGAATTCCGCAAGGCCATGGGCATCCGTGGCGAAATGGGCAGGCACCCAGTCCAGGATCACGCCCACGCCCATCTTATGGAGCTTATCCACCAGGTACATGAAATCCTTCGGCTCTCCGTACCGGGAGGTGGGCGCATAGTAGCCCGTCACCTGATAGCCCCAGGAGCCGTCGAAGGGATGCTCCAGGATGCCCATCAGCTCCACATGGGTATATCGCATCTCTTTGAGATAATCCGCAAGCTTATCCGCGAACTCCCGGTAATTGTAGAAGCCCTCTTTCCCATCAGGATGCTTCATGAAAGAGCCGATATGGCATTCATAGATTGCCATGGGCTGCCTCTGGGCGTCTTTTCCGTCCCGGGCCTCCATCCACTTTGCATCTCCCCAGGGATAGCCGCTCAAATCCGTGATGATGGATGCGGTGCCGGGCCTGTACTCCGCGCTGTTGGCGAAGGGATCCGCCTTATATATCTTCCTGCCGTCCTTGGCGGTGATCAGGAATTTGTACAGCTCCCCTGTGGCCACCCCCGGGATGAAGAGCCCCCAGATGCCCACGGGCCCCAGCTTCTCCATAGGATGCGCCTCCTCGTCCCAGCCGTTGAAGCTGCCGATCACATGCACTTCCCTGGCGTTGGGTGCCCAGACGCCGAAGTAGACGCCCTTTTTCCTTCTCTCCTCAGACAAATGGGCCCCCAGCTTCTTGTAGATGTCATAATGGGTCGCCTGGGAAAAGAGGTACTGGTCTGCCTCCGAGATGAAGACCTTCTCTGTCCCGGCGGCCTTTACCGCTGTCCGGGCGGAGGTTTTCGCCTTCGCCTTTCCCGTTGTTTTTTTTGCTGTTTTTGTCGTTTTTACAGTTGCCTTTCCTGCCATTTCTACCCCGCCTTTCATGCAGCAAAATCCTTTTCGGTCAGTATGATCATATCTTCGTCATCATATCGTTTCGCCAGGAGCACATCGAAGAAATGGGCCAGCGTCTTCCTGGACGCATGGCGTATGGCCTCGTCCACGATCTGCTTCACTTCCATCACTGTCACCACATGGTCGATGGTCTGCAGCTCCTCGATCCTGGTGTGCAGCGCCAGGATTCCCAGATTGTCGATGGAAAACTCTTTCTCCCGGGCGTACTGCCTCCCGAAAGCCACCAAAGAGTCATTGCTCAGCGCCTCCAAATCGATGCGGGCCGTAAAATCGCCATACAGATCCGGCGTGCCCAGGAACAGCTTCTTGATCGCTTTCCCCGTGTCCTCCAGGACCACGATGATGCCGAAGCGCTCGTGCTGTAGCTGCCTGTGGAGCATGGCCGCCGTCTGGGGGCTCATGCCGGAGGCTTTCTGGATGATCAGCGCGCCGCTGCCCAGCTGCTCCAGGGTCTGGGCCACGTCCTTCTCGTTCAGCCCCTGGCCGGACACCTTGGCCACCTTGCCTGAGAAATTGCTGTCCATCATGCGCACTTCACGCATGATGTTCTTGGCCAGCGTCAGGGTGTCCATGCCCTCCTCGCCTGTGATGATAAGGTTCCCGGTGTACGCGGCCATGCTGATGCTGTCCAGGGCTTTTACCAGCTGCTCCCTGGAACGGCGGTTCTGGATGAAAGGGGCGAAGAGCTCTTTCTCCTCACGGGTCAGGCTCCTGACTTTCGCCTGGTCCCGCTCTACGGACGGTTTCTCGTCTCTTTCTATCTGTTTTTCTGTCTTTCCTGTTTTTGACCTGCCTGTCCGGGCGGGATGTTCCCTCTCCTCGGCTTTCTCTATCTGTTCCTGGATTTCCTCTATCTCTCCGATGATGTCATCGGGCTCTGTGCCATCCGGCGCATATGTGTATTCCGAGCTGCCCTCCAGGTCGGCTGCCTCGCGGTATATGGCTTCGCCGTATTCGTCTTCCATGGTTTCCGGCGCATCCTCTGCTCCGGTTTCCTCTATGTATTCCGGTTCGTCTGTGTATACGGATTCGTCTGCGTATGCGCCTTCTTGTGCATATCCTGGCTCGCCCTGACACGCACCTTCCTCTACATATCCTGGCTCGCCCGCGTATGCACCTTCCTCTGCATATCCCGGCTCGCCCTCGTATGCGGCTTGCTCCGCATATCCCGGCCCGCCCGCATATGCACCTTCCTCTGCATATCCCGGCTCGCCCTCGTATGCACCTTCCTCTACGTATCCCGGCTCACCTGTATATGCACCTTCTTCTGCATATCCTGGCTCACCTGCATATGCACCCTCATGTGCATATCCTGGCTCACCCTGATACGCACCTTCCTCTACATATCCTGGCTCGCCCGCGTATGCACCTTCCTCTATATATCCTGGTTCGTCTGCGTATGCGGCTTGCTCCGCATATCCCGGCTCACCTACGTATGCACCTTCTTCTGCATATCCTTGCTCACCTGCATATGCACTTTCCTCCGCATATCCTGGCTC
>NZ_CAJUCP010000043.1:0-26854 GCF_910585425.1 uncultured Acetatifactor sp. | reverse complement strand
TTCCTCCGCATATCCTGGCTCACCCGTGTATGCAGATTCCTCCGCATATCCCGAATCGCCCGCATATGCACCTTCCTCTATATATCCCGGCTCGCCCGCGTATGCGGCTCCCTCCGCATATCCCGGCTCGCCCAGGTATGCCGCTGCGGCTTCCGTGGCGGCTGCCTCATCTACATACCCGGCCTCCTCCGCCTGCTTTGTCCCGCTTTCTCCTGTATAGGCATCTCCTTCCGCCTCTGGACATACCTGCTCCTCCGGATATCCCTGTTCCTCCCGGAAACCGGCTCCCTCCGGATTCGCCTCTCCCGGCATGTATCCCGGCGCTCCCTTCGGTTCCGCTCCGCGCGGCCCTCCAGACGCCATGGCTGTCGCGGCCTGTTCCGCCCTGTTCTCCTCCGGCCCTCCATGCGCCGCCTTCGGTCCGTTCTGCTCCGCCTCTCCTTTTTCCAGTTGCTCCAGCAGACCGTCCCTGACAGTGGCCTCGAACTCCGTGAACATAGGGCCTGTCTGGCTCAGGACATGCTGGCGCACCTCCTCCTGGCATTTGGCCTCGTTCTCTTTCTTGATCCGCTCCCACTCTGCCAGAATGTCCTCAATCTTCATCTGGCCCGTTATCTGCTTCTCCACAATGGCGCTTTCGGGCAATACCATGCTGATCTGCCCGTCCGCCTCCTGGGAGAGCACTTCCGCCAGCTCCTCAGGTGAATGTCCGCCCGGTACGGTGGGCTGCTCCATATCCTGGGTTTCCTCCCCGGATACCGCATCCCCCGTTTCTCCGGCCGCCCCTTCCGGCAGGGCCTGGACGCCCTTCGCCTCCGCTTTCCGCTCCGGATACGCTTCCCCGCGCCCCGCGGTGGCCGCTCCTGCTTCCTGTGCTCCCACAGTTCCCTGTTCCAAGGCATACCGACCTTGAGCCGCCGTCTGTTCTGGGCTATATCCCTGCCCTTCCTCACTCGTCCGACCCGGCCTGTACCCCGGTCCTGCCGCTGCTCCCTGTTCCTGGGCATATTGACCTTGAGCCGCCCGCTCCGGGACATATCCCTGCCCTTCCGCACTCGCCCGCTCCGGCCTGTACCCTGGTCCTGCCGCTGCTCCCTGTTCCGAGGCATACCGACCTTGAGCCGCCGCCTGCTCCGGACTATATCCATCCCCTTCCGCACTCGTCCGACCCGGCCTGCGCCCAGTTCCTGCCGCTGTTCCCTGTTCCTGGGCATATCGACCTTGAGCCGCCGCCTGCTCCGGGCCATATCCCTGCCCTTCCACACTCGCCCGACCCGGCCTGCGCCCAGTTCCTGCCGCTGCTCCCTGTTCCGAGGCATACCCACCTTGAGCCGCTTCCTGCTCCGGGCTATATCCCTGCCCTTCCGCACTCGCCCGACCCGGCCTGTACCCCAGTCCAACTGCCGCCTGCTCCGAGCCATACCCGGCTCCTCCCAGCTCCAGCGAAGCGTCCTCCAGCTCCCCCGTGGCGCCGAAGAACACCTCCGAGTCCTCTATCTCCTCCTCCGTGAAATTCTGATAGCCGCCGTCCTCCGGCATGCCCGCCATCCGGGCGTCTCCACGGCCCGGTTCCCCCGCTGCCTGCGCCCCGTGGGCCGTTCCGTCGGCTCCCAGCACCTCCTGGAGCCCTGCCGCCAGCTCGGCCTGCAGGTTGATGGTATTGTACTGGCCCACATCCATGGTCTTCACCTGGATGTCAAGCTCCTCCCCTGCGCCCTGGCCGGGAACGCCGTCCTGCGGCAAAGCCTCCTGCATCTCTCCTTCCAGCCGTTCATCCTCTGACGGCCAGCCGTAATCTCCCTCCTGGCCCTCCATGGGCTCCTCTCCATAGGCCTCCTCTTCCCCGTAGCCCTCCTGGTATTCCGCCTCCATTTCCTCCCCGGGCTCCTCAAAGCGGCGGTCGTACACCTCCTGCTGGGCCGGCGTCAGCGGCTGGTGGAGCATCTTCAGCTCCATGGCCTTCACCACATACCTGCCCTCGCCGAACCACAGGATCAACTCATCACATTCCTCCACACAGCGGGTCCCCAGCCCCACCCTGTGGTACAGATAAGCCAGCTCATAGGCCCATTTCTCCCTGTAGTCCCTCTTCTTCAGTTCCTCCAGCACGCCGATCCGCTCCTCCAGGCTCACCTCCTGGGCCTCATACAGCTTGTACTGCAGGATATAGCGGCCGGTGTCCCTGGGGGCCACCTGCGTGAATTCCTTGAAATAGTTCAGAGCCTGTACGAATTCCTCCGTCTTGATGCACAGCTCGCAGAGGGAGTAGCAGATGGTCCTGCCGCCGGGCCTCCTCTCATAGGCCAGCAGCAGCATGTTCTTCGCGTCCTCATAACGCCTGTTTATCTTATATACGTCGCTTACGGTACAGAGCATCATCACGCTCTTCACCCTGCGCCAGTCGATGGTGTCCGCGATCTCGGCAGCCTGCGCATAATTCCCCTGTCCTATCAGGGACTTTATTTCATCCGATCTTACTTTATATTCATATTTATCCAAGGTAATACGCCCCTATCCCTAATGGCAATCTATCAATAAGCCTCTTCCCATACCTCCGGCCATTATTCTCTAGTGTAACATAGCCAATATACAGATGTCAAAAATAAAAGACAAAAATAAAAAAAGAAAATCACAGCCTGTCCGACAGCGCCGCGAACTGCTCCAGCGTCAGCGCCTCTCCCCGTATCATGGCGGGAAGCCCCATCTCCTCCAGAATCCGGGTCACCCGCTCCCTGGAGGCCGGAAGCCCCGGCGCGTTCGCCAGGCTGTTGGCCAGAGTCTTGCGGCGCTGGTTGAAGGAGGCCCGGATGACGGTGAACAGCTTCCCCGGGTCGGCCGCCTGGACGGGAGGCGTCCCGTACCTGGTCAGGCGGATCACGGCGCTCCCCACGTTAGGCCTGGGGATGAAGCAGTTGGGCGGCACATTGGCCACCACCTCCGGCCTGGAATAATACTGCACCGCCAGCGAGAGGGCCCCGTAATCCTTGGTGCCGGGGCCGGCCTGCATGCGCTCCGCCACCTCCTTCTGCACCATCACCGTAATGCTCTCCAGAGGCGCGCCGCCCTCCAGCAGGCTCATGATGATGGGGGTGGTGATATAGTAGGGGAGGTTCGCCACCACCTTCACTGGGCGGCCCTCCCCCCGGACGCGGATCGTCTCTTCCACGTCCAGCTTCAGGATATCCTCATTGATGACCGTCACGTTGGAGTAGGGGGCCAGGGTCTCCTCCAGGATGGGAATCAGGTTCCTGTCGATTTCCACCGCCACCACCTTCCCCGCCCGCTCCGCCAGAAGCTGGGTCATGGTGCCGATGCCCGGCCCGATCTCCAGCACGCAGTCCTCCCCGGACACTCCCGCCGCGTCCATGACCCGCTCCAGCACGTTGGGGTCTACGAGGAAGTTCTGTCCGTATTTTTTCTGAAATGTAAAATTATGCCTCTGCAGCACCTCGATGGTGTTGCGGGGAATTCCCAGATTCGCCATTTTCTTCTTCCAATCCCTGTTCCGGTCATGCATCAGCCGGGCCGCGCCCTGCCGGATGCCGTCCTATTCCGCTGCTGCCCTCTCCTGCAGGAAGGCCAGCGCCTGTGTCAGATCCTCCAAAATGACGCAGCTCAACCGCCGCATCTCCTCGTCCGGCGCGATCATGTCCGGCACCATGACAGGGCACATCCCGGCGGCGTGGGCGGAACGGATGCCGTTGGGGGAATCCTCGATGGCATAGGCCTCCCCCGGCTCCACCCCCAGCCTCTCACAGGCCAGCAGATAGATGTCCGGCCGGGGCTTGGAATGCTCCACCATATCCCCGCCCACTACTACAGAAAAGTAGTCCTCCAGCCCCGTGTGCTTCAGGTGGCTGAGGACGGCTTCCCTTTTGGTGGAGGATGCCAGCCCCACCGCGTACCCCGCGCTTTTCAGCCACTCCAGGATCTCCCTCACGCCCGGCTTCACCGGAATGCCGTTCTTCCCCACATAGTCCCGGAACCATGCGCCGGCATGCTCCCGAAACAGGGGATAGTCGAAATCCTCCCCGTAGGCATCGAAGACCACCTGCCTGCTGTCGTTGGCGTTCAGGCCGATGACAAGGGGAAAGACCTCCTCCATCCCGGGCAGCCCCCACCTTTCGGCTACCTCCATCCAGGCCTGCATGCACACTGCCTCCGTGTCGAACAGTACACCGTCCATGTCGAATATCACTGCTTTCATCCCAGTCCCCTCCCTCTTTTGCTTGTCAGAAAACCGCTCTCCGCAAGAACCCCGATTTCAAGAAGCCTGCGGCTCCTACTCCACATAGGCGAAATCCTCCAGGAAATGGATACAATTGTACAGCACCAGCACATCCATGCCGCCCTCCGGTTCATATTTCTCCATGAATTCGAACAGCCTGCCCCTGAAATGCCTGGGATCCAGCACGTAGATCCTCTCATAGTGGGGAATCAGCAGGGGGATGAAGCAGTTGGCATAGGAATCCTTGATGACGAACAGGGTGTGGTGGTTGGGGTAGCCTGTCTCGATCTCCACGAAGGCATGGTTGTCGTCCAGGAAGAACCCGTACTTGTTCTTCGTGTCCAGATGGGAGGCTTCGTAGCAGGTATCCGTCTCCACCTTCAGGTCGTAGGTCACCTTCAGAGGGCGCTTCAGGGTCTCCGGGAAATAGTAGATGGGATCCCCCGCCATGTCCAGGTTCACCTTGGCCTGCAGCGTCCCCAGGAACCCCTCCGCCACCAGCTCCATGTCCTCCGCGCCGTAGCGCCCCCCGCGCCGTCCCGTGTAGGCCGCCCAGGCGTCATAGCCGTATGCCGCCCCCAGGGACGTCCAGTGGTGGTCCGTGCGGTAATAGATCTCCTCCTGCGCATGCTCCTGCAGGACCGTGTACACATCTATGAAATGCTCCTCTCCCACATGGCTCTCCACCTGGTCCAGAAGCTGCTTTTCGTCATAATAGGGCGCGTACCTGGGCAGCTTGTCCGTGAGGATGTTGTCCGCCGTGGGCACCAGCATCACCCCCGCGTCCCACTCCCAGACCAGCTTATCCAGCAGCGCGATCTTCTTGGACTCCTGCACCGCAGAGTAGTCCCCGGGCAGGTGCCTCTCTATCAGATAGCCGTCGGAGCCCAGATAGACCCCGCCGATCTCCTTCTCCTGCAGCGCCAGGTCCATGTAGGTCTTGATCGCCACCCATTTGTCCCGGCTGACGAACTGATCCGTCAGGTAGGCCTCGTACTTCTCCGTATAGTCCTCCCACAGAAGGGCCTCCAGGGAAAATTCCGGCCTGGCGGCCAGCACCCGGTTCTCCGTCTCCGAAAAAAGGCGGTCCTTCTGTATCAGGTCCGCCGCGGTGAACACCACGATCACAGACGCGATGACGATTATGGTAAAAAGAGCGCTTCTCTTCTCATTCATGTGCGATCATTCCTTTTTGACTCATCCGGTCAATCACCTCCGGGTCCTAAAAGCGAAAATAGAGGAAAGGGTTGTAGGACGCGTCCACGATCCCCGCGATGCTCAGCAGCAGCAGGCCCGCCGGGATGAACTTCTCCCCGAACCGGTACAGGGCGATATGGAAGCCCGTCCGGGAACCTCTCAGACGCTCCGTCAGCCTGTGGGCCAGGGGCGTGGACGCCGCCAGGGCCACCAGGAACAGGATCAGATACTGCCTGCTCAGATAGACGCCCTGTCTGTCGAGCAGGCTGACGCCAGTCCCCGTCATGGCCTTCACATAGCTCCAGATGCCTGCCGGCGTCTCCAGGGCGAAGAGCACCCACCCCGCCAGCGCCACCAGCAGCGTGTACAGGATGCCGATCCCCTTGGGCAGCCAGGCCAGGAGCCGCCCCAGGAACAGCTTCTCCAGCATCAGGGCTAAGGCGAACCACAGCCCCCACAGCAGGAAATTCCATCCCGCTCCGTGCCAGATGCCCGTGAGCATCCATACCACCAGGATGTTCAGCAGCTGCTTGGGCAGCCCTCTCCTGCTGCCCCCCAGGGGGAAATACACATACTCCCGGAACCAGCTCCCCAGGGAGATATGCCATCTGCGCCAGAACTCCGTCACGGAGGCCGAGATATAGGGATAGTTGAAGTTCTCCGGGAACCGGAAGCCCAGCATCCGCCCCAGGCCGATGGCCATGTCCGAATAGCCGGAGAAATCGAAATAGATCTGGAAGCCGAAGGCCACGATGCCCAGCCAGGCCGTGAGCATGCTGATCCTGCGCAGATCCATGGCGCTGACGAAGGCCCAGAGCTCCCCGATGTTATTGGCCAGCAGCACCTTCTTCCCCAGGCCGATGCAGAACCGCTTCAGCCCCTCGCTGACGTCCGGAAGCGTAATCCTGCGGTGATGCATGGATTTCTCCACATCCCGGTACTTCACGATGGGCCCGGCGATGAGCTGGGGGAACATGGCCACGTACACCCCGAAGTCCAGGAGGTTCCTCTGTACCCTGGCCTGGCCCCTGTACACGTCGATGGTATAGGACATGGTCTGGAAGGTGTAGAAGGAGATGCCGATGGGCAGCCCCAGGGAGAGCAGCGGGACCTTTGTGCCCAGGACCGCGTTCAGGCTCCCGATCAGGAAATCCGCGTATTTGAAGAAGCACAGCACCCCCAGGTTGATGACCACCGAGGACAATAACACCAGCTTCGCCCTACGCTTCCCCCGAAGCCTCTCCAGCAGCCGCCCGTGGACATAATCCACCACCGTGGAGAAGAGCATCAGCAGCACGTACACCGGCTCCCCCCAGGCATAGAAAATAAGGCTCCCCAAAAAGAGGATGAGGTTCTTCATCCTCTCGGGAACCAGATAATACAATAGGAAGAACAAAGGCAAAAAACGGAAAAGGAACACGATGCTGCTGAAAACCATTCCTGTATACTCCTATACTACACGTCGGGGCGCCCCCCTGGGCCAGCCTTTTCTCAGGGCAGCTTGGCGCGGACGGCCTCTATCACCTTGTCGTTTCTCTCCTGGCACAGGGCGACTACAGCCTCTTCGCCCTCTTCCTCCGCCTGGGTGGTATCTCCGCCCAACTGCACGAACATCACATAGCTGCCAATGGTCTCCACCCGTGAGGCCTGGATCTTCCCCAGATTCATGGGATATTGCATGGTATCGTTGACCTTGGCCTCCCGGTAAGCCTCCAGGGCCTCCCGGACCGCCTCCACTTTATCATCTTTCGCCCTGATAATCACCAGGGTATCCACATGGGCGCTCATCATGGGCATCTCCGCCATGTAGTCCTCGTACATGTCGGCTGAAATCCCGAAGCTCATCTCCAGCATGTCCGGCTCCAGCGCCATATCCGGCCAGTAGCCCCCTTCTTCCGCCGCCTCCACCGCCGCGGCCTTCAAATCCTCCATCTCCTGGCTCCAGCCCTCCGCTGCGCCCTCCGGGGCATCCCCGCCCTCCGGCTCCTGGGCCTCACCGCTGTCAGCGGGATCCGACTCCTCCGGGGCAGCGCTTTCTTCCGGCAGGCTTTCCTCCGGAGCGCTCTCTGTGCTCTCCGTACTCTCCGTGCTCTCCACGCTCTCCTGGACGCTGTTCTCTCCGGAACCTGAGGAACTCTCCTTCCCTCCGTCCCCGCCGCATCCCGCAAGCAGCAACGCCAGCGCCACCGCACACAATGCAACCAATCTCTTTTTCATCATCATTGACTCCTCCTGTTTCTGAAAATCCAAAGGATTTCTTTTTGACTAGTCTGTCCCTATCCGGATTTTCTACACGCATTGTAACACAATTTCTGCCAAAAGAAAAGCCCGCATTGCCAAACTGCATCACGGCGCACGATACCTTTCCCTAATGTGCGCGCATTCCTGTTGCTTTTTCCACATAGATAAAGTATGATGGAGTCAACATCGGGAGACTGATCAGAACGGTAAAGCCGCGGAGGCGCTGCCCTTTAGCGCTGTCGCGCAGCGGGTTGTACTGCAAATTTAACCGGTGCGCAGTATAAATTTAAGGAGGAAGGCATATGAAAAGTGATTCTTTTCGCAACAAAAGGAACGGTTTCGAGACCATGGACGGCGGCATGGACGGACAGGGCCCGGGCCCCAAGGGCAAAAATCCCGCCGGAAAGATTGCGGGCATAGTGGCCGCAGTGGTGGTCCTGGCGGTGCTGACCCTGAACTCCACCTATGAAATCAAGGAACAGGAGCAGGCGGTGCTGATCACCCTGGGGCAGGCCCAGGCCGTGTCGGAGCCCGGGCTCCATTTCAAGATACCCTTCATCCAGCAGGTGAGGAAGGTGAACACTACCATCCAGGGCTTCGCCATCGGCTACAATTCGGAGAGCGATGAGGTGGACGAGGAGGAGTCCCTGATGATCACATCGGACTTCAACTTCATCGATGTGGACTTCTATGTGGAGTACCGCTACAGCGATCCCGTGAAGGCCCTGTACGCCTCCAGGGCTCCGCTGGACATCCTGCGGGGCATCAGCCAGAGCTGCATCCGCACCGTGATCGGCAGCTATCCCGTGGACGATGTGCTGACCACCGGGAAGAATGAGATCCAGGCCTCCATCAAGGAGATGATCCTAAAGCGCCTGGAGGAACAGGACATCGGCATCCAGCTCGTGAACATCACCATCCAGGACTCCGAGCCGCCCACCGCGGAGGTCATGGAAGCCTTCAAGGCAGTGGAGACCGCCAAGCAGGGCAAGGAGACGGCCCTGAACAATGCCAACAAGTACCGCAACGAGCAGCTCCCCTCCGCCCAGGCCAAAGCCGACGGCATCATCAAGGACGCGGAGGCTAAAAAGACCGAGCGCATCAATGAAGCCACTGCCCAGGTGGCCCGCTTCAACTCCATGTACCAGGAGTACATCAAGAACCCCGCCGTCACCAGACAGCGCATGTTCTACGAGGCCATGGAGGATGTGCTGCCTGACCTGAAGGTGGTCATCGAGAGCCCCAATGGGAACACCCAGACCATCTATCCGCTGGAGTCCTTCACCGGGACCCAGGAGGATGAGGAGGATGAGGAGGCCGAGGGGCAGCAGGCTCAGCCGCCCGCTTCCGGCCAGAGCCCAGTACAGGGCAGTTCAGTACAGGACAGTTCAGCCGCACCGCAGAACGGCACAGATGAGATAGCGGAGGACTGACGACCTGCTCCAGATGCCAGGTGCGCGGGCATCATAAATATGACCATGGATTAAGTCCTAAAAATGGCAGACGAAAATCCAGCCTCTGCCGAGCAACCGTGCCAGAATGGCAGAATGAAACCGGAGGTATATATATGAAAATCGCAAAGAGAGTCCTTTTAATCGTAGTATTGTTCGTGCTGTTGGTGGCCGGTGCGTCCAGCATCGTCATCACCAGAGAAAACGAGTACAGCCTGGTACGCCAGTTCGGAAAGATAGACCATGTGGTGGGGACGGCGGGAATCAGCTTCAAAATCCCCTTCATCCAGAGCGTGGACACCCTGCCCAAGCAGATCCTGCTCTATGACCTGCCCTCCTCGGACGTCATCACCAGCGACAAGAAGACCATGATCTGCGACAGCTACATCCTGTGGTACATCGCGGATCCCCTGAAATTCGCCCAGACCCTGAACTCCTCCATCACCAATGCGGAGGGGCGGCTGGACGCCATCGTGTACAACTCCACGAAGAACGTCATCAGCAGCACCACCCAGGACGATGTAATCTCCGGCCGGGACGGAGAGCTGTCCGCCGCCATCATGGCCAATATCGGCGGCTCCCTGGATCAGTACGGCATCGAGCTTCTGTCCTTCGAGACCAAGAAACTGGACCTCCCCGGGGACAACAAGGCCGCCGTGTATGAGCGCATGATCTCCGAGCGGGACAACATCGCCGCCACCTACACCGCGGAGGGCAGCTCTGAGGCCCAGATCATCCGCAATACCACGGACAAGGAAGTGACGGTGCTCCTGTCCGAGGCGGAGAAGGACGCGGAGATCCTGATCGCCGAGGGGGAGGCGGAGTACATGCGGATATTGTCCGAGGCTTACCGGGACGAGTCCAAGCAGGAATTCTACTCCTTCGTCCGCAGCCTGGACGCGCTGAAGGCCTCCCTGACCGGGAAGAACAAGACAGTCATCCTGTCGCCGGATTCGCCGATCGCGCAGATTTTCTATACCAGATAACGCCTGCGGGAATTCTGACACTATTCGGGAGGAAGTGGTTTTATGTGGGAGGAATTGGGAATCAGCAGCGGCACGGCCATCATTGTCCTGATTGCGCTGTATTTCATCATCAAATGGGCCGTGAAGAACGGCGTGAAGGAAGCCTACCGGGATATCAGCCGGAAGGAAAGGGCCGGAGCCGGCAGAGACGAAGACGGAAGCGGGTCCCAGGAGGGTCCGGCTCAGGCCGAATCATAGTGGGTTCCTATGCCGGAGCCGTTCAGGAATGGGTGTTCCGGCATGACAGAGTTGGGACTGTGGCTTGGATAAGCTGCGGTCCCAACTCTTTTTCTTTATGAAATATTCATTTTCATCTGTCTGTTACGGTTTTTCGCCGCCAGACGAAACGCTTTTTCCATAGCTGGTGTAAGCTCAGGCGAATCTTCATCAAATATAATCTCTTTATTTGCCGCCTCCCTTATCTGCTGAATCTGTTCCTCTGTGGGCTTTTGATTTCTATCCAAAGTAGCTGTCCGTATCATAATAAATGCTCCTTTCTGTTTTTGTGGCAAGCCTCGCCGATATCAGGCGGATATTCCTTCATCAATACTATGCTCAACATCATATATCTCAGCCGCGCGGGGTGCAGTTTCCCAGAGGGCATTAAATTCGGTAAGGATTGCTAACGATAAATCGGTAATATTCTTTTTCCCCGACATTTACATTCTCGTCCTTCCGAAACCCCAGCTTTTCGCACAGCCTGACGGAAGGGATGTTCTCCGGCTCCACCAGGGCCTGTACCTGCCGGAACTCCAGGGCGCTCCAGCCGTAGGCCAGGACGGCCCTGCAGACTTCCTCCGCGTACCCCCTGCGCTGCCAGGGCACGCCGATGATGAAGCCCAGCTCCGGCTCGTCGAAGCCCTCTCTGTATGAAAAGCCCGCCCTGCCGATGACGGCGCCGGTCTCCCGCTCTATCACGGTCCACACGCCGAAGCCGAAGAAGGTGTAGACTTTTTCGATGTAATCCCGGACGTACTGCCGCTCCTCCTCCACCTCCGGATACAGGCCTTCCATGTACTCCGTGATGGCCGGGTGGCTGTAGATCTGGTAGAACGACTCCACGTCCTCGGGAATGGTCTCCCGAATCAGGCACCGGGCCGTCCGCAGGATGTTCCAGGGCAGGCCCTTGAGCCTGCGGTAGGCCCGCTCTATATATTCTGGCTCCAGTTCCTCCGGATCCTCCACGGCGAAGAGGAAGCCGGAGAAGTCCTGGTCCCGGTTCCCCGGGTGGAGGTAGATCAGCACCGCCTCCCCTGCCTCCCGCAGCCCCCGGGCTGTCCCTGCGTCATCGGTGAGGTACAGGACGCCCCGGTGCCCTTCCGTTTCCACCTCTATTTCCTTCAGATAAACCACGTTTCTCCTCCCCGCGCTGCCTGTCCCGGCATAGCTATACGAAAACCTTGCCCAACCCGGATTTTCTTCTTTACGATATGCGTCTTTTCGGGTACAATAGGTTAGACATGTTTCTATTGTACACCATTTCAATGAGAAAGGATATCAGATTATGGCACAAAATCCGATTGTAACCATCACCATGGAAGACGGAGGCATCGTCAAGCTGGAGCTGTACCCCGAGACCGCTCCCGTCTCCGTGAACAATTTCATCAGCCTGGTGCAGAAGAAATTCTATGACGGGCTGATCTTCCACAGGGTCATCAAGGGCTTCATGATCCAGGGCGGCTGCCCGGACGGCACAGGCATGGGAGGCCCCGGCTATTCCATCAAGGGCGAGTTCGCCCAGAACGGCGTCGCCAACAGCTTAAAGCACACAGAGGGCGTGCTGTCCATGGCGAGGTCCATGCACCCCGACTCCGCCGGGAGCCAGTTCTTCATCATGCACAAGAACGCGCCCCATCTGGACGGGGGCTACGCTGCCTTCGGGAAGGTTGTCGAGGGGATGGACGTGGTGAACCGCATCGCGGAGACGGCCACCGATAATTCCGACAGGCCTCTGGAGCCCCAGATCATGCAGAGCGTCACGGTAGATACTTTTGGAGTGGAATATCCGGAACCGGAGAAAATTTGAGCACGGCCCATTATCTCCTGAATTCCTTTTTCCTGTACAGCTTATTTACGGATTTATGTGTAGATATATGCTGGCAGGCGCAGCACATCCGGATTCCCCGGACCGGAAAAGTCGGAGATCATTCTCATCAATTCAGATTCTCCGACTTTTCATCATTGCCTTGCGCTAAATACTTGTCCCTTATCTTCTTAAGAAATATAAGGTCATCTTTCCCCTTCAGTTGCTTTGCTGCCACAGGAACACCGTTAAAGGCTTTTTCCGCATTCACACTTTGTTCACAATTCATTCAAGTATTTTTAAATTGCAGATCATTGTTTAGACATCTCTCTCCCCTATACTATATTTATCGACAACGCAAGCCACAGTTACTGTTTACTAAATAACTTTTTCATAATAATGCCAAGGGACTTCGGTTCCTTGGCATCCTCCCTTTCTAGGGAGATTCTCCCTTTCCGGGAGCTTTTTGTCACAGTCTGGGATACAGCTCCTGGAAGATGGCATCCATCAGCGGCTTCCCATCCCTGCACTCCGCCACCGTGGATATCACGGCATCCTTGTCCCGCAGTATGATGGAGAGCTGCAGGTACTTGCCGTCCGCCCGGAAAGACCCGTGAGGCCCTCCCCAGAACAGGTAGCCATAGCCGTAATCCTCCTCCAGGCCGGTGGGGACCTGGGCCTTCAGGCTCTCCGCCACCCAGTCCGCGGGAATCAGTTGCTTTCCCTCCCACATGCCTTTCTGCAGATACAATACCCCCAGCTTATGCAGCTCCGACAATGTGAGGAACAGGCCTCCGGCCCCGAAGGTATATCCCAGCGGGTCCGTCTCCCAGGTAGGGCGGCGGATGCCCATCGGGCGGAAAAGCCGCGGCGTCAGGTAGGACACCAAATCGCAGCCCGCCCTGCGCTGGACCAGCACCCCTGCCAGGTAGGGGCCCACATTGTTGTAGACGAACTTCGTCCCGGGGCGGCAGGTGAAGGGAAAGCCCAGGGACATCTTCACCCAGTCATCCTGCTCATACAGCGGGCGCTGGGCCCCCATCAGCCCTGCCTGCTCCTGCCCCAGGCACATGGTCAAAAGGTCTCTCACCGTGGCCAGCTCCAGGTACTCGCCCACCTGCTCAGGCAGGTCCTCCGCAAAAGCGTCCACCAGCCTCTCCTCCAGGGACAAAAGCCCCTCCCTGACTGCTATCCCTACCGCCGCCGAGGTGAAGCTCTTGCTGGCGGAATACACATTGCGGCGGCACTCATCGTCCCACAGATGCTTCCATATATCCCTGCCGCCCTGGCTGACCTTCACCCCCAGGATTCCCGTCTTCTCCGTGCGCTCCATGAACCTTCCGATATCCATTTCCTCTTCCTCCCTCGCTTTCTCTGTTTTGATGTCTCCATGGTATCACACAAAACCGTCCCTGCCAACCGGAATCCGCCTCCGGAGAGGGAAAATCTCCGTGGAAAAGGTAGAATCTCTCGGGAAAAGGATAAATCCCCCTGGAAAAGGATAAATCCCCCTGGAAAAGGATAAATCCCTCGGGAAAAGGATAAATCCCCCTGGAAAAGGATAAATCCCCCTGGAAAAGAGAAACTCTCCATAGAAAGGAAAAATATGTCCAAAAAGAAAAATCTCCTGAAAAAGAAAAAATCCCCCCAAAAAGGGAGGATGCCAGGAGACTTGCGTCCCCTGGCAATAATTATGAAAAAGTTATTTAGTAAGCTGTGGCTGGCAGTAGCAGCTGCCTTGTTACAAGTATTAGTATAGTAAAAAGAAATGTCTAAAGAATGAGGATAAATCAAAGATTGATTGAATGATCTGTAAACAGAATATGAACGGCGGCCTGCTGCCCCCGGACGCAGAAAAGGGCAGCCGCCCGCTTTGCCGGGGACTGCCCTTTCCTTCCATGTCACATTCCGTGTCAATTCATATCATCCATGTCGCTTCAAAATGCTCAGGCCTTGCCGACGGAACCGAACAGCTCCATCTTCTCCTTCACGGTAGCCTTGATGGCCTCAAAGCCGGGAGCCAGAAGCTTTCTGGGATCGAAGCCCTTGCCCTGCTGGTCCTTGCCCTCTTCGATGTACTTGCGGGTAGCGGCAGCAAAGGAAAGCTGGCACTCCGTGTTCACGTTGATTTTGGCCACGCCCAGGTTGATGGCCTTCTGGATCATGTCGGCAGGGATGCCTGTGCCGCCGTGGAGCACCAGAGGCATCTCCCCGGTGAGCTGCTGTACGGCATCCAGGGTCTCGAAGCTCAGGCCCTTCCAGTTCTCCGGATATTTGCCGTGGATGTTGCCGATGCCTGCTGCCAGGAAGTCCACGCCCAGGTCGGCGATGGCCTTGCACTCCTTGGGATCCGCGCACTCGCCCATGCCTACTACGCCGTCTTCCTCGCCGCCGATGGAGCCTACCTCAGCCTCGATGGAGATTCCCTTGCCGTGGGCTGCCGCCACCAGCTCTGTGGTCTTGGCCACGTTCTCCTCGATGGGGTAGTGGGAGCCGTCGAACATGACGGATGAGAAGCCGGCCTCCATGCACTTATAGCAGTGCTCATAGGAGCCGTGATCTAAGTGCAGGGCCACGGGAACATCGATGTCCAGATCCTTCAGCAGGCCGTTCACCATGCCTACGACCACGTCATAGCCGCCCATGTACTTGCCCGCGCCCTCGGATACGCCCAGGATGACGGGAGACTTGCACTCCTTGGCGGTCAACAGGATGGCCTTGGTCCACTCCAGGTTGTTGATGTTGAACTGTCCTACTGCATAGTGGCCGGCCTTGGCCTTTTTCAACATTTCTGCTGCAGATACTAACATAATTACTTACCTCCGTTTTTTATTTATAGCTATCCCCCTGTCAGGGACAGGGTTCCAGTTTTCTCTATTCAGGCAGCGGCTTTACCCTGATGTCCATTCCCTTACAGACATTCCGTATGGTGACTTTGGTATGGCTGCCGCCGTTCTCGCCGTCCAGGGTCCACGCCACGGCCTCTTTGGACTCGAATGTGAGCTCCGCGGTGCGGAAGCAGTACATGGCGTTGGTATCGATGGAGCGGTTGAGCAGGGAAATCATGATATTGCTCAGCTCGATGGGGCTCTTGGGCATCTTAATCAATGTCACCTCGAACAGGCCATCGTCCAGCTTCACGTTCTTGCCGGTGATATTCTTGAAGCCGCCCACGGAAAGGGAGTTAGTCACCATGCCGAAGATGAAATCGTCCTCCACCTCATTCCCGTCCCAACAGACCTTCATGGGAAAGGAGCGTATCGAGGACAGGCTCTTCACGCCCTCCAGCAGATACGCCATATGGCCCAGCACGTTCTTCATCTCCTGCCCGGTCTCGTAGGACACGTCCGTGAACAGGCCGAAAGCGGCGATGTATACGAACACATCGTCCACATCGTCATATCGGAAGGTGCCGATGTCGCAGGGAAAGTCACTGCCCCGCACCGCTATCCGGGCGGCCCGCACCATGTTCTTGGGCAAGGAGATGCTGCCCCCGAAGTCATTGGTGCTCCCCGCGGGGATATAGCCGATGGGCGTGCGCAGGCCGCTTTGGATCATTCCCGTCACTACCTCGTCCAGGGTGCCGTCGCCGCCGCTGCATACTATCAGTTCGTAATCCTTCCGGCGGCCCGCCACCACAGCCCTTGCGTCATCCCGCTTCTGTGTGGGCGCTACCGTGATCTCATACCCCTCCTGGGCGAAGATATCCAGTATATCAGCCAGCCTGTTCCTGATCTGGGCCTTGCCGGCTTTGGGATTGTATACAAAAAGCAGCTTTCTCTCCATAGGACCGCGCCTTTATTCCCCGCTGGTGAGAAATCCTGTGATTCCGTCCAGCGCGGTCTCCTCGTCAGTCCCCTCCGCGGAAATCTCCAGGTTCTCGCTCAGGTCCATTCCCAGCGTCATCATGCCCATGATGCTCTTGGCGTTCACCCTCTTGTCGCCGGACTGGATGTAGATGGAGCTTTCGTACTTGCTGGCCTTCTGCACCAGCATGGCGATATGCCTTGCCATCTGCTCCCCCTCCAGATTGATGCTGATATGCTTCTTTTTCATGAATTTGTCCTCCTGGTTCTGGTTCCATTGTCTCTCTGTTACTTATGCCCTTGCTTTCTCCGCCAGCTCGCTGAGCCTGCGCAGTCTATGGTTTACGCCGGACTTTCCCAGTGGCGGGTCGAAGCGCTCGCCCAGCTCCTTCAGGGGGGCGTCCGGATATTCCAATCGCATCTCCGCCATCCTGCGCAGGGGCTCCGGCAGATTCTGGAAGCCGTAATGGGTCCTGAGGAACTCAATGTCCTCCACCTGCCTGGCCGACGCGGTGACGGTCTTGGCTATATTGGCGGTCTCGCAGTTCACCCGCCGGTTCACGGAGTTGCGCATCTCCTTCAGGATCCGCATGTTCTCCAGGTTCATCAGGGACACCGGGGCCTCGCAGACATTCAGCAGATCCACGATGCCGGAACCCTCCTTCAAGTAGACCACATGGTATTTTTTCCGGAGAATGATCTTGGATTCAATGTCGAAGCTTCTGATCGCTTCCTGGAGCTGCCTGGCCTTCCTCTCATCCGTGCAGTCGAATTCCAGATGGTATCCCTTGGTGGGATCGCTCATGGAGCCTATGGCCAGAAAAGCCCCCCGCAGGAAAGCCCTCCTGCAGCAGGAATTCTTGATCAGGAGCGGGCTCACCGGCTCTTCCGGGCTTCCCAGCTTCGCAAGCAGCCCCTGCAGCTCCTCTTCGTCCAATATCCTGTCCGTATCTATATTATATGTTTTTTTCAGCAATGTAAAGCCTTTTCTGACCACAGCCCCATTTTCTGTCTGAAAACCCAGGGTAAATCCTGCTTTTCCCCCGGATTCCCCCCCGCTTCGCCCATATGCTCCGCAGAAATTCATGAGGGCGGCCAGCTCCGCAATCTGGCAATGTCTGGCGGGATTCATCCGCTTTGCCAGCTCCTTCTTCACTTCACCAGAAAATGACATGTCTATTTCCCCTGCTGCGTAATGTCGCGGTGGTACAGCTTGCAGCCGTACCCTCCCCTGCCCTTTATGCGCCGGTACAGCTCACCCGCCAGCGTGACGCTGCGGTGCTGTCCCCCTGTGCAGCCGATGGCCACCACCAGGCGGTTCTTTCCCTCTTTCACATAATTCGGTATCAGGAACTGCAGCATGTCCGTGAGCTTCTCCAGGAAGACCTCCGCCTCCTGGAAGCCCATCACGTACTCCTGGACCTCCCTGTCGTTCCCCGTCTTACATTTGAGCTCCTCTATATAAAAAGGATTGGGGAGGAAGCGCACGTCCAGCACCAGGTCCGCGTCCGCCGGGATGCCGTGCTTGAAGCCAAAGGACATCACCGTCACCATAAGGCTGTTGTACGCCGCGCCCTCCACGAAAATGCGGTTCAGCTCCTCCTTCAGCTCCCTTGTGAGCAGATTCGAGGTATCAATTACATAATCGGCATGCCGGCGGATATTCTCAAGTACCCTGCGCTCAATTCTGACGCCGTCCTCCACACGCTTGTCCATGGCAAGAGGATGGACGCGCCTGGTCTCCTTGTATCTCTTGATCAGGACGCCCTCGTCGGCATCCATAAAGAGGATCTCCAGCTTCCTGCCCAGATTTTTCAGCTTCTCCAGGATCTTCGTGGCATCCTCAAAATTCTGGTCGGAGCGCACGTCCAGCCCCAGGGCCACCTTGCCCACCTCGCTGCCGGGCATGGAGACCAGCTCCGCGAATTTCTCCACCAGCGACACCGGGAGATTGTCCACACAGTAAAAGCCCATATCCTCCAGCATCTTCAGGGCGGTGCTCTTTCCCCCGCCGCTCATCCCCGTGACTACTACGAATCTCATAATGTCCTCCGGCCGCCGGACTCCGACGGCCATGTCAATCCTGTCCTATCCTAAGAAGACGATCTCCGGTTCCAGGTCCACCCGGAACCTTTCTTTCACACGCTCCTGTATCTCTTTTATGAGAGCGCGCACGTCCCGGGCGGTGGCGTCTCCGGTATTTATCACAAAGCCGCAGTGCTTCTCGGAGACCTGGGCGCCGCCGATCCGGTATCCCGCGAAGCCCGCCTCCATGATCAGCTTCCCGGCGAAATGGCCCTCGGGCCGCTTGAAGGTGCTCCCGGCGCTGGGGTACTCCAGGGGCTGCTTCTCCCTGCGCCTTGCGGCCAGCTCCTCCATTTTGGCCCGGATGGCCTCCCTGTCCCCCGGCTCCAGCCGGAAGGTGACCTCCGTCACCGTGAAGGCGCTGCCCCGGATGACGCTGCCGCGATACCGGAACTCCATGGTGTCGTTGTCCAGCACCATGGACTCGCCCTCTTTGCTCACCACGCGGACCTGGTCCACCACCTGGCTCATCTCTCCCCCGTAGGCCCCGGCGTTCATCACCACGCCGCCTCCCACCGTGCCGGGTATGCCGGAGGCGAACTCAAAGCCTGCGAGCCCGTGCTCCAAGGCGGCGGCTGCCACCTGCCTCAGGGTAGCGCCTGCCTTGGCGATGATATGGCATCCCTGTACGGAAATATCGCTCATCTTTTGTCCTATCTGCAGGACTACGCCCCTGTAGCCGGCATCATCCACCAGCAGATTGCTCCCGTTGCCCAGCACAAAAAACGGTACGCCCGCCAGACCCAGATACCGCCGCACTTTCCTAAGCTGTTCCTCGTCCTCCAACTGCACAAAGCAATCGGCAGGTCCTCCTATCCGAAAGGTAGTGTGGCCTGCCATTGGCTCCTGCAGGTGGATGTTGTCCCGGGGCACGTATCTTTGTAATGCTTCCACCACTGCTCCACTGATCATTGAAATTGACTTCCCTTTTCTTTATAATTCCCGGCCGGTCCCCCTGCCGCGGCTATCCTCTGTCGCGCAGAAGCAGCGCCGCCGCGCCGTAGATGCCTGCATCGTTCCCGAGCTCGGCCAGGACGAACTTCGCGTCCCTGCACTGGGGAAACGCGTACTTCCTGAAATTGGGCTCCACAAAGGTCAGGAGGATATCCCCGGCCTTGGACACGCCGCCGCCGATGACGAAGGCCTCCGGGTTCACCACTGCCGCCACGATGGCCAGGCCCTTGCCCAGATAGTCCCCGAAGCGCTCCGCAATCTCTATGGCCACCCCGTCTCCTGCCTTCACGGCATCGAACACGGCCTTGGCGCTGACCTCTCCCTGGCGCAGGACGCTTTCCTTCTCATCCTCCCCCAGGCGGCGGTTCGCCAGGCGCACGATGCCTGTGGCGGAGGCGTACTGCTCCAGGCAGCCGCTGTTCCCGCAGTTGCAGCGCTCCTCCTCCCCGTCCTGGAGATGGAGATGCCCGATCTCGCCGCCTGCCCCTGTGGAACCGGCCAGGAGCCTGCCATCTACAATGATGCCGCCGCCCACGCCTGTGCCCAGGGTCACGGCCACCATGTTCTCATAGCCCTTGCCGCCGCCCTGCCACAGTTCGCCGAAAGCGGCCACATTGGCATCGTTGGCAGCCTTCACCGGTACATTAATATATGCACCCAGGGCCCCGGGTATGTCAAGAGAGTCCCAGCCCAGGTTCACGGCGCGGCCCACCAGCAGTCCGTTGCGATCCACGGGCCCCGGCACGCCGATGCCGATTCCCGCCACGTCCGCCTCCGCCAGGCCCTTCTCCTCCATCTTGGCCGTGATGCTCTTCGCCACGTCCGGCAGGATGGCTTCCCCCTGGTTCGCCGTCACCGTGGGGATCTCCCATTTGTCCAGGAGCGTCCCCTCCCCGTCGAACAGGCCCAGTTTTACGGTCGTACCTCCTACATCCACCCCAAATGCATACTTACTCATACGTTTTTCGATCCTTTCTATGCTTTATGCTGTTGCTGCGCTCTTTTTCAGCCTGCTGCCGCAGGAACCGCGTTTACCATTCGTCCTCGTCCCTGTTCTTGGCGAAGGAATTCTGTACCCGCGTGTATAGCTCCTGGGCCGCGTTGTAGCCCATCTTCTTCTGTCTGTGGTTGACGGCGGCGGACTCGCAGATCACCGCCAGGTTCCGGCCCGGGCGGATGGGGATATTGTAGCACACCACCTTGTTGCCCAGGTATTCCGTGTAGTTCTCCTCCAGGCCCAGCCTGTCGTATTCCTTGTCCCTGTCCCAGTCCTCCAGGCGGATCACAAGGTCTATGTTCTGGGTGTCCATGACGGAGGATGCGCCGAACAGCGCCTTCACGTCCACCACCCCGATGCCCCGCAGCTCGATCAGATGCCTGAGCATGTCCGGCGCGGAGCCTACAAGGGTGTCGTCGCTCACCTTCCTTATCTCCACCACATCGTCGGTCACCAGCCGGTGCCCTCTCCGAATCAGCTCCAGGGCCGCCTCGGACTTGCCGATGCCGCTCTCGCCGGTAATCAGCAGCCCCTCCCCGTAGACGTCCACCAGCACGCCGTGGACGGAGATACAGGGGGCCAGCTTCACGTTCAGCCATCGGATGGACTCGGCCATGAAGATGGATGTGGTCTTCCTGGAGGACAGAAGGGGTATCTTGTGGGTGAGGGCCGCCTGCATGAAGATAGGGTCAGGCTTCAGCTCCCGGCAGAACACCACCGCGGACACGTCATACTCCATGAATTCGTTGTAGATCTCCCGCTTCCTTTCGTCCGACAGGCCCTCCATGTACGTATACTCCACGAAGCCGATGATCTGGAGCCTGGTGGCGTCGAAATGCTCGAAATAGCCGGTGAGCTGCAGCGCGGGCCGGTTGATTTCGGGCTGGGTGAGGCGGATATCCGACACATCGATCTCCGGCGTAAGGTTCTCCAGTTTCATCTTTTCAATGAGGCGGGTCAATCTGACACTTTCCATGGCTTGTCTCCTGCTTATGATTTCGCGGCCGTCTTCCTTCCACAGCCGCTCTGCTGGCTGATATGATAGTATCTTGATTGTAACATAAGAAAATCATAATGTGAAGACCTTCTAAAGAAAAAGAACAGAAAAGGGGGCGGGGGTCAGGCAGGGCCCTCCCCCGGTTTGTGGAAAAAGTCGTAGATGGCCTCCGCGGCCCTGCGGTTGATTTCCGGCAGGCTGCCAAGCTCCTCCACGGAAGCCGCCTTGATGTCCTCGATGGATCCGAAGCTCCGCATCAGGGCCTTCCTCCTGGCGGGGCCTACGCCGGGAATCCCGTCCAGGACGGACTTCACCTGGGCCTTGCTGCGCAGGGACCTGTGGTACTCGATGGCGAAGCGGTGGGCCTCGTCCTGGATCCTGGTAATCAGCTTGAAGCCCTCGGAGCGGGTGTCTATGGGCAGCTCCACATTGTTGAAGTACAGGCCCCTGGTGCGGTGGCTGTCGTCCTTCACCATGCCGCAGACCGGAATCGCGATGCCAAGCTCCCGGAGCACGGACAGGGCGATGTTCACCTGGCCCCTGCCGCCGTCCATCATCAGCAGGTCGGGGAACCTGGTGAAGCTCCCGTAGGCTGCGTCCAGCGCCTTCTCCTCCAGTTCTTTGCTCTCCTCCAGCCCGTGGCGGAAGCGCCTGGTGAGGACTTCCCGCATGCAGGCGTAGTCGTCGGGGCCGGAGACGGTCTTGATGCGGAATTTCCGGTAGTCGCTGGGCTTTGGCTTCCCTTTCTCGAAGACGATCATGGAGCCCACGTTCTCGAAGCCGTTGATGTTGGAGATGTCGAAGGCCTCCATGCGCTCGATCTTCCCAAGCCCCAGCAGGGCGGCGATCTCTTTGGCCGCGCCTATGGTGCGTCCCTCCTCCCGCTTGAGCCGCTCCCTGTCCTGCTCCAGGATGTGCCTGGCGTTCTGGGCGGCCAGCTCCACCAGCTTCTCCTTGGCCCCGATTTTGGGCACCCGGACATAGACCCTGCCGCCCTTGCGGCCGGTGAGCCATTTCTCGATCAGCTCCCTGTCCTCTATCTCGTACTGCAGCATCAGCTCCCTGGGGATGAAGGGCGTCCCGGCGTAGAACTGCTTCACGAAGTTCTCCAGAATCTCCGCCTTGCCGTTTTCCGACACATGTGTCATATAATAGTGTTCCCGGCCAATCAGCTTCCCGTCCCGGACGAAGAACACCTGCACCACGGCCTCCCTGTCGTCCTGGTACAGGGCGATGACGTCCTTGTCCTCCCCTGCGCTGTCGGTGATTTTCTGCTTCTGGGCCACCTGCTTCACGCTGTTGTAGAGGTCCCGGTATCCCGCCGCGGCCTCGAAGTCCAGCTCCTCCGCGGCGGCGCGCATCTTCCCCTCCAGCTCCTTCAGGATCGGGCTGTAGTTTCCGTTCAGGAACTCCAGGGCCTGCTCCACCTGCTCCCGGTACTGCTCCCTGGCGACATAGCCCTGGCAGGGCCCCAGGCACTGCTTGATATGGTAGTTCAGGCAGGGCCGCTCCGAGCCGATGTCCCTGGGGAGGCTGCGGTTGCAGGTGCGGAGCCGGTAGAGCTTGTTCAGCAGCTCGATGGTGTCCTTCACCGCCGCGGCGCTGGTGTAGGGGCCGAAATATTTGGACTTGTCCTTCTTCATGAGCCGGGAGAACTGTACCCTGGGGTACTCCTCCCCCAGCGTCACCTTGATGTAGGGGTAGGTCTTGTCGTCCTTCAGCAGGGTGTTGTACTTGGGGGAGTTCTCCTTGATCAGGTTGTTCTCCAGCACCAGGGCCTCCAGCTCGGAGTCCGTGACGATGTACTCGAACCGGGCGATCAGGGACACCATCTTGTCGATGGCGGGGCCTCTGCCGATGTTCTCCCGGAAATAGGAGCGGACGCGGTTGTGGAGGTTCACGGCCTTGCCCACATACAGGATGACATCCTTATCGTCACGCATGATGTAGACGCCGGGCTCTTTGGGCAGTTTCTTCAATTCTTCTTCGATGTTGAACAACATAGAGGCTCCTTCTACGATTGGACAGGGGGAATGCTTTCCTCCACTGTCCATACATGAAAAACCAAGCCTCTCCCACTGTATGAGAAAGGCTTGCCTGATTTTCTTACTCTATCCTGCCGTTGGAGAACCTGCCTACGGGGCGGGCATCGGATTCCTGCTCCCCGGATGCCTCCGCTTGGGAAACCTGCTCCGGGGCCTCTTTGCCGCCCGTCCAGGCGCTCTGCTCCGGCCGGGGGGCAGACTCACTGGGCTGCGGGACAGCGTTCCCGGCGCTCTCCTGCGCCGGCGCACCCTGCGGCTCTTCCACCGGGGCATCCGCCCTGGCCGCGGGCTGCGGCTGCCGGGCGTCCCCATCGCCTTCCGCGGATTCCGATGGTTCGCGGTTCCGGCGGCTCTCCTCCGCTTTCTCCGAAGCCGCCTCCGCTTCGGAGGCAGGCTCCGCTCCAGGCACAGCCGTCTCCGCGGCCTTCTCCCCGGCCGTTTCCCGGGCGGGAGCCGCAACGGCCTCCTGTCCCTTCGCGGCCTCTCCGTCCCGGCCTTCCTTCCCGGCCGCCTGTCCCGGCCCTCCGGATTCCGCTTCCCCGGATCCTGTTTCCTCCGGCTCCGGCAGGCCCTTCTCCCGGCGGAAGATCTGCATGAACTCCTTGCCGGTGATGGTCTCCTTCTCGATCAGGAACTCCGCCAGCTTATCCATGACCCCTCTGTTCTCCCGAATCAGCTCCAGGGCCTTGTCATAGCTTTCCTTCAATATCTCCACCACTTCCGCGTCGATCTGGGCCGCTGTGGCGTCGCTGCAGTTCAGGGCCGTCCTTCCCTCCAGGTACTGGCTCTCCACCGTGGCCAGCCCCATCAGGCCGAACTTCTTGCTCATGCCGTAGCGGGTCACCATATTCCGCGCGATGTCGGTGGCTTTCTCGATATCATTCGCAGCGCCGGTGGTGACGGTGTCGAAGACCACCTCCTCGGCAGCCCTGCCGCCCACCAGGCTCACCAGCATATCCCGCAGCTCCGCCTCGGTGTTCAGGTACTTCTCCTCCTCGGGCACATGCATCACGTATCCCAATGCCCCCATGGTCCGGGGCACGATGGTGATCTTCTGCACGGGCTCGGAATTCTTCTGCAGGGCGCTGATCAGGGCGTGGCCCACCTCGTGGTAGGACACGATCTTGCGCTCCTCCCTGCTCATGATGCGGTCCTTCTTCTCCTTGCCCACCAGCACCACCTCCACCGCATCGAAGAGGTCTTTCTGGCACACATAGTCCCTGCGCTCCTTCACGGCATTGATTGCCGCCTCGTTGATCATGTTGGCCAGGTCGGAGCCCACCGCGCCGCTGGTGGCCAGTGCGATGGCGTCCAGGTCAACGGTCTCGTCCATCTTCACGTCCTTGGCGTGGACCTTCAATATCTCCACGCGGCCCTTCAAATCCGGCTTATCCACGATGATGCGCCTGTCGAAGCGCCCGGGGCGCAGCAGGGCCTTGTCCAGGATCTCCGGGCGGTTAGTCGCGCCTAATATCAAAATACCTTTGGAGCTGTCGAAGCCGTCCATCTCGGAGAGCAGCTGGTTCAGGGTCTGCTCCCGCTCCTCGTTCCCGCCGCCGTACTTGGAGTCGCGGCTGCGGCCGATGGCGTCGATCTCGTCTATGAAAATGATACAGGGGGCGTTCTTGGTGGCTTCCTTGAACAGGTCGCGCACACGGCTGGCGCCCACGCCCACGTACAGCTCGATGAAGTCGGAGCCGGTCAGGGAGAAAAAGGGCACATGGGCCTCTCCGGCCACAGCCTTGGCCAGCAGGGTCTTTCCCGTTCCGGGAGGGCCCACCAGCAGAGCGCCCTTGGGGAGCCTTGCGCCGATTTTGGAATATTTCCCGGGATTGTGGAGGAAGTCCACCACCTCCACCAGGGACTCCTTGGCCTCGTCCTCACCGGCCACGTCCTTGAAGGTGACCCCCGTCTCCTTCTGCACGTAGACCTTGGCATTGCTCTTGCCCACGCCCATGGGGCCTCCTGCGCCGCCCATCTTTTTGAACACCACGCCCAGCAGAATCCACATCAGCACCACCGGCAGCACCACGTACAGCAATATATCCAGGATGCGGCCGGAATTGTCGCTGAGTATCCTGGTGCCGTCCACGCCGTGGGCCTCCAGCCGGGAGGTGAGGGTGTCCAGATCCTCCATGATGACGGTGGAGTAGGTGGTCTGCACATTGCCGTAGAAGGGATATCCCGGCACCGCCGGGGCCGCCTCCACGGGAGCCTCCACCCCCTCCTTCAGGGTGAACAGCACCTGCCCGGTGCTCTGCACCTCCACGGCCTCCACCTGGTCCGCGTTGACATACTCCAGGAACCTGGTATAGCTGATCTCCTGGGAACTGCCGCTGGAGCCGAACATCAGGTTCCAGAGCATGAATACCAGCAGCACTGTGCTCAGCCCTGCCAGCAGTATCATCATGAGGTTGGGCCGCCTGGGGGGCTGGTTCCCGCCGCCGTTGCCGCCGTTCCCTCCGGGCATGTTGCCGCGCCCGCCGTTGTTGTATCCTCCGCCATTGTCATACTGGTTCATTTGATTATCCATAAGCAGCTCCGTTTCCGTTCTATCTGAGTCATCTCCGCCTCGGCCCCGCATGTCCTGAGACCTCTGTCTCTCACAATGGGCCTAATTCATTATAGATACTGCAAATTGATAAATCAATAGCATAATTGTGAAAAAATCTAATTAACTCTTAAAGATTTCTAAACTTTTCGACAATCCCGGACGCAGCGCAGCCGGGGGACGTGGTTTCCGGGGGACAAAACAATTCTATGCACTGCCTGAGCCTACGTTTCTTCCGAAGCATACCAATGGCTCTGGGCCCGGTACATGGACGCGTACACGCCCTCCCTCTCCATCAGCGAGCCGTGGGTCCCGTCCTCCACCAGCCTCCCGCCCTCCAGCACCAGGATCCGGTCCGTGTACCTGGCCACCGCCAGCCGGTGGGAGATCAGGATGCAGGCGCGCTCCCGCATCATCTCCGTGAAGTTGGCATACAGTTCGTTCTCCGCCACGGGGTCCAGGGAGGCCGTGGGCTCGTCCAGCACACAGATCGCGCTGTCACGGTAGCAGGCTCTGGACAGGGCCAGCCTCTGCCACTGCCCGCCGGAGAGCCCCGTGCCCTCCGAGGAAAGGTTCCCCAGGGGCTTTTCCAGCATCCCCGCCAGGTCCTCCGCCAGCCCCTGGCGCAGGGCAGCCCGGACGGCCTTCTCCCGCTCCCGGACAGGGGCCCGCATCTTCTCCACGTCGCCAAGCTCCACGTTTTCCCGGACGGTGAAGGAATACTTTCCGTAGTCCTGGAACACCACGCTGAAATGCCGCCGGAGCGCATCCGGGGACATCTGCGCTACATCCTGTCCGTCTATGAAGATATGGCCCGAGTCCGGCTGGTAGAGCCCGCACAGCAGCTTCACCAGGGTGGACTTTCCGGAACCGTTGTGCCCTACCAGGGCTGTCCGCGTCCCGGGGGCCATGGCGAAGCTCACGTCCCGGAGGGCAGGCTCCTTCCGCCCCGGGTAGGTGAAGGTCACATGCTCGAAGCGGATGCCCTTCCCCGCTGCCTCCCGGGTTCCCTTTTTTCCGGCCAGGGCTTCCTTTTCCGTCAAGGCCGTTTTTCCTGCCGGGGGCGCCTCCTGATCCGTCAGGGCCGTTTTTCCTGCCAGGGGCTCCTCCTGATCCGTTAAGGCCATTTTCCCGGCCGGGGACTCCTCCTGATCCGTCAGGGCCGTTTTTCCTGCCAGGGGCTCCTCCTTTTCCGTTAAATAACTTCTCGGAATCTTCATCCCTTATTTCATGGGGCTTTCAGAACCTATTTTT
>NZ_CAJUCP010000042.1 GCF_910585425.1 uncultured Acetatifactor sp. | reverse complement strand
CTGCACAGTTTCATTTATGGTGGTGCCAAGTGTGCGGGCATGGAGGTTTAGGAACGATGCGATATGGAGATAGCTTGCCCCATCGTCAGCGGAGGCACCGTCTGTTCTGCCCAGCATTGTCATGGCGGACGCAAAGTGGATTCTCTTTGGCCCCATGCGGTCGAAGCGTTTTGTCAGAAAGGTGCTGCCCAGCTTTGAAAAGGTCTCCAGCCTGGAGTCCGGTGTGCGCAGGCCGCACTGCTTTGCCAGGTCATGGGCTGTCTTCTCCCATGCGCCTACGTTTCCGTCGTCTTTTCTTGAGGGGAATTTGGCAATCCAGAGAGCTCCGTCTATATCCTGCACCGTGGCCTTTGGCCTTGCGCCTCCAAGGGAGGAGCCGGGTCTGATGAGCTGTTTTAGCCATTTTTCCTGTAAGGTCATCTTTTCATCTTCAAAATTTCGGGACGCCTCTTCCAGGGTACGCAGGGTGCTCCAGGGCGGCACGGCGTTTTCCCTGTCGTCTGAAAGGAATGCCCCGGTGGGCTCTTTTTTCAGCCGGATGCCGCCCATGCGGGTCACGTCGTATACACCCAGCAGATAGTCGCTGCTGCCAAGCTTTTTTGGTTTGCGCGCCTCTCTGTCTGCGGCAAAACGTTCCCGCCGCTCCATGAGGACTCTTCCCCAGCGGTCGGGCGAAGCGTCGGCAAACAGGCCAAAGGTGGATTTGCCTGTGGGGTATTGTCTGCCCTGGACGGGATGTAAATCCGGATCCAGGATGAAGTTGCTTTTGTGGTTCAGAAGCCAGGTTCTGTCGAATTCAAAGGAAACGTGTTCGACGCCCCGGGATATGTCGATGTATAAGTATCCCATGAGAGAGGGCGTTTCCGAGCAGAAGTCCCCATAGACGTAAATCGTGTCTGACATATCAATCTCCTTTCGGCGCGCGCCTCCGTATGGGGAGGTTCAGGTCCTGCAGAGTCCGGCCAAGGGTGTCATCTTTGGCCACCAGGAGCAAATCTGTATCCATGCCGCCCAGTGCATGCAGGACTGCGGCGTAAATTCCGATTGCCACGGACGGGTCGCCTTTTTCCACTTTCCATAATGTGGCACGGCTGATATCGGCGCGTTCTGACACCAGCTCCACAGCCAGGTTCCTGCGGAGCCTGGCCAGTTTTATCTGTTCCCCCATTTTTGCCAGGATATCCCGGGTGGCAGGGAATACCACGACTGCTTTTCTTCCCATGGCAATATCTCCTTTTATGTTTTTAATTATATACTAATATGGCATAAATGTAAATAATTAAAAACGTTAATATATATGTAGCAATAAAATCTTGCTCAAAAACCGGATAAACGGCATGACTTGCCATGCTATGCGGCTGGCAAGAATTAAATGCCGTTTATATAGCATTTGATGCACTGGGAAAATACAGCTTACAAAACCGTAAGAAAAAACAGGATTTCCGTTAGAACAAACCCCTCCGTCCTGTGGTAAGATAAGGACGTAGAGGTGACAGACATGGAAAGAAACGACAAAGAAAAAATCCTGGAAATCGAAAATGTGACAAAATACTACGGCAGCGGAGCCGTGGTCACGAAAGCCCTGGACGGCATCTCCTTCGATGTGGAAAAGGGCGAGTTCACCGCCATCATGGGGGCGTCCGGCTCCGGGAAGAGCACCCTGTTAAACGTGATCTCCACAATCGACAGGGTAAGCTGTGGCGAAATCCGCGTGGAGGGCAGGCGGCTCAACGGGATGCGGGAGAACGACCTTTCCGCATTCCGCAGGGACAGGCTGGGATTCATCTTTCAGGAGTACAATCTCCTGGACACACTGACGATCGGGGAGAACATCGTGCTGCCCCTGCACCTGAAAAAGCTGCCCCCGCAGGAGAGCGCAGGGGAGCTGAAGCGGGTGGCGCAGGCCCTGGGGGTGGCGGACCAGCTGGACAAATTCCCCCGGGAGCTCTCCGGCGGGCAGCGCCAGCGGGCGGCCTGCGCCCGGGCCCTCATCGCGAACCCGGCATTGATTCTGGGCGATGAGCCCACGGGAGCCCTGGACTCGGCAAACGCCAGGAACCTGATGGAGACCTTTCAGATGATGAACCGTTCCCTGGGCTCCACCATCCTGATGGTCACCCACGACGCCCTCATGGGCTCCTATGCGGACAGGGTGCTGTTTTTAAAGGACGGGAAGATATGGAGCGAAATCCACAGGGGAGACAGGGGCAGACAGGAGATGTACCGGGAAATCTGGTCCGTGTCCGCGGCGCTGGGAGGTGAGACGGATGTATCTTAATCTTGCAATCCGGAACGTGAAGCGGCAGGTGGGCAGCTATCTGATTTATTTTATGACAGTGTCCCTCACGGTGGCATTGCTGTTCGCCGTCAATAATGTCATCTACAGCAGGGAGCTGGCGGCCTTCGCGGACCGGGGGGAGGGCGCCGGGACCGCTCTGAAAATCCTGGTGGCGGCCATCTCCTTTGTGGTGGCTTTCGTGCTCAGCTACGCCACTTCCTTTCTGCTGAAGCGCAGGAAGCGGGAATTCGGCACCTACCTGACCCTGGGCATGACCAGGCGGGACATCCTGCGCCTGTTTCTGGCGGAGACCCTTGTCATCTGCGGCATCGCCCTGGGGATAGGGCTTCTGGCAGGGGGATTCCTGTTCCAGGGGCTGATGGCGGTGATGATGAAGCTTTTGGAGATGGAGTTTTCCATGTCGCCTTACTCCCTGGAGGGGCTGCTTCGCACCGTGGCGCTGACGGCGGCGATTTTCCTGGTGGCGTCTCTGGCCTCCGGGATTTATCTGAGGAGGGCGGCAATCTATGACCTGATCCACGGGGAAAAGAAAGTGGAGAAGCGGGTGAAGCACCCGGGCCTGTGGTTCCTGGTGACGGTGGCGGCCCTTGGCGGGATGGCGGCCTGCGGCATCCGATTCTGGAGGAGCGTGGACATATCCTTAAGGGGCGGGACAGTGGACAGCATGGAGTATCTGCTGGCGGGCTTTATCCTCTGCGTGATGCTGTTCCATATGGGAGCCGCGAAAAGCGTCGTCTTCCTCCTGCTGCGCCGTCCGGGATTCTGCAGCCGGGGGGCCAACACTTTCGTGCTGCGCCAGCTCTCGGGAAACCTCAGCGCCAATTCCGTCATGTTCGGGTGCCTGGCGCTGTTGATGAGCCTGGCCGTGGCGGGGACGAATTTCTCATTCATCCAGAAAGCGGGCCAGGAGGAGGCGCTGCATGCGGCGTGGCCCTATGACGTCATGTATTATTCCGACAGTAACGACCGGGAGAGCGAAGTGGAGCTGGCGGAAAGCCTTATCCGGGAATACGCGGGAATCCGGAGAAAGGTCCTGTGGCACACTTTTGAGACCGGAGAACAGGAGTTCTACAGCCGCACCGGGTGGTACGAGGAGCGGATGGCGCCCAATGACAGCTTCATGCCGGTCAGCGACTTCAATGCGCTGATGGCTCCTTTGGGGGCAGAGCCGGTGGCGCTGGAGGGGCAGTTCATGATCGTGTGCACGAGCAGGGAGGCCGCGGAGCCGGACTGGTCGGACATGGTCTGGGAGCATGGGGGGAAATCCTACACGTTCCATAGCTGCCGGACGGATTATCCGAAAATCAGCTATCTGTATTTCTATGTGGTGGTGCCGGACGAGGCGGTGGCGGATATGGAGTGCGTGGAAGAGAGCAGGGCTTATCTCACGGAAAAGCAGAGGTTCGACGGAATCGGCCTGCACAGGGAGCTGTCGCGGCTGCTTTCTGCGCAGGCGGGCGAAAACAGGCAGACGGGCAGGAGGCTTGCGTTCGAGATTCGGGAATACCACAGGCAGGAGGAGAACGGCGTGTCGGCCATCCTGGTGGTGGGCGCGCTGTTCGCGTCGGCCGTGTTCCTGCTGCTGGCCATGGCCATCCTGGCGCTGAAGACCCTCTCGGGCCTGGGGGAGGATAAGGGGCGGTACGAAATCCTGTTCCGGCTGGGAATGGGGGAGCGGGAGCAGGCCAGGGCGCTGTTCTGGCAGACCTTTGTCTTCTTCATCGCGCCCTTTGCCCTGCCCATGGTTCTGAGCGTTCCTGTGGCCGCTTTTGGGGCCCATGTGATGCGCATGGAGGGGATGGAGGCCTCCGCGGAAGTGGTGTGGCTGATCACGGGCATCGTGGCGGGGGTGACGGCCCTGCTGTACCTGTTGTACTACACGGCGTCTTACCTGATCGCCAGGCGGACGGTGGTGCGGGACTGAGGACTTAAGGAAATGGATGGAAACGGCATATCTGCCGGGACGAAAAAGGGACAGGGCCTGTGGCCATGTCCCTTTCCGCGCTCAGAAGGTATACTCTCTGGACTGGCAGTAATAATAGGTCTGGAGCCTGCTGCGCCTGTCATAGGTCACAGTATAGCATTCCGTCGGCTCGCTTGCCTGCGCTGCCTTTTCCAGCGTGGCGGTAAAAGGAGAGACCTGGGAAGTCTGGGGCTGCCGTTGTCCGGAACCCTCTCTTTCCCTTCTCGGCTTCGACACGCCGGATACCATCTGAATCGGATACACTTTGAAATAGCTCTGAATTCCAACTCCGTTTGCTCCGTTAATCCCTCCTTGGATGTATATTTCAACAGTGTCTCTTTCTTATAAGATATATCGGCGAAAATGGTGGAAAAAATGACTGATTTCTAAAATAAATATTAAATCAGGCGGCATGCAGGAAAGTGAGAAAAAGAAAGAAAATAAGAGGAAACAAAAGATTCAGAGAGAAATAAGGATTTGTTTATCCGTGGATATATTTGCAAAGACTACCATATAAAACTATTATATGTTCCAGAGATTAGCACTCGAACCAAATGAGTGCTAACAAGAAAAAGAAAACGAAGACAACAGGAGGCAATTACCATGAAATTAGTACCTTTAGGTGACAGAGTCGTATTGAAGCAGTTGGTTGCGGAAGAGACCACGAAGTCCGGCATCGTCCTTCCCGGACAGAGCAAGGAGAAGCCCCAGCAGGCAGAGGTGGTTGCGGTAGGCCCTGGCGGCATGGTGGACGGCAAGGAAGTGAAGATGGAGGTAAAGGTCGGCGACAACGTGATCTACTCCAAGTATGCCGGAACCGAAGTGAAGCTGGACGAGGAAGAGTTCATCGTAGTAAAGCAGAACGATATCCTGGCAGTTATAAACAACTAAGGAAATCCAGGACTTAAAGGGACCGGATCTGATAGCTCCCGGGCTTTCGGAGCCGTAAGATGTGCGGGGACAGAGGAACCGGGGCCCGGACGGGGCCATAGGAGCAGAGGCATAATCAGTTTAGCAGACATAGAATAAATCATTTAGAAAATGGAGGCATGAAGAATCATGGCAAAAGAGATTAAATACGGAGCGGAAGCCCGTGCGGCATTAGAGTCAGGCGTCAACCAGCTGAGCGACACCGTGAGAGTGACCCTTGGACCCAAGGGAAGGAACGTGGTGCTGGACAAATCCTTCGGCGCTCCCCTGATCACAAATGACGGCGTCACCATCGCCAAGGAGATCGAGCTGGCGGACGCTTTCGAGAACATGGGCGCACAGCTTGTGAAGGAAGTTGCCACCAAGACCAACGACGTGGCAGGCGACGGCACCACCACAGCTACCGTGCTGGCACAGGCCATGGTGAACGCGGGCATCAAGAACCTGGCAGCAGGCGCCAACCCCATCATCCTGAGAAAGGGCATGAAGAAGGCCACCGAGTGCGCCGTGGAAGCCATCTCCAAGATGAGCGCAAAGGTAAACGGCAAGGAGCACATCGCCAGGGTTGCAGCCATCTCCGCAGGGGATGACGAAGTGGGACAGCTGGTAGCGGATGCCATGGAGAAGGTCAGCGGGGACGGCGTCATCACCATCGAGGAGTCCAAGACCATGCAGACCGAGCTCGACCTGGTGGAAGGCATGCAGTTCGACAGAGGCTATATCTCCGCTTATATGGCTACGGACATGGACAAGATGGAAGCTACCCTGGAGAATCCCTGCATCCTGATTACGGATAAGAAGATTTCCAATATCCAGGAGATCCTGCCCGTTCTGGAGCAGATCGTACAGTCCGGCGCCAAGCTCCTGATCATCGCCGAGGACGTGGAGGGCGAGGCCCTGACCACATTGATCGTGAACAAGCTGCGCGGCACCTTCAACGTAGTGGCCGTGAAGGCTCCCGGCTACGGCGACAGGAGGAAGGATATGCTGCAGGATATCGCCATCCTCACTGGCGGTACTGTCATCAGCTCCGACCTGGGCTATGAGCTCAAGGATACCACCATGGATATGCTGGGCCATGCCAAGTCCGTGAAGGTTCAGAAGGAGAACACCGTCATCGTGGACGGCGAGGGCGAGAAGGATGAGATCCAGGCCCGCATCGCACAGATCAAGAAGCAGATTGAGGAGACCACTTCCGATTTCGACAGGGAGAAGCTGCAGGAGAGGCTGGCCAAGCTGGCAGGCGGCGTTGCCGTCATCCGCGTGGGCGCTGCCACCGAGACAGAGATGAAGGAAGCCAAGCTGCGCATGGAGGACGCTCTGGCAGCCACCAGGGCAGCCGTGGAGGAAGGCATCATCTGCGGCGGCGGTTCCGCTTATATCCATGCTGCCAAGGAAGTCGCCAAGCTGGCTGATACCCTGGAAGGGGATGAGAAGACAGGTGCAGGCATCGTGCTGAAAGCCCTGGAGTCCCCTCTGTACCACATCGCGGCGAACGCCGGATTAGAGGGCAGCGTCATCATCAACAAGGTGCGCGAGTCCGATGCAGGCGTGGGCTTCGACGTTCTGAAAGAGGAGTATGTGAACATGGTTGACGCAGGCATCCTGGATCCCGCCAAGGTGACCAGAAGCGCCCTGCAGAACGCTACCAGCGTTGCCAGCACACTGCTGACCACCGAGAGCGTTGTGGCCAACATCAAGGAGGAGACTCCCGCCATGCCCGCAGGCGCAGGCGGAATGGGCGGCATGATGTAATCGCCCGGAAGCTTACTGAGACGGGAATGACAGCAACAGAATAGATACCACCGGAGGGGCCGGCGCGATGGCAGAGGGAAACCTGCCAAAGCGATGGCCCCTTTTTCGCGCCGGCGCATCTTCGGGGATTCCAAACGGATGCCATTTATGGTAAGATAATAGGAAAACAGACAGGAGGACAAGGCAATGAACCGTTTTGAATATGTGGTAGTGTCGATTGAGGGAGATTACGCGAACCTGAAGCGCACGGACATTGAATCCGACGAGCTGAAGCTGGTGGCCAGGGCGCTTCTGCCGCCGGAGATCACAGAGGGGACAAAGCTCCTCTACGAGTGGATGGAGTACAGCATCCGCTGATTCCTACATCTCAGGTATCAAAATTTACCTCTTGCGCAAAAAGCATTTACAGATTCCGGTTTTCCTGTATACTAAGGCTATGGAAAAAAACAGGGCCAGAACCGCACCGCAGCAGTAAAGGAAAACACATGAAGGTAAAAATTGAAATCCTTGAGGGGATGCCGGAGGAGGAAGTGATCATCCGGTGCCCCGGACTGAGCGATTCCGTCATAGCGCTCCAGAACTACATATCCAAGCAGGGCAGCGCCAAAAGATGCCTTTCCCTGAAAAACGGAGAGACGGAATTCTATGTCCCCATGGAGGAAATCTATTTCTTCGAGACGGAGGGCCGGGAGCTGCGGGCCCACACGGCGGACAGGATCTTCTTCTGCGGCTACAAGCTCTACGAGCTGGAGGAGCTGCTGCCGGGGAGCTTCATGCGGGTGTCGAAGTCCACCATCGTAAATCTGGACTTCGTCTATTCCATCACCAGGAACCTGACGGCCTCCAGCGTCATGGAGTTCGCGGGGACGAAAAAGAAAGCCATGGTGTCCAGGGCTTATTTCAAGGCGGTGACGGAGCGGCTGAAAGCCCGGAAGCTGGGTGGATGACGGGGAAACGATTGGAATGATGCGGGAAAGAGGTAAACTGATATGAGGAGAAAAAACGTATTTTGGGGTCTTTTGTTTTTGACGGGGGCGGCGGCGCTCCTGCTGAGCAGGTTGGGCTTCCTGAGAGGTATCGGCTTCTGGTCCATCGTATGCAACATCTTCCTGGCATCGGTGCTGGTCAAAGGCATCGCGAAGAGGAACTTTGAGAAGATGCTGTTCTCCCTGGCCTTCCTCATCATCGTCAACGATGAGCTGCTGGGCCTGGAGGCCATCACGCCCTGGCCGGTGCTGGGCGCTGCTCTGCTCGGCAGCCTGGGCCTGAATCTTCTGTTCCCCAAATCCGCCAAATGGGGCGGCCATCCGGCATGGGGCAGGGGAGAGGGAGCGGCGGGGCGCGAGAGCGGCGGCCGCGTCTTCTATAAGAACACCTTCGGAGATGCCACGAAATATCTCTCCGGCGTGGTGAGCCGGGTGGAGGCGGAGAATGCTTTCGGCTCCATGCAGATCTACTTCACGGAGACCCTGCTGGAGGGCCACAGGGCCCAGGTGGAGGTGCAGTCCTCCTTTGGCAATACAGTGCTCTATGTCCCCGCCGTGTGGAAGGTGGTGACGGACGTGCGGGTCGCCTTCGGCAACGCAGAGGAGAACGGGAACTGCAACCCTTACGGCGAGGACGTGCTGTACGTGGGGGGCTCAGTGAACTTCGGCAATCTGGAAATCGTGTACGTGGGGGAGGAAGAGTGCGCGGGGAGCGAAAAGGCGGAATAAATATTTACAAAAATTTAAGAAAGCTATTGACAAACTCCGTATTTAGGTCTAAACTGGACTTGTAAATGATGATGATTAGTGTAAGAGTGGCCCGCAAGCCACTCTTACTTGCATGTAGGAAGAATTTTTGGGGAGAGTTTTGAATGTCACGCAGAGAAGATTACGAAAACAGGACACAGGCGCTGCTGGAGCCCATCGCCCGGGCCAACGGCGTGTCCGTCTATGATGTGGAATATGTGAAGGAGGGCGCGGACTACCATCTGTGCGCCTATATCGACAAGCCCGAGGGCGTGAACATCCAGGACTGCGAGAACGTGAGCCGCGCCCTGTCCGATGCCCTGGACAGGGAGGACTTCATCGCGGACGCCTATGTGCTGGAGGTCAGCAGCCCGGGGCTGGGCCGGGCCCTGAAGAAGGATAAGCACCTCCAGGCCGCCCTGGGAGAGGACGTGGAGATCAGGCTCTTCAAGCCCATTGATAAATGCAGGGAATTTTCGGGCAGGCTGGATGGCTTCGATGCGGACAGCGTCACCATTCTGGAGGGGGAGACGGCCAGGACATTCCAGCGCGGGGACATCGCGGTGATCCGCCTGGCGGTGGAGTTTTAGGATGATTTTTTACGGATTACAGGATTTTCCTATTGATTTGGAGATAAAGGGATTGGCAAACAGCCGGAATGGAGGAAATGATGAACAAGGAATTGATGGAGGCGCTTGACATTTTAGAGAGGGAGAAGGAAATCAGCAAGGAGACCCTGTTCGAGGCCATAGAGAACTCGCTGCTGACTGCCTGCAAGAACCACTTCGGCAAGGCGGACAACGTGCGTGTGGAGATAGACAGGGAGACCTGCGATTTTCTGGTATACGCGGAGAAGGAAGTCATGCCTGCCGCCGAGGACGTGGAGGATCCGGTCCTGCAGATTTCCCTGGAAGATGCAAGAGAGATTTCCTCCATGGCCAGGGTGGGCGATATGATACATGTGGAGATCAAGTCCAAGGAATTCGGCCGTATCGCCACCCAGAACGCCAAGAACGTCATCCTGCAGAAAATCCGGGAGGAAGAGAGAAGCGTCATCTATAACCAATATTACGAGAAAGAGAAGGATGTGGTCACCGGCGTGGTCCAGCGGCATCTGGGGAAGAACATCAGCATCAACCTGGGCAAGGCGGACGCCATGCTGAGCGAATCCGAGCAGGTGAAGGGGGAGTTCTTCCGGCCCACGGAGCGCATCAAGGTGTACATCCTGGAGGTGAAGAACACCCCAAAAGGCCCCCGCATCAATGTGAGCCGCACCCATCCGGAGCTGGTGAAGCGCCTGTTCGAATCCGAGGTCACGGAGATTAAGGACGGCACCGTGGAGATCAAGAGCATCGCCAGAGAGGCCGGGAGCCGTACCAAGATCGCCGTGTGGAGCCATAACCCGAACGTGGACCCGGTGGGAGCCTGCGTGGGCATGAACGGCGCCAGGGTGAATGCCATCGTGGATGAGCTGAGGGGCGAGAAGATAGACATCGTGAACTGGGACGACAACCCGGGCAACCTGATCCAGAACGCCCTGTCCCCCGCGAAGATCGTGGCGGTGTTCGCGGATCCCGACGAGAAGACGGCCAAGGTGGTGGTGCCGGACTACCAGTTGTCCCTGGCGATCGGCAAGGAGGGCCAGAACGCAAGGCTGGCCGCAAGGCTCACCGGCTACAAGATAGACATCAAGTCCGAGACCCAGGCCAAGGACGCTCCGGGATTCAGGTACGAGGATTATCTGGAGGAGGACTATGGAGAGTACGAGGAGGAGTATGAGGAGTACGAGGACGGCGGGGCCGACGGATACGGAGAGTACAGCGGGGATGACGGCCTGACGGAAACGGAAAGCTATGAGGGCTACGTGGAGCAGGACTACAAGGAGCCCGATGACTACGGCGAATCAGGCATGGATGAGGGCCAGGAGGAGTATGAAGCCCCCCTGGACGAGGAAGCCCCTCAGGACGATGAGGAGGGGTATGAGGAGTAAGAGACTATATGGCAAAAAAGGTTCCTTTGAGACAGTGTGTCGGCTGCGGTGAGATGAAGGGAAAGCGGGACATGATGAGAGTCCTGAAGACGGCAGAAAATGACATATGTCTGGACATAACAGGCAAGAAGAACGGAAGAGGCGCATATGTTTGTAAGAGCAGGGAATGCCTGCTTATGGCCAGGAAGAACAAGGGCCTGGAGCGCTCCTTCAAGATGAGTATTCCAAAGGAAGTATACGATACTTTAGAGGGGGAGTTTGAAAAGCTTGAAGCAGAATAGGATATTATCGCTTTTGGGAATCGCCATGAAAGGACGCAATCTGGTCAGCGGTGAATTTCAGACACTGGATGCAATCAGGAATGGCTCCGCTATGCTGGTGATCGTTGCGGAGGATGCGTCGGGCAATACCAGGAAGCTGTTTACCGACAAGTGCTCTTATTACGGCGTCCCGGTGGAGCTCTACGGGACGAAGGAAGAGCTGGGAAGGGCTATCGGGAAGGACTTCCGGTCGTCGCTGGGCGTGTGCGATGCGGGATTAGCGGATGTGATAAGCAGACAACTGAAAGAAAGACAAACGGCCGATGGAGGCGGAAATGGAGGGAAGCATGGCGAAAATAAAGGTACATGAACTTGCAAAGGAGCTAGAGGTGCAGAGCAAGGACATTATAGGTTTTTTGCAGGGGAAGGGAATCGAAGCGAAAGCCGCGCAGAGCTCTATTGACGAAGATGCCATACGGCTGGTGCGCGGTGCGTTTGGAAAGGGAGTAAAGAGCGCGCCGGGAGAGGCGCCTAAAAAAAAGGAAACAGCGAAGGAAGAAATGGTGAAAAAAGAGACGGCAGAAATGGTAAAAGAAGAGACAGCCAAATCTCCTGAGAAGGAGAAAGCGAAGCCTGCAAAGGCAGCGGATGCACAGGCAAACGGTGCACCGAAAAAGAAGAAGACGATCATCGTCGTGAACAACCCGCAGAATTCGAGGATGCAGGGCCAGCGCCCTGCCCAGCAGGGACAGGGAGGCGGAAACGCCAGACGCCAGGGCGGCCAGAACAGCCAGGGCGGCCAGGGGAGGAACCAGGGCGGCCGCGGCAATGACCGCAGGACCAAGGCTCAGGCACCGGTGCGCCCGATCAAGCCGCTGACGCCGCCGTCGCCTACGCCCTCCGTACAGATGGTGCCGCCGAAGCCGCCCCAGCCCAAGCCGCGCCCGGAGCAGACGGAGAACCGTAAGCCCCAGGTGCCTCCGGTGCGCGAGACAGCGGAGCAGAAGGTGCCGGTACAGAAGCCTGTAGACGAGCGCCCCCAGAGCGAAGCCGTGTTGAACGAGCGCCCTCAGAGCGACAGGGTGCCGGGCGACAGGCCCCAGCAGACCGAGAGGCGCCAGGAGGAGCGTCCCCAGGCAGAGCGGATCCAGACCCAGCGCTCTCAGGGCGACAGGCCCCAGACCGAGCGCGGCCAGGGCGACAGACGGCCGGAACGCGGCCAGGGCGGCAGGCCTCAGGGCGACAGGTTCCAGGGAGAGCGCGGCCAGGGCGGCAGATACCAGAATGGCGGAAACGGACAGGATAGGCCCGCAAGGGACGGCCGTTTCCAGGGCAGCCGCAGCCAGGACGGCCAGTCCCAGGACAACCGCGGCCGTGACAACCGGGGCTACAGAGATGGCCAGGGCGGCAGAAGCGGCGGCCAGGGCGGCAGATCCCAGGGTGAGCGCGGACAGTTCCAGTCAAGAGGAGGCAGCGGCCAGAATGGCAGACCACAGGGAGACAGGCAGAACAGCTTTCAGAGAGGCGGCCGGCCGGGTGCTGGCGGTGGCATGGGCGATCGCCGCGGTCCGGGCGCTGGTCCGGGGGGCAACCGTGGCTTTAACGGTAGCCCGCGCGACGGAAGAGGCGGTTCGGGACAGGGAGCTGGATTCAGAGATAATAAACCTAAGAGCTTTGGAGGAGAAGCTCCGGGCAAGGATATGGAGAAGAAGCGCGAGGAAGAAAAGAGGCGCGCCAACAGCCAGGAGAAGGGCAAGCGCTCCAAGAAGGACCATATCTATGAAGAGGACGAGGCAGTAAGGAACAAGCCCGGCAGATTCATCCGGCCCGAGAAGAAGAAAGAGGAAGCGGCAGAGGAAGCCATCAAGGTGATTATCCTGCCGGAGAGCATAACCATCAAGGAATTTGCGGAGAAGATGAAGGTACAGCCCGCCGCAATCGTGAAGAAGCTGTTCCTGGAGGGCAGAATCGTTACGGTGAACCAGGAGATTTCCTACGAGGACGCGGAGAATATCGCCATGGAGTACGATATCCTCTGCGAGCGTGAGGTGAAGGTAGACGTCATCGAGGAGCTTCTGAAGGAGGACGAGGAGGATGAGGCTTCCATGAAGGAGAGGCCGCCCGTCATCTGCGTCATGGGCCATGTAGACCACGGCAAGACATCGCTCCTGGATACCATCCGCAAGACCCATGTCATCGAAAAGGAGGCCGGAGGTATCACACAGCACATCGGTGCGTATACTGTAGATGTGGACGGGCGCAAGATCACGTTCCTGGATACGCCCGGACATGAGGCGTTCACCGCCATGCGTATGCGCGGCGCCAACGCCACGGACATCGCGATCCTGGTGGTGGCGGCGGACGACGGCGTGATGCCCCAGACCGTGGAAGCCATCAGCCATGCCAAAGCGGCAGGCATCGAGATCGTGGTGGCCGTGAACAAGATCGACAAGCCCTCGGCCAACATCGAGCGGGTGAAGCAGGAGCTGACGGAATATGAATTAGTCGCAACTGACTGGGGCGGCAATACGGAATTCGTCCCCGTTTCTGCGAAGACAGGCGACGGCATCGACAATCTGCTGGAGACGATCCTGCTGACAGCCGATATCCTGGAGCTGAAGGCCAATCCGGAGAGGCGCGCCAGAGGTCTGGTCATCGAGGCCGAGCTGGACAAGGGACGCGGCCCTGTGGCTACGGTGCTGGTGCAGAAGGGTACTCTGCGGGTGGGAGACTTCATCTCCGCAGGTGCCTGCTACGGCAAGGTCAGGGCCATGATCGATGACAAGGGCAGAAGGGTGAAGGAGGCTACGCCTTCCATGCCCGTGGAGATTCTGGGACTGTCAGACGTGCCCAGCGCGGGCGAGGTGTTCCTGGCCCATGAGAACGACAAGACGGCCAAGTCCTACGCGGAGACCTACCTGGCCCAGAACAAGGAGAAGAAGCTGGAGGAGACCAGGACGAAGATGTCCCTGGACGATCTGTTCTCCCAGATTAAGGAGGGCAATCTGAAGGAACTGAACCTGATCGTGAAGGCGGACGTGCAGGGCAGCGTGGAGGCTGTGCGCCAGTCCCTGCTGAAGCTGTCCAACGATGAAGTCGTGGTCAAATGCATCCACGGCGGCGTAGGCGCGATCAACGAGTCCGACGTGACCCTGGCCAGCGCCTCCAACGCCATCATCATCGGCTTCAACGTAAGGCCGGACAGCACTGCCAAAAATACGGCGGAGCGTGAAGGCGTGGACGTAAGGCTGTACAAGGTCATCTACAAGGCAATCGAGGACGTGGAGGCCGCCATGAAGGGCATGCTGGATCCCGTCTTCGAGGAGAAGGTCATCGGCCACGCGGAGATCAGGCAGATCTTCAAGGCTTCCCAGGTGGGAAATATCGCCGGTTCCTATGTGATGGACGGTATCTTCCAGAGAGGCTGCAAGATCCGCATCAGCAGAGAGGGCACCCAGATCTACGAGGGCGCGCTGGCTTCGCTGAAGCGCTTCAAGGACGATGTGAAGGAAGTGAAGGAAGGCTTCGAGTGCGGACTTGTGTTCGAGGGCTTCGACCAGATTCAGGAGCTGGATATGGTAGAGGCATATATCATGGTGGAAGTGCCGAGATAGCATGCTGAAGGACCCGTTTGGGCAGGAAGCTACCCTGCCTTGACGGGCTGACGGCAGCGGGGCAGGTGCCGGGGGCATCTGTCCGGGATTCAGAAGGGTTGTTTGAATGAGAAAAAACAGTGTAAAGAATACCCGTATCAACGGGGAAGTGCAGCGGGTGCTGGCGGAGGCGATCCGGGGGGAGATCAAGGATCCCCGGATCAGCCCGTGGACAAGCGTGGTGTCCGTGGAGGTGGCTCCGGATTTGAAGAGCTGCAAGGCATGGATCAGCGTGCTTGGGGATGAGGAGGTAAGGAAGTCTACCCTGGAGGGACTGCGGAGCGCGGTGGGGTTCATGCGGAACAGGCTGGCCCGGGAGATCAACCTGCGCAACACGCCGGAGATTACCTTTATCATGGATCAGTCAATCGAGTATGGGGTCAACATGTCGCGCAGAATCGACGAGGTCATCGCACAGGATGATGAGAATGCGAAGACCCGCGCGGAGGATGCGGACGGGGAAGAGCCTGAGGAGGATCTGGAGCTTTAGGCCAGGGCCCGGATGAAAAGGAATGAGGGCAGATGAATCTGAATTTATTGGAAGAATGCAGGGAAGCGAAACGAATCGGCATCGCCGGGCATGTAAGGCCGGACGGGGACTGTCTGGGCGCGTGTCTGGGGCTGTGGCAGTATCTGGTGAAATGCCTGCCTGCGGCGGAGACCAAAGTGTTTCTGGAAAAGCCTGCGGATATTTTTAAGGACATTAAGGGCTTTGGGGAAATCGACTCCGATTTCCCTGAGGAACCTGCCTTTGACGTGTTTTTTGTGCTGGACACCTCCACGGACAGGCTGGGGGGCGCGGAGAAATATTTCAGGGCAGCGGGGAAGACGATCAATATAGACCACCATGTCAGCAACCCCGGCGGCGGACAGATCAATGTGATCAGGCCGGAGACGGGATCCACCTGTGAGCTGATCTTCGATTTGATGGATGAGGGACAGCTGGACAAGGATATGGCAATGGCCCTGTATGTGGGCATCATCCATGACACGGGAGTGTTCCAGTATTCCAACACCTCGCCGGAGACCCTGGAGAAGGGGGCGAAGCTGATTGCGTTCGGCTTTGACTTCCCGAACCTGATACTGGAGACCTTTTACCAGAAGACCTATATCCAGGCCCAGGTCATGGGCAGGGCCCTGATGGAGAGCATCCGGTTCCTGGGCGGGAGCTGCATCGTGAGCGCCATCGATAAGAAGACCATGGAGTTCTACAATGTAGGGCCGAAAGACCTGGACGGCATCGTGAACCAGCTGCGCAATATCGAGGGCATAGACTGCGCCATCTTCATGTACGAGACGGGCACCATGGAGTACAAGGTGAGCATGCGCTCCAGCGAGAAGGTGGACGTGGCGGAGGTGGCGGCGTACTTCGGCGGTGGAGGGCACACCAAAGCCGCGGGCTGCAACATGACGGGCACTTTCCACGACTGTGTGAACAATCTCTCCCTACATATCGAAAAAGCGTTGAAGAAGTGGGAAGCGGAGCATGATGAACGGGATAATAGTCATTGACAAGGAGCCAGGCTTCACCTCCCATGATGTGGTGGCGAAGATGCGGGGCATCTGCGGGCAGCGGAAGATAGGCCACACGGGGACATTGGACCCCATGGCCACAGGGGTGCTGCCCGTCTGCCTGGGAAGCGCCACGAAGCTGTGCGACATGCTGGCGGACAGGGACAAGGAATACGTGGCGGAGCTGCTGCTGGGCGTGGAGACGGACACCCAGGACGTGACCGGGCAGATACTGGCCCGCCGCCCTGTGGAGGTGGACGAGGGCCGGGTCAGGGGCGCGGCGGATTCCTTCCTGGGCCTGTACATGCAGGTGCCGCCCATGTATTCCGCGCTGAAGGTGGACGGAAAGAAGCTGTACGAGCTGGCCAGAGCCGGAAAAGAAGTGGAGCGGAAGGCCCGGCCGGTACAGATACATGAACTGGAGATACTGGAATGCAGCCTCCCGGTGGTCCGGATGCGGGTGGTCTGCTCCAAAGGGACTTATATCAGGACGCTCTGCGCGGATATGGGAGAGCGGCTTGGGTGCGGCGGCGCCATGCAGAGCTTACGGCGCACCAGAGTGGGGCAGTTCTCCATAGAAGATGCCTGCACTTTGGGCAGACTGCAGCAGTGGAAGGACCAGGGGGGACCGGGCCTGAGTCAGGCTCTGCGCCCTGTGGACAGCGTGTTCACGGACTGCCCCGCGCTCCATGTGAGGGAGAGCGGTTTAAGGCTGCTGGACAATGGCAACGCGGTCGCGCCCGGGCAGACCGCGGAGGGGGAAGTGCACGCCGGGGGCAGTTGGGTCCGGATGTACAGGCCTGACGGGAGCTTCGCGGGCATTTACGCCTATGAGCCGGACAGAGAATGGTACAGGCCGGTGAAAATGTTTTTGGAGAAAGAGTGATTGTAGAAGTGGAGATCATTGCCGGTACGACAGAAATACAACTTGGGCAGGAGACGGCGGTGGCCCTGGGAAAATTTGACGGGATACACATCGGCCACAGACGGCTGCTGGAAGAAATCCTGTCGCGGAAGGGCCGTCTTGCCGCCTGCGTTTTCACATTCGATCCGCCTCCGGCGGTTCTTTTTGGCTGTTCTGACGGCAGGGAGCTGACCACCAGGCAGGAAAAGCGCCTCCTGTTCGGTAGGATGGGCGTGGACATCCTGGTGGAGTTCCCCATGAACACGGTGACGGCGGCCACGCCGCCGGAAGCCTTCGCCAGGGACATCCTCGCGGGGCAGATGCAGGCGCGCTTCCTTGCCGCCGGGACGGATCTGTCCTTTGGGGCCAGGGGGGCGGGGGATGCCGCCTTTCTGCGAAAGGCAGGCCCGGAGCTGGGGTTCCGGGTGAAGACCATCGAAAAGGTGTGCCTGGACGGGGAGGAGGTAAGCTCCACGCTGGTGCGCGGGAAGGTGGAAGCGGGGGAGATGGAGGCCGCGGCCCGGCTGCTCGGAATGCCTTATATGATTGCCGGGGAGGTGGTCAGGGGCAGGCAGGTGGGCCGCAGGCTTGGATTTCCCACGGTGAACGTGCTGCCGGGGAAGGACAAGCTCCTGCCGCCTAACGGGGTCTACTTCTCACAGGTGCGCTGCGGGGGGAAGCTGTACCGCGCCATCAGCAATGTAGGCTACAAGCCCACGGTCACGGACGAGAGGGTCATGGGCGTGGAATCCTATCTGTATGATTTTACAGGAGATCTGTACGGAAAGCAGGTGGAGGTATACCTGCGGGCCTTCAGGAGGCCGGAGCGGCGCTTCGACAGCGTGGAGGCCCTGCGCAGGCAGTTGGAGGACGACATCGCCGCAGGCAGAGACACATGATAGAAAAACGATTCGGGAGAAAATTCAGATGAACGCAAGCATTATTTTGTCAATGGCAGGGGGCCTGGGGCTTTTTCTGTTCGGTATGCGCGTGATGAGCGATTCCATAGAAAAAGTCGCCGGTGCCAAGCTGCGCCGTATTCTTGAAATCTTTACCACCAACCGGTTCTCCGGCATGGTGGTGGGTGTGGTGTTCACTGCCATCATCCAGTCCTCCTCGGCCTGTACGGCCATGGTGGTCAGCTTCGTCAATGCCGGACTGATGAATCTGTATCAGGCGGCGGGCGTCATCTTCGGTGCCAACATCGGCACCACGGTCACTTCCCAGCTGGTATCCTTCAATCTGTCGGCATACGCGCCGGTCTTTCTGCTGGCCGGCGTGCTGGTGGCCATGTTCTGCAAGCATGAGAAGGTGAAGAAATTCGCGGACATCATCATAGGCTTCGGCATCCTGTTCCTGGGGCTGAGCACCATGTCCAGCTCCATGGCGGGCATGAAGGAGGAGCCACAGGTGGTGAACCTGATAGGATCGCTGCACAATCCTGTCATGGCCACATTGATGGGCCTGGTCCTCACTACAGTCATCCAGAGCTCCTCCGTCACGGTCAGCATCGTTCTTCTTTTGGCCAATCAGGACCTCCTGTCCCTGTCCATCGCGCTCTACATCATCCTGGGATGCAATATCGGGGCCTGCACCACCGCGCTGCTGGCGTCCCTCTCGGGCAAAAAGGATGCCAAGCGGGCCGCGCTGATCCATTTCTGGTTCAATGTGATCGGTACGGTGGTCCTGTACGCAATCCTGTTCCTGGCGGAGGGGCCTGTGATGAAGCTGATCTGGTCCATATCCTCGGACAACGGGCGCTTTGTGGCAAATGCCCACACCATGATCAAAATCTTCCAGGTGATCATCCTGTTCCCGTTCTCCGGCTGGATCGTGAAGCTGTCCTGCCTGTGCGTGCCCGGCGAGGACGAGAAGGTCAATTACAGGGAGAGCTATCAGCTCAAGTACATAGGCGACAAGGTCGTCTTCAATCCTGCCACGGCGGTGGTGGAGGTCATCAAGGAGTTGGACCGCATGGCATCCCTGGCCAGCGAGAACCTGACCCGGGCCATGAACGCCCTGATTACGCTGGATGAGGAGGACATCAGGGAAGTCTACGAGGTGGAGAAGAACATCAACTTCCTGAACCACGCCATCACGGACTACCTGGTGAAGATCAATCAGACCACCCTGCCCATAGAGGATCTGAAGAGCCTGGGCGCGCTGTTCCATGTGGTGAACGACATCGAGCGGATAGGCGACCATGCGGAGAACGTGGCGGACGCCGCCAGGCAGCGCAGGGAGACAGGCCTCACGATCAGCAGGGAGGCCCAGAGGGAGCTGGGAGAGCTGCTGGACATGGTCATCAGGCTGATCCGGTACTCCATCGACATGTTCGCCAGGAGCGACGAGAGCCATATGCAGGACGTCATCGCCCTGGAGGACAGCGTGGACATCAAGGAGAAGGAGATGCAGCGGGCCCATGTGGAGCGCCTGACCAAGGGGGAATGCACGCCGGAGGCCGGCATGATGTTCTCCGATATCGCGTCAGGGCTTGAGCGGGTGGCGGACCATGCCACGAACATCGCCTTCGCCGTCATCGCGGCGGAGCGGGACGTGGAGGACGTGTAAAGCGGCGGCATCGGATAGGAATTTTAGAAAAAATACCGTGAAACGGTTGACAGATGGGGAAGCTGCATGTATAATCTCTTTTAGATGTAACAAATTCGTAATAATTTTGTTAAACATTTAATAGAATTTAAATTATAGGAGTGATATACATGAGATATTTAAAGAAAAAGAAAATCTGTGCAGCTTCCGCGGGCCTGATGCTCTGCATGGCATTGCAGCCCCTCCCGGCGTTTGCGGCCGAGAACGGCGGAACCGTGCTGCAGTCAGCCGGCGTGACAGCGGTCCTGGAGACCAGCCTGTCCACAGAGGAATATATACAGCTTGCGGCCCAGGCCCAGGGCGCGTCATACGGGTATACCAATATCGGCATCTCCAACATATCGGACGAGCTGCTGAACGTGCGCGCGGTGCCTGCCCTGGACGGGAAGCTTGTGGGGAAGATGCCCCGTGGCGCTGCCTGCGAGGTGCTGGACACCGCTGACGGCTGGGCCCATATCCAGTCCGGCGAGGTGGAAGGGTATGTGAGCCTGGACTATCTGCTCACCGGCCCGGACGCGAAGCTCATGGCCAACGACCTCGTCCGCACGGTGGCTGTGGCGAACACGGACGGCCTGAACGTCAGGGAGAACCCGGATACGAACAGCCCCGTGGTGACACAGATCAGGCAGGGCGAGGAGCTGGATTACCTGGAGACCATAGACGGCTGGGTGAAGGTGGCCGTGGACAGCGATGAGGTGTATGTCTCCGCGGAATACGTGGACGTGGTGACGAAGCTCGACACCGCCATCACCATGACAGAGCTGCTCTACGGCGCGGGCGTTTCGGACGTGCGGGTGGATTTGACAGAGTACGCCAAGCAGTTCCTGGGGAACCCTTACGTATGGGGAGGCACCAGCCTGACCAATGGCGCTGACTGCTCCGGCTTCGTGCTGAGCATATTCGCGAAGTATGGCATCTCCATGCCCCGTGTGGCGTCTGCCCAGGCCACTGTGGGGACATCGATTTCCGCCGATCAGCTGCTGCCCGGCGACCTGATTTTCTATGGAAAGGGCGGTTACATCAACCATGTGGCGATCTACATCGGAGGAGGCCAGGTGATACATGCCAGCACAGAGCGGACAGGTATCAAGATAAGCAATTACAACTACCGCACCCCGGTGAAATATGTGAGGGTCCTTCAGGATTAAAGTGTGAAGGAAATCAGTAAGCTCGCTAAGTGATTTCAGGCTTCACACACGGATTGTTTGTGTTGTTAAGAACGGCACTGACGCCGCATGACGGGAAGTGTATAAGAATTCGAAATACCACTTTACAATCCTTTAGGGATATGCTATGATAACGGATGTGAAAGACGAGGCAGGAACTGCCCGTCACAGCCGATGCTCGGATACGGGACGCTCCGACCCGGTCTTAGTGTCAGGCGGTCATAATGACAGGAGGAAAGAGAAAAATGATTTCTAAGGAAAAAAAGACAGCAATCATGAATGAGTACGCAAGGACGCCCGGCGACACAGGTTCGCCCGAGGTTCAGGTGGCGGTGCTGACCGCAAGGATCCAGGAGCTCACAGAGCATCTGAAAGTGAACCCCAAGGATCATCACTCCCGCCGCGGCATGCTGAAGATGGTAGGCCAGAGGCGCGGCCTGCTGGAGTACCTGAAGAAGAAGGATATCGAGAGATATCGTGCTCTGATTGAGAGGCTTGGCTTAAGAAAATAAGACAATCATAGAGAAAGCAGACTTGAGGCGCGAAGGACGGCTCAGGTCTGCTTATTCTTGAGTGAAGCAACAGGGAACAGAAGAAAGTTCCGAGACCGCTGAAAAGGATATGGGCTTCGGGCATTCCGCATATTTTTTTCAGTAGTTTCGGTGTCTTCTGTTCCTTATCACGCGGCAGGGGGGATTCTCTCCTGTTGCCATAAACAGCCGTGGAAACGGTGGAATGGAGGAAAAATATGTACAAGACCTATGAAATGGAATTAGGAGGCCGCACGCTGAAGGTGGACATCGACCGCGTGGGCAAGCAGGCCAACGGATGTGCGTTCATGCACTATGGAGATACGGTGGTATTGTCCACCGCCACCGCGTCCGAGAAGCCCAGGGAGGGAATCGATTTCTTCCCTTTAAGCGTAGAGTTCGAGGAGAAAATGTACGCCGTGGGGAAGATTCCCGGCGGCTTCAACAAGAGGGAGGGAAAGGCCAGCGAGAATGCCGTGCTCACCAGCCGCGTCATCGACAGGCCCATGCGTCCCCTGTTCCCCAAGGATTACCGCAATGACGTGACCCTGAACAACATGGTCATGAGCGTGGATCCCGCATGCCGCCCTGAGATTGTGGCCATGCTGGGAGCTGCCATCGCCACCTGCATTTCGGACATCCCCTTTGACGGCCCCTGCGCCATGACCCAGATGGGCCTGGTGGACGGCGAGCTTGTAGTCAATCCTTCTCAGGAGCAGTGGAAGAAGGGCGATCTGAACCTGACCGTGGCTTCCACCAGGGAGAAGGTCATCATGATCGAGGCCGGAGCCAATGAGGTGCCGGAGGCGCGGATGATCGAGGCCATCTACAAGGCCCATGAGATCAACCAGACCATCATCGCGTTCATCGACAAGATCGTGGCCGAGTGCGGAAAACCGAAGCATGAGTACACCAGCTGCGCCATCCCCCAGGAGATGTTCGATGAAATCAAGAAAATCGTGCCTCCCGAGGAGATGGAGGTAGCGGTATTTACCGATGACAAGCAGACCAGGGAGGGGAATATCAGGGCCATCACCGAGAAGCTGGAGGAGGCTTTCGCGGAGAACGAGGAATGGCTGGCCATCCTGGGCGAGGCGGTCTATCAGTACGAGAAGAAGACCGTGCGCAAGATGATCCTGAAGGACCACAAACGGCCTGACGGACGCGAGATTACGCAGATCCGTCCTCTTGCCGCGGAAGTGGACATCATCCCCCGGGTGCATGGCTCCGCCATGTTCACGAGAGGCCAGACCCAGATCTGTAATGTATGTACCCTGGCTCCCCTGTCCGAGGCCCAGAGGATCGATGGCCTGGACGAGAACGAGGTCAGCAAGAGATATATGCACCACTATAACTTCCCCTCCTACTCCGTGGGCGAGACCAAGCCTTCCAGAGGACCCGGACGGCGTGAGATTGGCCATGGAGCGCTGGCAGAGAGGGCGCTTATCCCGGTGCTCCCCAGCGAGGAGGAATTCCCCTATGCCATCCGCACGGTGTCCGAGACCTTCGAGTCCAACGGATCCACCTCCATGGCATCCACCTGCGCGTCCTGCATGTCCCTGATGGCTGCGGGCGTGCCCATCAGGAAGATGGTGGCAGGCATCTCCTGCGGCCTGGTGACCGGGGATACGGACGATGACTTCGTGCTGCTGACGGATATCCAGGGCCTGGAGGACTTCTTTGGGGACATGGACTTCAAGGTCACAGGCACCACAGAGGGCATCACGGCCATCCAGATGGACATCAAAATCCACGGACTGACCAGGCCCATCGTGGAGGGCGCTATCGCCAGATGCCGCGAGGCGAGGCTCTTCATCATGGACAACTGCATGAAGCCCGCCATCTCCGCGCCCAGGGCGGAGGTAGGCCCTTACGCGCCAAAGATCATCTCCATCCAGATCGATCCCGAGAAGATTGGGGATGTGGTGGGCCAGAGAGGAAAGACCATCAATGAGATCATCGCCCGCACAGGCGTGAAGATCGACATCACCGATGACGGCAATGTCTCCGTATGCGGCACTGACAAGGAAATGATGGACAAGGCCGTGGACATGGTCAAGACCATCGTCATGGACTTCGAGGCAGGCCAGATCTTCCAGGGCAAGGTGGTCAGCATCAAGGAGTTCGGCGCGTTCCTGGAGTTCGCCCCCGGCAAGGAGGGAATGGTGCACATTTCCAAGATTGCGAGGGAGAGGATCAACCGGGTGGAGGATGTGCTGACTCTGGGAGATGTGGTCACGGTAGTCTGCCTGGGCAAGGACAAGATGGGCAGGATCAGCTTCTCCATGAAGGATGTAGCGCAGCAGGTGAAGTAAAACTGACAGGTTCGTAGTATTACAGCCGACGAAAATGGTATGAGGAAGGGAGACTGTGAGAGCGGTCTCCCTGTATTATATGTAGGTATTCAGTATAAAGACAGTCCACGGATGCGGAACTGGAACAGGAGGTTATTTATGCTATCAAGAGAACTGGTAAAAGAAGCGCTGCGGCGGGCCCTGGCAACCGGCGCTGACTACGCGGAGGTGTTTGCGGAGCACAGCCTGAACAAAAACATCAACATCATCTCCGGCAAGACGGACAAAATCGGGGATACTGTGATTTCCGGCGTGGGCATCCGCATCTTCAAGGGGACCCGCTGCGTGTCGGGCTCGGCTTCCTCCCTGGCGCCGGAGGCGATTCTTGGCTGCGCCTCCAAGGTGGCCGATGCCCTTACGGGAATGCCCCTCGTTCAGGACATTGTCCTGAGGGAGCGCCTGTTCGGGGACATCCACCCGGTGAAGGTGGTGCCCGGGGACGTGCGCAACGGGGAAAAAATCGACTATCTGCGCCGGGCCTGCCTGGCGGCAAAGGACTACAGTAATGAAGTCAGCCAGGTCAGCGGCACCTTCCTGGAGGTAGACCACAAGATTCTCATCGCCACCAGCGAGGGCCTGTTCGCCCAGGACAGACAGATCCGCACCAGGATCGTAGTCAGTGCCATCGCCAGCAGGGACGGAGAGAACCAGGACGGCGCTGTAAACCGCGGTGCACGGAAAGGGATGGAATTACTGGAGGAATATGACCCCGGTGACCTGGGCAGGGAGGCGTCCCGCCAGGCAGTCACCATGCTGCACGCGGGTTATATCAAGGCGGGTACAATGCCTGTAGCCATTGAGAACGGATTCGGGGGCGTGATTTTCCACGAGGCCTGCGGCCACTCCCTGGAGGCATCTTCCGTAGCCCTGGGCCAATCTCAGTTTGCAGGAAAGCTGGGCACCCAGATCGCGAACGAGAAGGTGACGGCCATCGACGACGGCACCATTCCCAATGCCTGGGGTTCCGTCAATATCGACGACGAGGGAACTCCTGCCCGGAGGAATGTGCTCATTGAAAACGGCGTCCTGAAGAGCTATATGATCGATAAACTGAACGGGCGCAGGATGGGCATGTCATCCACCGGAAACTCCAGACGCCAGAGCTATGCCTTCGAGCCTACGTCCCGCATGACCAACACCTACATAGCGGCGGGAGAGGACGAGGACAGGGACATCATCGGTTCCATCGAATACGGCCTCTACGCAAAGAGCATGGGCGGCGGCTCCGTGAATCCCGTGACCGGCCAGTTCAACTTTTCCGTGGATGAGGGCTATGTCATCCGTGACGGCGAAATCTGCGAGCCGGTCCGGGGAGCCAGCCTCATCGGCAAAGGATCCGAGGTGCTGATGAAAATCGATATGGTGGGAAAGAACGTAGCCAGGGGCCAGGGCATGTGCGGCGCTTCTTCCGGCAGCATTCCCACGGATGTGGGACAGCCGCTGATCAGGGTCTCCTCCATTGTAGTGGGGGGACGCTAGGGAGCTTTGCAGGAGAACTGACTGGACGGGAATATGTGCCGATGAAAGGCGGAATGAGAGGTTAAAATGACATATCAGGAATTCAAGGAAGCCGTGATCAGATATGCCCGGGAGTACGGGATTGCGGATTATGAGCTGTATTATACGGAAAGCGAGTCTACTTCCGTAGAAATCTATCAGGAAGAGGTAAAGGGGTACAGCACGGAGAACAGCATGGGAGTGTGCTTCCGCTGCGTCCTGGACGGGAAAGCGGGCTATGCTTCCACGGAAAACCGCACGGAGGAGGAGGCCAAGTCCCTTGTGCTCAGGGCCCTGGACAACGCGGGCTCCATCGAGAGCGAGGAGAAGGCCTTTATCCATGAAAAGGGAGACCGGTATTCCACGCCGGAGGAAACCAGGATGGCCCAGCCTACAGGCGGTGAGCTGACAGATGCCGCGCTGGCTCTCCAGAAGGAGCTGTACCGGGCGGACGCGCGGGTGACGGACGGCACCCAGGCCTATATGGCCTATGAGGCGGTAAAGTATGCCCTCTACAATTCCAAAGGCCTGGATCTGGAGGACAGGGTGAAGAGCTCCATATGCTATGCCATGCCCCTGGTAGCGGACGGCGGGGAGATGTATGACGGTTTTGAGATGAAGAGAGGCGGCCTGAAGGAATTCGACATCAAAGCCATTGCGGCGGACGCGGTGGAGGATGCGGTGTCCGCCATAGGTGCGGGCAGCGTTCCCAGCGAAAAGTATACAGTGGTATTTTCCAACAAGACCATGGCCACACTGCTGATGACATATTCGTCCGTCTTCTCCGCGGAAGCTGCCCAGAAAGGGCTGTCCCTGCTGAACGGAAAAGAAGGGGAGAAAATCGCGGCGGACTTTATCACCATTGTGGACGACCCGGCATATCACGACAGCGTAATAAAGAGGACCTTTGACGGAGAGGGCGTTGCCACCTACGCGAAGAATGTAGTGGAAAACGGCGTCCTCGTCACGCTGCTCCACAACCTGAAGACAGCCGCCAAGGCGGGGGTGAAATCCACCGGAAACGCAGGCAGGCCTTCCTACGCGTCTGTCATCGGCGTCAGCCCCTTTACCTTTTATATCCGGCTCGCTGGAGAGGACGGGGAGAGGACAGCGGGAAAAGTGCCTGAGGAGCTGCTGCGAAGGGCGGACAGCGGCATCTATGTGACAGAGGTGATGGGCCTGCATGCGGGCGCCAACGCGGTCACCGGGGACTTCTCGCTGTCCGCCAAGGGCTTTCTGATCACAGAGGGCGCCAAGGGCGCTCCGGTCAAGAACTTCACCATATCCGGAAACTTCTTCGGCCTGCTGAAGGATGTGGAGACCCTGGGGAAAGACCTGGATTTCGTCCAGGGGACATTCGGCTCTCCCTCTGCGCTGGTCCGGAACCTGGCCATTGCGGGCGAGGAGTGACTTGCGCTGGTCGCGCATGACGACATCAGAAAAATATGGAAAAGCGTGTGGCGGCAGTTGCTGTCATGCGCTTTTTTTAAATTTTCTTTATAGTTATTTTATTGTATTTCCTACAAAAAAGTTTAAAATGTTACATAGTGGGTGGAGGAAAGTTTTTGTTTTGCCTGTGAGGAGGTATAAGCATGAGAGAAAAGCTGCAGCGGTTTATGTGGGGGCGCTACGGTACGGATCGTTTCAATCAGTTTCTGATGTTTGTCGCCATTGTGTGTCTGCTGGTGTCTTTTTTGGGAGGCGGGGTGTTCTATCTTTTTGCCACGGCAGTGATGGTGTACGCATATTTCAGGATGTTCTCCAGGAACGTGAGCAGGCGCTCTATGGAGAACCAGTGGTATCTCAAGAGGGAGATGAAGGTCAGGAGCTTTTTCCTGAAAAAGAAGAAGGAGCTGGCCCAGCACAAGGACTACCACATCTACAAATGTCCGAACTGTAAGCAGAAGATCCGTGTACCGAGGGGAAAGGGCAGGATTGCCATAAGCTGCAGGAAATGCGGAAATGAATTCATCAAGAAGAGCTGAAGACTGATTCCGGGATGCCGGGATGTCCGTGGAGGTTTGCGATGTTCGGGTATATTATTGTAAACAAGGCAGAAATGAAGTTCAAGGAATTTGACATATACCATTCCTACTATTGCGGCATCTGCCGGGATCTGAAGAAGAAGTACGGCGTCTGCGGACAGCTTTCCCTGAGCTACGACATGACGTTCCTGGCCATTCTGCTGACCGGGCTGTATGAGCCCCAGACCTGCCGGGAGAGCTGCAAGTGCATCGTCCATCCCTTCGAGAGCCATGAGACCAGGAGGAATGTCTTCACGGAGTACGCGGCGGACATGAACATGCTGTTCGCCTACTATAAATGCCAGGACGACTGGGAGGATGAAAAGAAGATCCTGAAGCTGGCCTACGGCAGGCTCCTGGAGGGGAAGGCCGGGAGGCTGAAGGCAATCTATGCGGACAAGGTGCGGAAGATAAACCTGCTGATGCAGGACTTCTCCGATGCGGAGAGGGAAAAGGACACGGACATCGATGCCCTGGCGGGACTGTTCGGCAGGGTCATGGCGGAGATTATGGCGGTGCGGGAGGACGAGTGGGCAGAGAACCTGCGGAGGCTGGGATTCTTCCTGGGAAAATTCATATATCTGTGCGATGCCTATGAGGACGTGGAGGAGGATATCAGGAAAGGGACGCCGAATCCGCTGAAGCCCCGGTACGCAAGCCCCGATTTCGAGGAGGAATGCAGGACGATCCTGACCATGATGATATCGGAGTGCTGCAAGGAGTTCGAGAAGCTTCCCATACTGGAGAACGTGGAGATTCTCCGCAATATCCTGTATTCCGGTGTCTGGGGCAGATATGAGGCTGTCCGCGAGAAGCGGAAAAAGGAACATGCGCGGGTGACATCCATGGGTTCCGAAGCGTGATAGCGTAAAGCTTTGCAAGAATTTAGGGCGGCGGTATCTGTCCGGGAAACGAGGAAAATATGTACGACCCTTATGGTGTGTTAGGCGTGAGCAGAAATGCTTCCGAGGAAGAGATCAAAAAAGCATATAAGGCGCTGAGCCGCAGGTATCATCCCGATGCCAATGTGAACAATCCGAACAAAGCCCAGGCGGAGGAGAAGTTCAAGGAAATCCAGGCGGCTTACCAGCAGATCATGAAGGAGCGCACATCGGGCTACGGCGGCAGCTATGGCAGCTCCGGGTATGGCGGCGGCTATGGCAGAAGCTCCGCCGGCGGTTACGGCAGGAGCTCTTCCGGCGGGGCCCAGGGCGGCCAGGGAGGCGGGGCATTCTGGGGCTTCGGCGGTCCTTTCGGGGGCTTTGGCTTCGGCGGCTTCGGCCAGGGGATGGACACCGGCTATGAGGAGAACAACTATATCCGTTCCGCCGGAAACTATATCCGCAACGGCTATTATAAAGAAGCCAGGACGGCTCTGGACGGCATGGATGCCAGGGACAGGAACGCCAGATGGTATTACTACAGCGCCATCGCCCATTCCGGGCTGGGGAACAATGTGGCGGCCCTGGAGCACGCGAAGCGGGCTTCGGCCATGGAACCGGACAACGGGGACTACCGCAGCCTGGTACAGCAGTTCGAGAACGGCGGCAGCTGGTACGAGCAGAGGCAGGCCCAGTACGGCTATCCCACCGCAGGGGTGGGGAATCTCTGCGCCAGATGGGTCTGTACCTTCATGATGTGCAATATGTGCTGCTTTGGCGGAGGGTGCTGCGGCGGCCACGGGATGTATTATTATTGAGCCCGCCGAAGGGGATATCCTGCGGGTGAGGGATTGAGAGAGTTCTATGGTACTTATAATTTCATATAATTTGCCTGTTCGAAGCTGTTGACAAACGGGGACAAAAGTTTTATCCTGTTATATAGGAAGAACGTATGTTCTGAAAAGGAGATGGGGTTATGAGGAGAAGGACAGGCGCGGTGATTGAAGGCTATGGCTGTGGCAGAAGAGGGCGAATCCTCTGCCGCAGCTTTTTGCGGGCCTGTGGGGCCGGGCGGCAGCGGCCCGGCGCGGATTTTGGGAGGGAATTTTAGGGGAGAATCGCAGGAATCGCATGACATTTGGAAGAAATAGGGGTATACTTTCTATAGGAAACATATGGATATGAATCAATATGAACCAGAAAGGAGCTTCCGGAAATGTCATTTATTCCAAGACCACAGGAAATCTATAAGCATTTTAAAGGAAATCTGTATCAGGTGACAGCTATCGCGACGCACAGCGAGACGCAGGAGCAGCTTGTAATCTATCAGGCGCTCTACGGGGATTTCAGGATTTATGCCAGGCCGCTCCATATGTTCGTGAGCAGGGTGGACAGGGAAAAATATCCCGATGCCGCGCAGGAATTCCGCTTTGAGCTGCAGGGGCCTGGGGCCTTGCGGCAGCGGGCCGAATCGGAACCGGAGCCCGGGGGCTGCGCGACTGGCGGCAGCGGGGCAGAGCCGGGGTATGCGGCTGGCGGTAGTGGGTCGGAGCCGGGGTGCGCGGCTGGCGGTATCGGGTCGGAGCCGGGGTATGTGGCTGGTGGCATCGGGTCGGAGCCGGGGTGTGCGTCTGGCGGCATCGGGTCGGAGCCGGGGTATGCGGTTGGCAGCATCGGGTCGGAGTATGCGGCTGGCGGTGCAGGGACAGCGGCTGGCGTGCAGGGGGCGGCAGGCATTGAATCCGGCGCAGAATCCGACACGGAATCCGACACAGTAGAGCTGGATCCCTTCGTGATGGAGTTTCTGGATGCCGACAGCTATGAGCAGCGGCTGAACATCCTGGCCGGCCTTCATCACAGGATTACGGATGGAATGATTACTACCATGGCCATCGCCTGTGACATAGAAATCGACGACGGGGATACCGAGGAGCGGTATGAGGCTCTGAAGACCTGTCTGCAGACGCTGGAGAGATACGAGTGCAACCGGCTGCGGTGAGCACCGGCCTCTCCTCTGCGAAGCGATAAGTGCAGACGGTTTCAATCGCGGAAGCATGGCGCGTGGAAGCATGTGGCGTGGAATCAGGAAAGGAGAGGCATATGGCAGCGTATCTGGACAGGAAGATGGTGATAGGGGTTTCATCCAGGGCCCTCTTCGATCTGACTATGGAGAACGGGATTTTCGAGAGGGAGGGGCTGGAGGCGTACTGCAGCTACCAGGTGGAGCATGAGCAGGACATCCTAAAGCCCGGGCCGGGCTTCGGCCTGATCAGGGCCCTGCTGAAGCTCAACGAATACGGGCAGGGAGAGGATCTGGTGGAGGTCATCATCATGTCCCGCAACAGCCCGGACAGCTCGCTTCGGGTATTCAACTCCATCGCGCATTACGGCCTGGACATAACGCGCTCGGTGCTGGTGAGCGGCGCTTCGCTTGCCCCCTATCTGGAGGCCTTCCATACGGACCTGTTCCTCTCCGCCTACGAGGATGATGTGCGCAGCGCCATAGACAGCGGCATCGCGGCGGGAATCATCTGTACGGAGCACAGGGCGCAGGGAACCCCGGCACAGCCCCGGACAGCGGGCCATGTCGAGGCGGGGGGCCACCCAGAGACAGCAGGCCAGGCCCAGGTGATACCCATGCAGGCCAGGACATATCCTGAAATCCGCATCGCCTTTGACGGGGATGCGGTGCTGTTCACGGACGAATCGGAGATGATTTTCAAGGAAAAGGGCTTAAGCGCCTTTGAGGAGAATGAGCGCAGCCGCGCCAGGGAACCCCTTGCGGAGGGGCCCTTCGCGAAATTCCTGAAGAAGCTCTCCGACCTGCAGCGGGAGCTGGGGACGGAAAAGTCTCCCATCAGGACGGCGCTGGTGACCTCTCGGTGTGCCCCGGCCCATGAGCGCGTGCTGCGTACCATGCGGTCGTGGAACGTGCGGGTGGACGAGGCGTTCTTCCTGGGAGGGCTGGAGAAGCGGGATGTCCTGAAGGCCTTCGGGGCGCAGATATTTTTTGACGACCAGTCCATACATACCGTAAACGCGGCCCAGTCCGTCCCGGCAGCCCGGGTGCCCTACGGCAGGGCAGAGGGAACTGCCAGACATCGGGAGAAGGCTTAGACGAGACGGCAGCCCATCCGGCCAGGCAAAAGCCATGGTGCAGGTTGACAGGTGAAGTACGGACAAGGAGCTGAGATTTTCAGATGGAATATAGAGATATCACAAGGGGACGCTTCCTGGAGCGTCCCAACAGGTTCATCGCCCGGGTGGAGATTGGGGACGGGCAGGACGGGGAACCGCAGGTGGAGACCGTCCATGTAAAGAATACCGGCAGGTGTCGGGAGCTGCTGCAGAAGGGGGCATGCGTCTACCTGGAGAAAAGCGGCAATCCCGCGCGCTCCACGGCTTACGACCTTGTGGCGGTGGAAAAGGGGGAGCGCCTGGTGAACATGGATTCCCAGGCGCCCAACCGCGCGGTGGAGGAATGGCTGCGGAGCGGCGGCTTCCGGGAGGATGTGACCTTGGTGAAGCCGGAGGCAGTGTACGGCAGCTCCCGCTTCGACTTCTATATAGAGGCGGGAGGGGAGCGGATCTTCATGGAGGTCAAGGGCGTCACGCTGGAAGAGGATGGCGTGGTACGCTTCCCGGATGCCCCCTCGGAGAGGGCGGTGAAGCATGTGGAGGAGCTGGTGGCTGCTAAGAGACAGGGCTACCGGGCTTTTGTGCTGTTCGTCGTCCAGATGGAGGATGTGCGGTATTTCACCCCCAACAGGGCTACCCATCCGGAATTCGCGGACGCCCTGTACAAAGCGGCCCAGGCGGGAGTGGAGATTCTGGCCTTTGACTGTCTGGTGAGGCCGGACTCCATGACGGTGAACCGTCCTGTTCCAATCGTCCTGACGGATGGCGAATCGCCCTGCATTAATGAAACCTTCAGAAAAAACTTAGGAAAGAATAAGCTTGAGGCTATATGCATCCCCCTCTTAAAATGGTATGATAAGAGCAGACGGATTCTGCCCTGGAGGGAACTGCCCACGCCTTACCGCGTATGGGTGTCGGAGATCATGCTGCAGCAGACCAGGGTGGAGGCCGTGAAGCCCTATTTCGAGCGGTTCATGAAGGCGCTTCCGGATATCGGCGCCCTTGCGGACGCAGAGGAGGAGACGCTCCTGAAGCTGTGGGAGGGACTGGGATATTACAATAGAGTCCGCAACCTCCAGAAGGCCGCGATCCAGATCCAGATGGCCTACGGCGGCCGTATGCCGGATACCGTGGAGGCCCTTCTCACCCTGAGCGGAATCGGCAGCTATACGGCAGGGGCGATCGCCTCCATAGCCTTCCAGCGCCCTGTCCCGGCGGTGGACGGGAACGTGCTGCGGGTGGTGGCAAGGCTTGGGCAGGACGGGCGCTGCATTGACGATCCGAAGGTGAAGGCATCGGTGGAGCAGGCCCTGAAGGAAATCATGCCCGAAGACCGCCCGGGGGACTTCAACCAGGCCATGATGGAGATAGGGGCCTGCGTCTGCCTCCCCAACGGCGCGCCTCTGTGCGGGGAATGTCCTCTGGCAGATTTGTGCGACAGCCGCAGGGCGGGCACCCAGCAGGACTATCCAAAGAGACAGCCCAAAAAGGCAAGGCAGGTGGAAAACAGGACTATCCTGATAGTCCGAAACGGCGATAAGGCGGCCATCAGAAAGCGCCCAGGCAGAGGGCTGCTGGCAGGCATGTACGAATTCCCCTCCATGGAGGGCTTCTGCACCGCCGAGGAGGTGGCCGATTATCTGGCGGATAACGGATTGGAAGCCCTGGACATACAGCCCCTGGAGGACGCGAAGCACATCTTTACCCACAGGGAATGGCATATGAAGGGGTACATGGTCAGCGTGGAGGGGACGCCGGCCCAGGAGTCCAGAGGCCCTGCCGGGGACTGGATTTACATCGAACCGCAGCAGACAGAGGATAAATATCCGATTCCCTCAGCTTTTGGTGCATATACGAAATATTTGAGCATCAAACTGGGCAAGAATAGACATGAAGAAGAGTATCCATAGGAGGAAGAAGGACTGTGAAACTATTATCTGTAGCGATTCCATGCTATAATTCTGAAAACTACATGAGGAAATGTGTGGATTCCCTGCTGGTGGGCGGAGAGGATGTGGAGATCGTCATCGTGGACGACGGTTCCGTGAAGGACCGGACCGCGGAGATTGCGGACGAGTACCAGCGCAGATACCCCACCATCGTAAAGGCCGTCCACCAGGAGAACGGCGGCCACGGCGCTGCCGTCAACACGGGTATCCAAAACGCCACCGGCCTTTACTTCAAGGTGGTGGACAGCGACGACTGGGTGAAGAAGGAGGCTTATCTGCAGGTGCTGGACACCCTGCGGGAGATGGCAGGGGGGGCTCCTTCCCTGGACATGCTGGTCTGCAACTTCGTCTACGAAAAGGAGGGGGAGAAGCGTAAGAAGGTCATGCATTACCGCCATATCCTGCCGGAGGGCCGGATGGTGAGCTGGGAGGACTGCCATCGCTTCATGAAGGGCCATTATATCCTGATGCACTCCGTGATCTTCCGGACGAAACTGCTGAAGGAATGCGGCCTGCAGCTACCGGAGCACACCTTCTATGTGGACAACCTCTATGTGTTCGAGCCCCTGCCCTTCGTGAAGAACATGTATTACCTGGACGTGAACCTGTACCGCTACTACATCGGCCGGGAAGACCAGTCGGTGAACGAGGAGGTCATGATATCCCGGATCGACCAGCAGCTTAAGGTCAACAGGATTATGATCGACTACCTTGTGGACAGGAAGCCGGAAATCATGAGGAACAAGCGCCTTTACCAGTATATGTTCAACTATCTGGAAATCATTACAACAGTGTCTTCCGTCCTGCTGATCCGCTCCGGCACGGAGGAGGGCCTGGAGAAGAAGAAGGAGCTCTGGAAGTACCTGAAATCAAAGGACAGGAAGCTGTTCCTGCGGATGCGCAACGGCCTGCTGGGCTATGCCATGAACCTGCCGGGCAGGGGAGGGCGGAAGATTTCCGTGGGCGGGTATAAGATCTGCCAGAAGATTTTTAAGTTCAACTGAAATTGAGGGTTTCGGTTGAAGGTATGCCATAATCTGATAAATGCCGTAAAATCAACGTTTCCGAGAGAATTTGGTCTTACGGCAGCATACCTAATTAGGTATGCTATAAATTGATGGAATCCATTGATTTCTCTAGCTTTTTGAGGATTGGCATACCTAATAAAAGCGTCACGGTTTAATAGAAGTCTTTTGGTTGAAGTCATTTGACTGAAGCCTTTCGATTAAAGCCTTATGATTGACGCATTGGATTAAAGGATATGAAAACTCCCGGAGCCGCCAGCCCCGGGAGCATTTTTGTGGTTTTATGTACGCGGCCTCTTTACATGGAGACCCGCTTTTTCATCCTGCGCTGCGCCCATGCCGCCAGCACCAGATCCCTTCTGTACACCAGGATGTACATGACGGTTCCCAGCCCGAGGGCGGTGGCCACATCGAAGACGGAATGCTGCTTGATGAACACAGTGGACAATATAATGGAGAGGGCCAGGATGCCGGAGGCTATCCGGATGCCCTTCTTCTCCCGCAGCGCGCTGCAGCGCATGACGGCGAAATGAGCGCCCATGGAATTGTACACATGGATGCTGGGCCACAGGTTCGTGGGCGTGTCTACCTTCCACAGTACGGAGATAGCCTGCGTGAACACATTGTCCCGGGGCATCTCGTCAAGCCGCAGGTGATGGCCGTTGGGCCACAGCGTGGAGATGATCAGGAAGACCGTCATCCCTGTGAACAGAAAAGCGCAGCAGCGGTAATATTCCTGTTTATTCTTAAAGAAGAGGAAGACCACTACCAACGACACATAGGCGAACCACAAAAGGTACGGGACGACGAACGCCTCACAGAAGGGGATGTAATCGTCCATGCCCACATGGATGACCGTGTAGTCTCTTCTGTTGCGGCCCTCCAGCCACGCGAACCATGTCAGATAGATGACCATGTAGATTGCCAGGGGAACTGCATGCCTGTATTTCATGTACAGGCTCTTTATTTTTTCCATTTTTACAAAACCAGACCTTTCTTTTTTGCTTATATTGTTTACTAACCAATCTCTAGTATAGCTTGGTAAAATTAAAAATCAATGGGCTTTCTTGGTTTTTTAGTATTATTTAGAATTTCTTAAGGTTTGTTCCGGCTGGGGCATTAAGTTCCGTAGGCGGCATAAAAACAGGATTTTTTGATGCTTGTTCCGTCTTGAGAGTTTTCTCATCCCTTATCATTGTACCTGAAAAAGTACAAAAAAGGTAATGAAAAAGTATAGAAAACCAGGATTCTATCATAGAGATGTAAAGATAAATATTGTCAATTAGTAAAAAAGTTCGCCTTACTGGCATGTAAGGCGAACTTTTTTATTACATCTAACATTCTATACCCAATATGCGGACAGTGCAAGTCTAAATTTATTTTTGTCAATATTTGCTAAAAAGTTTATATTTCGTAGATAGATTTTGGCTAAATTACCATATTTGGCATTTGGCTGTACGTTTTACGCCGTTTTCCGAAGGGAGGCGCGGGAGGCCGAAAAGGCTGAAAAAGTTCGCCTTACATGCCAGTTAGGCGAACTATCTGAGAATTGTGGGATGCGCGGGAGTCTGTTCTGACGTTTTAGAGCGGAAATGAAAGACTTTTTCCGTGGCTTGAGTAGTACAAGCGCCATCGGGCGAGGAGTGAAAATGCCAGAGGTGACTGGAATGAAATGTGACAGTAAGCAAAAGCGGCTTTCTATTGTCAAGTATTATGATAAGATGCGGGAACTGGGATGCTTTACCTTGCAGGATGTCACGGACATGGTGGGCGAACGGTCGGCAGTAGCCAATCTGGTGAATGATTATCAGCGGAAGGGCTATATAGACCGGATACACCGTAACCTGTACACAGTGATGGATATGGACACAGAGCAGCCGGCGCTTACGAGATACCAGATTGGCAGCAGGCTGTTTCCAGATGCATACATCGCCCTGAGCAGCGCTTTTGAAGCTTGGGGATATGCGCCTGGAGTGAGGAATGAGGTCTTCGTGGCAACGGAGACCCGGTTCACAGATTTCCGGTATAATGGTGTTTTTTACCGAAGGGTACATCCGAAGGCTGGAGCTGAGAGGCAGTGGGTTGCCGGAAGCCTGGTGACCAGTTTAGAGCAGACTGTGGTGGACAGTCTGCATAGCTTCGAGGGGGAGACCGGACTGGATAGGGCTGTGGAGTGCATCATGCGTCTGCCGCGGCTGGATGCGGACAAGCTGCTGGAGTGCCTAGAGCGATATGGGAATGGATATCTTTATCAGAAGTGTGGGTATGTGTTGGAGCAGCTGCAGAGTTACGTGAAGTTGCCAGAGATGTTCTATCGGGAGTGCCGGGAGCATTGCGCCAGCACGGTGCGGTATATGGTGAAGGGGGCAGAGGGGCTGGTCTACCATAAAGGGTGGGGCGTTTATGGGCCTTGTTTCAAGAGTGGTTAGACAAAAGGGATTTTTATTAGGTAAACCTTACAATAAAGGAGAGTATAGGTGCCCAGAATACAATTTATGAATATAGAAATCGATAATCTGACGATGGATGGAGCATTGGAGGAAATTAATCGGTTGATAGAAGAGAACAAGCAAGCATATGTAGTTACACCCAATGTAGATCATATTGTACAACTGGAAAGTGGAGGAAGCCTTTGCGAGGTATATAAACATGCGAACTTAATTCTTACAGATGGAAAACCTTTATTGTGGATAGCAAAGTGGTATGGAACACCAATTAAGGAGAAAATCTCCGGTTCTGATTTATTTCCTCAATTATGTAAAATGGCTGCTGAAAAGGGGCATAAGATGTTTTTTTTGGGAGCCGCGGAAGGTGTTGCGGCTAAAGCTGCAAAAAGATTAGAAAAGCGGTATCCGGGGTTACAGATAGCTGGTACATATTCTCCGCCATATGGTTTTGAGAAGGACTCTTCTGAAATTGAAAAGATACAACAAATGATAATTGAAAAGTCACCCCAAATACTGATTGTTTCATTGGGGTGTCCAAAGCAGGAATTGTTTATTTATCATAATAGGAAGATTTTAAATGTCCCGATTTCTCTTGGATTGGGAGCAAGCCTGGATTTTGAAGCTGGAAATATTAAACGTGCTCCCAAATGGATGTCAGATTATGGTTTAGAATGGTTTTACAGAATTACACAGGATCCCAAAAGGCTTATAAAGAGATATCTTGTGGATGATATTAAGATATTTCGTTTGGCTTGGAGATATAAGAATAAGAAAATTTTATGAGAATAATTTGTATGAGATAGGGATAATGCGTATATGAAGTTAATGGAGCAGAACATATTGTTATTTACTAGGACGATGCAGGTAGGCGGGACGGAAAAGGTTATTTTGCAGTTATGTGAAATTTTTAAAACATTGGTAAATAAAATTGTGGTTTGCTCATGCGGAGGGGTTAATGTTGAGAAACTCCAGAAGATGGGGATAAGGCATTACAAAATTTCAGATATAGAAAATAAGACACCAGTTGCGATGATAGGGATAGCTAAGCAGATTAAAAAAATTGTCAGAAAGGAAGATATAACTGTAATACATACGCATCATAGGATGGCAGCGTTTTATGTCACCGCATTGGAATTATATAAAAAATGTGTATTTGTTAACACAAGTCATAATGTTTTTAGCAATAAGAAATGGTTCACATATTTGTCATACAGAAATGGGAATTTGATAGCCTGTGGTGAAACGGTTAAAAAAAATTTGGTAGAATTCTTTGGGCTAGAGGAAAATCAGGTAAAAGTAATACATAATGCAGTCAAGCCGTTTCAGGGAAATATAGTAGAAGATCAATTGATAAAAGAACTGCACTATGAGGGAAATTACCTTGTAGGTAACGTGGGGAGACTATCAGAACAAAAAGGGATTGAATACTTTATAAGAGCAGTTCCATCTGTTATAAAAAAGCATGTCAATGTTAGATTCTTGATTATCGGCTCTGGAGAGGAGGAGGAGAAGCTGAAGAATCTGGCAGAAGAGGTAGGGGTGGATTCTTATCTTTATTTTTTAGGATATAGGAAAGACATCCAAAACTTGATGGCACAGTTGGATTTACTTGTACTCAGTTCCCTTTGGGAAGGGCTACCGCTTACGCCTATCGAGGCTTATTCAGTAGGAAAAACTGTTGTAGCAACTGCTGTGGACGGAACATCGGAAATCATTCGTAATGGTATTGATGGCCTTTTGATTCCGCCCCGGGACTCAGAAGCCATAGCGAACAGGATTAATTATCTGATTGACCAGCCGTCTGTTCAATGTGAGCTAGAGAGGAATGCAATGGAAAGGTATCTAGGTGAATTTTCATTTGGAAAATTTTCAGGTTCTTATGTGTCATATTTTAAAAGTCTATAGTAAAGCAAAGATAGGGAAAAGGACTGAGGATAAGATGATATGAAAGTATTGAATCTTCTTTCAACTGGTGGTGTAGGGGGGATTGAACAGCTTTGTAAAAATATAGGAAAGTATGCAGACTATAAGAATACATTTTGCTTTATGTTCGGCGAGGGGATAATTTACAATGAAATGAAATTATTGGGGTTGCATGTGGAGTCATTAGCAAACGATGGCAAGGGAAAGGTTACCCTTTCAAAGTGGAAGCACGTATGTAATCTGGTAGAAAAAAATGATATTATCGTAACGCATCACTGCTCAATAGCACTACAGCTATATTACTATCTTCTTTCGCAGAAATATAGAAATAAAAAGTTTGTTATGACAGTTCATTCATGTTTTGAGAAAGCACAGAATTATAACTATAATTCAAAATTAAAAAACAAGAGTGCAGAATACATGATTAAAGCAGCACTGAAATGTTCTGACAAGATTATCTTTGTTTCGAAAGCGGGCCGTGAGTCTTATGTATCAAATTTTGATATAAGTAGGGATAAGGCGATGGTTATATATAATGGCATCGAACAAAGTGCTAGAACCAGTGATGATATTAACACGCAGGCTGACAGAAAATATCAAATAACATATATCGGAAGAGTGGAAGAAATCAAAGGAATACAACTTCTAATCAGAGCGATAGCGGTACTTCCCGAGTATTATTTAGCAAGGATTAAAGTATGGATAATAGGTGATGGTAGTTATAGAGAAGAACTGGAGAAGCTAACTTCAAAATTAGGATTAAATGGTATAATCAAGTTTCTTGGTGTCAAACGAGATATAGATAATTATTTGTATAAAACAGATATATTTGTTTATCCATCAATATGCCAAGAAGTTTTTGGAATTTCGATAGTTGAAGCAATGTCTTATGGGATACCCTGCATAGCAAATAATGTAGGTGGGATTCCAGAAATCATTATAAATGGTGTAAATGGATACGTTACAGAAGAACTTTCTATAGGCAGTCTGGAAAAGGCTATAGAGAGAACAATAACGCATTATGAAGATGGAAGTGTTGCAACAATAAAGAAAAATTGTATTTTAACTTCTGAAAAATTTAGTATTCTGAATACAGTTAGAGAACTTAAAAAGCTATATAGGGGATTATATTAATGATAAAAACAAAAAGGATTGGTATAAGAGCCAAATAATTTATGGAGACTGCTATATAAAGATGAAACCTAAAATAAAGCCAAAGAATTGGATGATATATTTTATTTTAATTCCGTTTTTGCATCCAAGGGGATTTGATGAGTATTTTTATATATATAAATTCTTTTTTACTAGTTGGTTATATCTATCCTTGATAATTATTGCAGGGTTATTTTTGTATGGATTATCCAAAAAGAGAGCAAAGGTTGATATTTTTGCTTCCTTAATATTGTTATATTACCTCACAATGGCGGTCATTACATTTACAATTAGACACACGTTTAGTGGAGGGCTTCAAAAGATTTTCGCAGCACCATTGCTATGTATTTTTTGCATTTATTCCTGTAAAAGATTTCCTAAAAGATTTATTGAATGTGTTAACAACTTATTGTTTATTATTTTATTTCTGAATGCTGTAATATTTTCGCCTTTATTTTGGAAAGCGTATTTTGCGCCGATATCCAATCATTTAACTTTTTTGGGGCATGTTCAGATTAATGCACAATTGGCGACAGTAAGTATTTTAATGGCTTATGTAGGATATTCACTTTTTGATTGTAATAAAAAGAAGTTCATGGTTCAGGTTATTTTGGCTTTTATGACGTTAATGACTTCTTTTACAAGTGCATCTTATATAGTTATTTTATTATTAAGTTTTTGTTGGTTCCTATATAGAGTAGAGAAGATTAATAAATTATTTGAATTTGATGGGAAGACATTTGTCTTAATATATATAGCTATCAATCTTTTCCTATTTTGGTTTATTGCAAATATAGATGTTGCAATCAATATAGGGGCATTTTCACTGAATGGCCGTGGATTTATCTGGAAAGAAGCAATTTCTAGTTTTTTCAGGCATCCTTTTTCGGGCTATGGGGTACAGGGGGTTTTAATAAAGGTATTTTGGAGTTTTTGGGTTGGTGACGGACAGGGGATGAATTATATGCATAATCAGCTTCTTCAGGTTCTTAATGATGGCGGAATAATACTTTGCGTGTTTTTTTTAATGATGCTTATGGCGGCTGCTTCAGGAATAAGCAAACTTAAAAAAACAAGATTGCGTTACTGGGTGTCAGTTTTCTTAATGATACTGTTGATTATAATGATTTTTGAGAGTGCACTGGATTACTTTTATGGATATATCATATTAAGTACTATTGCAAATCTCCCGGGGATTGCCAGTGCGGTAAATGTAAGGAAAGGTGGGAACATATGGGTATCATAACAAAAATGCGGGAAACGTTCGCTCACATTTATTATCCAGAAAGGATAAAGCGTGTTGCTGCAATTTGTGGAGAAGAGCTCTATGTAGGAGGAAAATCCTATGTTACCCGTAATACTTATTTGGGAAAGCATGTATGCTTTAACGGAATGAGTATGTCAGGAAATGGGAAAATAGAAATAGGAAATTACTTTCATTCGGGTCCTGGTTGCCAAATTATCACTTCATTTCATAACTATGAAGGGGATGCGGTTCCTTATGACAATACTTTTGTTGACAAAGATGTACAGATTGGAGATTGTGTCTGGCTTGGAAACAATGTAATTATTTTAGGGGGGGTAGTCATAGGGGAAGGCGCGGTTATCCAGGCAGGAAGTATTGTATGCAAAGATATACCAGCATATGCAATAGCAGGAGGGCACCCGGCTGTTCCGTTTAAAATGCGTAACGTCGACCACTATAATAAATTGAAGGCAGAAGGAAAATTTCATTAGCTATTATTTCCCAAGGTGATATTTTGTTTATAAATAAATATATAATAAAATATGAGAAAATGTCGACACCGGTTAAAGCAGCTTTTTGGTATACGATATGCAATGTACTTAACAAGGGTGTTGCCTTATTATCAACTCCAATCTTTACACGAATATTAACAGAAGAGCAATATGGAACATTTGCGATTTTTCAGTCGTGGTATAGCATTTTAATCATCTTCACTTCATTGAATATATTTTTAGCGGGATATAAAAAAGGACTTTTGTTATATAAGGATGATATTGCTGGGTTTACATCTTCTCAGCTCGGCTTAACTGCAGCACTTACAGTAGGATTTTTTGTCATTTACCTGATGAGCCCAAATTTTTGGAGGAATGTATTTGGACTGAACCCGTCTTTAATGGTAGCAATGTTTATAGAACTTTTTACTATGCCAGCACTTGAATTGTGGATGGCGAAAGAGCAGTTTGAATACAAGTACAAAAAGACAGTAGCTGTTTCAGTGTTATTAAGCGTGTTCTGTATAGGAATTGCAGTTGTCGCAGTTATGTATAACAGCCATAAGCTTGAGGCAAGGGTATACTCCGATGTGATAGTGAAAGCAACAATTGCGGGAAGCATTATGTTTCTGATATATTCTCATGGTAAAAAATTTTACAAAAAAGAGTATTGGAAGTTTTCACTGAACTTTAATATTCCATTAATTCCGCATTATTTATCTAATTATGTCCTAAGTCAATCAGATAGGCTGATGATAGGCAAGATGGTTGGCACAGCTGAAGCAGCATTTTATAGTGTAGCTTATAGTATAGCGACTATGATGATATTGGTAACTTCAGCAGTAAATAATGCATTGACACCATATATATACAAATCTATAAATGAAAATAATACGAAGAAAATAAAAAAGAATATGACACCAATCATGCTGTTTATAGCTATATTGTCAATAATATCTATGGCATTTGCTCCAGAAATCATTCTGGTATTTGCCGGTAGAAAGTATCTTGATGCCGTTTATGTAATTCCACCAGTCTCGGCATCCGTATATTTTATTTTTGTATATTCGATGTATAGTACCATTGAGTACTATTACCAAAAAACAAAACATATTGCGATTGCGACATCCCTATCAGCGTCATTAAACCTCTTGCTTAATTATTGTGGTATAAAATTGTTTGGGTATATTGCCGCCGGATATACAACACTTATTTGTTATGTCATATTAGCACTTATTCATTATGTATTAACAAAAAAGATAATAGAAAATAATCTATCGGAGACTAGTGAATTATATGATTCACATATTATTTTTCTCATAGGAATTGGCTTGATACTTATTATGATTTTGATGACTATGACATACAAGTTATATGTAATACGTTATGCAATAATAGTGGCTGCCTTATCTGGAATATATTTGACAAGAGGTTTTTTAATAGATGTTTTATTAAGGACTCATAATGATAGTAATGAATAAAAATATTTTAGATATCCTTGTATTGGTTATTATATCTTGAAATATGAAAGTTTTGAAGGGGGCTATTTGGTTATGAATCCGCTTAAATATATACATAATAAGGGATTAAAGCAAACTTTGCAAGTTTTTTATAAATATAAAATCGATTTAATAATATATAAAATATATCATTTTTTTTTCAAGCATAAGCCTTTAAAAGACATTATTATATTAGAAAGTCATAATGACTTTGATTGTAACGGAGGGGCTCTATATGACTTTTTTATAAATAATGGAGTAAATAATAGTTATAAAATAGTTTGGTTACTGAAGCATGATGCTCCCGAATGTTTTCCATATAATGTAGAAGCGTTTAACTTATTCAGGCCAAGTATCAAAAAGAATGTGTTAATTCATAGTGCTAAATACTTGTTTGCAGATAATAACGTAGTTACTACGCTTCGAAGCGGTCAAATTTCTGTTTACTGTACACATGGAGGTTGTACAATCAAAAACGTGAAAGGATTTTTGACGGTTCCAAATCAAGTTACATATATTCTTTCACCATCAAAGAAATATGATCCTTTTGAATGCGAAAATTATTCGATAGAGTACCCAAATAACAAAATGCTGCATTTGGGATTCCCAGCAAACGATGCATTATTTGAAAATCATTGTAATGAACTTAAAAAAGTGACAAATAAAAACTTCAATAAAGTGGTCTTATGGATGCCTACGTTCAGAAAACTTGATAAATCAGACCGAAATGACAGCTTGAATAATTTGCCGTTAGGGGTTCCCATTTTTAGTGATAATTATGAAGTTGAAAGATTCAATGATTTTCTTCTTCAAATGGATATGCTGCTGATTATAAAGATTCATCCAATGCAAGATAAATCTAGCACTCAAATAGTTAGGGGACTTAGCAATATAGCTGTTTTAGATGGTGATAGTGTAAAAAAGTTAGGAATTAACAACTATAAATTAATGAGTTGTTGCGATGCGTTATTAAGCGATTATTCCTCATCAGCATATTCTTTTCTTTTACTGAATCGTCCAATAGGTTTTGTACTGAGCGACCTAGAGTCTTATTTGCCGGGATTTTCAGTAGAAAATCCAGAATTCTTTATGCCTGGGAAGAAGATATATAATTTGGATGATTTTAAAAAGTTTCTTTTTGATTTGGAAAACGGATGTGATTTGTATCATGTAGCGAGAGAAAAGCTATGTAAATGGTTATATGAGTATAAAGACGGTAATTCATGTGCGCGAATAGCACGTTATTTTAATCTTGTCTGACATAACTAATGGAACGGAATGGAGGTACACAAATGATTATCGGTTACACAACAGGGGTATATGATCTCTTTCATATAGGCCATTTGAATCTACTAAAAAATGCAAGAGGTATGTGCGATAAACTTGTAGTTGGTGTGACGGTTGATGAACTTGTACAGTATAAAGGTAAAAACGCAATGATTCCATTCGAAGATCGAATTGAGATTGTGCGATCTTGCAAGTATGTTGATGCAGCGGTTCCTCAGTACGATATGGATAAGCTGAAAGCATGTAAAGAACTGGGCGCTACAATTCTTTTTGTTGGCGATGATTGGTATGCCACTGAAAAGTGGCAGAAGTATGAAGATGAGTTTGCTGGTGAGGGAATTAAAATCGTGTACTTTCCATACACAAGAGGAATTTCATCTACAAGGATTACTAATGCCCTAAGGCAAGTTCGTGGTTGGGCAAGTGAGACAAGTGAAAACGCTAGAAAACATATATAAATATTGGAAGGGATGATAAAAACAATGATTAACAAAAAATATTGTATGAGCTCCTATTTGGCGTTTCGTTATATAGAAAAAGAAAATATGGATTTTTATTCCGGAATGCATCATCAGAATATTAAACCACTTCCGGATAATCAACGTATCCTTGTCCGTACTGCAGATGACATTGACAATGAGATTGGAAAGCAAATGGAGCAGTTCAAGGACAAGAAGAAAGGCATTCTTCTTTCTGGTGGTATGGACTCTGCTATTGTAGCCTCTTATCTACCAGGCGCTGATGCTTACACATTTCGTTTTCTTGGAGGAAAGTATCAGTCAGATGAATTGGAAAGAGCTAGGTATTATGCCAGATATTATGGACTCAAACTCCACTATGTAGATATTACATGGGATACAGTTGTTGCGCATCTTGGGTCTGTGATGAAAGCAAAATCTGCACCAGTACATTCTATAGAACCACAGATTCTTCAGGCGGCACTCCAGTCAAAAGCTGATGGAGTAGAGATGATGTTTGTGGGGGAGAGTAGTGATTTAGTTTTTGGCGGTATGGACGGTCTGCTTGCAAAAGACTGGACTTTTGAAGAGTTCATGAATCGTTATATCTTTATAAAACCAGAGGATGTTTTGGTAGAGCCAGAATCAATGCGGTATCTGTTTGAAAGGTATCGGAAAGATGGGGATAAAATTGATTTCCTCGCTTTCATGGATGATGTATTTTCTATCGAATCTTCTAGTTCTTACATGAATGCTTTTTCTGTTGCCGGAATGCCATATTATGATCCATACGCAAGGCTCAAGATGGCGGATGAATTAGACCTTTACCTTGTCCGCCATGGTGAGCCGAAGTATTTGATTCGTAGATTAATGGAAAAAAAGTACCCAGAGATTCCTGTTCCGAATAAAGTTCCGATGCCAAGACCTGTGGACATCTATTTCAAAAACTGGGAAGGACCAACAAGATTGGAATTCCGGAAAGATATTGATATAAATAAATATACCGGCAATCAGAAATGGCAGATGTACTGTTTGGAGAAGTTTTTGGAGATGAATGAAAGATAACCAGTCATTGATTTCAGCAAAATAAGTTTAAATGGGAGATTGATATGGTTTCAATAACAAAGCTTCAGTATACTATATTAATAATTGTTGAAGAGATTAATCGAATATGTATGAAAAATAATATCTCCTTTAGCATGGATGGCGGGACTCTCTTAGGTGCAGTTCGGCATAAAGGCTTTATTCCTTGGGATGATGACTTTGATATAGGGCTTAAAAGAGGAGAATACGAGAGACTTCTTCAAGCATGCAAAACAGATTTAGATTCCAAGAAGTTTACGCTACAGACATATGAAGTAAGAGATTATGCTTTTTCATTTGCCAAAATTCATTTGAATAATACTGAAATAGTGGAGGACTTTTCGAAACAAGCGAATGTGCACCATGGCATATTTATAGATATATTTCCTTATGATAATCTACCAGATAGAGCTTTTGCCCAAAGGATATTCCTAATAAAAAATCACTTGCTTAAAAATCTGATTTGGGTAAAATGCAATTATGGAACAGAGAAACAAAGAAGAAAAATTTCATATGGTTGTTTTAAGGCAATTAGTCTGCTATTTAGTATTGAAAAATTAAAAGAAATAAGAGAACAACATATAGTTAAATACAACATTAAAAAAACAAAAGAGTGCTTTACAAGCGATTATCCTATGTATCATTTAGAAAACAAGTGGTTTGATAAGTTGACTATTTATAAATTTGAAAATAAAAGCTATCCAGGCTTTGATGATTATGATGCATATTTATCTAGAATATATGGTGACTATATGGAATTGCCTTCAGAGGAGAAGCGAAAGGTTCATACCACTCAGAAAATAGACTTTGGATCATATTGAATATAATTATATAATAAGAAGAAACCTTGCTATATGGACGAAATGAGAGGTAAATATTAGTGAAAAAGGAAGCAAAAGAGCGTGTGCAATATCTACTGCCTCTTGGGGAGAAAATGAGAGGAATTGACTCTGTATCCAGTCAGCTGAAATCAGATGAAATGCAAATAATTGAAAAGGCGCTTGGTTGCAAAAGACATGAAATTACTGAAATCACAATACTAAAGAAAGGTATGACAAATCGTTCATTCTTGTTTACGGTTAATGACTCTAAGTATTTAGTGCGAATTCCCGGAGAAGGTACAGATCGATTAATAAACAGGAAGCAAGAGGCAGAGGTGTTTAGAACAATACGAGGCTTAAATCTCTGTGATAATCCAATATACATTGCACCAGAAAACGGATTTAAGATAACGAAGTATCTTGATGGTGTTCGAGCATGCAATGTAGACGACATGAAAGATTTGAAGCGATGTATGGACAAGCTGAGATATTTTCACAATCTTCATCTGACAGTTGACCACACTTTTGATATTTTCGAGCAGATCGATTTTTATGAGATGCTTTTGGAGGGCGATTCTTCTGCCTATCAGGATTATAAAAAAACGAAAGATAATGTGCTGAGCCTCAGACCATTTATAGATGGATTAGAGAAAGACTGGTGTCTTGCACACATTGATGCAGTGCCGGACAATTTTTTATTTTATACCCCGATAGGTGAGAACGAAGAGTGGTTACAGCTTACTGATTGGGAATATTCTGGGATGCAAGATCCGCATGTGGATCTTGCAATGTTCTGCATCTATAGTCTTTATAATAAACAACAGTGCGATATGTTAATTAATATTTATTTTAGAGATAATTGTAATCAAAAAACGAGAGCGAAGATTTACTGTTACATTGCTGTTTGTGGTCTGTTATGGTCAAACTGGTGTGAGTATAAGCGAAAGCTTGGTGTAGAGTTTGGCGAATATAGTCTGCGCCAATACTATTATGCTAAAGACTTTTATAGATATGCGATAGAGCTGATTAAATGCTGTGAGGAAGAAGAAACGCATATTGCAAAACGGGCAATTATCATGGCAGCAGGAATTGGGAAACGAATGCAGCCATTGACATGTGAGATTCCGAAACCATTGGTTAGGGTAAACGGAGTGAGGATGATTGACACTGTGGTCAAGGGATTGCGGGAGAATGGAATTACAGAAATTTATGTTGTTATCGGACACCTGAAAGAGCAGTTCTATGATTTACCAACCCAATATCCTGGCTTACATCTTATTGCGAATCCATACTACGACACCTGCAATAACATTAGTTCTTTATATGTTGCTCGAGAGTATCTTGGAGATTGTATCATTCTGGACGGTGATCAGATTATCTATAATACAGCAATTCTTAATCCGCACTTTAATCTATCTGGCTATAATGCAGTGTGGTGCGAGGGTAAGACAGATGAATGGCTAATGGATGTAGAAGATGGAAGAGTAAAGTCTTGCTCACGAACAGGAGGCTCACATGGATGGCAGCTTTATTCCATTTCCCGTTGGACGCTGGAGGATGGGAAGAAGTTACGGCAACATCTCGAAGAAGAGTTCGAAAGTGGGAATCATCAAATATATTGGGATGATGTGGGGATGTTCTGTCATTTTGATGATTTTGTTTTAGGCATCTATGAGATGCAGGATACAGATGTTGTAGAAATTGATGGACTTGATGAACTTGTTGCAATCGATCATGATTATGAATCATATCTGTATGGGAAGAAAGACATGTCAAAGCTGGAAGAATATGGGGTCATAAATGAAAAATAAAATGAGTGGGAATATTGAGAAAAATAAAATAGATTGGTTGGTAACATTAGTGCCATTTATTCTGATTATGGAATTAGCAATATATCTGTTCATTTTCCCGAATCAGGCAAATAATGTGATTTCCCAGATTCGTTTCTTTTTTGGTGATACAGTTGGTATTTACTATCTGGGTATAGGATTTGGAGTGCTGGTTATCTCCATTTTCCTATCTTTTTCCAAGTATGGAGACATTGTTCTTGGTGAGCAGGATGAGAAGCCAAAGTATAGTTTTTTCACATGGGGTAGTATGATGTTTACATGTGGTCTGGCGGCGGATATTTTGTTCTATAGTTTTGCGGAATGGGTTATGTATGCAATGAATCCGCACATCGCTGAGATGGAAGGTGGTATTACCGAGTGGGCAGGTGTATTTCCGCTGTTTCATTGGAGTTTTATTCCATGGGCATTCTATCTTGTCCTTGCGGTTGCATTTGGCTTCATGCTTCATGTGAGGAAGAGAAATCGCCAACGCTACAGCGAAGCTTGTCGCCCGATAATCGGCGATAAGCATGCTGGTGGGTTGCTTGGACGTGTTATCGATTTGTTCGCTCTATTTGCTCTGCTGGCTGGAACTGCGACCACTTTCTCCGTGGCAACACCTCTCATGGCAAGCATTATATTAAAGCTGTTTGGGATTAGTCTTAGCAGAACAGCTGTGACTATAATTATATTGCTTATCACTTGTGCAGTTTATACATATGCTGTACTACATGGATTCAAAGGGATTAGTTTTCTTGCAAAGATATGTGTTTATCTATTTTTTGGTCTTCTCATAGTGGTTCTTTTTACTGGAAGACAATGGCGTTTTATTATAGAAAACGGAATTCAGAGTTTAGGTAAGATGATTCAGAACTTCATAGAATTGAGTACATACACGGATCCGATACGGACTAATAACTTTCCACAGGAGTGGACGATTTACTACTGGGCTTACTGGATGGTATGGTGTATTGCAGCCCCGTTTTTCATTGGGAATATCTCAAGAGGGAGGACTGTCAAGCAGACTATTCTTGGGGGTTATATCTTTGGGGTTGGGAGTACAATTGTTTCCTTCATAGTTTTAGGTAATTATAGCCTGGGTCTCCAGACATCTGGTACGGTTGACTTTATTGCAATGTACAATGAAAGTGGCGATTTATATCAGCTGATTTTGAAAATCATAGATACTATGTCGGTAGGAAGCCTGATTCTTGTTTTGGTACTTCTCTGCATGATTGCATTCTATGCGACAAGCTTTGACTCTATCGCATACACAGCAGCATGCTACAGCTATAAGAAAATCGAAGAGAATGAAAGGCCGCACACAGTAGTCATATTGCTTTGGTGTCTGTTATTAATTATTCTTCCTATTGCACTGGTCTTCTCTGAGAGTTCAATGAACAATATACAGAGTATATCAATTATTAGTGCATTTCCTGTTGGAATTATAATGATATTGCTGATTTGGAGCTTTTTGAAAGATGCGAAGAAGTATATGGACGAAAAAGGATTATGATGCGGAATAGAATATTTAACCTGATTAGAAAGGAGAAGAAAATGACCCGCTATGAAAAAATGCTGTTACTAAGTAAAATGATTGGAAGAAAGAACTTAAGCAAACTGCAATCTATACTAAAATATGAAATTAGCTTTCGCAAGATTTATAAAAGTAATGAGCAGCGCATAAGCCGAGATTCTAAAATGTATATATTTATGGTGGATGGGAGAACGCTCCATGGTGGCCTAAGCGATCGGTTAAGAGGAGCGTTTTCGGTATATGATTATTGCAAAAAGAAAGGATATGTTTTCAAAATATTATGGACCTATCCGGAAAAATTGCAGAACTATTTGGTTCCAGCTTCAGTAGAGTGGGAAATAACGCCTGAAGAAATGATATATGATAGAAGGATTGTAGACTTTAAGTTTTTTAATTCATATTCTTTTATGGATAATGATGAAGAAGCTTATGCAAAACTACTTGATTCGAACAAATCAATTGTACATGTATATTCTAATGTAACGATACACGAAGAAAAATATGAGGAGTATTTTCAAGAACTATTTAAAATGTCTTCGATGTTGAATAGAGCTTTTAATGAACAATTAGAAGCAATTGGTTCGAACTATAGTAAACGGTAGATAGGTTCTTTCCATTGTTGGTTGATTTTAATGTATTAAAGTGC
>NZ_CAJUCP010000041.1:25522-50724 GCF_910585425.1 uncultured Acetatifactor sp. | reverse complement strand
AGAATAAGTCTATAGCCTGTTCTGACTGGCTATAAACTTATTATACGAGGAGGGGGCGGTCATCCCTGTTGAGGTGAAGGCCAGGGAGCATACCAAGTCCCGCAGCCTGTCGGTCTTTACGGAGCGCTACCAGCCTCTGCGCAGGATCCGTTTCTCCGAAAGGAATTTTGGCTGGGAAAACGGAATCGATGCAATCCCTCTGTACGCCGCCTGGCTTGTGTGACGGCAGGCGTATCAGCATTCTTCCTTACCTTATTTCAGCGGCTTCGCCCCGGCCTTCTCCTGGGCGGCCTCCAGGGCCCTCCGGAAACGGCTCTTTTTCTTGGGGGGAGCCACCTCCACCTTGCCGTGGAGCCCACGGACGCTGAGCACGTAGAGACCGCTGACTACGGCCTTGACCTCCTTCTTCACGGGCACGGAATCGAATATCTTCTCATCGCAGATCAGGGACATGATCTGGGGGCCCACCTTTACCTTCACGATGGGCAGCTTGGCGCGGCGCATGAGCTTGGAGGTCTGGTTCAGGACCATCGGGGGCAGTCCCGCGTCCTTGAGGCGCATCCGTTTCTTGTCGATGACCAGCATCGAGACGGTCTGCTTGTTGGCCTCCAGCATCTCCTGCTGTTCGGCCTGCTTCTTCTGGGCTTTCTTTCCCAGGAAATACAGCACGACGATCAGTGCGATCAGCACCACCGCCACTACGAGTAGTACAATCATCCATGGTTTCATAAACAATGGGCCTCCTTGAGTGAGATTTCTGCTTTTGGAAACAATCTGTTTTCATTTTAGCACAGATAGCTATGGATAAGCAACTAAATATGTGGTATAATTCAAAATTAAGGCATAAAAACGAACATCAGCGCGGGACGCGGAGCGCGCGGAAATGAGGAAATTATGGAATTGACAGAAATCAGAGAGCTATATCGCAGGCGCGGGGAGTACATGGGCAGGGAGGTGACCATCGGAGGATGGGTGAGGAGCAACCGGGATTCCAAGAATTTCGGTTTCCTGATGATCAATGACGGGACCTTCTTCGAGCCGCTCCAGGTGGTGTACGGAGAGGCCCTGGAGAACTTCGGGGAGATCTGCAGGGTGAACGTGGGCGCGGCCCTGATCGTAAGGGGCACGATCGTGGAGACGCCGGACGCCAAGCAGCCCTTTGAGATGCAGGCGGCGGAGGTGGCGGTGGAAGGGCCCTCCGGGTCGGACTATCCGCTGCAGAAGAAGCGCCATAGCTTCGAATATCTGCGCACCATCTCCCATCTGCGCCCCAGGACCAATACCTTCCAGGCGGTGTTCCGGGTGCGCTCCCTGATTGCCTACGCCATCCACAGCTTCTTCATGGAGCGGGGCTTCGTGTATGTGCACACGCCTCTGATCACGGGAAGCGACTGCGAGGGCGCGGGGGAGATGTTCCAGGTGACCACCATGGATCTGAACGACATCCCGAAGACCGCGGAGGGCAAGGTGGACTTCTCCCAGGATTTCTTCGGCAAGCCCGCCAACCTCACGGTCAGCGGCCAGCTAAACGGCGAAACGTTTGCCCTTGCATTCAAAAATATATATACCTTCGGCCCCACCTTCCGGGCGGAGAATTCCAACACCACCCGCCACGCGGCGGAGTTCTGGATGATCGAGCCGGAGATGGCCTTCGCCGATTTGAAGGACGACATGCTGCTGGCGGAGAGCATGCTGAAGTACATCATACGCTATGTGCTGGAGAACGCGCCGGAAGAGATGGCGTTCTTCAACCAGTTCGTGGACAAGGGGCTTTTGGAGCGCCTGGAGCATGTGGCGAGCTCCGATTTCGCCCATGTGACCTACACGGAGGCCATCGAGATCCTGTCGAAGCACAATGACGCCTTTGACTACAAGGTGAGCTGGGGGTGCGACCTGCAGACGGAGCACGAGCGGTATCTGACAGAGGAAGTGTTCAAGCGCCCTGTGTTCGTGACGGACTATCCCAAGGAGATCAAGGCCTTCTATATGAAGCTCAACGAGGATGGGAAGACCGTGGCGGCCATGGACTGCCTGGTGCCCGGTATCGGGGAGATCATAGGCGGCAGCCAGAGGGAGGACAAGCTGGAGCTCCTGGAACAGCGCATGGAGGAGCTGGGCCTGAACAAGGAGGACTACGGCTTCTATCTGGATCTGCGCAGATACGGCTCCGCACGGCACGCGGGCTTCGGCCTGGGCTTCGAGCGCTGCGTCATGTACCTCACGGGCATGGGGAACATCCGGGACGTGCTGCCCTTCCCCAGGACGGTGAAGAACTGCGAGCTGTAGTCTTCCGGCATGGACGGACTGCCCGGCCGGGGAGTTTATGGTTTCTTAATTTTTTAAGGGATGAAAATTCTCCGGAAGTATGGTATGCTTGATCCATGAGAAAAAAATATAAAATATTCCTGAATTTCATATTAACGACAGGCCTGGCTGCGCTGCTGTTCGCCTCGGGCATTTCCCAGTCCCTGACTGTGGAGGCTACCAGCGTGGACGAGGTGCAGGGCCAGATCGACAAGCACACCGATGCCCTGGACAATGCCAACCAGCAGGTGGTGGCCCTGGAGACGGAGCAGGAGATCCTCCAGGAGCAGATCGACGACTTCAACGCGGAGCTGGCCAACACCATGGCCAGCATCGGCGCCATGGAGGACCAGCTTGCCGCCAAGGAGCAGGAGCTTGCCGCCAAGGAGGGGGAGATTGCCGCCAAGGAAGAGGAGATCGAGCGGAAGAAGCAGGAGATTGAGCAGACCCAGGCGGAGTATGAGGCTGCTGTGGCCAGAGAGGAGGCCCAGCGGGAGAATATGGCAGTCTGCACCCGGATGATGTACGAGCGGGGGGAGGAATCCTACCTGGACGCCCTGCTGGAGGGCAAGGGACTGTCGGATATCCTGAACCGGATGGACCGGGTGGAGAAGGTGTACCGGTACGAGAACACCGTGCTGGAGAACTATATCACTGTGAAGAACCAGGTGCACGACCTGTGGGACCTTCTGGTGGCGGAGAAGGCCGGCCTGGAGGAGGACAAGGTGCAGCTGGAGACGGACCGGGAGCTGCTGGCCTCGGCCAAGCAGCAGCTGGAAGCGGACAGGGCCCAGCTCCAGCAGCAGAAGTCCTATCTGGACGGTATGCTGGCCAAAAAGAAACAGGAATCCGCCAATTACGCGGAGGAGATCAAACAGGCGAAGGCCGCCGCCGCTGCGGCCAAGGAGCTTTTGAAGCAGGATCAGGAGAGGCTTAAACAGCTCCAGAGCAATAACACGGGTACGACAGGGAACGGCGGGGGCGCATCGGCTCCCAGCGGCGGAGGCGGCACGTCAGCCCCTCCTCCACCCAGCGGCGGAGGCAGCGGCACAGGGCAGCAGATAGCCAATTATGCCTGCCAGTTCGTGGGCAACCCTTACGTGATGGGGGGCACCAGCCTGACGGGAGGGGCGGACTGCTCCGGCTTCGTCTACCGTGTATATGCGGACTTCGGCTACAGTCTGCCCAGGACGTCCTACCAGCAGGAGACCGCCGGGGTAGGGGTGAGCTATGACAGCGCCCAGCCCGGGGACATCGTCTGCTATACGGGCCATGTGGGGATATATATCGGGAACGGACAGATCGTCCACGCCAGCAACAGCGCCCCCTACCCCGCAGGCGGCATCAAGATCAGCAACGCCACCTACAGACCTATCGTGGCGGTGCGCAGAATCGTGAATTAGGAAACGTGAATCGGGAGACGAAGGACCGAACAAGACTGATGAGAGGGATTCCTGCAGACGGGACGATGCCCGGCGGCAGGATTGGACAGGAGCCGAGATGGAGAGAGAGGAGATTCAGGGATTATTAAGGCAGTTCCCCGGCAAGACCTGCGTTTACTACAAAAACCTGGTCACAGGCGCCAGAGTGGGCATCCGGGAGACGCTTCCCATGGTGGCGGCCAGCGTCATCAAGATTCCCATTTTGGCCGAGGCCTTCCATCAGATCCGGACGGGAGAACATACAAAGAACGAGATATATGTGCTGCAGGAGGGAGATAAAAGGCCCTCCTGCGGCTGTTTGAACCGGATGCACGCAGGCCTGCCGGTGACCTATGAGGACCTCTGCAACCTGATGATTGTCTTAAGCGACAATACCGCCACCAATATCCTGATCCGGCTCCTGGGGGGCATGGACAGGATCAATGAGGACCTGCAGGCCATGGGCTATGGGACCCTGAGAGTGAACAGGCTGCTCTTCGACAGGGAGGCTTCCGCCAGGGGCGTCCAGAACTATGTCACCGCCGGGGAGATTGGGGACATGCTGGAGAGAATGTACCGCGGGAATCTGGTGGATCCGGAATCTTCTGCGGATATGCTGGATATATTAAAGGAACAGAGGCTGAACGGGAAGTTCCCCTTCCGGTTCCGGGACAGGATCCGGATAGCCCACAAGACCGGGGAGGACGAGGGAATCACCCACGACGTGGGCATATTCTGCGCCGGGGAGCCCTTTGTGCTGTGCTGCCTGGGGAATGAGACGGACTGCCCGGCCTTCGACCGGTTCATGCAGGACATCGCCTGGCGGCTCTATGAGGAGCAGGGCGGATGATTCTCCGGACTTTGTAGTCTGGCCGGCCGGGAACAGAACGGGGAGCCGAAGGGCCGCCAGGGGGCGGCAGAATGCGAGGAGATATGAGAGCGATTGCCGGAAAGGCCGTGGTGTCATTGCGGGAGCGGCCATCCTCCGGGGTGGCCCTGGACGATGAGCTGCTCTACGGCATGGTGGTGGAGGTGGCGGGAGAGGCAGCGGACGAGGAAGAGGGGGAGAGGGTTCCCTGGATGGAGGTCCGGACGCCTTACCGCTATACGGGGTATTGCAGAAAAGAGGACCTGATATTGGATCGGGGGCGGGTGGCGGCATGGGAGGCCGGGGAGCTGTGCGTGGTCATGCAGGGCTTTGCGGACGTGCTGGACCAGCCCCGGGTACAGGGCGTGTGCCTGGAGTCCCTGGCCAGGGGCGGCAGGCTCCTGGCCCACCGGGATGTGGACACAGGGGAAGGGGGCTGGGTCTGCGTGGAACTGGCGGACGGCAGGAGGGGCTATACGAAGGAGAAGTTCCTGGGCCCTTACTATGCGGCTCCTTTTACGGAGGACGAAGCCCTGTTCCGGGAGAGGCTGGTGGAGATGGCCAGAGGGTATCTGGGCACCCAGTACCGCTGGGGCGGGAAGAGCGCCCTGGGGATAGACTGCTCCGGCCTCACCAGCATGTGCTACATGCTCTGCGGGGTCTATATCTACCGCAACGCCGGGTACGTGGACGGCTTCGCGGTGCACGAAATTCCCGTAGCGGAGAAGAAGCCGGGGGACCTGCTGTACTTCCCGGGGCACATCGCCATGTACATCGGGGACGACAGATACATCCATTCCACCGGAAGGAATGGAGACGACGGCGTAGTCATAAACAGCCTGAACCCTGCCCACGGGGACTTCCGGGAGGATCTGCTCCTGAAGCTGGAGCGGGTGGGGAGCATATTCGGGTAATGCGTCCGGGGAAGCGTCCGGCGGAGTTTTATTCCCGCGAGCAATGAGTCAAGTGGGCATGCTTGCATGCACATTTGACGAATGCCGCGAGGGTCAAATACTGCTCTGCAGCGCTGCAAGATTGATACCCTGTTGCTTGCAGCGGGGTATTTGATTCTATCAATCAGATGAAATGAGGTTTGATATCCATGAAGATAATCATAGCCGGCAATGGCAAGATGGGGGCGGCCCTGACCCGTCAGTTGGCCGCCGAGGGGGACGACCTGACTTTGATCGATTCCAATATGAAGGTATTGGAGTCCAGCGAGGAGCGCTACGACATCATGGTGGTGCACGGGAACTGCGCCTCCATGGAGGTGCTGACCCAGGCGGGGGTGAAGGAGGCCGACCTGCTGATTGCCATGGCGGGGGCGGACGAGGTGAACCTGCTGTGCTGCATGACAGCCCATGGCTTGAATCCCGATATCCATACTATCGCCAGGGTCTGCAACCCGGAATACACGAACCAGATCTACGCCATGCGGGACATGTTCGGCCTGTCCATGGTGGTGAACCCTGAGAGACAGGCGGCAACGGAGATCGAGCGCCTTTTGAAGTATCCGGGGTTCTTAAAGCGGGACACCTTCACCAAGGGCCGGGTGGAGATCGTGGAGCTGCGGATCGATGAGCGCAGCAAGCTGTGCAATGTGGCGCTGAACGATATGGACGGCATCGTCAAGTGCAAAACCCTGGTCTGCGCCGTGCTGCGGGACGGCAAGGCCGTGGCCCCGGGAGGCAAATTCGTGCTCCGGGCGGGCGACCGCATCTACGTCACGGCCTTCACAAACGTCCTGGCCACCCTATTGAAGAACCTGGGGGTAGTCACCCACAAGGTGAAGCGGGTGATGCTCTGCGGCGGCGGGCGGGTCAGCTACTACCTGGCCAGCCAGCTCCAGAACAGCGGCATCCAGGTGCAGATTGTAGAGCAGAATGCCGAACGGTGCAGGCAGCTTTCGGCCATGCTCCCTAACGCCTGTATCATACAGGGGGATTCCAGCAGCCAGTTCCTGCTGGAGAGCGAGGGGATTTCGGGATGCGACGCCCTGGCTACCATGACGGGCATGGACGAGCTGAACATGATCATCTCCCTCTACGGGCTGAGCTGCGGCGTGCCCCAGGTCATCACCAAGCTGGGGCATATCGAGAATACGGATCTTCTGGGCAACCTGTCTTTGGGAAGCGTGGTCAGCCCCAAGGAGCTGTGCTGCAATACCATCGTGCAGTATGTGAGGGCCATGAAGAACCAGACCGGCGCGGCCCTGACGGTGCACACCTTAGCGGACGGCCAGGCGGAGGCCATGGAATTCCTGGCGGACGAGAGGACGAAGAACTGCGGCAGGCCCCTGAAGACCCTGAAGTTAAAAAAAGGCGTGCTGGTGGTGTGCATTTCCAAGGGCGCGAGGATGGAGATTCCAAATGGCGATTCGTATTTCAATATAGGAGATATCGTCTATATCGTCACGGGCAGGGAGAGGACGATCTATCAGTTGAACGATATTTTCGAGTAGGATGAATCTGGGCATAGGGGTGTAAAGGATAGACATGAACTATAAGATGATGGGAAAGTTCATCGGCAGGATACTGATGGTGGAGGCCGTATTCATGGTACCTGCCATGCTGATCAGTCTGTGGGAGAGGGAGTTCGGGGCGGTGATCGCCTTCATGTGGAGCCTGGGGGCAATCCTCCTGGCGGCGGGAGGGCTGCTGTGGCTGGGCAGAGGCTCCCAGAAAAGGTTTTATGCCAAGGAGGGGCTGGCCTGCGTGGGCCTGAGCTGGATTGCCATGAGCCTTCTGGGCTGTCTGCCCTTTTTTCTTTCAGGGGTGATGCCCAACTATATCGATGCCCTGTTCGAGATTGTGTCCGGATTCACCACCACAGGGGCATCCATCCTGCCTGCGGTGGAGGACGTGCCGAAGGGGATTCTCTACTGGAGGAGCTTCAGCCACTGGCTGGGGGGCATGGGGGTGCTGGTGTTCCTGCTGGCCATCTCCTCCTCCGGGGGCAACGGCTTCACCATGCACCTGCTGCGGGCCGAGAGCCCTGGCCCAAATGTGGGCAAGCTTGTGCCGAAGATGAAGAAGACGGCCACGATCTTGTACCTGATCTACATCCTGCTGACGGTGCTGGACGTGATATTCCTGCTGCTGGGGGACATGCCCCTGTTCGAGGCGGTCTGCACGGCCTTCGGCACGGTGGGGACGGGGGGCTTCGGGGTGAAGAACGACAGCATGGCCGGCTACAGCCCCTATATCCAGAATGTGTGCACGGTGTTCATGCTGCTGTGCGGCGTGAACTTCAGCTGCTATTATCTGCTCCTGCTGCGCCAGGTGAAGAGCGTGCTCAGGGACGAGGAGCTGCGGCTGTACCTGGGGGCGGTGCTGGGGAGCGTACTGCTGATCGTATGGAACCTGCGGGGGTTCTATGATACCCTGGGGGAGACGGTGCGCCATGCCGCCTTCCAGGTGGTGACCATCATCACCACCACCGGCTTCGCCACCACGGACTACGAGCTGTGGCCCGGGCTGTCCAAGGCGATATTGCTGTGCCTGATGATCCTGGGGGCCAGCGCGGGCAGCACAGGGGGCGGCTTCAAATGCGGCAGGGCCCTGCTGGTGGCCAAGAGCCTGCACAGAAGCGTGCGCCAGGTGGTGCATCCCCAGAAGGTGGAGGTGGTGCGGCTCAACGGCCATCCGGTGGACGAGAAGGTGCTGCAGAATGTCAACGCCTATCTGGCGGCCTATGTGATAGTGACGATTCTGAGCTTCCTCCTGATCTCCCTGGACGGATTCTCCATTACTACGAATCTGTCTGCGGTATTCGCCTGCTTCAACAATATCGGTCCCGGCTTCGAGGCGGTGGGGCCTACCTGCAATTATGCCGCGTACAGCGATTTCTCCAAGCTGGTGCTGACCTGGGACATGCTGGCGGGGAGGCTGGAGATTTTCCCCGTCCTGATACTGGCCACCAGGTCTACCTGGAGGCACCGATAGGGATTATTTTCGCTTAACCCTTGCCATAGAGCGGAAACGGATTTATACTGAATCCAGGCATAGGTTTTTGACTGACGGCAGAGTCCGGCGGCTGCCGGAGAGGAAATCCTGTAAGAACATAAGGAGGGCAATCAATATGATGAAACTGACACCGCCCATGGGGTGGAATTCCTGGAACACCTTTGGGGAGCACATCAATGAGCAGCTGATTTTCGAGACAGCGGACACCATGGTGGAGAAGGGGCTGCCGCAGAAGGGCTACGAGTACCTGGTCATCGATGATTGCTGGTCGATGAAGGAGAGGGACGGGCAGGGCCGCCTGGTGGCGGATCCGGAGAAGTTCCCCCACGGCATGAAGGCAGTGGCGGACTATGTCCACTCCAAAGGCCTGAAATTCGGCATGTATTCCTGCGCGGGGAACCTGACCTGTGCCGGATACCCGGGCAGCTTCGAGCATGAGTTCATCGACGCGGAGACCTTTGCGGAGTGGGGCGTGGATTTCCTGAAATACGACTACTGCTACCACAGCCCCATCATCCCCGGAAAGTATCTGTACCGGCGCATGGGGCTGGCCCTGGAGAACTGCGAGCGCGACATCCTGTTCTCCGCCTGCTCCTGGGGCATAGACGAGACCCACGAGTGGATCAAGACCACGGGGGCTTCCATGTGGCGCTCCACAGGGGACATCTTCGACACCTGGGAGTCCATCAAGGACCTGACCCGCCAGCAGGAGAAGCTCCATCCCTACAACGGGCTGGGCTGCTTCAACGACATGGACATGCTGGTGGTGGGCATGTACGGCAAGGGGCATGTAGGCCTGCAGGGCTGCAGCGATGTCCAGTACAGGACCCATTTCTCCATCTGGGCCTTCATGGGCTCGCCTCTGATGATCGGCTGCGACATCCGGAATATGAGCCAGGCCGCGCTGGAGATTCTGGGCAATGAGGAGGTCATCCGCATCAATCAGGACAGGCTCTGCCGTCAGCCAGTGAAGCTGGTGGGCACATGGTCCGGGGATGACCTGCTGCTGTACTCCAGGCAGCTGGAGAACGGCGACATCGCTATCGGCATGTTCAACCTGGGTGAGGGGAAGGCCGTGGCCAGGCTGAACCTGGACGAGCTGGGGCTGCCCTTCAGCACAGGCAGGACGCTGGACGCAACGGAGCTGTGGAGCGGGGAGAAGGTGGAGATTAAGAATGCCACCATGATCCGGGAGCTGGAGCCCTTCGGCTGCGCCATGATTCGGGCGAAGGTGATCAGGCTGTGACAGGCGGCTGTATGCAGTGCGGCAAGGCCCTTACCTTTAACGAGGTGGGGGCCTACAAGAAATTCGTCAATCGGGGGAGCACAAGCTTCCTGTGTAAGACATGCCTGTCGGCGAAACTGGGGGTGACAGTGGAGCGGATCGACGAAAAGATAGAACAGTTCAGGGCCCAGGGATGCACGCTGTTCGTGTAGGGATGGGCAGAGAGGCGAAAGGGGAGCCTGGCCGGAAAGGACGGTCAGGCTCCCTCTGTGCGCGGGAATCATTTCACGTTTTCTTTTGCGGCAGCGGAGGCCAGGGCGCGGTACTTTGCCTTCTCCTCCGCCATTTCCTCCACGCTCTTGGTGTGCAGCCGGAACCCCCTGGCGGGACGGAGGGGCAGAGTGCTTTCCTCCAGGCGCTTTTGTGCTTTCGGAATCTCCTGGCTATACTGGGGAAGCCATTCCCTGCCCGCCACCAGCATCTCGTCCACCATCTGCCGGATCTCATCGGGGGTGCAGACCGCGCCGGTGAGGGGATCCATCATGGCCGCCTGATAGAGGAGGCCAATGTCCCCGTGGACGGCGGCCTCCACGGCCAGCTTCTGCACCCAGACGCTGGCGGAGCAGATGGCGGCGCAGCCCAAGGGCAGGTCGCCCACCTTGGGGATGGAGATGCCATTGTAGTCCACATAGCAGGGCACCTCCACCACACATTCCGCGGGCAGGTTGGTGATGGTGCCATTGTTCATCACGTTGAAGCAGCCCCGATAGACCCGGCCGGTCTCCAGACCTTCGATGATATAGCTGCCGTGCTCAGTGGAGCGGCTTTCCGGCGTGAATTTCCTGGCAGGCTCCTTCAGCCAGTTGGGGAAGTCCGTCTCGAACCAGTTCCGGCTCTCCCGGCAGACCCTTAAGTACCCGGCGGTCTCCCCCTGGATCCAGGAGCTGTAGTTGATCCATTTCTCCATGTCCTCCGGGCGCTTGCGATACCACATCAGGTATTCCGACAGATGGCCGTTGGATTCCGTGGAATAATAGCCGAAATTACGCATCACATCCAGGCGGATGTTCTCGTCCTTCGCGAATTCCGCCTGCTTCATCAGCTCGTAGAGCTCCCCCGTGCGCTCCACGCCGTCTGTCTTCACGCTGACGTACCAGGTCTGGTGGTTCAGGCCGGCGCAGATGATGTCCACGTCCTCCTTTTTCCGCCCCAGGGCCTTCGCTATCTGCTCGTGGCCGTGCTGCACGCCGTGGCAGAGGCCGTAGGTGGGCACTTTTCCGTATTTGTTGCAGGCCCAGGTGACCATGGCGTTGGGGTTGGAATAGTTTAAAAGGATGCACCCGGGGGCAGCCACCTCCCGGATGTCCTTGCAGAATCCCAGCATGGCGGCGATTCCTCTCTGGCCGTACATGATGCCGCCGATGCAGAGGGTGTCGCCCACGCACTGGTCCACGCCGTATTTCAGGGGGATGTCCACATCGGTCTCAAAGGCCTCAAGCATGCCGATGCGGACGCAGTTGATGACGTATTTCGCGTCCCGGAAGGCCTCCCTGCGGTCTAAGGTGGCATGGATTTTGATGGCAAGGCCGTTCTCGTCGATGTCCCTCTGGCAGAGCTGGGTGACCATCCGCAGATTGTCCGGGTTGATGTCCGTGAAGGACACCTGGATATCATGGAACTCCGGGACTGTCAGGATGTCCGCCAAAAGCCCCCTGGTGAAGCCGATGCTGCCTGCTCCGATGAATGCTACTTTAAAAGACATGATTTTCCCTCCCTGTGTCATTTTTTGATGATTGGCAGCCATCCTGGACGCAATAATCGGAGGTTTACATTTTTACCGCCGGATGGTATGCTTGAATCATCCTTTTCCTCTATCATAGAGAAGGGGACGGCACTTTTCAACGGTAAGTATTTGATATGGAAGGGTAATTTTTTGATGCAGGAGGAAAGAGCGGACATACTGGACAATTACGCGTTCCATTTCCTGGAGGACATGGAGGAGCCTTTCATACAGCTGGTGGCCATCGGCAGGGAGGCCAGGCATTCCGCCAGGTATCACCTGGAGAACAGTGGGAGAGGGGCATCCTACCTCCTCCAATATACCCTGGCCGGAAGCGGTACGGTGCGGATAGGCGGGCAGGAACAGCTCGTGGATGAGGGCAAGGCCTTCTTCCTGCGGATGCCGGGGGAGGAGGGCTATTATTTCGACGAGGGGCGCAACCGGGCTCCCTGGGAATTCATCTTCGCCATATTCGAATGCCACGGGGCGGAGCGGTACTGCGGGCAGATAGAGAGCCATCTGGGGAAGGTCTTCTCCCTGCCCCGGGGGCATGAAGCCGTCCGGCTGCTGTTCGAGATGCACGCCATGGCGAGGGAGGGGAGGGCGCGGGATCCGTTCCTGCTCAGCAGCCGTGCCTTCAGCCTTCTTTGCGCTCTGTGTACCACACCTTCGGGGGACAGGGACGCGGAAGGCTCCCTCAGCGCCCGGGCGAAGAAGTATATCAGGATGCATTTCACATCTCCTATAGGCATAGCGGATGTGGCGGCCTTCCTGAAGGTGAGCCAGAGCCATCTCTCCCGGGAATTCTACAGGGAGACCGGGGGGAAGCCCATCGATTACCTGACCAGGATTCGTCTGGACCAGGCTGTGGACATGCTGACAGCCGGGGGAGGAAGCGTTGGGGAGATAGGGATGGAATGCGGGTTTTCCGGGGGCAATTATTTCAGCAAGGTGTTCAAAAGGCATATGGGCATGACGCCCTTGGAGTTTCGGGAGTATGTGAGGCGGGAGGGGTATTCGAAGACGCAGATATAAGCTGTGAAAGCCTGTTCCAAAAGCCATCAGAATGATATATAATGGTGTTTAGGAAAAACCAGGGAACTGGCGGCGGAACGACAGGGAGCTGTAGTGGACAGCTACATGCGGGAAGGAGGGGAACGAATGAAGAAAGAAGACAGACGGAGCGGAAAACAGAATGACGATTGGAAACAGCTGGAAAAGGAGGCGGCTGTGATTTGCCAGGACTTTGGGGCATTTTGCGGCTATGTAATCCAAAATCAGGTAAAGCTTGCCCCTAAGACGGGAAATATCGGCAAGAAGGACTGCTTTGCCATAAACATGCTTTTACAGGGGCGGGAGGAATATGATAAGCCGGTTTATCCTCAGGGCAAGTACCCGCTCATTCGATTTTTCTATTACGTGGCGATAAAATATAAAATCCTGGAGACCAATGGGGCGGGGAACAGGCTGGAGCAGGGTAGACATTATGTATTTTTCCATGAGGCTTCGGTGTGGGAACAGTATGCATTGTTTTTGGTGGTATTTCTGTTTGACGGGACCTTCGCACGCCAGGACGGTTCCTGGTATACAGACAACATAACGGAATTGTGGAGCTTATATGTGGACAAGCTCATGGAATGGTTTGCCGCGGAGGAACCATGGGTTGATGGAAAACGCAGGAGATTACAGGAAAATATGGGGCTCTTTAGGGACTGCCTGTATATTCAGGTGACGTACCTGGAGGAGCTTTCCCTTATCAGGGTGTGCGGGAAGTCCGGGCCGGAAGATGACATGTGGAAGCGCTGGTGGGAAATAGAGGCGCGGCCTTTGCTGGAAATCGTCTCGGATATCTATGAAAATACGGAGATAGAAATAGAAGAGGACGAACTGGAGGACAGCGATGGAAGCAGGCTGGCAGAGTGCTACTATAAGGCATTTGCCGACAGATTTCTGCAGGGAACGGAGGAAAGGCTGTCGGAGATGTTTGAGAATGCGTCGGCATTTGATGCAAATCAGACCATTGACCTGGAGGTTTCGCTGAGGCATACGGACTGTGTCCGGGTCATCCGGATGAATCTGGATGATTCTCTTTATGCCCTGCATGACGCGATCCAAAAGGCTGTCTCCTTTGACGATGACCATCTTTTCTCGTTCACGGTGGGAGCGGGGATGATGAAGAGGACATATTTGCCCTCGGAGGCCATGAACCGGAATACGGATTTGTCGGTAGCAACGCTGCTGGGGGAGCTGGATCTGCGAAAGGGGCAGAAGTTCAGCTATCTGTTTGACTTTGGGGACATGTGGGAGTTTGACATCCGTGTCCTGGAAATCCGGGAGGGCGAGGTGGAGATGCCGGAGGTAATCAGGGCTGTGGGAGAGGCGCCGGAGCAGTATCCGTGCCTGGAAGAGGACATGGAGCTTCAGGTTCAGGTTTCTGACCAGGTTCATGTAAGCGATATCCTGGCCTCCATTGAAGATGACTTGATTCGGGACGAGCATGCCGCACTTACAGGACGGCGGAGTCCCTGTGAGAAGGAACCGGCAGACACGCTGCGCCGGGAGATGGAGAGGATCGTGCTGGAGAATCCGGACAGAATGTTCCTGTTCATGACTGCCGGAATGAGGGAGATGCTTTCGGAGCTGCTGCAGATGGAATGGATCGACGGCAGCGAAAGGTGTACGCTTGCGCAGCTTTACTCCTTCGGATTCTGCGAATTCTCCGGGGAGGACCAGGATACGGTCCTGGTGCCGGAAGCCATAAGAGAAGTGTATGCTTCAAGGATGAAGTCAGGCAGGAAATACGACAAAATCGTGGAAACAGCAGAGGCCTTTCTCAGACATTGCGGTGTGGTGGAGATGGAGGTACTGTATGCGGAAGTGAAGGGATTTTTGAAAAAAAGAATATCATATGACGAATTTACACTTCTCCTGTACAGCAGGCTTCATTATTTCGGTGGTTTCTACAGCGTCCTTTTCCAGGAAACCGAGTACATGAGCAGCTATGACCCGGAAATGACGCAGAGGATTCTGGAGGAGCGGGGGAAACCAGAGAATGCGGCGTTTGCGTATCCCGGGCTGGAGCAAGTCTGCGATAAGGAGCTTGGCGGCTTCCAGAGGGTCATGAGGGACTGGAAGGAGTATATCCATTTCAATCTGTCCGTTGACTGGCAGACAGCCGAAAGGCTGGCGAGACAGATTCCCGCCCTGGCAGCTTCGGGCCTCCTGAAAAAGGAGGAGGTTCTGGCGGCCTATAGAGAGCTGCTCCAGGGGATGGGCAGCAGGGTGACGAAAAAGGCGGAGGGACTGATCGGCGAACTGTGCTCCTCCATGCCTCTTGCGGTGCGGAGAGGGAATACCGGCGGAAAATATACTGCTTAACGATTTCATTTGCCGTGAAGCCAGACTGCATAACGCTGACTGGTTCAATCGCATGATTGCATTAGGCAGTATTCAGCGTTATGCAGTATAATGGCGAACGAAGTTAATCTCAGGTTGACGCATCGAAGTCTGCTGCGGAGAACCTTATTAACACAAATGCGTCCGCAATCAGCCAATCTTAGGAAGCGTGTTGCGGTACTGCTCCAGCTCGGCGTCCGTGGGGACATAATCCTCCATTTTGCCTTCATGGAACTTCTCGTAGGCCACCATGTCGAAGTAGCCCGTGCCTGTGAGCCCGAAGAGGATGGTCTTCTCCTCGCCGGTCTCCTTGCACTTTCTGGCCTCATCGATGGCCACCCGGATGGCGTGGGAGCTTTCCGGGGCGGGCAGGATGCCCTCCACCCTGGCGAAGTATTCCGCGGCCTCGAAGACTTCCGTCTGCTTCACGCTGGTGGCTTCCATGAGCCCCTGGTGGTAGAGCTCCGACAGGGTGGAGCTCATGCCGTGGTAGCGCAGGCCCCCTGCGTGGTTCGCCGAGGGGATGAAGCCGCTGCCTAAGGTGTACATCTTGGCCAGAGGACATACCATGCCGGTGTCGCAGAAATCATAGGCGTACACGCCCCTGGTGAAGCTGGGGCAGGAGGCGGGCTCCACGGCGATGAAGCGGTAGTCTGCCTCCCCCCGGAGCTTCTGGCCCATGAAGGGTGCGATGAGGCCGCCTAAGTTGGAGCCGCCGCCTGCGCAGCCGATGATCGTATCCGGCTTCACGCCGTATTTGTCAAGGGCTGCCTTGGCCTCCAGGCCGATCACAGACTGGTGCAGCATCACCTGGTTCAGCACGCTCCCCAGCACATAGCGGTAGCCCTCGCTCCCCACTGCCGTCTCCACGGCTTCGGAGATGGCGCAGCCCAGGCTCCCTGTGGTGCCGGGGTGCTCCGCCAGGATCTTCCGCCCTACCTGGGTGTCCATGGAGGGGGAGGGGGTCACGGATGCGCCGTAGGTGCGCATGACCTCCCGGCGGAAGGGCTTCTGCTCATAGGAGCATTTCACCATGTAGACCTTGCAGTCCAGCCCCAGGTAGGCGCAGGCCATGGACAGCGCGGTGCCCCACTGGCCCGCCCCGGTCTCTGTGGTCACGCCCTTCAGGCCCTGCTTCTTGGCGTAGTAGGCCTGGGCGATGGCGGAGTTTAATTTGTGGCTGCCGCTGGTGTTGTTGCCCTCGAATTTGTAGTAGATCTTGGCCGGGGTGTCCAGCCTCTCCTCCAGGCAGTAGGCCCGGACCAGGGGAGAGGGGCGGTACATCTTATAGAAATTCCGGATTTCCTCGGGAATCTCGAAATTGGCCGTGGTGTCGTCCAGCTCCTGCTTTACCAGCTCCTGGCAGAAGACGCCGGACAGCTCTTCGGCGGTCATGGGCTGATGGGTGCCGGGATTCAAGAGGGGCGCGGGCTTGCGCTTCATGTCGGCCCGCAGGTTGTACCATGCTCTGGGCATCTCGTCCTCGTTCAGATAGATTTTGTAGGGGATTTTCTCGTTTGGCATTCTCGTTTCCTCCATATTCTGCTTTGTCCGAGCCGGTTTCTCCGGTCTCGCTTTTCCGTAACGACCCTGCTGTGCCACATGGGCGATTCCCGCCTCCGGCGTCCGCCGCTTCAGGGCCTTCGCGGGCGGCATCCATGGGGACGCCATCGTCTCGTCAGCTTCGTCAATGTCATGTGCTGTCTCCTTCCGAGTAAAATGCGCTGTCTTTTTTCCGGCAAAGAGTCCTGTCCGGCGCGTGCCTTCCCTCCGTCCGAGGAGTCTGTAAAACAAAAAACGCCCCGACAGAAGATGATGCTCTGTCAAGGACGAATACTGTACGAAAATAGTACGATTATCCGCGGTGCCACCTTGCTTCACGGCCTGACCCGTGCCCTTAGCGGGATACCTTCATATCCCCGGCATATGACGTCTGCCCGAACGTCGCAGAATACTCTGTGGATGCCACATTTCACTGCGCCCTCAGCGGCCCATTTGACAACTTGTTTCCCACCTGCTTCTCAGCCCCGCAGGCTCTCTGTAAGGACATGATTGCCGTTATCCCCGCTTCAACGGTTTGTTTGTATTGATTTTCAATCATTATAAAGCCATATGGGTGAATTGTCAAGAAATAAATAAAACGAATATAAGATTTAGAACAGACGGTTTTAAGTGTGGTGAAGTAGAGCAGAGTGAGAGGCTGCGGCATGGATGCATGAGGGAGAAAATTGTGATATACTCAAGACTGCGGGCCTGGCGGGTGGAAGGAGCCGCCGGGGATGTGATTCCGTAGCTTGACACGGACACGATGTCGCACTCTATACTATACATACGGGGAGGTAACCGGATGGCTTTGATGACGATCGGCCAGGTGAGCGAGATGCTGGGCGTTTCCGCAAGGATGCCTGCCCTGACCTATGAGAACGTGACGGCCGAACAGCCTGTGTTCGACAGCGCCGCCACGGAGCCCTGCATCGGGCTGCTGCCCAGGACATTCCTGCACAGGCCCGGCGTGGAGCGCAGCGTCCACCCCACCCACTCCGTGTGCGCCAAAGGGAAGATGGCGCACAGGCTGACCGTGGGCCATTCCATGGACGACACCGCCGTAGGGCCCCACTCTCCCTTCATGCTGCTTCCGCTCTTTGGGGGAAAGCTGTTCTTCATCGGGGATATCCTGCAATCCTGTACATTTATGCACGGAATTGAGACCATCCTGAAGCCGCCCTACATCCGCCAGACGCCCTCCCCGGTCTTTACGGTAGACGGCCAGGCCAGGCAGTATGTGGCGAATGACGGCTACGGCTGGGGCTCGGAGTTCCAGCGCATCGAAGAGATACTGGAGGAGCCGGACATCCGCAGGGGGAAGCTCCTGGCGGCCAACGCGTACCTGATCGACGCCCGGGCGCTTTTCGCGGCTGCCCTGCTGAAGATGTGGGCGGAGCCCTATGCGTTCATAACGGATATTTCGGCTTATATTTAAGAACCTTTTGAAATATCTGTTTGTGAAATAGCGCCGCTGGGAGTATAATAAATATAAGTCGCTTGGGGGGAACAGCGAAAGGCTTGATAAAACGGAAGGGATGGAAAGGCGCTAAACCAATATGGAAAAATTATTACAGGAGTTAAAGGCCGCTTATGGAGAGGCGGCGGAATTCAGAGACGGACAGAGGGAAGCAGTCCAGGGAGTGCTGGATGGCAAAAGGATGCTGGTGGTCCAGAAAACCGGATGGGGAAAGAGCCTGGTCTATTTCCTTGCCACCAAGATAATCAGGAAACGCAGCCAGGGAATCACCCTGATCATCAGTCCGCTGCTGGCCCTCATGAATAACCAGATTGCCGCTGCGGATAAGCTGGGGCTTCATGTGGAGACCATCAATTCCGAAAATACAGACGACTGGGAAGCGATTCATGAAGAGCTGAAAAACGGCTGTATAGATGCGCTGATTATTTCTCCGGAAAGGTTGGCGAACGATGGATTCAGGGGGCTGCTTGCGGAGGGCTCCCTGCAGATAGGCCTGTTCGTAGTGGACGAAGCCCATTGCATCTCCGACTGGGGGCATGACTTCAGGCCGGACTACAGGCGGATTGTTGACATTATCCAGACGCTTCCTTCCTATATTCCGGTTTTGGCCACTACGGCTACGGCAAACGACAGGGTCGTGGAGGACATCCGGAGGCAGCTTGGGGAGGACCTGACGGTCAGCCGGGGAAGTCTCATGCGGGAGTCCCTGGAGATTCAGGTAGTCAAGCCGAAGACCAAGGAAGAGCGCCTGGCCTGGATTGCGGATCATATGGAGGAGCTGCCGGGGACAGGGCTGATCTACTGCCTGACCGTCAGCGACTGCCAGTTGGTACATAAGTGGCTCCAGGCGAACCGGATTGCCAGCAAATGCTATTACGCGGATATAGAGGCGGACGGAACGGAGAAAAAAGCAGAGATTGTCAGCGACTTTCTGGAGAACCGGATTAAGGTGCTGGTGGCCACGGTGGCTTTCGGAATGGGCTTTGACAAGCCTGATATCGGTTTCGTGATTCATTTCCAGAAGCCGGGCAACCTGGTAGCCTATTACCAGCAGATTGGCAGGGCGGGCCGGGGAATCGACAGGGCGATTGCCGTCCTGATGCAGGGGGAAGAGGACGACAGAATCAACAATTATTTCATTGACACCGCTTTCCCCACAGAAGACCTTATGGTGGAAATCATGAAAGCGGTTCGGGAAAACCCGGATTCCGGCCTGAGACAGGCGGATTTGGAGCGGCTGATCAATATGAAGCCGACAAAGATAAAAGCCTGCATCAAATATCTGACAGTTGAGAAAGCTATCTATAAAGAAGGCTCCTGTTTTCGCCCCACCGCCCGCCCATGGAAACCGGATATGGAGAAGAGCAGGAAGATTACGGAGATCAGAAGGAACGAGCTGTGCCAGGTAAATGATTTTGCGAATACAAAAAAGTGCTACATGGAATACATCGCGGAAACCCTGGATGATTCCCATGCCTGTGGCTGCGGCAGATGCGCGAACTGCTTGGACAGACAGATTATTTCGGATTTTGTGGAACCGGATACCCTTATGAGGGCGCAGAGATTCGTCAGGCAGGACTATAATGTGATTCAGCCACGCAGATACTGGCCGCTGGGAGTATATGTGGATGAGCGCAACCGGATTCAACCGGAATTTAGCTGCGAGGAGGGTAGGGTGCTGAGCAACTATGGAAGTGCAGGATGGGGCGAGCTGATCATTCAGGGGAAGTATGGGGACAATTATTTTGACGACAGGCTGGTGGAGGCTTCTGCGGAGCTGCTGGCGGACTTCGTGGAGGAAAATGAAATCAAATGGGTGACGGCGGTCCCGTCCCTTCGTCGGCCGGAGCTTGTGCCGGGGTTTGCAAAGAGGCTGGCGGAGCGCCTACAGCTTCCTTATACGGAGACAATCGAGAAGGTGGAGGACACCATATGCCAGAAGGAGCTGAACACCAGCTTCCGCCAGCATCGGAACGCGGAGGCTTCCTTTGGGATAAAGCACGTTCCCGAGGGAAATGTCCTGCTGGTGGACGATATGGTGGATTCCAAATGGACATTTACAGTTTGCGGATATAAGCTGAGAAGGCAGGGGAGCGGAAAGGTGTTTCCTTTTGCGCTGGCCAACAGCGCCGGGAGAGTGGGGGACAGATAGATGAAATTTTCGGACAATGCAATGAGCGCCATCTTGTTATGCTCGTACCTTGGGATAGACAATGACGCCCCTTTCAAGCCACTGACCCTGACAGAATGGAATGAGCTGCTGGACAGAGTGGGGCAGCAGGGACAGCAGCCCAGCGTGGTCATGGAGCAGAATCAGAGCTTTCTGCGGGAAAACGGGTATGGTCAGGAGTATATGGAGCGAATCAAACGGCTGCTGTCCCGGGGCGGAACGCTGGCATTCAAATTGAACGACCTGGAGGGAAAAGGAATCGGCATCGTCACTCAGTTCGACAGGGACTACCCGGTGCTGATGAAGCGTAAGCTGAAAAAGAAAACGCCGCCCGTGCTCTTTTACTGCGGCGATATCGGACTGGCGAAGAAGATAGGAATCGGCGTAGCCGGTTCCAGAAACGTGGACGAGGCGGGAATCCGGTTCACGCAGAAGCTGGTGGAGAAGGCGGCGGCAGAGAGGCTTGTCGTGTATTCGGGAGGCGCCAAGGGGGTTGACGGGGTCGCGGAGAGGGCTGCGGTGGAATCCGGCAGCGCGGCGGTCTCCTTCGTGGCGGAATCCATGCTGTCCAAAATCAGCAAAAAGGACATCCTGGATGCGATTATCGGCAAAAAGTGCCTCCTGCTGTCCGACGTAAAGCCGGATGCGGGATTTTCGGCAGCCAGGGCCATGAACCGGAATAAGTATATCTATACTTCTTCCTATGGGACCTTCGTAGTCGCCTCCGATTATAAGAAGGGAGGCACATGGGCCGGAGCCACAGAGGCCATGAAAAATGAATGGACCAGGGTTTTAGTGTGGAACCACAGGGAGTATGAGGGGAACGACAGGCTGATTGAAAAGGGTGCCATTCCCTATGAGCTGTCGGGGGCGCCTCTTTTTGAACTGCTGACCAAGAAGGAGGAGAAATTCCAGCAGGTGGATTTGTTCTCTTTTGCCAGAGAGATAGGAGAGACAAAAGCGGAGGAGGCCAGTGGGACTGGGCCGGAGCCGGATGCCGAGATGGAGGAAGCCCGTCAGGCAGCGCCGGAACCAGACCTGTACCATGTCATTGTCCCCTATGTGCTGGAGTATATCGGGGAGGGGATGACCGGGGACGAGGCAGCAGAGGCGTTCCATGTGGCGAAAGGACAGATGAACACCTGGCTGAAACGGTTATGCCAGGATTCCCGCCTGAAATGTGTGAAAGGGCTTTATGTAAAGCAGTAGAGGCAAAACAGGAATGACAGGAGGTGGGGCGATATGGCAAGGATATTGGTTGTGGAGGACGATGTGACGACGAACGATCTGGTCAGCGACTATCTGACCGATGCGGGCCACACGGTATTTTCAGCCTGCGACGGGCTGAAAGCGCTGCGCCTTTTTCAGCAGAACCCCATGGAACTGATCGTTCTGGATATCATGCTTCCCAATGTGGACGGCATTCAAGTCCTGAAGGAAATCCGAAAGACCAGCAGCGTCCCCGTTCTGATGCTGACCGCATTGAGCGACGAGAGGACCCAGATTGCCAGCTTCGACTGTCTGGCTGACGACTACATCACTAAGCCTTTTTCCATCATCCTGCTGGGGAAGCGCGTCCTGGCCCTGCTGCGCCGCGCCGGGAAGATGGAGGAAAAGGATATCTGGAGACGCGGGAACATCTCCGTGGATTTTAACGGCTATCTGGCGGAAAAGGGCGGCGAACCTGTAGAGCTGGCCCCCAAGGAGATACAGTTGCTGAAGCTCCTGATAGAAAATGCGGGGCGGGTGATGACAAGGGAAAAACTGATTGACGGCGTATGGGGGATGGACGCACCGCTTTATGACCGGACGATCGACACCTATATCCGGAGGATACGCCAGAAACTGGATCTGGACTGCATCGCCACCGTAAAAGGCGTGGGCTATCGTTTTGAGGTATGGCCATGAAGCGGCTGAAGCTGTTTCCCAAGACATTTCTATATGTTTTTTCGCTGATGGCGGCTATCTCGCTGATCAGCCACGCCCTGTTCTATTTCATGATGCCCATCGTCTACACCGCCCGGAAGGAGGCCGGATTCCAGGATGCGCAAGAGCAGCTTATCAGGGCGCTGAAGGACGCTTCCCCGGACAGCGTTGCGGACATGGTGTCCAGGTATGCGCTCCAATATCAGATGGGTGTTTTCCTGTATTATGACGGAGAGATGTATAATCACATGGCGGAGGGCGGGTCTCCGGCCGATGGCGGTCATTCTTTTCAGGAGACCGTGAACTCGTACTGGAGCCTTCCGAATGACGGTCCGGACATTGACCGCTCCTGCTTTCGGAATGACTTTTACACCAGGACAAATGCGCAGTTATGTTCCGGGACCCATTTCGATACGGCGGAGGGAACGCCCTGTTATCTGGTCCTGCTGTCCACCCTCCAGCCGGTCAGCGAAGCCAAGGAAGCGGTCCTTGTTTTTCTGCCGTTCACCCTGGCGCTGTCCCTGCTGCTGGCGGTGGTCTTCGCCCTGCTGTACTCCGGGAAGATAGCAAAGCCCTTATCCGAGATCTCGGCTGTGACAGCCCGGATGAAGGAGCTCGACCCACAGGCGGCATGCCGTGTGGAGACCCGGGATGAAATCGGGATGCTCTCAGAGAATGTCAACGCTCTTTACCAAAGCCTGCTTGCCACCATAGACGACCTGCAGAGGGAAAATGCCCGGGTCAGCCAGGCGGAGGCGGCAAAGGTGGATTTCCTGCGGGCAGCGTCCCATGAACTGAAGACGCCCGTCACAGCGCTGCAGGGCATGCTGGACAACATGATCATGGGCGTCGGCCGGTATCGGGACTGGGAGACCTATCTGCCGGTATGCCGGGACATGGCAGGAAGGTTCGGCGTGATGATACAGGAGATACTGGACGCCTCCAGGCCGGGCTTTTCTCAGGAAGCAGTGGAAGAAGTGCCGATGGGGGGCTTTATGGAAAAAGTGCTGTCCCCCTATCTCCTGATCGCCAAAGCAAAGGGCGTTCAGGTGGACACGGATTTCTCCCATGATTTCACGGCCGGATTTCCCGTAAATGCCATGGAGAAAGCCCTGTCAAATGTGCTTTCCAACGCCGTCAAGTACACGAAGCCTTCCGGAAAGGTGAATGTCTGCTTCCGCGGCAGGGCTGTGGTCATCGAGAATGAATGCGAGCCCATTCAGGCGAGTGTGCTGACGCATATTTTTGAGCCGTTCTATCGGCCAGACTTCTCCCGCAGCCGGAACCAAGGCAGCGAAAATCCGGAGGGCGGGAACGGCCTGGGACTGTATATCGCCGCAAAAGTCCTGACTGCGCTCCCCTGTCGGTTTTCCTTTGAGCCCTTTGGAGATACGGACAAAGAAGGACACAGAGGTATGCGTTTCACCGTCTTTTTCCAGCCATGATGCCACAGGCTCCCTGCTTTTGAAGCGGGGAGTTTTTTGTTTGAAACACTGGTGAAATACAGGCTCCATATTGGTGAAACACAGAGGTGCTATTTTTATAAGCGTCATAAGACCAGGAAAGGAGCTGTATACACAATGCAAATATGGCAGCGGGCGTATCTCTATGTCCGGCGCAAAGCGGGGAGATCCATCCTTTTGCTGCTCGTCATGCTGCTGCTGTTCTCCTTCGTGATGGCGGGGCTGCTGCTCTATCGCGCCACCGACCTGGCGATAGGGCAGACCAGACAGAGCCTGGGCGGCGGTTTTCGCATTGCCCCCGATATTGGGAACCAGGAGAATGTCATGATGACCGAAGCTGACGGGCAGACCAATGTAACCTATATCGGAGCGCCGCTCGACGAGGCCCTGATTCAGGCGGTTGGGGCCGGAGAGGGAATAAATGATTACAATGCTGTAGTTAAAATGGAAATGCTCTTGCAGGAGGATCTGCGCCCAATCGATCACAACGGGATATATCAGGACGATCCCATCGCAGCGCATTTGGTGTCGGTGGAGGCGGACACTTCCCCATTGCTTTCCACGGCGTTTCAAACAGGGCGGGTGAGGCTGGCAGGCGGCGGAGTACCCGGCAGGGGCGATGGAGGCGGAGCCGTGATCAGCCAGGCTCTGGCAGAAGAGAACGGCCTGGACTTGGGGGACGAAATATGGCTGTCTCCCCGTGAAGGCCATGCCGGACAGCCTGTCGCCGTGAAGATAAGGGGGCTGTTTATGGTGGAGGCAGCCCAGCAGAACACAGACGTTGCCGCTCCCGTCCACCTGCTGGAAAACAGGATTTTCATCGACATGGCAAGCGGCAGGGCGCTGACGGGAGCTGCGGGAGCCGACTATGTGGACTTCTTTATCGGCGACCCGGCACAGGTGCATCAGATCATGGAGAGGATCAAAGGGATAGAGGGCATCGACTGGGGCTGTTTTGCGCTGACTGCCAGGGTAGAGGAATACGAGAAAGCGGCGGGGCCGCTGCTTGCCATGAGGGAGCTGGCCCGCACGCTGCTGCTGGTCATGGTCATTGCCGGGACAGCGGTCTTATCGCTGATACAGGCCCTGTTACAGAAAAGCCGTGAGCATGAGCTGGGCATTATGCTGTCGATGGGTATCTCAAAGGGCGAGATCCTCCTGCAGCGTCTTATGGAAGCCGTCTATATCGCCGCTGCCGCGCTTGTCCTGTCTGCCTGTGCCGTCTTCTTGGTCTGGCCGCTTACAGGCCAGGTTATTTACGGGGACATGGGCGAGATTGAGACGATGGGAGCCGCCTCCACCATGGCCGTCTTCGCGGCGGCTGCCGGGTGCGGGGTGTGGGTGGCGCTGCTGTCCGTTGCCCTTTCCAGCCTGAGGATTATGGGGCTGAATCCCGGAGAGATTCTTTCAAGACTGAGTTAGTCCGGATAAGAAATGTCACTGGCAGATATAAAACAGCGAGTGCTTATGTCTGGGTGCAGGGCGGGGCATTTGCGGAACTGTTAAGACAGCGAGTGCCCCGCCTGGCACCCCAGAGGATTTACGGACGCAATCTTTACTGCGGGTGGAAAACCTCTGCCCAAGTCTGGGTGGTGGGCGGGGCATTCGCGGAACTGTTAAGACAGCGAGTGCCCCGCCTGGCACCCCAGAGGATTTACGGAC